>NZ_JBITXV010000004.1:0-651989 GCF_044544845.1 Streptomyces sp. NPDC053474
AGTCCGGCACCACACCCAAGGACTCCACCCACCGGAACAACGCCACCTCAACCGCGAACAACCCCGGCTGCGTCCACCCCGTCTCATCCAGCCCCCGCCCGCCGAACACCACATCCTTCAGTGACCCCGGCAACAGACCTTCAAATCCAGCGCAGACCTCATCAAAGGCCGCCGCGAACACCGGGAAGGCCTCATACAACTCCCGCCCCATACCCGGACGTTGGGCGCCCTGTCCCGTGAACAAGAACCCGGTACGCCCCTCAGCAGCAACCCGAGACACCACACCCGGCACCGACTCACCACGAGCCAACGCCTCCAGACCGGCGACCAGTTCACCGCCGTCGGCCGCGAGTACCACCGCGCGATGCTCGAACGCCACCGACCGCGAACTCGCCGCCGACAGACCCACATCCAACGGGGACACCCCGTCCCCGGCCACCGACACCAACCGCCCCGCCTGCGCCCGCAACGCCTGCTCGGTCTTGGCCGAGAGCACCACGGGCACCACCGGCAGAGAAGCGGTCGGCTCCACGGGCTCGCCGGGGTCGGCCGCCGGGGCCTGTTCGACGACCAGGTGGGCGTTGGTGCCGCTGACGCCGAAGGAGGAGACGGCGGCGCGGCGCGGGCGGCCGGTCGTCGGCCAGGGGCGTTCCTCGGTGACCAGCTCGATCGACCCGGCGGTCCAGTCGACGGCGGGGGTGGGCTCGTCGACGTGGAGGGTCTTGGGGACCACGCCGTGCCGCATCGCCATGACCATCTTGATGACACCCGCGACACCGGCGGCGGCCTGCGTATGACCGATGTTCGACTTCAACGACCCGAGCAGCAACGGCTGGTCGTCGGGCCGGGACTGGCCGTAGGTCGCGAGGAGCGCCTGGGCCTCGATCGGGTCGCCGAGCATCGTGCCCGTGCCGTGTGCGTCGACGACGTCGACCTCGGCGGGGGAGAGCCCGGCGTTGGCCAGGGCCGCGCGGATCACGCGCTGCTGCGAGGGTCCGCTCGGGGCGGTCAGGCCGTTGGAGGCGCCGTCGGAGTTCACCGCGGTGCCCCGGATCACCGCGAGGACCGGCAGGCCGCGCCGCCGGGCCTCGGAGAGCCGCGCGAGGGCGAGGACGCCGACGCCCTCGGAGAAGCCGGTGCCGTCCGCGGCGGCCGCGAACGCCTTGCAGCGGCCGTCCGGCGAGAGGCCGCGCTGCCGCGAGAACTCCACGAAGGGGTCCGGCACCGGCAGGACCATCGCCCCGCCCGCGAGGGCCAGCGAGCACTCGCCGCCGCGCAGCGCGGAGACGGCCTGGTGGATCGAGACCAGCGACGAAGAGCAGGCCGTCTCCACGGTGACCGTCGGGCCTTCGAGGCCGAGGAGGTAGGAGATCCGGCCGGAGGCGACGCTGGTCAGCATCCCGGTCATCATGTAGCCCTCGGTGCCCGCGGCCGAGGCGTCGACGTCGGACGCGTAGCCCGTGTACATCACGCCGACGAACACGCCGGTGTCGCTGCCGCGCAGCGAACGCGGGTCGATGCGGGCCCGCTCGACGGCCTCCCACGTGGTCTCCAGGAGGAGGCGCTGCTGCGGGTCCATCGCGAGGGCCTCGCGCGGGGATATCCCGAAGAAGGCCGCGTCGAAGCCCTTCACGTCGCTGAGGAAGCCGCCCTCGCGCGCGGAGACCTTGCCGGTGGCGTCGGGGTCCGGGTCGTACAGGTCGTCCACGTCCCAGCCGCGGTCGGCGGGGAATCCGGAGATCGCGTCGACGCCGTCGGCGGCCAGGCGCCACAGGTCGTCGGGTGTCGTCACGTCGCCGGGGTAGCGGCAGCCCATGCCGACGATGGCGATGGGCTCGGAGCGGCCCGCCTCCAGCTCCTCGACCCGGGCCCGGGCCTTGTGCAGGTCGGCGGTGACCCACTTGAGGTAGTCGAGGAGCTTCTCGTCCTTGTTCATCTGCTGACCGCTCATTTGGCTACCGCCCGAATCGAGTTCTCAAGGCCTGTCGCGGGATCGTGGTCGGCGAGCACCGTGGAGCCGAGCCGTCCCGCCAGGTACAGCGCGAGGTGCAGGCGCAGGCGGTCCTCGCGCAGGGACCGCCCGAGGAGCTGCTCCGCCTTCTTCACCCGGTAGACCACGGTGTTCTTCGCGATGTGCAGGTGTTTGGCGGTGAGGGCGACGCCGCGCTCGTTGTCCAGGAGGCAGCGCACGGTCTCGCGCAGCGCGGCCATGGACCTGTTGTCCGCGGCGAGCGGACCGAGTTCGCGGCGGACGAAGTCGGCGGTGGCCTCGGCGTCGTTGCCGAGCAGGATCACCGGCTCCAGGTCGCCGTAGTCGCAGAGCCCGTACGGTCCTGGCTCGATGATGCCGCCGACGCGCTCCGCGGTGACGGCCTGCTCGTGGGAGCGCTGGAAGCCCGCCACGCCGTCGCCGGGCAGGCCGGAGGCGACGTGGATGTGCGGGGGCAGGTCCACGGGCTTCTCGGCGCGCCGCAGCTCGGCCGGGCGGTCGGTGGCGCGGCCGCCCCACGCCCACAGCCGCCCCGGGCCCGCCGGGAGCATCAGCATCGAGGAGCAGCCGACCTGGTCGAGCAGGCGCAGGGCCGTGGCCTCCAGCTCGCGGCTGCTGTCGGGGGTGATCTCGTCCTGCCACAGGACGAGCGCGACGTGGTGCAGCGTCAGGTCGTACCCGAGCTGGCGCAGCGCCCGCATGGTGTCGATCGGCTTGCCCTTGAGGATGGAGGAGACCAGCTCCAGGCGCTCGCCCACCGAACCCGCGAACCAGCGGTCGCGCTCGGCGGCGAACTTCTCGGCGACCGCGGCGGACAGCGTCTCCATTCCCTCGAAGAGGTCGGCGGAGATGGACCGCATCATCGTCGCCTGGTCCTCGGCGGGGATCACGGCGTCGCGGAACTCGAACAGCTCACGGGTGAAACTCGCGTGGGCGGCCCGGACATAGCGAAGGACGTGGTCGACGGTCGTGTTGTCCGAGATGCGTTCCCGAATGGTGTGGGTGAGCTCCGCGGAAAGGACGCCGGTGATGGATCTTATGCCGCTGAGCCGCAGGACCACCCAGAGCGCTATCGCCTCGACGAGCCTGGTCTCGCTGCGGGACTTCTGGTCGAAACGGGCGAAGGGCTCTCCGGAGAGTTCGGCAAGCAGCAGGCGGCTGTTCTCGATCGCCCAGCCGGTCGCTCCCGTACCGACGCGGGCGACTACCTCCTCGACCAGCTGCGGATTCGTCGCCGGTAAATGGAGTACGGAGTCGTCAGCGGGGCGCAGTAGATGCAGCAGGGAACTGGTGGACGTGATCTGTGGACGCGCAGGAATAGTGGCCTGCGAAGTCGGGCAGCCTGACAACGAGTAGCCTCCCTAACGGAAAGCGGACGCGACTGGGTGCGGGCAGCCTATACGCGCTTTCGGCCACGGCGGGTAACCGCCTGGTAACCGGCTCTGACCGGCGGAATTACCGCGCGGTGGGCGGTAGTTCCGGCCTTTGGGGATATCTTGCGCTCGCGGTCGACCGATGGGCAGTGGTCTTGGTGCTGCCCGGTCCCGCCGATGGGCAGCGGTCCTGCGCTGCGCGGTCCCCCTGATTGGCAGCGACGAGGAGTGCTCGTGACCAAGCCCGCCACGCAAGACCTTCGAATCGGCGCAGTGACCGGCACGGTGCCCTGGGTCCTTTCCGGGCGCAGCGCGGCGGGACTGCGCGCCCAGGCCGGTCGCCTCCTCGCCCGGCTCGCCCCGGGACCGGCGGCGGGCGCGGCCGAGGCCGCGCTGCTCGCCGAGGTGGGCCGGTCGCTCGTGGCGGCCGGGGCCGCGGGCGAGTACCGGGCCGTGGTCATCGGGCGCGACCGCGCCGAACTGCTCGACGGGGTGCGCGCGCTCGCCGAGGAGCGGCCCGCGCCGCACGTGATCACCGGCCGGGCGCCCCGGCGGGCCGGGGCGGGCACCCGGCCGGTGTTCGTCTTCCCCGGGCAGGGCACCCAGTGGGTCGGCATGGCGGTGGCGCTGCTCGACGCCTCGCCCGTGTTCGCCGAGGCGGTCCGGGACTGCGAGAAGGCCCTGTCGCCGTATCTGAACTGGTCCCTTGAGGACGTGCTGCGCGGCGTTCCGGGCACCCCGCCGCTGGACCAGGTCGACGTCGTACAGCCCGTGCTGTTCTCGATGATGGTGTCCCTGGCCCGGCTGTGGCGCCGCTTCGGCGTCGAGCCGGGCGCGGCGGTCGGCCACTCGCAGGGCGAGATCGCGGCGGCGCACGTCGCGGGCGCGCTGTCCCTCGACGACGCCGCGCGGATCGTCGCGCTGCGCAGCCAGGCCCTGACGAAGATCCGCGGCCGGGGCGAGATGCTGACCGTGCTCGCCCCGGGCGACCAGGTGCGCGCCATGCTGGCCGACTGGCAGGACACCCTCTCGGTGGCCGCGGTGAACGGCCCTGCGACCATCACGGTCTCGGGCGACGTGGCCGCCATGGCCGACTTCGGGGCCGCGCTGCGGGCGGCCCGGATGATGCGCTGGCGGGTGCCGGGCGTGGACTTCGCCGCGCACTCGCCGCACGTGGAGGACCTGCGGGAGACCCTCCTCGACCTGGCCGCGAGCGTCGAACCCGCGGCGGGCGACGTGCCGTTCTACTCGACGGTGACCGGGCAGCGCGTCGACACCGAGGGCCTCGACGCGGAGTACTGGTACCGGAACCTGCGCCAGACGGTCAGGTTCGACGACGCCGTGCGCTCCCTGGTCACCGACGGCCACGAGGTCTTCGTCGAGTGCAGCGCCCAGCCCGTGCTCACCGTCGGCATGCAGGACATCGTGGAGGAGCTCGGCCGCTCGGCGGTGCTCATGGCGACGCTGCGCAACGAGGACGGCGGCGCCGCCCGGTTCCTCGCCGCGCTCGCGGAGGCGTACGTCCACGGGGTCGCCGTGGACTGGACGGCGGCCTTCGCGTGACGGACCCCCACGGGGCCGAAGGCCCTGACCGGAGCGACGGTCAGGGCCTTCCCGTACGCGGCCGGTGCCGGGCCGTCAGTCGACGTCGATGCCCAGCGTGCGGAGCTTCGGTTCGATGACCGCCCGGCAGTACGGCTGGAAGCGGTTCTTGTTGTAGAAGTCCTGCTGATCGGAGTCCGCCACGACGAACTGCTGATAGGGCCGCAGGTCGGTCACGATGTCCTGCCCCAATTCCTTCCGCACCCGGTTCATGACCTCTTCGGAACGCGCCCGCTGGTCCTCGTCGACGTAGAAGATCGTCGAGTGGTAAACGGTGCCGTGGTCCGCTCCGCTCTGGTTCGGCGTGGTCGGATCATGGCTCTGGAAGAAGAGGGTGAGAATCTCCTCGAAAGAGATGGTGTCGGGCCGGAAGGTCAGTTGCACCGCCTCGACGAACTTCTGCGGATTGAGTCCGTAGCGCTCGTAGTCCTCGTAGTTGGGGGGCGGGCCGTGGTCTCCCGCGAAACCCGCGACACTTGATGTCACACCGGGGGTCCGACGCATCACAGCGTCGAACGACCAAAAGCATCCGGGACCGAGTGTCGCGGTCTCGGCATTCCCTGATTCGGATATTTCATCGGCCATCGGAGTCCTCCCCAGACTCAGGTCCGAATTTTCGCTCGATGGTAGCAGGAATTACATTTCCAGCGGTGGGTGAAGAGGCTGTGCGGGAAGGGGAGTTCGGCGGTTTCGCGGACCGTGCGGGGGGTTGGTACCGAAGCGGCGGGAACCCGGCGGGGCCCCGGCGCGACTCCTGGGCTGCCGGTGCGCGAGGCCCGGCCCTGAAGAGCGGTTCCAGGAGAGGTGCGATGCGTAGGCGTACGGGGTGGGGAGTGGCGGTCGCGGTGGGCGGTCTGCTGGTCGCGGGCTGCGGCGGTGGCGGCGACGGCACGGACGGCCCCGCCGGGGGCGGCAGGGCCGCGGGGTTCCCGGTGCGGGTCACCGACTGCGAGGGCGACGCGACCAGCTTCTCCGCTCCGCCCCGGAAGATCGTGACCAGCAACGCCGCCGCCCTGGAGCTGCTGCTCAGGCTCGGCGCCGGGGACCGGGTGGTCGGCACCGGCTTCCCGCCCGGCAAGGGCACGCTGCCGGGCGCGCTCGGGGCGCGGGCGGACGACGTGAAGGTGCTCAGCCGCTCCGTGATCCCCAAGGAGAAGCTGCTCGGCTCCGGGGCCGAGCTGTACATCGACACCTTCGCCTCCATGGGCGGGATGGGCGGCGGCATGGGCGACGCCCCGACCCCCGAGGAGTACAAGGCCGTCGGGATGAAGCACATCTACTTGAAGTCCACCGCCTGCGCGCAGGGCCACAAGGGCCCCGTGACCGACCTGTCCGCCGTGGAGCGGGACATCACCACGCTCGGCGCCGTCACCGGCAACCGGAGCACGGCCAAGGAACTCGTCGACGGCATGCGCGCCAAGCTGGCCGCCGTGCGCACGGCCGTGCGCGGCGTCCCCGAGCACAAGCGGCCCACGTACTTCTTCTTCGACTACGACGCGGGGACCAAGCAGCCCACGGCCGTCTGCAACCGCCAGGTCGGCCACGCGGTGATCACCCTCGCGGGCGCCCGGAACGTCTTCGCCTCCTGCGACGGCGCGTTCAAGCAGGTCGGCTGGGAGGACGTGGTCTCCAAGAACCCGGACTGGATCCAGCTCGGCGTCCGCAACCGGGGCAGCGCCGCGGCCAACGAGAAGGCCTTCGACGAGGCCAGGAAGTGGCTGGAGAACAACCCGGCCACCAAGGGCCTGCGCGCGGTGAAGCGGGGGAAGTTCCTGCGCGTCGGCTCCGAGGCCACGACCATCGCGGGCGTGTCCAACGCCGACACCGTGGTGCGGATCGCCAAGACCCTCTACCCGGGCAAGGTCCGCTAGCCGTGGCCTCCCCGCGCACCGGGGCCAAGGAGGCGGGCCGCGCCGACGGCGAGGCGCGGGTCCTGCCCGCGTGGCCCGTCGCCGCGGGCCTGGCCGTGCTGCTCCTCGCGGCGCTCACCGCGGCCGTGTCCTGGGGCTCGACGTCGCTGCCGCCGGGCGAGGTGTGGGGCGTCGTCGGGCGCAGGCTGACCGGCGCCGCGCCCAGGCCGGGCACCAGCGACCTGATCGTGTGGCAGCTGCGGGTGCCGCGCGCCCTGCTCGCCGCGCTCGTCGGCGCCGGGCTCGGCCTGGTCGGCACCGCCGTGCAGGCGCTCGTACGCAATCCGCTGGCCGACCCCTATCTGCTGGGGGTCTCCAGCGGCGCCTCCCTGGGGGCCGTCGCCGCGATCGTCCTCGGGGCGGGCGCGGGCAGCGCGCTCGGGCTCTCCGGCGCGGCCTTCGCGGGCGCCCTCGTGACCTTCGCCCTGGTGTGGGCCGTGGCCCGGCGCGGCGGCGGCTTCGCGCCCCTGCGGCTCGTGCTCGCCGGGGTCGCGATCGGCCAGTTCCTGTCCGGGTTCACCAGCTACCTGGTGCTCCAGGCCGGGGACGAGCAGCAGACGCACAGCGTGCTCTTCTGGCTCATGGGCAGCCTGAGCGGCGCCACCTGGCAGCTGATCGCCGTGCCCGCGGTGGCCGTCCCGGCCGCCCTGGTGCTGCTCCAGGCGCGGGCCCGGGGCCTCAACGCGCTCCTGATGGGCGACGAGACGGCCGCCGGGCTCGGCGTCGACGTGGGGCGCCTGCGCCGGGAGCTGTTCGTGGTGACGAGCGTCCTCACCGGTTCCCTGGTGGCGGTGTCCGGGGCGATCGCCTTCGTCGCCCTGATGGTGCCGCACACCCTCCGCCTCCTGGTCGGCGACGACCACCGCAGGCTGCTGCCGCTGTCCGCGCTCGGCGGGGCCGTCCTCATGGTCGTCGTCGACATCGTGTGCCGGACCGCCATGGACGCGCAGGAGCTGCCCGTCGGGGTCGTCACCTCGCTGATCGGCGCCCCGGCGATGCTGTTCCTGCTCGACCGGCGTCTGAAGAACGGGAGTTGAGGCCGCGTGCGCGTCGACATCGAGGACCTGTCCGTCGCCTACGCGGGGCGCACCGTCGTGGCGGGCGCGCGCCTCGTCGCCGCCGAGGGCGAGATCACCGGGCTCGTCGGCCCGAACGGCAGCGGCAAGTCCACGCTCCTGCGCACCGTCTACCGCCATCTGCGGCCGGTGGCGGGCCGGGTGCTCCTGGACGGGGCCGATCTGCGCGAGCTGACCCCCGCGCGGTCGGCCCGGCACGTCGCCGCGCTGCCGCAGGAGCGCGGCGCGGACGTCGAGCTGACCGTGCGCGAGGTCGTCGCGATGGGGCGCACGCCCTACAAGCGGGCCTTCGCCGGGGACGACGCCGCCGACCGGGACACCGTCGCGCGCGCCCTCGCCGAGGTCGGCATGGCCGCGGCGGCTGGACGCCGCTTCGCGGCCCTGTCCGGCGGCGAGCGCCAACGCGTCCTGCTGGCCCGCGCGTTCGCCCAGGACCCCGACGTCCTCGTGCTCGACGAGCCGACCAACCACCTCGACGTGCGCCACCAGGTGGAGCTGCTCGCCCTGCTGCGCGGCAAGGGGCGCACCACGCTCGTGTCCCTGCACGACCTCAACGCGGCCGCCTCGGTCTGCGACCGCCTGCACGTGCTGCACGGCGGGCGCGTCGTCGCGTCCGGGCCGCCCCGCGCGGTGCTCACGCCCGCGCTGCTCGCCGAGGTGTTCGGCGTCCGGGCGGCCGTCGTGGACCATCCGCTGACCGGCGACCCCCTGATCGCCTTCGACCACCGGGAACCGGCGGGGGAGCCCGCGGCCGACGCGCCGGAGCGCGTGCGGTGCGCGGACATCCCGTGAAGGCCCTGTGGCGCGCCCCGCGCCCGCAGTAGGTTCGGTGAGCGCGGGGCCGCCCACGGCCGCCCGCGGGGTCCGGACCACGGCTGAGGGGAGCAGGGGTGCGCCGGGGCACGACGGTCGGCGGGCGCTACCGGCTGGTGCGCGGCCCCCTCCACGGGGGCATGGGCGAGGTGTGGATCGCCCGCGACCAGCGGCTGCCCCGCCAGGTCATCCTCAAGCGGCTACGGCGGCGCGGCCGCCGCGGCGCCGACCGCGGGGAGTTCGACCGCCTCGAAGCCGAGGCCCGCGCCCTCGCGCGGTTCAGCCACCCCCACGTCGTCACCCTGCACGACGTGCTCACCCTGCCCGAGGGCGCCCTGCCGCGCCGCAGGACCGCGTCCTGGCTGGTCATGGAGTACGTGTCCGGGGGCAGCCTCGCCGACCGGCCGCCGCTCACGCCCCGGCGGGCCGCGCGCGTCGGCGCCCAGGTCGCGGCCGCGCTCGCCGCCCTGCACGCCGAGGGGATCGTGCACGGCGACGTGAAGCCCGGCAACGTCGTCGCCACGCCCGAAGGCCTCGCCAAGCTCGCGGACTTCGGCGCCGCCTACCGGGTGGGCGGGCAGGAGACCCTCACCCCGCCCGGCACCCTCAGCTACACGCCCGACTACGCCGCCCCCGAAGTCGTGCGCGGCCGCCCCGAACCGGCGTCGGACGTGTTCTCCCTCGCCGCCCTGCTGCACACCCTCGTCACCGGCCGCCCGCCGCGCCCGCGCACCGGCGGCGACGTCGACCCGTTCGTCGCCGAGCGGCAGGCCGAGCGCGGCGAGGTCGCCCTCGACCCGGACCTCGGCCCGCTCGGCGACCTCCTGCCCGCGATGCTCGACCCCGCGCCGAAGAACCGCCCGGGCGCGGCCGAGGCGGGCCGATTGCTCGCCGGGATCGCGGGCCCGCAGGAGCCGCTGCCGCGCGGGGACATGGGCGGCGACGGCGCGGGCGACGGCGTCGGCCAGGACAGCGAGAGCTCCGGGCGGATGGTGCTCCCGGGCCGGTCACGGCAGTTCCTGATCGTGGCGGCCGTGGCCGGGGTGACGCTCGCCGCCGCCCTGTGGCTGCCGCCCCTGCGGCCGGGCGGCCACGACGAGGGCCCCGGCGGCGCGGACCGGGCCCCGACGGCCTCGCCCCTCGGCGACCACCGCACCGTCGACCCGTGCGCCCTCGCGGACCCGGCCGCCCTCAAGCGCTTCGGCCAGGCCGAACTCGACCGGCGCTACGGCAACTTCGACCGCTGCGACATCCTCGTGGACATCGGCGGCGACGCCCCCGTGGACGTCCAGTTCCACCTCGACACGGGCGGCGGCTCCGGACGGCCCGCACCCCGCCGCACCGAGGGGAACGTAGCCGTGGTGAAGGAGTCCGGCGACAGCGACGAGTGCGTCCGTACGCTGCTTCTTGCCACCGAACGCGACGCGCACGCCGCCGTCGTCGTGGAGGACACCGGGTCCGGCCGCGACAGCGCCGCGCGGCTGTGCGCCCTGGCCGACGCCGCCACCCGCGCGGCCGTGCGGCGGCTCAACGCCGGGCCGCTCGCCCGCCGCCCCGAGGCCCCGCCGGACTCCCTCGTCCACCAGGACGCCTGCGCGCTCCTGACCGGGCGGGCCCTCGAAGCCATCCCCGGCGTCGACGCCCGCGACCCCGACGTCGGCTTCGGCAACTGGGACTGCGAGTGGGCGAGCACCACCAGCGACCTCTGGCTGGAGCTGCGCTTCGACCAGGGCCGGGCGGTGCCGGACGCGGGCGATGGCACGCTCACTCGCGTCGGTGGCCGCCGGGCCGTTGTCGAGCCCGGTGCGGAGGGGCCGCGCACGTGTCGCGTTCGCGTGGTGCACCGGGGCCCTGGCGGTGGCCGGGCCGTCGAGACCCTCAACGTCACCGTTGGCGGTGATCCCTCCCGAGACCGGCTGCGCCGTCTTGCGCTGCGCTTGGCCGCGGAGGCGGTGGCTGGGATCCGGTGAACGCTTCTTCTGCGGGCCGTCGGTGGCTGGTCGCGCAGTTCCCCGCGCCCCTTAGGGGGGTGTACTTCGGGACGGGTCCCGGGACAGGGCATCCACACTGGCGGACACCGCGGCCAAGGAGGAGACGCCATGAACGGTCCCGCGAGCCTTGCGCGCGGCGTCGCGCCCGCGCCCCCGGGCACCCTGCACGCGCGCACCGTCACCGGCGACCTCCAGGCCCCGCCCAGGCCCGGCCTGACCGTGCGGTTCGGACGCGGCGAGGAGCCCGGCGTCGACCTCGGCGTCGGCGAGCACGACCTGATGGTGAGCCGCCGCCACGGCGAGCTCACCTACCGCGACCGCGCCTGGTGGCTGCGCAACACCGGACGCCAGCTGCTGCGCCTGCCGCGCGGCCGGATGATGCACTCCAGCACCGACCCGGTGCCGCTCGCGCCGGGCTACACCCCGCTGTTCGTACGCGGCTCCGGCTACCGCGAGCACCTGGTCGAGCTGTACGTGACGGGCCACGACGACCTGGGCCCGGTCTCCCGCCGCCGCGCCGACACCGTGCCGCCCAAGCGGTGGCCGCTGTCGGACGAGGAGCGGCTGCTCCTCGTCGTCCTCGGCCAGGAGTACCTGCTGTACGAGGAGAGCCCGCGCCCGCTGACCTACCCCAGGGCGGCCGAGCAGCTCGCCTATCTGCGCCCCGACGAGCTCTGGGGGGAGCGCAGGATCGAGTACCGGATCGAGGTCGTGCGGCGCAGGCTGCACGACAGCGGCTTCCCGTACCCGCTCCTGCACGACACGTCGGTGGGCCGCCCGTCCGACAACAGCCTGCTGCACAACCTGCTCAGGGGCCTGGTGGAGTCCACCACGCTGGTGCCGCCCGACCTCGGCCTCATGGACGACGAGCCGGGCCGGTAGCGGGCAGTGACTCCAGGAGGAACACGGCGGCGTCCCGCACCGGCGGGGGCGCGGCGCCGGGCTCCCGCAGGCGGCGGGCGAGCCGCCCGAGGACCTCCGTGGTGCGCGCGGAGCCGATGGCCCCAGCGCGCGGGGCGAGGTCCGCGACCAGCCGCTCCGCGTCCCGCCAGGCGCCCGCCCGGACGAGGGCCGCGAGCAGCTGGGCGGTGAACAGGTGCCGGTAGGACGGGCCGGGAGCGGTGGCCGCGCGGTGCAGCGCGGGCACCGCACCCTCGGTGTCGCCGAGCCGGGCGAGGACCCAGCCGCGGTGGCCGAGCAGCTCCCACTCGTCGAGCCACCACGCCCACGGCGGGTCGCGCCGCGAGACGCCGTCGAGGAACCGGCTTGCGGCCCGCGCGAGCAGGTCGCGCGGCTCCCGCCGGGCGCCGAGCAGCGCGGTCGCGTGCGCCTCACGGATCAGGACGAGGCTCGCCACGCGCGGCGGCAGCGGCTGCGGCCCCCGCGCGCGGGCGGCGGCGGCCAGCGCGGCGCGGGGGCGGCCGGTGTGGGCCAGGAGCATGCTGTCGTTCAGGAGCGTGAGGCGGGCCGTCCAGCGGTCGCCGCACTGCTCCGCGAGGGCGAGCGCGCGGGCGTTGAGCCGGTGCGCCCGCCGGTAGTGGCCCGCGTCGAACAGGATCCACCCGGCGACCTCGTACAGCTCGGCGAGCGCGGCGAGCCGGTCGCTGTCCGCGCCTCGCGCGGCCCCGGACGGGCGGCGGCGGGCCGGGCGCGCGGCCGTGCCGGGCAGGCCCCGCAGGGCCGCGCGGACCAGCGGCACGGCGGCGCGGGCGCCCTGCGCGGCGTCCACGGCGACGAGCCGCCGCACCGCGTCCACGGCGTACGCGGTGACGTCGCCCTCCCCGTGCTCCACCACACCTCCCCGGCCGCAGGCGATCTCTATGTGCGCTGCAACGGCCCCCGCGCGGGCTCTGTTCCCGCCACGGCCTGGGCCGGGGCCGCCGCGCCCGCCCACTCCATCCGCGACCAGGGCAGCGCGAGCGCGTCCAGGGACGTGACCGTGCGCGGCGCCAGGGACGCCAGCGGGGCCGCCTCCGCGTGCCGGGCGAAGACCGTGTCCACGTAGCGGTGGCCGGTGTCGGCGGCGATGAAGACCGTGGTGCGGCCGGGGGCGGCGGCGTGCTCCCAGCGCGCGGCCGCGTAGGCGGCGCCGGTGGACAGGCCCGCGAACAGCGCGTGCCGCCGCAGCAGGTCCACGCTCCCGGCGAGCGCGGTGTCGAAGGACAGCCAGTGCAGGGTGTCGTACGCGCGGTGGGAGACGTTGGCGAACGGGATGGAGCTGCCGATCCCGGCGATGATGATCTCCGGGTCGGCGACGTGCTCGCTGCCGAAGGTGACGCTGCCGAAGGGCTGCACGCCCACCAGGCGCACGTCGGGGCGGCGGGCCCGCGCGTAGCGGGCGAGGGCGCCGGTCGAGGCGCCGGAGCCCACGCCGCCGACGAGGGTGAGGCCGCCGGTGGCGCCGGTCTGCGCGCACAGACGGTCCGCGATCGCCTCGTAGCCGAGGTAGTGGATGTCGTCGTGGTACTGCCGCATCCAGAAGTACTCGGGGTGCTCGCGCAGGATCTCGTGGACGCGCGCGACGCGCCGCCTCTGGTCGAGCTTCAGGTCGTCGCTGGGCGGCATCTGCTCCAAGGTGGCGCCGAGGACGGCGAGTTGGGTGCGCAGGGTGTGGTCGACGGTGGTGGAGCCGACGATGTGGCAGCGCATGCCGTAGCGGTGGCAGGCGAGCGCCAGCGCGTAGGCGTAGATGCCGCTCGAACTGTCGAGCAGCGTGTCGCCGCGGCGCACCGCGCCGGTGTCCAGGAGGTGGCGCACGGCCGCGAGGGCCGAGACGGCCTTCATGGTCTCAAAGCGCAGGCAGACGAACCCGTCGGCCACGCGTATCAGGTCGGGTCGGCCGATCGCTTCCGCGATGTGCTCGTCCATGCGGGGGCTCCTCGCTCGTGGTCGCAGGCGGGGTGGGGGTGGTGTGGAAGGTGTGGGTGGCGGGGATGCCCGTGGCCGCGAGGGCCCTGCGGCAGGCGCGCAGCTGGCCGCGCAGCTCCCGCGCGGCGGGGTCGAAGAGCAGCCCCGCCACGTTGCCGCTGTGCGCGACCTGGACGCCGAGCGCGCCGACGCGGCCCGCGATGCCGGTGAGCGCGGTGAACTCCGCGTGCGGCAGGACCCGCTGGCGCAGCCGGGCGCTCTCGGTGGCGACGTGGCCGAGCAGCGCGGGGTCGGCGGCGGCCACGGCCTGGCGCAGCAGGTCCCGCAGCCGCTCGTAGGCCGGTACGTCGGTGTCGTCCGCCGGGGCGGGGGCGGGCAGCGCGAGGGTGTCCACCGACCGGCCGCCGCCGAGCGCGCAGCCCACGACGACCGCCGGGGGCAGGGCCGCGCCGAGGTCCTCCAGGACGCGGCCCTCGCGCTGGGCGAACAGCAGCGCGCGGCCGTCCAGCATCAGCGGGTCCGAGGCGCGCTCGGCGCGCACCGCGAGCCGCGCGACGGCCTCCGGCGCGAGGCGCACGCCGAACGCGTCGGCGACCGCGCGCACGGCCGCGATCACGTCGCTGCTCGACGAGCCCATGCCGAGCCCCACCGGGACGTCGCCGACCAGCCGCAACTCGCCGCCGCACACCGGCTCAGCGCCGTGCGCGGCGCACTCGGCGAGGGCGTACGTCGCCGCGCGCAGCGCCTTGGTGCGGTCGGCGGGGACCACCGTCACGGCCGCGGTGCCCGGGCGGCGGGTGAACTCCGCGCGGGTGCCGAGCCCGGCGAGCGGCAGCGTGACCAGGCCCGCGACGCGCCGCCCGCGCCCGTCCAGGAACACGCCCTGGAGGATCTCGCCGTGGTGGCAGGCGGCCCGCCCGGTCCCGGCCCTCACGCCCCGCCCTCGTCGCCCGGCGCGACCCGGTACCGGTACAGGACCGTCGCCTCGGCGCTGAACTGCGAGAACGGGAACGGCTCCGCGGACAGCGCGGTCACCCCCGCGCCCAGGAAGGCCCGCGCGACGGCGCTGCCGGACTGCGCGTACACGACCAGCGGGACGCCCCGCTCGCGGCAGCGGGCGAGGATGGTGTCGAAGCTGCCGTTGGACAGGGTCATGCCGGTGGCGACGACGGCGTCGGCCCGGTCGAGGACCTCGTGCATGTCGCGGCTCACGGGGTCGCCCCACTGGGTCGTCCGCAGGTTGAAGTCGCAGGGCAGCGGGTCGCCGCCGCGCTCGCGGATCGCCGCGACGAGCGGGTTGACCACGCCGATCAGCGCGACCTTGGCGCCCGGCCCGATGTCGAGCAGGCCCGCGATGGCCGTGTCCCGGGCCACCGCGCGCACCTCCGGCGGCCCGGCGGGCAGCGCCACAGGATCGGCCCCGGCGGCCTCCCGGTGCGGCGCGACAAAGGCCAGGTAGGCGTCGAGGGCGGCCGTGCGCAGCGGCGTCGGCGCGTCCTTCAGGAGCGCGCCCAGCGAACTCCCCGACGCCTCGCGGCAGATGGCCGGGTCGATCTCGCCCGCCTCGAAGGCGCAGCCGCCGAAGGCCCCGCCGACGCGGACGAGGACGTACTGGTTGAGGTAGGTGACGTCGCCCCCGGCGAGCCGCGTGCCGTGGTGGATCCAGAACACGCTGGTGGCCGTCAGGCCCGCGGGGTCGGGACCCAGTTCGCCCGCGAGGGCGGCGGCGAGGAGTTCGGTGACGTTCTCGGGGTGCTTCACGCCCGGCCTCCCCGGGTGAACGCGAACAGGAAGGTGAGCACGCCGTCGCGCCAGTCGCGCACGGAGTCGACCCGTGGCGCGAAGCCCCGGTCCTGGGCGTCCTGGACGATGCGGCGCAGGTCGGCGGTGTTCGACGCGATCACGTACGCCACGCCGTCCGGCGCGAGCAGCTCCCGCTCGGCGAGCTGCGTGAAGAACCGCGCGAGCAGGGACGAGCCGACGCAGGTGTTGCGCACGACGTCGGGGTCCTCGCTCACCGCCTGGCTGACGGCGGGCGGGTTGAAGGTGACGACGTCGAGCCGCGCGCCGGGCGGAAGACCGTCGAACAGGTCGCCCGCCGCGGGCAGGAACGCGGTGCCCTCCTGGGGGCCGACCAGGCGGGCGTAGTGCCGGGCCGCGGTGGCGACGCTGGTGGCGTGCACGTCCATCGCGTAGATCTCACGCGCCCCGCGCACCCCCGCGGCGACGGCCTCCACACCGAGCCCCGCCCCCATGGCCCCGTAGCGCAGGCCGCGGGTCTCGATGCGGCCGTCGAGGATCCGCTCGTGCACCATCCGGCTGGTCTCGCCGGGCAGGAACACGCCGGGCGGCACGTCGAAGCTCCAGCCGTTCCACTCGTACGTACGCGTGGTGTGCAGGTCCGCCTTCGGCTGGTTGAGGGCGACGATCCGCTCGGCGGGCAGGGGTGGCGGCAGCTGCCGCAGCAGGTCGGGTCCGATGGCTCGGGTGTTCATCAACTGTCCTTCTTCATAGGGGAGTGGGAGGAGGAAAGGGGGCCGCGGTAGCTGACCGCGAGGTGGCCGAGGGCGTCCGGCCCTGTCTCGGCGTCGACCTCGAAGACCTCCGCGAGCAGCTCGGGCGTCAGGACGTCCTTCGGCGGTCCGGCGGCGACGAGGCGCCCGCCGTGCAGCAGGAGCAGCCGGTCGCAGTGGCGGGCGGCGAGCGACAGGTCGTGCAGCGCGACGAGGACGGTCTGGTCGGTGCCCGCGAGCAGGGCGAGCAGCTCCAACTGGTGCTTGACGTCGAGGTGGTTGGTCGGCTCGTCGAGCAGGAGCGCGTACGGCTGCTGGGCGAGCGCCCGGGCGATGTGGGCGCGCTGGCGCTCGCCGCCGGACAGGGCCTTCCAGGCGCGCTCGCGCAGGCCGCTCAGGCTGAGCCGCGCCAGGGCGGCGTCGACGACGGCCCGGTCGTGGGCGTCGGGCCCGCGCCACCGGTCCCCGAACGGCGTCCGGCCGAGGCTCACCACGTCCACGACCCGCAGCTCGCTGTCGGTGTCGGCGGCCTGCTCCACGAAGGCGACGCGCCGGGCGACGCGCCGGGCGCTCCAGGCCCCGATCGGCTCGCCGTCGTAGCGGACGACGCCCTCGGTGGGCGTCCGGAGCCCGGCCAGGCAGCGCAGCAGGGAGGACTTGCCGGAGCCGTTGGGCCCGATCAGGCCGACGGTTTCGCCCGGGGCGACGTCCAGGGACACGCCGTCGACGATCGCCCGGCCCGCGACCGCCCAGCGCACGTTCTCCGCGGTGATCCTCACAGCTCACCCCGGCCGCGCAGGACCAGCAGGAACAGCGGCACGCCGAGCAGCGCGGTGAACACGCCGACGGGCACCTCCTGCGGCGTGAACGCGACCCGCGCGAGCGCGTCCGTCCACACCAGGAACACCGCGCCGACCAGGGCCGACAGCGGAAGCAGCACCCGGTGCCCGGGCCCGACGAGGAACCGTACGCCGTGCGGCACGATCAGGCCGACGAAGCCGATCGCGCCCACGGACGCGACGGCCACCGACGTCATCAGGGACGTCACGACGAGCAGCACCCAGCGCGTGGCGCGCACGTCGACGCCGAGCGACGAGGCGGTGTCCGCGCCGAAGGAGAACCCGTCGAGGGCCGCCGAGTTGAGCCAGAGCACGAGCAGGCCCACCGCCGTCACGGCGGCCGTCACGGCCACCGCGTCCCAGCGCGCGGGCGCCATCGAGCCGAGCAGCCACTGCGTGATCGCCCGGATCATCTCCGCGTCGCCGGACGCCATCAGGACGAGCGAGGTGAGGGCCGTGAACAGCTGCGACACCACGACGCCCGTCAGGACGATCCGCACCGAATCGAGGCCGCCGCGCCGCAGCAGCAGCATCAGCAGGGCGAACGACACCATGGCGCCCACGAACGCGCCGCCCGTCACGCCGAGCGAGGCGGACCCGACGCCGAGCACCACGACGGTGACCGCGCCGGTCGAGGCGCCCGAGGAGATGCCCAGGAGGTAGGGGTCGGCGAGCGCGTTGCGCGTGACCGCCTGGAGCGCGGCGCCGCACACCGCGAGCGCGGCGCCGACCAGGGCCGCGAGCAGCACGCGCGGCACCCTGAGCTCCCAGATCAGCGAGTCCACGAGCGGCGCCGACGGCTCGGCGCCGAGCCCCAGATGGAAACCGGCGCTGCGGGCGATGTCCCCGTAACCGACGTCGGTGGTGCCGAGGCGCACGGACACGGCGGCGGACGCCACGAGGGCGAGCGCGGCCAGGAGGAAGAGCCCGGCCCGCGCGCCCGGCCCCCGCAGCACGCTCCGGGCGGCCGCGGGGGAGGGGGCGGCGGCCCCGGGGGAGCGCACGGCCGCCCGGGCCGAGGGGTGCAGCAGGTCCGGTGCGCCGCCGCCAGGACCCGGCGGCGCGGGCAGGCCGAGAGTGCCCGCCGGGCCCGGGCTAGCGGACATACCCGAGGTCCTCCATCCCCGTGACGAGCCGCGGCAGGGCGCCGACCGCGCGGACCGAGGGGTCCATCTCCGTGCCGGGTATCTCGACGAAGCGCTTCTCCCGCACGGCGGGCAGCTTCGCCATCACCGGGTTGGCGCGGACCGCCGCGCGCTTGTCCTCGGCGCTGTCGCCCGGCTTGCCGCGCTCCGACAGATCGCCGAGCACGATGAAGTCCGGCTTGCGCTTGGCCACTTCCTCCCAGCTGACCTGCGGCCAGTCCTCGTCGACGTCGTCGAAGGCGTTCCGCGCGCCGACCACGCGGCTCATCTCGCTGGGCACCGCGGAGCCGCCCGCCACGTACGGGGTGTCGCCGTACACCGAGTACAGCCACACCACGCGGGGCTCGCCCTTGACCCGCTTCTTCGTTTTCGCGGCCTTCGCGAGCGCGGCGCGCTGCCGCTCCACGAGCTTCCCGGCGCGCTTCTCGACGCCGAAGACCTTGCCGAGGTCGGCGTAGTCCTTGAAGAGCAGCTCGAAGGGGGTGCGGTCGGCGCCGCGCGGCGGGCAGTCCACGGCGCTCACGAACGACGGGAGCCCGAGCCCGGCCAGCTCCTCGCGGGTGCCGACGCGGTCCTTGGTGAAGTAGTCCGCGAAGCCGCCGACGGCGAGGTCGGGCGTCGCGGCCCGCAGCTGCTCGCTGTTGAGGATCTTCGGGCTGAGCACCTTCACCTCGTCGTACGCCGACGCGTACTCCGGCGCGATCCTCGTCTTGAGGTTGGACGTGCCAGCCATGCGGTCCTGGAGCCCGAGCGCGAGGAGCACCTCGGTGGAGGACTGGTCGAGGGCGACCGCGCGCTTCGGCGGGCCGTCGAAGGCCAGCTTCTTCCCGCAGCTCGTGACGGTCGTCTTCCGGGCGGCGGCCGCCCTGTCGTCCGACGGTTCGCTGCCGCCGGAGGCGCAGCCGACGGCCGTGAGGGACAGGACGAGGGCGGCTGTGCCGAGGCGGACGGGGTGGCGCGGACGCATGGGACCTCCGGTGTGGGTGGGGACGCGACAAGGGTACTGTAATGGTAATCATTTTCATTAGCGGGCCTCGGGGTGGCTGCCGACGAAGGGGGGCCACCCGTGACGGGGCCGCAAGTCCCTTACTCGGTACGGGACTTGGGGGGCCCCGCGAACCCGCATAACGATTTCGAGACCGCGCGGACCGCTTCGAGACCGCGCGGACGACAGCAGAGGAGTACGTCACGTGGCGACCACGCCAACGCAAGCGGCCGGGCCCGCCGAGGGTGCGGAAGGGGGCGCGGCGGAAGGAGGCACGGTCCCCGCGCGGAGCGTCCTGCGGGAGCCCGCCTTCCTGCGGCTCTGGGCGGGCACCACCGCGTCCGGGCTCGCCACCTGGGCGCTGCCCTTCGTCCTCGGGCTCGCCGTGCTCGACCGCGCCATCGGCGCGGGCACCCTCGGCCTGCTGCTCGCCGCCCGCACCGCGGGCTTCCTCGTCGCGGTCGCCGTCGGCGGCGTCCTCGCCGACCGGTACTCGCGGCGCGGCGTCGTGCTCTGGGCGGGCCTCGCCGCCGCGGCCGCGACCCCCCTCCTCGCGCTCGGCCTCGGCCGCTCGCTCCCGCTGATGCTCGCGGCCGCCGTGGTCGCGGGCGCCGGGCAGGGCGCGTGCCGCCCCGCCTTCCAGGCGCTGACCGCCGAGGTCGTCGACGAGGACCGGCGCCAGGCCGCCAACGCCGCGATGACCCTGTCCGTACGGGCCACCACGCTCACCGGACCCGCGCTCACCGCGCTGCTCGCCGTGGTCCTCGACACCTGGGCGCTGCTGCTCGGGATCGGCCTGCTGTGGCTGGTGGCGGCGCTGGTGCCGGGCCCCGGCCGGGCGGAAGCGGCGGCCGCGGGCACGACCGGTGAACGCCCCTCCCTCCTCGCCGAGTTCGGCGAAGGGCTGCGGGAGGCCCGGCGCCACCCCTGGTTTCTGGCCGGGCTCGGGGCGCTGACCACCGTCATAGCCACCGGCTACTCGGCGACCGGCGTGGCACTGCCGCTGGTCAGCCGCGACAAGTACGACACCGGGGTGGTGCTCGCCGCCGCCATGACCGCGTACACGCTGGGGGCGCTCGGCGGCGCCCTGGTCGTCGCCCGCTGGCGGGCGCGCGCCCAGGGCCGGGCCGCCCTCGCGGGCCTCGCCCTCTACGGCTTCGCGCCGCTCAGCCTCGTCCTGCCGGTGCACTGGACGGTCGTCGTGGCGGCGTACGCGGTGGCCGGGGTGGGCATCGAACTGTTCAACGTGCCGTGGTTCACCGCCACCCAGCGCGAGGTCGCGCCCGACAAGCTGGCGCGGGTGTCGTCCCTGGACTTCATGCTGTCCTACGGCCTCGCCCCCGCGGGCCTCGCCCTGATCGCCCCGGCCATCGACACCTTCGGCCCCCGCCCGGTGCTCGTGACCTGCGCCGCCCTGTGCTTCGCGGCCCCGGCCCTGGCGGCCCTGGTGCCGAGCAGCCGGGGGTTCAGCAGGTCTCCGGCCTGATCTCGGCGGAAGGCGACGGCGCGCGGCCGAAGGATTCAGCCTGTCCGGCGTTTGAGGACAAGGCGCGGAGCGCCGGTGAGGCGGGGGTCCGAGGGGCGGCAGCCCCCGGAGGGCCCGGCTACAACGGGGCCTGCCAGGTGGTGGTCGTGCCCGTGCCGGAGGCGGAGTCCGCTTCCCCGTCGTCATGGACGACAAGCCGCACACCGGCACGCCCGTCCGGCAGGACCCCCGCCTCCACCGTCACCTCGACCCGGGTGACGCCCGGGCGCCGAGACGTCGCGGCCAGGGCCCGGCGCAGGGCGGCGAGGAGGCGGCCCGCGGTGGGCTCCGTGACCCGGGTGTCCACCGCGCCCGTGAAGTGCACCGACGGCTGCACCCCGAGCACCGCGCCCGCCCCGGCCGTCTCCTTGAGCACCTTGCCCCGGAACGTCGTCGGCGCGTCGGCGGGCGGCTGCTGGAGCGCGAAGATCGCCGTCCGCACCTCCTGGATGGTGGACTCCAGCTCGTCCACGGCCTGGTCGAGCGCCGACTGCTCGGGGGCGGAACCGGCCCTGCGGCGCGTCGACTCCAGCATCATGCCGGTCGCGAAGAGCCGCTGGACGACGAGGTCGTGCAGGTCGCGGGCGATGCGGTCGCGGTCCTCGAACACGGCGAGCCGCTGCCGGGACTGCTGCGCGTCGGCGAGCACGAGGGCGAGCGCGGCCTGCGAGGCGAACTGGGTGGCGAGCAGCCGCTCCACCGCCGTGTACGGGCGTTCGCCGCGGCGGCGCGGCAGCGCGAGCGTGCCGATGAGACGGCCGCCCGCCTGCAGCGGCAGCATCATGCTCGGCCCGAACCGGGACCGCACGTGGGTCGTCATCCGGGGGTCGGTCGCCGAGTCCTCGATGAACACCGGCTGCCCGCCGAGGAGTTGCTCCAGTACGGCGCTGCCGGGCTCGATGGTGGTCCCCATGAGGTCGTTCTGCGCGGCCGCCGCGGGGTGGCGCCGGTACCCCGGCCCGGCCGACCCCGAGGTCGCCGCCGCGACGATCCGCATGCCGCCCTCGGCCGTCGGCTGGAGGACGACGCCCGCCGCCGCGTCCGCGAGGAGCCGGGCCTGCTGAGCCACCGTCATCAGGGCGTCGGGCGCCGCCTCGCCGGTGAGGAGGGCCGTGGTGACCGCCGCCGCGCCCTCGATCCAGCGCTCCCGCTGCCGGGCGGTCTCGTACAGGCGGGCGTTGGCGATGGCGATGCCCGCCTGGCTGGCGAGGACCCGCAGCATCCCCCGGTCCTCGGCGGTGAAGGCGCCGCCCCGCTCGTGGGTGAGGCGGAGCAGGCCGAACTCCTCGTCCTGGACGTGGATGGGCACGCTCAGCACGGAGTCCCCGTCGTCCCCGTCGTCCCCGTCGTCCCCGTCGTCCCCGGAGCCCGTCGCGCCGGGCTCCGGCTCCGCTCCGGCCGTGAACCGCTCCGGCCGCGCGCCCTCCGCCGCCAAGACCCGCAGCACGGCGTGCCGGGCCCCGGTCAACGCGGCGGCGCTGTCCACGATGTGCTGGAGCGTGGGGCGCAGGGACAGCTCCGTGCCGATGCCGATGACCGCGTCCAGGAGCAGCGGCAGGGGCGGCGGAGCTCCGCTGACGACGTCGTCGGTCATGGCGGCGGCGTACTCCCGTCACGGACGGGCCGAGCCTCGTCAGCCTGTCAGGGGAGCGAGGACCAGCGGCTGGATCTTGCCCTCAAGCATGGCACCGAGGCCCAGCACCGCGCACACGTCGGGCCGCTCCGCGATGTGCACGGGCATGCCCGTCGCGTTCCGCAGCATCTGGTCGAGGCCGGGGAGCAGCGCGCTGCCGCCGACCATCATGATGCCCCGGTCGGCGAGGTCGGCCACGAGGTCCGGCGGGCAGTCGCGCAGCACCTTGCCGATGCCGTCGAGCACGGCGGTGAGCGGGGTGTGGATGGCGTTGCGGACGGCCGCCGTGTCGACCTGGACGGAGCGGGCCAGGCCCGTGGCCACGTCCCTGCCGTGGATCTCGGTGGACTCGGGGCCGTGCGGGGTCAGGCCGTTGCCGCTGAGGGCGAGTTGCAGGGGGCGTACCGACTGGGAGGGCAGCATCAGTTCGTGCTGGTGGCGCAGGTGCTGCACGATCGCGTGGTCGATGGCCTCGCCGCCCACCGGGATCCGCTCGGCCGTCACGATGGAGCCGAGGGAGAGCACCGCGACCTGCGTGGTCGCGGCGCCGCACACCATGATCATGGTGGCTTCGGCACGCTCCACCGGAAGCCCGCAGCCCACCGCCGCCGCGATCAGCGTGTCCACCAGCTCCACGCGCCGCGCGCCCAGGCCCACCAGGGTCTCGACGGTGGCGCGCTGCGCGAGCGGGTCCGCGTCGTGCGGGGTGCACGCGGCCGCGCGCAGGCGGGGCTTGCGGCGCAGGGTGCGGCGCAGCTTCTCGCCGAGCAGGCTGCGCAGCATGCGCTGGGCCATCTGGATGTCGACGACCGTGCCGCCGGAGACGGGGCGTACGACACGGATGTAGGCGGGGGTGCGTCCCGTCATCTGCTCCGCGAACTGGCCGACCGCGATGAGCGCGCCCGTCCGCGTGTTCACGGCGGCCACGCTCGGCTCGTCCACGACGAGCCCGGCCCCCTTCACGAACACGCGCGTGCGGGCCGCCCCCAGGTCGACGCCGATATGGCAGCGGCGCAGCTGTTCCAGACTGACGGTCACGGCGGATCCTCCCGAGAGCACGCGGGGGCCCACCGGGCGGCGGGCCCTGCCCTTCGCATCCTGCGGGGGCCCGGGGGCGGCCGCATGCGGGGGTGGGCCGGGCGGGGTGCGGCCGAGCGGGTGGTTCCGCCCACCGCACGGGCCGGACACACCCTGCGCGTAATTCAGTTCCTGGCCTCCAGGAGTGCCGGTTAGCATCCCGTGTGACACGAGCATCCACTGAAGACGCGACTGACGACGAGCGCCCCGCCATAGCGGACGCGGGGCCCGGTTCCGGTGCGTCCGTCGCGCCCAAGCGCCGTATCCTCGCCGATCTGACCCCGCTGCGGACCTCCGCCGACTACCGGCGGCTCTGGCTCGGCAACACCGTCTCCTGGGTCGGCCAGGCGATGACCGCCCTCGCGGTGTCCCTCCAGGTGTACGACATCACCGGGTCCAGCTTCTCGGTCGGCCTCGTCGGACTGTTCTCGCTCGTCCCGCTCGTGGTCTTCGGCCTGTACGGGGGCGCGATCGCGGACACCGTGGACCGCCGCAAGCTCGGTCTGTACTCGGCCATGGGCCTGTGCGCCCTGTCGGTGGTCCTCGCGGCGGCGGCGTTCGCGGACTTCCACCACGTGTGGTTCCTGTACGGCGTGGTCGCGCTCCAGGCGATGTGCGGCGCCCTGAACTCGCCCGCCCGCACCGCGATGATCCCCCGCCTCCTCCCGCCCGAGCAGCTGCCCGCCGCCAACGCCCTCACCTCCCTGACCACCACCTCGGGCACGACCGTCGGCCCCATGCTGGGCGGCCTCATCGTCGGCCTGTGGGGCTACCAGGCGGCGTACGCCATCGACGCCGTCGCCTTCACGGCCGCGCTGTACGCGATGTGGCGGCTGCCGTCGATGCTCCCCGGCGACGACGGTGCCGACGGCGGCGGAGGCCCGGCGGATGGCGGCAAGCGGCGCCGGGCCTCCGTGGTCGACGGCCTCCGCTTCCTCGCCACCCGGCCGAATCTGCGCATGACGTTCTTCACCGACATGTGCGCGATGGTGCTCGCGCACCCGCGCGCGCTGTTCCCCGCCATCGCCGTCGTCTGGTACGGCGGCGACGCGAAGACCGCGGGCCTGCTCGCGGCGGCGCCCGCCGTGGGCGCGCTGCTCGGCAGCGTGTTCTCCGGCTGGCTCGGCCGCGTCCACCACCACGGGTTCGCCATCGCGCTCTCGGTGGCGGGCTGGGGCACGGCCGTCGCCGTCTTCGGCCTCACCCGCGACCTCTGGCTGGGCGTCGTCTTCCTGGCCCTCGCGGGCGCCGCCGACACCATCTCCATGGTGTTCCGCAGCACCATGCTCCAGGCGGCCACGCCGGACGCGATGCGGGGGCGCCTGCAAGGCGTGTTCATCGTGGTGGTGGCGGGCGGCCCCCGCCTCGGCGACTTCCTCGCGGGCACGGTCGGCGACCTGACCTCGCCCCGGGTGGCGATCGTCGGCGGCGGCGCGGCCTGCGTGCTCGCGGTGGGCCTCCTTGTGCTGCGCTGGCGCGCCTTCCTCCGCTACGACGCCCGCGACCCGCAGGCCTGACGCCTCGACGCGGCTGCGCGCAGGCGTCGGCCTCAGCCGCCACCGCGCCGAGGTTCCCGCGGCGCGGGGTCCTTCTCCGGTGACCAGGAGAGCCGCACCAGGAGATGGCCCTCGGCGGAGCCCTTCACGAGCACCGCCCCGGCCTCGGCCGTCATCCGCACCCCGAACTCGATCTCCACCGTGTCCGGCCTGAGCGTGCCGTCGCGGAACACCTGGAGCGCCGACTCGGCGGCCGCCCGCGCGCTGTCCAGGGTGGCCTCGAAGGTGCGGGCGGCCTGCGCGGGCCCGTCGCCGCGCGAGACGAGCCGGACGCCGTCCAGGTCGTCGGGGTCGAGCGCCACGACCACCCGCGCGCCGCTGTTCGTCGTGTACTCGACCAACCCACCGTCCATACCGCCCATGCCGCCCCCGTCGCCACGCGGGCCCGCCGCGGCCCACAGCTCGGTCTCCGAGCCCACATTCTGGCCGAGGTCCCCGCTGGCGGGAAGCCGCCCTGGCAGCTTCCCGCCAGGCCCGCGCAACTCTCCCGCAACACAAGCGGACTGACACTTGCCGCATCGCTCGCGGGCCTCCGCGCCCCGGGCGCCACCCGCACGTGGTGCCGACGAAGAGAGGTCGCCTTGAGACCGAGACCCCGTCAAGCCCGCCGCCCCCGCCGGGCCCGCCGCACACTCCTGCCCGCCGGGCTCGCCCTCGCCCTGCTGCCCGCGGGGCTGACCGCGGCCGCCGCCCCCGCGTCGGCGGCACCGGGACCCGACCCCCGTGCGCCCCAACCGGCCGCGCACACACGGCAGTCCACCGTCACCCTCGTCACCGGCGACGAGGTCACCGTCACCCGGCTCGGCGGCGGCAAGCAGACCGTCACCGTCGACCGTCCGCGCGGCGCGAGCGGAGCCGTGCGCACGCGCGTCGTCGACGGCCGCGTCACCGTCGTACCGGACGAGGCCCGCCCGTATCTGCGCGCGGGCGTCCTGGACGAGCGCCTCTTCGACGTGTCGGAGCTGATACGTCAAGGAGTCGGAGCCCGGCAGGGAGCACAGGGGGCCGCGTCCGGTGGCCTGCCGCTCATCGTCACGTACGAGAAGGACGCCCCGGCCGCCCGCCAGGCGCCGCGCGGCACCCGCCAGGTCCGCTCGCTGCCCAGCATCCGGGGCGCCGCGCTCAAGGCGGCCCCCGGCCCGGCCTTCTGGCGGAGCGTCACCGGCGGCGGGAAGGCCCCGCGAGCCCTCGGCGGCGGCATCGCGAAGGTGTGGCTCGACGGCCGGGTCCGGGCGGACATGGCGGCCAGCAACGCCCAGATCGGCACTCCCGAGGCCTGGCAGGCCGGGCTCACCGGCAAGGGCGTGAAGGTCGCCGTCCTCGACACCGGCGTCGACGCCGACCACCCCGACCTCAAGGGCCGCGTGGGCGCCACGAAGAGCTTCATTCCCGGCGAGGAGGTCGCCGACCGGGGCGGCCACGGCACCCACGTCACCTCCACGGTCGGCGGCAGCGGCGCCGCGTCCGACGGCAAGGAGAAGGGCGTCGCGCCCGGCGCGGAGCTCGCCGTCGGCAAGGTGCTCAGCGACGAGGGCTTCGGCAGCGAGTCGCAGATCGTCGCCGGGATGGAGTGGGCCGCCAGGGACGTGGACGCCAGGATCGTGTCCCTGAGCCTCGGTTCGAGCGAGCCGAGCGACGGCACCGACCCGATGGCCGCCGCCGTCAACGCCCTCACCAAGGAGACCGGCGCCCTCTTCGTGGTCGCCGCGGGCAACACCGGCGCGCCCTCCTCCATCGGCTCGCCCGCGGCCGCCGACTCCGCGCTCACCGTCGGCGCCGTCGACTCCGCCGACGAGGCCGCGTACTTCACCAGCCAGGGCCCCCGCCACGGCGACCGTGCCCTCAAGCCGGACCTCTCCGCCCCGGGCGTGGACATCCTCGCCGCCCGCTCCCGACTGACCCCCGGCCAGGGCGACTACACCACCATGAGCGGTACGTCGATGGCGACCCCGCACGTCACCGGCGTCGCCGCGCTGCTCGCCGAGCGCCACCCCGACTGGTCGGCGCAGCGGCTCAAGGACGCCCTGATGTCCACGTCGCACGAGCTGGACGAATCCGCGTACACGCTCGGCGCGGGCCGCGTGGACGTGCCGTCCGCGATCGGCGCGAAGGTGACCGCGACCGGCGCCGCCGACCTCGGCTTCTACGCGTGGCCGTACGACGGCAACAAGCCGGTGCGCAGGGCGCTGACGTACACCAACGAGACCAACGAACCGGTGGAGTTGAGCCTCGCCGCCGAGGGAGCCGCCGACGGCGTCGTCACGCTCGCCGACAAGAAGCTCACCGTGCCCGCGCACGGCACCGCCGCCACCACCGTCACCGGCGACGGGGCGCGGGCACCCGTCGGCAACACCAGCGGCCGCGTCGTCGCGAGCGCGGGCGGCAAGCGCGTCGCGCACACCGTCTTCGGCCTGGTCAAGGAGGAGGAGCGGTACACGCTCACGCTGCGGGTCAAGGACCGCGACGGCGCCCCGACCGGCGCCGACGTCGTGGTGCACCCGCTGGCCAAGGGCGCGGACCCCACCCCGGCCGCGGTCGGCGGCTCCGGCGAGCTGAAGCTGCGGCTCAAGCCCGGCGCGTACTCGCTGTCCTCCTTCCTCGACGTGCGCGGTGCCCACGGCGCGGACTCCCTCGGCCTCGGCTTCCTCGCCGCGCCCGAGGTCACCCTCGACCGGGACCGGACCGTCACCCTCGACGCGCGCGACCTGCGGGAGGTCACCGCGAAGGTCCCGCGCCGCACCGAGACCCGGCAGCTGCTCATGGAGGCCGCCCGCACCGCGAACGGCTCCTCCTACCAGGGCGCCGTGCAGGTGCCCGTCAAGTACGACAGCGTCTTCGCGGCCCCGACCCCGAAGGTGCGGCAGGGCACTTTCGAGTACCGCACCGTCTGGCGCCTCGGCAAGCCCGTCCTCGACGTCAAGGGCGTCGGCGCGGCCGTCGCGCAGCCCGGCGGCACCGTCACCGAGGGCCGGGCCCGGCTGAAGGCCTTCGACGCCGGGGACGGCACCCCGGGCGCGTACGCGGGCAAGGACGCGCGCGGCAAGGCCGCCGTCGTGCGCCGCACCGGCGCGGCCGGGCAGCCCACGCCCGCCGCGCTCGCCCAGGCGGCCCAGGACGCGGGCGCCGAGGCGCTGTTCGTCACCGACGGCGTGCCCGGCCGCCTCAACGCCTGGTTCGGCACGGACGACAACGCGGACCGGCCCCTGACGATCGCCACGGTCGGCGCCGCCGACGGGGCGCGGCTGCTCGCCGCCGCGCGCGCGGGCCGCACGCTGGAGACGACCGGCACCCCCTATACGCCCTACGTCTACGACTTGGAGGACGGCTTCACCGGCGCCGTCCCGGACCGGCCGCTCACCTACGCGCCGGGCAAGCGCGAACTCGCCGTCGTGGACGCCGCGTTCCACGCGCCCGCGCGCAAGGCCACGCCCGGCGGGGAGTTCCGCTACTCCCTCACCGACACCTTCCCCGTCGGCCTCGGTTTCCTGGAGAAGGTCGCGTACCCCGCCGAGCGCACCGACTACGTCGCCTCCGGCAAGGGCCGCCTGTGGCACGAGACCGTGCACGCCGGGCCCGCCGCCCTGGAGCAGCGCGGCGGGCTCGTCGACTACCGGGGCGGCAAGCACACCGCGCTGAACTGGTTCAAGCCCGTCTGGCACCCGTGGCTCGGCTCCGGGCTCGGCTGGGGCCAGGAGCGCACCGGCGACGACCTGGCCTTCAACGTGCCCGGCTGGGGCGACTCCGGGCCCGACCACACCGGCTTCGGCGACGTCTGGAACGACGACTCCATGACGCAGGTCAGCGCCGTCTACGCCGACGGCGAGCTGGTCGACCGGCGGAAGAGCTCCGGCGTGTACGTCTGGGACGCCGCGCCCGAGGAGCGCACGTACAAGGTCGTGACCGACACCACGCTCTCCGCCGAGCGGTGGCGCCTGGCCACCCGGGGCCACGCCGAGTGGACCGTCCGCTCCGCCCGCACCCCCGCCGACCGCAAGACCGTCCTGCCCGTGCTGAACCTCGGCTTCGACGTCGACACCGACCTGTACGGGGACGTGCGCGGGGGCCGGACGCTGCCGGTGGGCCTCTCGGCCGCCTACGTCCGGGGCGCCGCCGCCCCGGGCGCGATTCGCTCCGCGCGCCTTGAGGTGTCCTACGACGACGGGGCGTCGTGGGCCGTTGTCCCGCTGCGGAGGGACGGGGCGTCCTGGAGTGGGAAGCTGCGGGTGCCGCGGGGTGCTGCCGCGGTGTCGCTGCGGGGCTCCGCCTCGGACGACCGGGGCGGGGCGGTCACCCAGGAGATCCTGCGGGGCGTGGGCGTGCGCTAGCCCCCTCCCCGCCCCCGCGCCGCTGGCTTGCCTTACCCCACCGCGCTACCGCGCTTGTCCTCAAACGCCGGACGGGCTGAAACACCCCGCCCGCCCGCCCCTCTTCGGGACGGGTGGGCGGGGTTCGTCGCGAAGCGGCGAAGCAGACGAGGGACGGCGTGCGAGCCGGCAGGTCGGGGCCGGGCGGGGTCACCGGGGCAGGTACGGGCGGGTGGGAGGAAGGCCCGCCGCGGTAGCGGTGGGGGCGGTTCAGCTGGGCGCGGTCAGGGCTCGCTTCAGGATCTTGCCCATGTCGTTGCGCGGGAGGGCGTCGAGGACGTGCAGGGCCCGGGGGCGCTTGTGGGGGGCGAGCCGGTCCGCCACGTGGGCGGCGAGCTCGTCGAGGGACGGCACCCGGCCGGGGTCCGCGGGGACGATCCACGCGACGACCCGCTCGCCCAGGTCGAGGTCGGCCTCCCCGGTGACGGCGGCCTCCCGCACCCCGTCGTGTTCGAGGAGCGCGTTCTCGATCTCCCCGGCTCCGATCTTGTACCCGCCGCTCTTGATGAGGTCGGTCGCCTTGCGCCCCACGATGCGGACGTACCCGTCGGGCTCCCGCACGGCCATGTCGCCGGTCCGGAACCACCCGCCGTCGGCGAACGCGGCCGCCGTGGCGTCGGGCCGGTTGAGGTACTCGGTGAAGAGGTTCGGCCCGCGCACCTGGATCTCGCCGACGGCGTCGGGCTCCGCGGGGACCTCCCGGTCGGCCTCGTCGACGAGGCGGAGTTCGACGCCGGGCAGCGGCACGCCCACGGTGCCCGCGCGGGCCTCGCCGTCCGCGCGGACGCTGGTGTTCATGAGCGTCTCGGTCATGCCGTACCGCTCGATGACGCGCCGCCCCGTGGCCGACGCGATCCGCTCGTGGTCGTGCACGGGCAGCGCCGCCGAGCCCGAGACCAGGAGCCGCGCGCCCGCGAGGGCCTTGACCAGGCTGGGCTCGTCGGGCAGCGCCTCCGCGACGCGGTGGTACATCGTGGGCACGCCGAAGAGCATCGTGGCCCCCGAGGCCAGCTCCCGGGCGACGCCGTCCGTGCTGAACCGGCCCAGGTGGCGCAGCGATCCGCCGCGCCGCAGCGGCCCGAGGACGCCGAGGATCAGGCCGTGCACGTGGAACAGCGGCAGGCCGTGCACCAGGACGTCGTCGCCGGTCCACTGCCAGGCGTCGGCGAGCGCGTCGAGGGTGGCGGCGAGCGCGCTCCGGGGCAGTACCACGCCCTTGGGCGGGCCCGTCGTACCGGAGGTGTAGACGACGAGGGCGGGGGCGTCGGGGGACACCGCGCGGGGCGTGGCGGGCGCGGGCCCGGCCGCCGCCGGGTCCACGTCGACGCGGTCAAGTCCCGCGAGGGCCGCGGGCAGTTCGTCGCCGGGGGCCGCGAGCACCAGGGACGGCGCGCTGTCCCCGACGATGTGCCCCAGCTCCTTCTCGCCCGACTTGGGGTTGAGCGGCACCGCGGGCACCCCGGCGAGCAGGGCCGCCACCACGCCGACGGCGGTCTCCAGGCTGGGGGTCGCCCAGACGGCCACGCGGGCCGCGCCCGCGTCGACGAGCCGGTCGGCCAACGCGCCCGCCGCCGCGCCGAGCCCGGCGTAGCTCAGGGCCCGGTCCCCGAACCGCAGGGCCGGGGCGTCGCCCGGCGCCGTCAGGGCGGGGATGAGGGGTTCGGGTTCCACGAGTCGTCCTCCGTATGTACTCAGCGTGTGCGCGGCGGCTTGCTGAGGGCGTGCCGCCGCCCGCGTCACGATCACTTCCCCCGGCAAACCTATCCACCTCCCCGCCGCCCCAAGCCCCCGGCCACGGGCCGGGAGAAATGCGCTTTCCCGGTGGGGGAGGTGCGGGTTAGCCTGCGGCTTCCGTCGTCCGGCTCCATGGTGCCCGCCCCGGGCCCCCGTACCCGAGGAGAGCGCCCGTGGCCCTCGCCGTCGCCCTTGCCACCTTCCGGCCCCAGGACCACATCGGCGCCGTGGACCGCGACCTGCCGGACCTCGCGCGGGCCGTCGGCGCGGCGGGCGCCACCACGCGAGTCGCGTACTGGGACGACCCGGACGTCGACTGGGGCGCGTACGACCTCGTCCTCATACGCTCGACCTGGGACTACATCGAGCACGTCGCCGAGTTCACGGCCTGGGCCGAGCGCGTCGCCGCGGCCACGCGGCTCGCCAACCCGGCGGACGTCGTGCGCTGGAACGCCGACAAGCGGTACCTGGGCGAGCTGACGGCGGCCGGGGTGCCGACCGTGCCGACGGCGTACGCGGCCCCGGGGTCCGGCGCGGAACCGGACCTGCCCGCGGGCGAGTTCGTCATCAAGCCCACCGTCGGCGGCGGCTCCCACCTCGCGGGGCGCTACGGCCCCGGCGAGCACGCGGCCGCGCGCGCCCACCTCGCCCGGCTGGCCGCCGAGGGCCTCACCGCGATGGTGCAGCCCTACATGAGCCGGATCGACACCACCGGCGAGCGCGCCTTGATCTTCTTCGGCGGCCACTACCGGCACGCCATCCGCAAGGGCGCCGTCCTCACCCCGGGCACCGCGTACGACGCCGACAAGACCTCGCACCCCGACGTCCGCGCCTGGCGGCCCACCGACGCCGAACTCGCCCTCGCCGAGCGCGCCCTGGCCGCCGTGCCCGGCGCCCCCGAGCTGCTGTACGCCCGCGTGGACCTGGTCGACGGCGACGACGGTACGCCGCACGTCATGGAGCTGGAGCTGATCGAGCCGAACCTGTTCCTCGACGTCCACCCGGAGTCCCTGCCGGTGGTCGCGGAGCTGATCGTGAAGGCGGCCGGGCAGTGACCAGACCCTAGGGGCCCTCGGGGTACGAGACCCGCTGCAACAGGCCCCAGGTGAACTCCGCCACGCACGCCCGCGGCCGCCCGGTCTCCCCGTCCGCGGCGCTGAACGCGAGCCGCCACCGCGTCGGCGCCGTGCCCTCCATCGGCCGCGCGGGGGCGAAGGCGCGGGCGGCCTCGTCGACCGTGCAGGACCAGGGCGTGAGGTCGGCGAGCGTGCGCAGGGCCGGGGGTGCGGCGCCGGGGGCCCGCACCAGCCACTCGTTCCAGACGGCGTTGCGCGGCCCGAGCAGCACCTCGAAGCGCAGGTCGGGCCAGAGCGGCACCGGCCACAGCAGGGCCTCGCACTCCAGGTCGCCGATGGTGCGCCGGGCGGTGGCCGCGGGCTCGCCGAGCACCGAGCGGTACCGGGAGACGGCGGCCCGTGACCGCGGGGAGCGCACCATCGCCTGCCAGCGCCGGTTGGCCTCGCGCATCTCGCCGATGGAGGCGCCGAGGGCGTGCCGGGCGTCCTCGACGAGGTCCGGGTTGTGGTCGGCCATGCGGCGCAGCAGCACCAGCTGGAAGTCCAGCGGGGTGAAGGGCGCGGAGGGACTTGAGGGCATGGGACCCATCGTGGCCCATCGCCCGGCCGGGGGTGGACGGCCCCTCCGCGCCCCGGCTTCAGGGAGCGGTCTGCGTCAGGAGCCGCTCGTGCTCCTCCTCGGTGACCTGCTCGCCGGAGGACGGAAGGAGCTGCGGGATGCCGTCGACGATGGGGTAGCGGCGGCGCAGGCGCGGGTTGTACAGGGCCTGGTCCGCCTCCGCAGGGCCGGACCGCTCGGGCAGCACGAGCACCAGCGGCCCCTTGTCCAGCGGGCAGGCGAGGATCTTCAGGAGGGGGTCGTCGGGGTTCATCCTGAGGTGAGCTCCTTGGGAGGCGTGGGGGTGTGGGCGGCGGGCGGCGCGTCGTGCTTGGGCATGACGAGCAGGACGGTCACGGCCAGGGCCGTGCCCGCGACGCGCAGCGCGAGGCGCGCCGGGTCGTGGGGCAGCGCCTCGCCGAACGCGAGCGTGCCGAGCACCGCGGTGAACAGGCTCGTCACCGTCGTGCACACCGGTACGATCAGCGAGGCCCGGCACCGCTGGAGCGCCGCCTGCGACATGACCAGGCCGAACGCGCCGGTGAACAGCAGCAGATAGGGGTAGGGCGAGCGCAGCAGGTCGAGGAGCGCGCCGCCGATGTCGTGCGTCGTCAGCGAGCTGGAGACGCCCTTGATGGCCAGCGAGCTGACGCCGTACAGCAGGCCGACGGCGACGCCGTACTCCACGCCGGACGTCGGCTGCCGGTGCTGTTGTCCGGCCCGGCGCTCGCCGTTCGCGTACAGCCAGACGCCGAGGGCGAGCGACGGCAGGCTGACCAGCAGGACCAGGGCCACCGGGGCGTCCTTGCCCACGGTGTCGGCGCCCTCGTCGAGGGAGAGCACCACCATGAGCAGCGCGACCAGGATCGCGCCGACGGCGATGCGCTCGCGCCCCGAGGTCCGCTCGCCGAGCAGCCGCGAGGACAGCAGCAGGAGCAGGACGAGGCCGGAGACGAAGATGCCCTGGGCGGCGGCGATCGGCAGCGTACGGTAGACGGCGAGCTGCGCGCCGAAGCCCGCCGCGAGCGCGAGGGAGCCGCCGAGCCACAGCGGGCTGGAGACGACCTGCCCGAGCAGCCGCAGCGGCGCCCGCACGCTCACCGACGGCATCGCGGACAGGGCCCGCTTCTCCAGGACGAAACCGGTGCTGTAGAGGACGTTCGCGAGCAGCGCCGCCACCACACCCACCCACATGGGCCTCAGGCCCTTCGGGCGTGCAGCAGCAGGATCGAGGCGGCGCCAGGCACGGCGCAGGCGAGCCGGTCCAGGGCCCGCAGCGGCCGGGGCACGCCGTGGAAGGGCGCGCCCGCGAGCCGGACCACGTCGAAGCCGGAGGCCGCCACGAACTCCTTGAGCGCGCGTGCGGTGTACAGGCGCAGGTGCCCGACGACCTCGCGCCCCGGGCGGCCGTGGATGGCGCGCAGGCTCACCTCGGAGAACACCGGCTGCACCCCGGCGAGCAGCAGGCCGCGGTTGTACCAGGCGGCGAGGTTCGGCGTGGACAGCATGAGGTGGCCGCCGGGGCGCAGCACGCGGCGCAGCTCGTCGAGCGCGGCGTCGGGGTCGACGAGGTGCTCGACGACCTCGCTGAACAGCACCGCGTCCACGGTCCCGGACGCGAACGGAAGGCCGCCGTCGGTGAGTTCGCCACGCACGACGTACGGCAGGTGGCCGCTCGCGCGGCGCAGCGCGTCCTGGGACCAGTCCACGCCGACGACGCGGTGCCCGGCGAGCAGGGGCGCGGCGACCCGGGCGGCGGAGCCGTCGCCGCAGCCCACGTCGAGGACCACGCGGGCGCCGCGCGTGGCGGGCCCGAGCGCGGCGGCGAGCATCCGGGCCTGCCGCAGGCTGCGGGCGTCACCGGAGGCGACGGGGACGGCCGGGTTCTCGTAGAAGTCCCGCAGGCCGCGCGGGCGTTCGGGCGCGGGCCGCGCCGCGGCCCCGGTCGTGCCGGTCGTCGTCATGGGGCGGGTTCCTCCTCGGTGACGTGGAGGTAGTGCTCGAAGAGGTCGCGCAGATGGGCGCCGTCGCCGTGGCCGAGCAGCGTCCGGGACCAGCGCAGGGCCAGGTGCAGGCGGCCCCCGGTGGAGGCGGTGGTCACGGTCAGGCCGCGCGGCATGCGGGCGGGCGCCGAGAACCACACCGCGTGCGCCGCCCCGGCGTCCCCGAAGTCGAGCGCGTACGGGATCCGGCCGATGTTGCTCAGCAGCGTCGTCGACGTCCACGGCGCGGCGGCCCTGCGCAGCCCCCGGGTGACGGCCGCCCGCACCCCGACCGGCAGGACCGGCGCGGTGAGCAGCGTCGCGCCGTGGCCGAGCTGCGGCCGGGAGAGGGCCTTGAGGGCCCGGGTGCGGTCGGAGGTGCGGCGCAGGAGCGTACGGACGTCCTCGGGGCGCGGTTCGGTGTCGAGGAGCGGGGTCAGCTCGTCGGCGCCGAAGGGGACTTCGACGAGCCGGGTGCCGTTGCCGATGGGCATCGACATGTCGCGGGGGCGGTCGTCCACCGGCATGGTGATGCGCAACGGCCGCGGCTTCGCCCCGTGTTCGCGGTTCCAGTGGGCGATCATCAGGGCGGTCGCGATCATCAGCTGGTCGTTGACGGTGAACGGCGAGCCCTTGGGGCGGCGCGGCACCGGCAGCTCCGCGACCAGCATGCCGTTGCCGGGCGAGGGCTCGGGGGCGCCGTGGGCCACGCGGGCGGGCGGGGCCCACGGCGAGGGCAGCTCCGGCGCGTCCGCGGCCGGGGCGGTCGCGGGCGTGCGCGTCGGGGGCGCGGCGGGCGCGTTGTCCCGGCCCCCGTACAGCTCGGCGGCCGTGGCGAGGACGCGCAGACAGGCCGGGCCGTCCAGGGCGGTGTGGTTGATGGTGAGGAACAGGACGCTGGCCGCCCCGCTCCCCTCCGGCGCGGCGACGACCTCCAGGCGCACCGGCGGGGACGCGGTCAGCGGCGGCGCGTCGCACAGCGCCCGCTCCCGGGCCCGCCGCAGGCCGTCCGCCCGGGCCTCGGGGAAGGAGACGGCCTCCACGTCGGGGCCGTCGGTCAGCTCCCACTCGTAGCGGCGCCGGTACCAGGCGCCGCGCGCCTCGCGCATGAGGATGCGCGGATGGCGGCGCAGCGCCTCGGTGAAGGCCGCCCGCAGCCGGTCCGGGTCCGGGGCGCCCGGCAGGTGCACCTCGATGTGGACGGTCTCCGGCTCCTCCTCCTGGAGGCAGTGCCGGGCGACCTCGTCGACGACGGGGAACGGCACCCGGCGCCGCGGACGGCCGGGGCCGTCCGCGCGCCGTGCCGGGTGTTCCAGCGCGGTCATGCCTGGTGGTCCTCTCCTTGCTCCGTGCCGTCGCCGGACTTCCGCTCGCGGTGCGGCAGCGGCGGCGCCCCCGGGCCGCGGTCGGGGCCGAGCGGCAGCGTCGTCGCGGACGGGTCGCTGTCCGACGGCCCGGCGGGCCGCGCGGCCGGGCCCGGCGCGGGCTTCGCGAGCGGGTCACCGCCCGGGGGAGTCCCGGCATCGGCGCCCGGCCCGGCCGCGGGTGGCCGCGGCGATCCCGCGGGCGGCGCGGCCTGAGCGGGCACGGTCGCTCCGCCCGGGCCCGCGGCCCCCGCCGGGGCGGCATCGCGCACCGCCACCAGGGCCGCGAACAGGCCGATGAACGCCATGATCTGGGCCGCGTGCCCGAAGGCCCCCTCGTCCGCGGCGACCGTCTCCCCGGCACCGACGGCGGCGGCGATCCCCGCCCCGGCGAGCGCGACGAAGGCCAGCGGCGCGAGCAGCTGGTGCCGCCGCCACGCGAGCACCGCGAGGGCGGGCACGAGCAGCGCGAACCAGCCCGCGACGACCACGGCCACCAGGGTCAGGGCCACCGTGCCGAGGACCGCGCCGGGCGCGGGCGGCGCCACGTCGGGGCCGTCCGGGTTGGCGTCCTTGCGGCGCACGAACACCAGCACCACGAGCGCGAGGACGCCGACGCCACCGCCGATGAGCCCGGCCTCGTACGCCGTGGACGGCTCGTAGCTGAGCTTGACGGTGCCGCCCTCGCCCGCCGGGATCAGCCAGCCCTGCTGCCAGCCGTCGAGCCGCACCTCGCGCAGCTCCTCGCCGTTCAGGGTGGCCTTCCAGCCGTCGTTGACGTTCTCGTACGTGGTGAGGTACGAGGCCGCGCCGTCCCCGACGGCGAGCTCGCGCCGGTCGCCAAGCCAGTCCTTGACGCGCAGGTCGCGCGCGGTGGTGTCGAGGTTGCCGGGCGTGCCGCGCGTCAGCGTGACGTCGGTGAGCTTGAGCGGGCCCGCGTCACCGGCCTCCACGGTGTGCTCGCCCGCGCCCAGGTTCACCTCGGGCCGGGGCTTCGGCCGCCGTTCGCCGCGCTCGCACAGCGTGACCTCGACGGGCCGCCGCTGCACGAGGTCGCGCACGGTGCCCTTCACGGAGGTCGGGTACAGCTTGCCGTCGACGGCCACCTCGGGGCCCTGGCCGCAGGCGAGTTCGAAGGTGCGCCCGGCCCGCGGCTGCTTGGTGCGGTACTGGTCGAGCGCCGGGATGTACGCCTCGGTCAGGCCCACCGGCAGCTGGAGCTTCTTGTCCGCGACCGGGTTGTGCAGGGTCAGCGGCGCGGTCTTGGTGATGGTGATGTCGAGCCGGTCGGTGGTGATCGGCGTGAAGCGCGCCATGCCGTTCTCGTCGACACCGGCGACCGCCGCGCCGTCCGGCGAGCTGATCTCGATCTTCTCGGCGCGCGTCGACAGACCGCCCGCGGGCGGCAGGACGATCTCACCGACGGGCACCTTCCCGGGCCAGCGCAGATGGATCACCGGGCTGTCCCCGGCGATCCACGCGGTGGTCAGGTCGCCGTCCGTCAGATTGCGCGCGGACAGGCCCGTGCCGAGGCCGGACGTGGAGTCGGCGCTGGCGCGGATCTGCTGGCGCTGGTCGGGAGCCACGTCGTAGAGCAGCTCGTCGAGCGCGGACCCGGGCGTGGCGACGGCGCTCATCCGCACGTCGTACGTGTCCTGCCCCTCGGTCGTGAACCGGCGGTGCAGGCCCGGCTCGGAGGTCACCGGCGACAGGCCGCTGAGGTCGGCCGAGCGGTGCATGGAGTACGTCGTCGCGTCGGCGTCGGCGCCCTCCGTGCCCTTCACGTCGTTGGGCATCCGCAGCAGCTTGGTCACCTGGACGCCGGGGATGCTGATCTCCGCGAACCCGGCGCCGGTCAGGCCCTCCGTCGCCACCTGGGAGTCCAGGATGGTGATCTTGATCCAGTCGGTGTCGCCCGGCACGGCGGCGACGCGCTGCGTCGTGCCGTTGGCCTTGAGGAACGACTCCTTCTCGCCCTTCTCGGTCTCGACCCGCACCCGCGTCGGGGCCGCCCGCACCCCGTCCTGGGGCAGCGGCCTCACCTTGAACGAGGCCGGGACGTGCGTCTTCTTCCGGAACTCCGCCTTGATCCACTCGCCGTCGGGGCTGCCCGGGTTGCCTTCCGTCCAGGCCGTGTCGGGGTTGCCGTCGAAGGCGTTCACGGGGTCGTACTGCGGCAGGTGGAAGAGCCAGTTGCCGTAGGAGGACGCCGTCACCGACTTCGCGCCGCGCAGCTCCGCCGTCGTCTGGTGCTCGATCCCCTTGGTCGGCAGGATCTGGTGCGGCTTCTTGCCCGGATCCTGGAGCGCGTCCGGCGCGTTCCGCTCGTCGCGGGTGTACGTGTACGAGGTGTTGGTGTTGACCAGGCCGAACCGCGTGTCCGCGCGCCGCAGGCCGTCACCGACCGCCTGGAGCCCGGGCGCGGACCCGAGGCCGGGGTGGTTGTCCCCGGTCAGGACCACCGGGCGGTCGCGCAGCTGGGGATCGGCGGACAGCGGGAGCAGTGCCTCCGGGCCGCCGCTGACGACGGCCGTGTTGGACACCGGCTTCAGGCCCGCCTGGCCCGGCCGCGGGGTGTCCTTGCCCGGCGTGTAGATCTCCACCGCGCGCTGGCGCGGGTAGAGGCCCTCGACCTGCACGGGCGTGTCGTTCGCGATGCGGCCGCCGGTCTGGGTGGGGCCGAAGCCGGTCACCCGCGTATAGCCGGACTGCTCCAGGGTGCGCTTGACGGTCGCCGTCGGGACGTGGCCGATCTGGTCCGGGTCGAGGTCGTTGCGCACGACCACGTAGTACAGGCCCGCCCGCGTCAAGTAGTCCTTGAGGCCCGGGACTTGACTGCCCGTCATCAGGGCCTGCTCGACGGCGTCCATGGCGCGCCGGTTGCCGGGCGTGCCGAAGGGCACGTAGTCGCGCTGGGCCCAGCGCGACTCCGCCCGCACGTCCAGGGGCTGGTCGATCGGGGAGCCCCAGGTGTAGATGCCGTGCGCGGACGCGGGCACCACCAGGGCGCGCGAGTCCGGCGAGTACTTGTCCAGCCAGTCGGCCGTGGCCTGCCAGTGGTTCGGCAGCTTCTTGAACGAACCGGGCTGCAGGATCGAGCCGTTGAGGTACGGCCACAGCAGACCGGGAAGGACCAGGACGGCCGCGATCAGGGGCGCGTACCGCCGCCCGGGCAGGGCCCGCGCGCCGCGCGCGGGGCCCACCACGCCCGCCAGGTGCGCGAGACCGAGGGCGAGGGCGAGCGCGAGGCCCGTCTGGAACTTGTAGATGTTGCGGAACGGCACCAGCCAGCCGTTCAGCCAGTCCTGCACCGTGCCGTGGAAGAGTGCCCCGGAGGCGCCGCCGTACCCGGCGAGCAGGACCAGGGCGGTGGAGAGGACCGTCAGGGTCAGCCAGCGCCGCTCCGGCAGGTCGCGGCGGGCGAGCCCGGCGAGCCCGAGCCCGGCCGCGAGCGCCGAGCACACGACGGTGACCACGGAGGTCGCCACCGTCCAGCCCGCGGGCAGCCAGGCGTCGCCGAAGTGCAGGTACGCCACCCAGTTCCCGGCGCCGCGCAGCGCCTCGGTGGCCGACATGGTGCCGGTCGTGGTGGCCGCGTTCTCCACGTACGGAAGGAAGTTCTCGCCGTAGATGCCGAGCAGCAGCAGCGGCACCACCCACCAGGCGGTGGCGAGGATGACGCCCGGCACCCACCAGACGATGAGCTTGCGCTTGCGCGGCCCGTTCGGGCGCGAGAGCAGGTACAGCGCGACGGGAAGCAGCGAGGCCAGCGTGGACGCCGCGTTCACGCCGCCCATGAACGGAATGACGAGCGCCGAGCGGAACGCCGCGATCCGCGCGGTCACGCGGTCGTTGGTGAGCGGAAGCAGCACCCACGGCAGGAAGGCCCCGGGCAGCGCCGCCGCCGACGTCGAGCCGATGACCACGGTGAACGTCGGCCACAGCGCGTACACCACCGCGCCGAGCAGCCGTGAGCCGCGGCTGCCGATGCCGAGCCGCTCGGCGAGCCGCAGCGCGCCCCAGAACGCGGCCGTCACGATCAGCGAGAACCACAGCCGCTCCGCGATCCACACCGGCAGCTGGAGCAGGTCGGTGAGCGCGTAGTACGGCAACATCGGGAAGGCGTACCCGATGTACTGGTCCTGGAGGCCCCCGAAGCCGCCCCGGTCGTGCCACAGCTGACCGAGGTCGGACAGGAACTGCCATGGATCGACGGCGACACCCAGCTTGGTGTCGAACGTCATCCGCCCCGGCTTCACCGCGAGGAAGCACACGAACGTGACGGCCCAGAACCCGACGGGCCAGCGCCGCCGGTGCGGGCCGTGCTCGGGTTCGGGCCGGCGCGCCGTCGGCCGCGTCGCGGCCGGGGGAGGGGCCTGGACCGTTGTGGTCATGGACACCGCCTGAGGATGAGGAGAAGGTTCCAGGTCGTGAACTCGCGCACGCCCGGTACCTTCGCCACGGACTCGGCGAGGAACGGCCAGTAGCGCGAGCGCGCCGAGACGACGGTGACGTCGTCGCGCGCCCGCACCTGTCTGAGCGTGGGTCCTATGTGGTGCGCGAAGAGATTGACGCCGAGCGTGTGCTTGGCGGGCGTGCCGGTGCGCCGCTCGTAGCGGACGCGGGCGCGCTCGGCGCCCAGGTAGTGCCAGGGCGCCCACTCGTGGCCGCCCCAGGGGGACAGCCAGTTCGTGAACGCCACGTAGATGAGTCCGCCGGGCCGGGTGACCCGGACCAGCTCGCTGAGGAACGTCTCCGGGTCGGCGACGTGCTCCAGGACGTTGGAGGAGAACGTGACGTCGGCGGCGCCGGTCGCCACGGGCAGCAGATAGCCGTCCGCGACCACCGCGCCCTCGGGCGGCTTGGCGCCGCTCGCGTCCCGCGCGCCGAGCTCTTGCAGGTCGGGCTCGAAGAGGAACGCCTGCGCGCCGCGTCTGCGGAACTCCTCGGTGAAGTAGCCCGCGCCGCCGCCGACGTCCACGACCACCTTGCCGTTGACGGGCAGATACCGCTCGACCTGGTCGGCGGCGTCGCGGGCGAGCAGCGCGTAGCAGCGCTCCGGTTCCTGCCGCTCCCGCAGGAAGGCCCGGAACAGGGTCGCGGAGCGGCGCAGCGAGGGATCCTTCACCCGGACCCCTCGGCGGACGACGGGGCGGGCTCGTGCGCGGCGACCGCCTCGGCGGCCACCGCGGCGAACTGCCGCACCGTGTTGGCCCAGCGGAACTGCGCGGCGCGCTCGGCCGCGGCCTTGCCGAACGCCCGGCGCCGCTCGGTGGAGAGCGCGAGCGTGCACCAGGCGGCGGCGAAGGAGCTCTCGCCGCCCGCGAGCAGGCCGGTCACGCCGTCCTCGACGGAGTCCCGTACGCCGGGTACGTCGAAGCCGATCGCGGGCGTGCCGCGCACCGCGGCCTCGGTGATGACCAGGCCCCAGCCCTCGACGGCGGAGGGGTGCAGGAGCAGCCAGGCGGCGCACAGCAGCCGGTGCTTCTCGGCCTCGGAGACGTGCCCGGTGAACTGCACGTCCGGGCCCGCCATCCGCTCCAGGCGGGCCCGCTCGGGGCCCTCGCCGACGATGACGAGCCGCCCGCCGGTGACCGGGCGGACCCGCTCCCACAGGCGCAGGAGCAGATCGACGCGCTTGTACTCGACGAGGCGGCCCATGGCGAGGAAGAGCGGTTCGTCGGAGCGCTCGTGCAGCGGCCCCGGCTCCTCCACGCCGTTGTGCACGACCCGGATGCGGTCGCGGTCGACGCCGAGGTCGCGCAGGGCGGTGGCCGTCGAGGGCGAGACGGCGACCAGGAGGTTGCCGCGCTGGGCGCCCGCGAGCGCCCAGTGTTCGAGCCTGCGCCCGAGCCGGGCGGCCGGGGCGAGGGGGCCCTGGAAGCGCATCGCCCACAGCTCGGTGTGGACGTGGTTGACCAGGCAGAGGGTGGGGCCGCGGTGCCACAGGGGCGCCAGGTACGGCATGCCGTTGCACACCTCGACCAGCAGGTCGCTGCCGCCGATCTGGCGGCGGTAGGCCGAGCGGGCGCGCAGGTAGTGGCCCAGGTCGCCGCCCGCGGACACCACGCGGTAGTCGCGGTAGGCGGCGGGGCCGCCGCACAGCAGGGTGACCTGGTGACCCCCGCGGGTCAGCCCGTCGGCCAGGCGGTCGACGAGGAGTTCGGAGCCGCCTGCCGCGGGGTTGCCGAGATCGCGGCGGGCGAGGAAGGCGATCCGGCGCGGCTGCGGGGGAAGCGCCGGCAGGAGCCGCGCGGGCCGCTGGGCGGCGGGGCGCAGCGACGACGGCACGTGCTGGGGCATGGGGTGCTCCAACTCGTCTCAGGGTGCGGAACTGTGGGGGGATCGGACGGCGGTGCGGTGGCGCTCTTCCTCGCTGTGGTGGCGGACGGGTGGTGCTCGGCGGGGTTCCGGGTGGCGCGTGGGGGCGGAATCCCGCAGGTCGGTCGGGGGGTGCGGGGTGCTCGGGGGGTGGTGCGGGCCGGCGTTTGTGGGTGGGGTGGTTAGTTTTCGCCGCACCGAACGGTGCGGCTACTCACCGGCGTGACAATTTCAGGCCTTCTTAGATCTGACGTCTCATCATTTCGTGCTGGTTTGCAGGGCGCTTCGTGAGATATCAGAATGTGGACCTTCCGCATCCGGATTTCCACCGTGCCCGTTCGAGCCATCCGGGCCGTTCGGGTCGTTCGGGTCGTGGGGGTCGTTCACCCCGTTCGTGCCCGCGCTCCGGCCCCGCAGGACCAGCGCGCCGCCGAACAGCGCGAGCGCCCCGCCCAGGACCACACTGAGCAGCGGCAGGGTCTCGCCGACCAGCTTCAGGCGCGAGCTGTCGTCCTTGGCGAGCTTGACCTGGGCCCGCTGCGTCTTCTCGTTGAACGCGATGCGCTGGCTGTCCAGGAGCACCGTGCGGTCCGTCTTGCCGCCGGGCGCGCGCAGTGTCTTGCGCGGGCCGATGGCCGCGTAGATGATCCGCCCTGTGCGCTTGTCGGCGACCAGTTCGATCTTGTGGTTCGCGTACCACTCCTCGGCCATGACCTGGCCGCGCTTGGGCAGCCCGACCAGGCGCCCCGGCACCTGCCGGGTCCCGGCCTTCGTGGCCTTCACCTCGCCGGTGAAGCGGTAGCCCTCGTACCCCTGGACCTTCTTCGGGCCCTGGTACGTCAGCGGGACGGTGTCGCCGAGGGTGCTGTCCCACCACAGGTAGGCGCGCTTCTGCACGTCGAAGGGGAACTTGAGGTACGCCTCGCCCTCGAAGTACGGCTTCTCGCCGCAGCAGTGCACGGGCTTGTTGGTCTTGCGGTCGGTCACCCAGCGCTCCAGCGTCCACTGGAGCGAGTCGTGCGGATCGGCGGCGGGCAGCGACTTGTCCGGGTCGACGGACGTGGACACGTCCCAGATCGCCCGCCCCGACTTCTCGCTGTCGGCGACGTCGCCGCGCACCTGCCGGGTGATGGTGAGGTGCTGGTCCTCTACGGTCTTGATCTTCTCGGTATCGAAATAGCTGCCCGTCCCTTCGAAGACGGTGATCTGGTCTACGTCGATCGGCGTGCGTTTCGCCCGCGGCTCGACGTACCAGGCCAGCATCGGGGCCAGGACCAGCAGAAAGGCGCCGAGGCCGAGCAGGACCAGGGACAAGGGCGAGGCTGTACGGCGCGTCATCCGGCGCTCCTGCCGTGAGGTGAACAGGGGGACGGTCGAACACAGAGCTGTGGTGCGGAAAAAGCGGTGGATCACGGATCGGTCGCACACTGGTCGGCCGCTCAACTGTGAGGCATTACCGATGAGTTGCGCAGGCGCTTCGGATCTGTTGCCGATGAGTTGCCCGAATCGCTGCGTCGCTGTCGCCACGGTGTTACTGACCCGTATGAGCCGCGAACGCTAGGCGGACCCTTGACGCAGTGTCAATGGTTGTCGACACTGGGCACCGCCGGGCGGGGCCGGCGACGGGCCGGTTATCGACTCTGTGTAACCGGACAGTTCGTGATCAGGGTGGGGTACGACCTCCAGCAGAGAGGCTGACCCTCGTATGCACAGAATGCTCGCCGCGGCACTGACCGTAGCCGTCGCCGCGGCCCTCGCCGTGGGCGCAGGATTCGGCGTCGTCGCGCTCCTGAACGCCACGCCCGACCAGCCCAACCGGCCGCTCGTCCACTACGACTCACCCGACCGCGACCAGCGGGACCAGTGATCCGGCCATGTCCGCCGCCCCCGACGTCTCCGAGAGCGAGCGCCCGACCATGACTCGCTCCGCCTGGCGCGACGTGCCGCCCCTCCAGGTCAGACGCTTCGCCGCGCTGGCCCTCGAAGAGGTGCCCGTGCTCGCCCAGGACATCCTGCGGGAGATCCGCGCCGAGTATCCGGGCCTGCCCGTCGTCCTCGACGACTCCGGCGAGCCCATGGCGCTCGTCGGCATCCGGCGCGCCCTCGAAGGCTTCGTCCAGCAGCTGGCCGCCGCCGACCGGCCGCGCTACCACCCCGAGGTCTTCCAGGAGTTCGGCCGCGGCGAGGGCCTCGAAGGCCGCAGCCTCGACTCGCTCCAGGCGATCTACCGCCTCGGCGTCCGGCTCGCCTGGCGCCGCCTCGCCGAGATCGGCCAGCAGACCGAGATCCCGCCCCCGGCCATGTACGAACTCGCCGAGTCCGGCTTCGAGTACCTGGACGGCCTGGTCGACCAGTCGGTACGCGGCTACGCCGAGGCCGCGGCCCGCCAGGCCGGGGAGCGGCTGCGGCTGCAACGCAAGCTGATGGAGTCCTTGCTCGCCGAGCGCCGCCCCGAGCCGCAGCCGAACGCCGTGCTCGGCGCCGAGGGCGGACTCGACGAGCGGGCAGCGCGGGTCGGCTGGCCGCTGCCCGAGCGCGTCGCCGTCGGCGTGCTGCTCCGTCCGGCGCGCGAGGCGGTCGCCCCGGCCGTCGGCGAGGGCGTGCTGCTCGACATGGAGGCCGAGCAGCCCCGCATGGTCGTGCCCGACCCGGAGGCGGCGGGCCGCCCCGAACTCCTCCGCCGCGCCATGACCGGCTGGTCCGGCGCCATCGGCCCGCCCGTGCCGCTCGCCGACGCCGCGAAGTCGCTGCGCTGGGCGCAGGCGGCGGTCGGCCTGATGCAGCGCGGACTGCTGCCCGCGGGCGAGGTGCTGCACTGCACCGAGCACACCGAGGCCCTGGTCCTGCTCCAGCCCGAGGAGCTCATCGAGGACCTCACCCGGCGCTGTCTCGCCCCCCTCGAACACTGCGGGCCCGCCCACGGCCGCCGTCTCGCGCAGACGCTGCTCGCCTGGCTGGAGACCCGCGGCGGCGCCCCCGAGGTAGCCGCCCGCCTTGGTGTGCACCCGCAAACCGTGCGCTATCGCCTGCGGCAGATCCGGGAGCTGTGGGGCGACGAGATCGACGACCCGGACCGCCGCTTCGAACTGGAACTGGTCCTGCGGGCCAGACGCCTACGCGGCGAACTGGGTCGCCCCTGACCCACTCCGCCCGTCGGAGCGCCCCGAAGGGGCGCGGGGCTGTATCGATGTGCGGCTCCGCCGCGTGGGCGCGACCAGCCACAACGCACCCGCAGAGGAAAGGGAACAAGGGGAGGCGAGGGCGCTAGCCCTCGCCCAGCATCCTGCGCAGCAACCCGCGAAGGGACTCGCGCTCGTCCCGGGAGAGCTGAGCCAACGGCTCACGCGCGAAGTCGAGCGACTCGCGCAGACTCCGCGCGGTCCGCACCCCCTCCTCCGTCGGCGCCGCCAGCTTCACGCGGCGATCGGCCGGGTCGGGGCGCCGCTCGACGAGGCCCCGGGCCTCCAGGCGGTCGACGATTCCGGTCACGTTCGACGGCTCGCACTTCAGCTTCTGGGCGATGCGCCGCATCGGCATCGGCTCCAGGGAGAGCAGCCCGAGGACGCGGGCCTGCGCCCCGGTCAGGGCGTGCTTGCCCGCCGCCACCTCGTACTCCTCGTGATAGCGCGCCACGACCGTGCCGATCAGCTCGACGACCTCGAGCGTCAGCGGGTCGATCCGGGGGGCGGGGGAGTCCTTGGTGACCATGTCTCACAGCGTACCCATTTACTTGACAATCTAAAATATCGAAGCGCATGCTTATTTCAGAACCTGAAGCATTAGGCCCCGCAGCCCTCGCACCCCCGACGGCGCCCGGGGCCTGACGTCCGAGGAAGTCTGAGGAGGACGCCCCCATGTCCGTCACCCCCGAGCAGCTCCCCGCCACCGGCCGCGCCTGGCACCTCGTGCGCCGCCCGCACGGCTGGCCGGTCCCGGAGGACTTCGCGCTGCGGGAGGTCCCCGTCGAGGCCCCGGCGGAAGGCCGCGTCCTGGTCCGGAACCTGCACTTCTCCGTGGATCCGTACATGCGCGGCCGGATGAACGACGTGAAGTCGTACATCCCGCCGTTCCAGCTCGACCAGCCCATGGACGGCGGCGCGGTCGGCGTGGTCGTGGCCTCGAACGCGGACGGCTTCGCGGTGGGCGACCACGTGCTGCACTTCTCGGGCTGGCGGGAGTACGCCTCGGTGCCCGTGCGGTACGCGACGAAGGTGGACCCGGAGGCGGCCCCGCTCTCGGCGTACCTGGGCGTACTCGGCATGACGGGCCTGACGGCGTACGCGGGCCTGCTCGAAGTGGCCTCCTTCAAGGAGGGCGACACCGTCTTCGTCTCCGGCGCGGCGGGCGCGGTCGGCAGCCAGGTCGGCCAGATCGCCCGGCTCAAGGGCGCCGCGCGCGTCGTCGGCTCGGCGGGCTCGGACGACAAGGTCAAGCTCCTGGTCGAGGAGTACGGCTTCGACGCGGCCTTCAATTACAAGGACGAGAAGCCGGTCGTCGACCAGCTCAAGGAGGTGGCCCCCGACGGCGTCGACGTCTACTTCGACAACGTGGGCGGCGAGCACCTGGAGGCCGCCATCAGCCGCATGAACGTGGGCGGTCGCGCCACCATCTGCGGCATGATCGCGGGCTACAACGACACCGAGCCGACCCCGGGCCCGCGCAACATGGCCATGATCATCGGCAAGCGCCTGCGGCTCCAGGGCATGCTCGTGGGCGACCACGAGAACCTCCAGCCGCAGTTCGTGCGCGAGGTCGGGGCCTGGGTCCGCTCCGGCGAGCTGAAGTACACCGAGACGTTCGCGCACGGCATCGACAGCGGTGTGGACGCGTTCCTCGGCATGCTGCGCGGCGAGAACACCGGCAAGATGATCGTCTCGCTCGACGGCTGAGAACTTCCGCTACTCGGTAAGGTAATTCCAGATAGCCGGGCCGACGGGCGCGCGGAACGGCACACACCAGGAGGATTCGACACCCATGTCCATCCAGAACATCGACGTCAAGTACACGGCCGTGGCCACCGCGGAGAACGGCCGCGACGGCCGGGTCGCCTCCGACGACGGCAAGCTCGACGTCGTCGTGAACCCGCCGAAGGAGCTGGGCGGCAGCGGCGCGGGCACCAACCCCGAGCAGCTCTTCGCCGCCGGTTACAGCGCCTGCTTCCAGGGCGCGCTCGGCGTCGTCGCCCGCCGCGAGAAGGCCGACATCTCCGGCTCCACGGTCACCGCCAAGGTGGGCATCGGCCAGACCGAGTCCGGCGGCTTCGGCCTGGAGGTAGAGCTCGTGACCTCCATCCCGAACGTGGACGCGGCCACCGCCAAGTCCCTGATCGAGCAGGCCCACCAGGTGTGCCCCTACTCGAACGCGACGCGCGGCAACATCAAGGTCGACATCAAGCTGGCGTGACCTGGCGGGGCGCCTTGAGCAGCGTTGGCTCGCGCTGACGCGCTTGCTTCCCCCGCCCACCCGCCCCCCTGCCAAGGGGGGGCGGGTGGGCGGGGTTTTTCAGCCCCTCCGGCGTGTGAGGAGCGGGGGTCTGGGGGGCGGAGCCCCCAGGATCGGGAAGGGGTGCCCGCGCGCGGAGCGCGCTGATGGGCACGGCGGGGCGCCCCGCGAGGGCTAGCGCGCAGCGAACAGCGCCCGCGCCACCTGGGCGTACTCGCCCTTCGGGTGCGCCCGGAACAGGGGCTCCGTGCCGAACAGGGTCACTCGGGAGCCCCTGGCGTCACCGGCGACGACCGACGCCTGCCCCGCCGCGTCGGAGGGCCCACCGCGTCCGCCGTCCGCCGGACGCCAGTGCCCGGACACCAGCGGATTCCCCGAGCCATAGGCCTGCTCGACCCGCACCCCGCCCCCGAGCCCCGTGAACCACACCGGCGCGTAGACGAAGCTGAACCCGGCCGCCCCGCGGGCATCGCGCACGCGCACCACGCCGTTGGCGTCGCCGTTGCCCTCGACGGCGGTGACGGGCAGCAGCCCGGCCGCGGAGTTCAGCGCGGCGCCCTCCGCGCCGCGCCCCACAAGACGGCCCCCGCGCGCGAAGAACGCGTCGAGCCGGGACTTCGCCCCGGCGTTCAGCTTCGCGTGGTCCAGGCCCGCCGACACGAAGAGCACGTCCGTCCTGCCCCAGTCGAAACCGGAGTTGAGGGCGTTCGTCGACACGGGCACCACGTCGAAGCCCATCTCCCGCAGCGCGAACAGCTCGCCCGGCGTCACCGCGGCCGCGACCCGCGTGCGCCGCAGCACCTCGCCGCCGCGCTCCCGGGTCGCGTGGAAGGCGACGTCGTACTCGGCGGCGGCCTCCCGGGCGAGCCGCCGCGCGGACCCGGGCACGATCGCGCCGCCGTCCCCGGCGTCGCGCACCGCGACCCCGTCCCCGAGCAGCGAGTTCAGGGCCGCGACCTCGCGCGGGTCGTCGAGCCGCAGCCGCAGGTCACCGCGCGGCGCGACCCGCGCGACCGGGGTGGCGGCGTGCACGCGCCGGGCCGGGACCCGCGCCGGGTCGCCCCGGTCCACCGACCGCACGGACGCGCCCCACAGCCGCCCGAGGCTCCAGCCCGAGATGTCGTACATGGTCGACACCTTGGCGCTGATGTCACGGCCGTCGGCCAGGATCACGTTCGCCAGGCCCCGCTTGGGCTGGCGCATGTCGACGACGTACGAGCCCTTCGCGTACGCGCGCCCGCCGAGCCGGAAGTCCCCGGTGGCGCGCCGCACGCGCACGTCGTTAGCGAGCAGGTGGTCCACGAGCCGGGACGCGGCCGCCGCCGAGCGCTGGTCACGGCCGCCCGCCGGAATCACGTACGCGCGCGGGAACGTCGTCGTGTAGACGTCCTCCGGGCCGATGCCGGGCACCCCGGGCACCGTGTCCTTCGACACCGGCACCTGCTTCGCGCCCGCCGCGCCGCGCCGGAACACCTCGATCTGGTCCGCGATCAGCGACCGTCCCCTGCGGTCGGCGAAGCCGATGCTCGCCTTCATGGCCGCGCCCGCGACGTCCACGTTGATGGCGGCGCGGCGGCGCAGCTCGGCGACCGGCTGGGAGTCGTACTCCTCGTTGTTGACCTGCATCGGGAACTCGATGGTGTGCGCCGCGACCGCGCCGTGGAACGGCATGTACTGCGGCGTGAAGATGGGCGGCCAGTCGTCCCAGCCCTCCTTCTGGTCCCGGAACGGGATGATCGCCGGTTTTACGCCGTCCTTCGCCTCGGTGTAGCCGAGGCCGTTGACGGCCTTCTCCATGCCGAGGGCGTTGGCGTAGCTGTTCTTCAGGAACAGGTCGTACTCGTAGTTCTCGCCGTGCGGCGGCGTGGTCGGCTCGATCAGCGTGCCGTTGACGTAGCCGTGCAGGTCGATCATCACGGCGGGCTGCTTGGTGACGGCGATGCGCCGCACCGCGCGCGCCTCGGGCTGCGACGCGGTGATGAAGTCGCGGTTCAGGTCGAAGCCGCTCGCGTTCTGCCGGGTGCCCGCGATCCGGCCGTCGGGGTTCATGGTGACGTTGAAGTACAGGCGGTTGCGGGCGAGGAGCCGCCGCGTCCCGGCGTCCCGCGCCTTCGCCAGCTTCCTGATCAGCTTGAGGGCCGCGTCCGTGCCCTCCCACTCGTTGCCGTGGATGTTGTTGTTGATGAACACGGGCGTCTTGTACGCGGACTTGATCGCCTTGTCCTTGGCGGCCGCGGCGGGCGCCTCGCTGATGAGGCGGCGCATCCGCTCCTGCCGCGCCGCCTCGCGGGCCGACTCGGGCGCGGTCACCGTCACCAGGTACAGCTCGTGGCCGCCCGCCGAACGCCCGGCGATCTCCACGCTGACCCGGTCGCCGATCTTCTGGATCTCGTTCAGCTCGGGCGCGATGGCGTGGTACGGGGTCAGGCCCAGCTTGATGGACTTGTCGGCCGGGTCCGGCGGCTCCGGGGCGAGCCTGCGCTCGCGCGGATAGCCGCGGACCGCGCCCGTGCCCAGCGGCACGTCGGCGCCTTCCAGCGCCCGCCGGGCCGCGGCCTCGGGCGTCCTCGCCGCCTTGTCGGGTGAGTCGAGCGGCGTCCCGTCGCGGACGACGGGGCGCGGCGCGGGCCGGGGGTCGGCGCTGGCGCCGCCCGGCGTGAGCGCGGTGAACAGCAGCGTGCCCGCGGCGGCCGAGGCGGTGAGCAGAACCGGTCTGGATGGCCGGGATGTCCCCATCCGTACCTCCCTTGGAAGATCCTGAGAGCCCTGAGAGATCAGGTAGGGGAGGTCTACAGGGTGAACTCCGCCGCAACAAGGGGGTTTTCACCCACCGGATAAGGTGTGCCGCATGCGTGATCTAGGTCAGGGCTTCGGCTATCTGGTGAAGGGGCAGCGCTGGGTCGCCCAGCACCGCAAGAGTTACGGCTGGGGGTTGCTGCCGGGCCTCATCACCCTCGTGCTGTACGCGGCCGCGCTCGTCGCGCTCGCGCTGTGGGGCACCGACCTGGTGTCCTGGGCGACGCCGTTCGCCGACGACTGGGGCGACCCGTGGCAGGGCACGTTCCGCGGCTTCCTCACCGCCCTGCTCTTCGCCCTCGCCCTGCTCCTGTCCGTGGTGAGCTTCACCGCCGTGACCCTCCTCATCGGGGAGCCGTTCTACGAGTCCCTGTCGGAGCAGGTCGACATCTCCGTGGCGGGCTTCGCCCCCGAGTCGGGCCTGCCGCTCTGGCGCGACCTGTGGATCTCCGCGCGCGACAGCCTGCGGATCGTGGTGCGGGCCCTGCTGTGGAGCGTCCTGCTCTTCGGGCTCGGCTTCCTGCCCGTCGTGGGCCAGACGGTGATCCCCGTCCTCGGCTTCCTCGTCACCGGCTTCTTCCTGGCGGAGGAGCTGACGGCGGTCGCCCTCCAGCGCCGGGGCGTCCAGCTCCGCGAGCGCCTCGCCCTGCTGCGCGCCCGCAAGCCCCTCGCCTGGGGCTTCGGCGCACCCCTCGCGGTGGCGTTCCTGGTCCCCTTCGTCGCCGTCTTCCTCATGCCGGGCGCGGTCGCGGGCGCGACCTTGATGGCCCGCGACCTGCTCAATGAAGACGACGCCGCCACCGACGATGACGACGCCGCTCCGGTCGTACGGCCACCGGGTTTCAGCCCGTCCGGCGTTTGAGGACGAGGCGCGGAGCGCCGGTCAAGCGGGGGTGCGGGGGCGGCAGCCCCCGGAGCGGGAAGGGGCGGGCCTGGGGCGCCACCCGCGAGGGCAGCTAGCCTCGGGCCTCCACCGCGGCCACCACGATCCGCCGCGTCTGCCCGACGATGTCGGCCCGGTTGCGCAGGAACTCGGGATCGGTGACCGCCCCGGCCGCCGGGTCGGTGTTGCCCGCCCCGAACTGCAGCACCGGCGTGTGCACATGCCCACCGGGCAGCCGGTCGCGCAGCCCGAGGCGATCACGCAGCAGCGTCACCCGGTAGGCGATCTCGTTCGACAGGTAGTCACCGCCCCCGCCCTGGCGCGCGACCGACCCGGGCGTCGGCCCGTCGGGCCGGTTCACGGGCGTGCTGCCGCCCGCGGGGATCTCGGTGACGGCCGTGTTGTCGTACACGGGGAAGCGCCCGGTGGAGGCGGCCACGATGTCCTTGTACGGCAGCGTCGTCGTGGTCCACTGCGGCTGCGACGCGGGGTCGGAGACCGGCACGGTGCCGGTGCTCGACAGGTTCTCGTTGTCGCCGAAGCCCCCGCGCCACGCGCCGTTGGTCCGCTCGATGTCGAACTTGCCGACCCGCCCCTGGCTGACGGTCGTGAACAGGTCCACCCGCGGCAGCTGCCGCCGCAGCGCCCGCTCCACCGCCCCGTCCGCGAAGTCCGTCCAGCGCACCGGGAACGTGACCGTCTCGATCCGGACGGGGCCCGCGGCCGTCCGTACGACCGTGCCGTCGAGGGCGAGCGCCGTCGCGCCGGACGGATTGCTGATCCGGACGTCCCGGTCCAGCGTGAACGGGTCGAAGCCGGTCAGGAGCACCCGCTTCATCCGCTTGCCGTGCCCGTGGGGGTACGTCACCGCGTCCTGGCCCCGGGACGACACCTCCAGCTTCCGCAGCAGCCGCGCGCGCTGCTCCGCGCCGAGTCCGAGGCCCTCGGGCTGCCACGCCCGCAGCTCCCGCGTCATCCCGAGCCGCGCCCAGTAGAGCGGCCGGTCGTCATCCCGGCTCAAGTCCCCGCCGCTCGGTCCCCGCCCCTGCACCCGGTCCACGGCGCGCTTCCACAGCGCCTGCCCGTGGCGTACGACGATCCGCTCGGCCTGCCCGTACGAGTGCGCGCGGTCCAGGGCCCGCGCGAAGGCGGGCGCCACCGCGTCGAAGCCGCTGCGGCGCAGGATCTCCTGGGGCACCGCGCGCTCCAGGCGCTGCTCCTCGACGGTGGGCGCGGCCCCGCGCGGGGCCGGGGAATCGGCCAGGGCGGGTGCGGCCGAGGCCCCGAGCAACAGCGCGGCGCCGAGGGCCCCGAGCCGGAGCCCGACTATGTGAGAGGAAGCCACGAGAGTCCTTCCGTTGCAGGTGAGGTGGCCGCAGTATCGCGGGGCGGGGGAGCCGCGCGCTACGGGTACGGGATCTTTGCCGGGCGGCGCGGCCCGTGAGGCCCGCACCGGCCGCACGGCCCGCGGGTGTCCGCCGCAAGGCCCGGCCCGCCTCCCCCGCGCGGCGGAGGCGGACCACCGCGGGAGCCGATGCCCCGGCCGGGCCCGCGCACCAGCATGGAACGCATGCTGAGAGTCACCTCCCTGCCCGGCGTGCCCCGCCGGGTCGCACTCGCCGCGCACGCCGTGCCGTGGGTCGTCCTGCCGTCCAGCCTGTGGCGCGTCGCCCTCGTCCTGGGCCTTCCCGTCTCCGACTACCGCCCCGGGCCCGGCGAATCGCTGTACGTCCTCGCGCTCAGCGCCGTCTCGGAGGGCCTGGCCCTGCTGACCCTCGGCCTGGTCAGACCGTGGGGCGAGGTCGTGCCCCGCTGGCTGCCGCTGCTCGGCGGCCGCCCGGTGCGCCCGCTCGCCGCCGTGGTCCCGGCCGCGCTCGGCTCCGTGGCGCTCGCCGTGATCTGGGGCTTCGCCTTCTGGAGCGTGGGCACCGGCATGGACTCGGGCATCGGCCCCGGCGGCATGGGATCGCCCGCGCAGGACGCGTTCCTGGTGCTCTGCTACGCCCCGCTGCTGCTGTGGGCCCCGCTGCTCATGGCGGTGACGGCGGCCTACTACCGCCGCCGCACGGCACGCCCCTCAGTCGGTGAGCAGCCGCCCGGACTCCCGCAGGGCGGCCAGGAACGGCTCCACGCTGGGCGCGCGTGAGCGCCCCCGCGCCGTCGCCGCGTACACCGCGCGGGCGGGCGTGCCCTCGTCGTGGACGGGGACGAGCACGACGTCCTGCCGTACGCCCTGGGCCGCGAGCGCCGGGATCAGCGTGACGCCGAGCCCGGCGGCGACGTACCCCTGCTTGGCCGTCCACTCGGCGACGACGTGGGCGACGCGCGGCCGGAAGCCGTGCCGCAGGGCGGCGTCGAGCAGCGTCCCCGCGGGCTCCGCGCTGCCGGAGATCCAGTCCTCCCCGGCGAGCCGCGCGAGCCCCAAGGAGGCCTCGCCCGCCAGGGGATGGGCGGCGGGCAGGGCCACGTACAGCGGCTCGTCCAGGAGGTGGTGCAGCTCGTACGCCTCCTGAGGGAGCGGGCCGCCCGTCGTGGACACCACGGCCAGGTCGAGCTCGCCGTCCGAGAGGCGGGTCAGCAGCGGCCCGGTGAAGCCCTCCTCACGCGTGAGCGTCACCCCGGGGTGCCGGGCCCGGAACGCGGCGATGGCGCGCGGCACCAGGGCCACGTCCGCCGTCGCGAACGCCCCGAACCGCAGCAGGCCGCCGGCGGCGCCCTCCAGGTCCGTCAACTCCTGCCGCAGCCGCGACAGTTGGCCGGTCACGGCCCGCGCGTGCGGCAGCACGGCCCGCCCGTGCGCGGTGAGCCGCACGCCGCGCGGCAGCCGGTCGAAGAGCGGGGCCCCGCCGAGCGCGGCCTCCAGGGACGCGATCTGGCGGGACACGGCCGACTGCGTCAGGGACAGCCGCCGCGCCGCCACCGTGAACGAGCCCTCGACGGCCACCTCAAGGAAGGCCCGCAGCCAGTAGGTGGAGAGGTCGGCGGCCCCCGGCCCGGGGCCGTCCGCTCCGCCATGCGCAGTCTGCATGCCAGCCATGCTAGACATTCGCTTGTCGCATCACATGCCCGGTCCTAGCGTCGTCCCCATGGAACAGCGCACACCGCAGCCGGAACGCATCGCCTTCCTCGGCCTCGGCCACATGGGCACGCCCATGGCCCGCCACCTGCTCGCCGCCGGGCACCCGTTGACCGTCTGGAACCGCACCGCCGCGAAGGCGGAGCCGCTCGTCGCCCAGGGCGCGCGCCTCGCGGCCTCGCCCGCCGACGCCGTGCGGGACGCCGACGTCGTGATCACGATGCTCGCGGGCCCCGACGCCGTGCGGTCCGTCGCCGACGCGATCCTCCCCGCCGTCCGCGAGGGCGCGTACTGGGTGGAGATGTCGACCGTCGGGCCGGACCTCGTCAAGGAGCTGGGGGAGCGGGCCGCGGGCCGCGTCACGCTCGTCGACGCGCCCGTCGCGGGCAGCACGGACAAGGCCGCGGCGGGGCAGCTCGGCATCCTCGCGGGCGGCGACGCCGACGGGGTCGCGCACGTGCTCGCCCGGCTCGGCACCGTGACCCGCACCGGCCCCGCCGGGTCCGGCGCCGCCCTCAAGCTCGTCGTCAACACCGCGCTGCTCGGCGGTGTCGCCCTGGTCGCCGAGGTCCTCGCCCTCGCCGACGCGCTCGGCCTGGACGGGGACGCGGTGCGCACCGCCCTCGCCCAAGGGCCCCTCGGCGGCGCCGCGCACCGCGCCTTCGCCCAGGACGTGCACTTCGGCGCGGACCTCGCCGCGAAGGACACCGCGCTGGCCGCGCGGGTCGCCCGCCTCCCCGTCACGGAGGCCGTCGCGGCCCACTTCGAGGCCGCGGCCGCCGACCCCGACACCGCCCACCAGGACATCTCCCACGCCGTGGCCCGCATCCGGGGCCGCGCCGCCCACACCGACTGAAGACCGGAGCCCGCACCCATGTACGCCACCCTGGACAACCCCGCCGACGCGCCCCAGCCCCTCGGCCCCTACTCCCAGGTCGCCCGCGTCCCGCTCGCCGACGGCCACGCGCTCCTGCACGTCTCCGGCCAGATCGCCGAGGGCGACGGCATAGCCGAGCAGAGCCGGGGCATCTTCGAGGCCCTCACCGCCCTCCTCGCCGCGTACGGCGCCACCCTCGACGACATCATCAACATCCGTACGTACCTGACCGACATGGACGACCTGCCCGGCTACGGCGACGTGCGCTGCGCCTACCTCACCGGTACGCCGCCCACCAGCACGACGGTCCAGGTGGCCCGCCTCTTCCAGCCCCAGGCGCGGATCGAGGTGGAGGTGGTGGCGGTGACCCCCTAGGAGCCGGTCAGCCGGTCAGGGGCGGCGGGAGGTGATGCCGCGGTAGGCCATCTCGGCGAGCCGCGCCTGGCCGCTCTTGCTGGGGTGGAACCAGTCCCAGTGGCTCAAGTGGTCCCCGCCGAAGCGGAAGTCGAACACCGCCCCGCCGTCGTACCGGCACCGCAGGTCCTTGGCGCAGACCTCCTTGAGCACCGTGTTGTACGCCACGACCCGCTCCTGCACGGACTCCCTGCGCTGGGTGGCGGCCCGGTCCGTCGCGTCCGCGTCCTGGAGCATCGACTTGCAGATGCCGAGCTTCCACACCTGCTTGCCGAGCAGGTTCTCGCGGCCCTCGGACCACAGCCGCTTGAGGTCCGGCACGCTCGCCACGTACACCTGCGCCGTGGGCCGGGTGGCGCGCAGCGCCGCCATCGCGTCCTCGAAGTCCGCCCGGAACTCGGCCACCGGCGTCATCTCGGCGACGGAGGACCGGCAGGCGTCGTTCGCCCCCGCCATCACGGTGACGAGCTCGGGCCGCCGGGCGGCGGCCTGCTCCATCTGCCCGGGCAGATCGGCCATGCGGGCGCCGGTCTTGGCGTAGTTCCAACTGTGCGTGGCGGCGCGTTGCCTGCCGAGCAGCCGCTGCGCGAGGCTGCGCACCTCGCCGTCGCTGCCGGTCGCCCAGGACGCCTCGGGACAGTCGGAGAGCACCGAGCAGGCGTCGAAGCCACGGGTGATGGAGTCGCCGACGGCGGCCAGGGAGCGGGGGCTCCCGTCCCACTCGGGCACGGCCTTGCGGCCCGCTCTGTCCTGCGCGGAGGGGCCGTTCGGCGCCGGGTCGTCACCGCCCGACGCGTCACACGCGGTGAGCGTGGCGATGCCGGTCAGAGCCGCCGCCGCGACGGCGACGGCGGCCCGGGAGCGGCGCCGTGAGTTCCGCATACTCGTCCCCTCTGTCCCGTAGTCGTCCAACGGGACGTCGTACGGGCCCTTCAGGTTGCGTGCCACCGCATGGTGAGATGTCCCGGCGACGGCCGACGGACACCCGGCCGGGGGGCAACGGGCCTCCCAGCGAGTGAAACATCCGTGTTGCCCGGCATGCGGACCGACGGTACGTCACAATCCTTGCCTCACATCACGGTAGCCTCGCCACCCAGTGGCAACCGATTTTTTTCGGTTCCGCTAAATTACATCACGTCACATCTGTCCGGTTTTCAGTCTTTCCTTGTCTTTCCTCGGATTCGAGGAACAGCTGGAACACCGCTCGGCACGGGCTCGGGGCCGCCGGGAACGGCGTGTCCCGTCCCACACTGGAGGTCCCGGTGACGACACGTGGAGTTCTGTACGTGCACTCCGCACCGCGCGCGCTGTGCCCGCACGTCGAGTGGGCGGTCGCCGGGGTACTCGGCGCCCGCGTCAGCCTCGACTGGATCAGGCAGCCCGCGGCGCCCGGTACGTGGAGATCCGAGTTCTCCTGGCGCGGCGCGGCGGGGACCGCCTCCAAGCTGGCCTCCGCGCTGCGCGGCTGGCAGCTGCTGCGCTTCGAGGTCACCGCGGAGCCGTCCGCCGCAGCCGAGGGCGAGCGCTACAGCGCCACGCCCGAGCTCGGCATCTTCCACGCCGTCACCGGCATCCACGGCGACATCCTGATCCCGGAGGACCGGCTGCGCGCCGCCCTCGCCCGCTCCAAGGGCGGCGAGAGCGATCTGGAGGCCGAGGTCGCCAAGCTCCTCGGCAAGCCCTGGGACGACGAGCTGGAGCCGTTCCGCTACGCGGGCGAGGGCGCACCGGTGCGCTGGCTGCACCAGGTCGTCTGACACCTCGTCCGGGCGTACCGTACGCGACGCGAAAGGGCCCCCACCGCTCGGTGGGGGCCCTTTCGCGTCGGCTACCGGCTCGTCAGACCGTCCGGAAGGCGAGCACCACGTTGTGGCCGCCGAAGCCGAACGAGTCGTTCAGGGCCGCGATCGTGCCCTCGGGCAGCGGGCGGGCCTCGCCGCGGATGATGTCCGCGTCCACCTCGGGGTCGAGGTTGTCGATGTTGATCGTCGGCGGGGCGATGCGGTGCTTGAGCGCGAGGACCGTGGCCACGGTCTCCACGCCGCCCGCGCCGCCGAGCAGATGCCCGGTCATCGACTTCGTCGACGCGATCGCCATGTGGTCCACGTCGTCGCCGAAGGCCTTGCGCAGCGCCTTGATCTCACCGATGTCGCCCTGCGGCGTCGAGGTGGCGTGCGCGTTGATGTGCGCGATCTCGGACGGCTTGAGGTCGTTGTTCTCGACCAGGTGGCGCAGCGCCTGCGCGATGCCGCTGCCGGACGGCTCCGGCTGCGTGATGTGGTGCGCGTCGGCCGAGATGCCCTGGCCCACCGCCTCCACGTAGACCTTGGCGCCGCGGGCCCTGGCGTGCTCCTCGGACTCGAGCACGACCACGCCCGCGCCCTCGCCGAGCACGAAGCCGTTGCGGTCGACGTCCCAGGGGCGGGAGGCGCCCTGCGGGTCGTCGTTGTTCTTCGACATCGCCATCATGTTGCCGAACGCGACGATCGGCAGCGGGTGGACCGCCGCCTCCGTGCCGCCCGCGACGACGACGTCGGCGCGGCCGGTGCGGATCATCTCGATCGCGTAGCCGATGGCCTCCGCGCCCGAGGCGCAGGCCGAGACCGGGGTGTGCACCCCGGCGCGGGCGCCGAGGGCGATGCCGACGTTCGCCGCGGGCGAGTTGGGCATCAGCATCGGCACGGTGTGCGGGGAGACGCGGCGTACGCCCTTCTCCTTCAGCACGTCGTACTGGTCGAGCAGGGTGGTCACGCCGCCGATGCCGGAGGCGATGACCGCGCCGAGCCGGTCGGGGTCGACGCTCGCGTCCTCTCCGGCCTTGGCGGTGAAGCCCGCGTCCTGCCAGGCCTCCTGGGCCGCGATCAGCGCGAACTGCGCCGAGCGGTCCAGCTTGCGGGCCTGCGGGCGCGGGAGGATCTCGCCCGGTTCGACGGCGATCTGCCCCGCGATGCGGACCGGCAGGTCCTCGGCCCAGTCCTGCTCCAGGAGGCTGACCCCGGAGCGCCCGGCGAGCAGGCCCTCCCAGGTCGAGGCCGCGTCGCCACCCAGCGGTGTGGTTGCGCCGATACCGGTGACGACCACGGTGCGATTGGTCGAGTTCACTGGATTTCTCTCTCCACGATTGGTTCAGATGCGGATGCGGCGGCGCCACCGCCGGGTGGCGGCTGGCCAGAGCCTGCTGGCCGCCAGGATCAGGCCTGGTGCTCGAGGATGTACTTGGTGGCGTCGCCGACCGTCTTGAGGTTCTTGACGTCGTCGTCCGGGATCTTCACGTCGAAGCGCTCCTCGGCGGCGACGACGACCTCGACCATGGACAGCGAGTCGACGTCCAGGTCGTCCGTGAAGGACTTGTCCAGCTGGACGTCCTCGACCGGGATGCCGGCGATCTCGTTGACGATCTCCGCGAGACCGTCGACGATCTCCTTCTCAGTGGCGGCCATGAGGCGCTCCTTCTTGTGTATCCAGAGGGTGTGACGGCAACCGTACGGATCCGAAGATCCGCAGCGGGTGCCTAGGGGAGGGTAACGACCGTGGCGGCGTACACGAGACCCGCCCCGAAGCCGATGACGAGAGCGGTGTCGCCGCTCTTCGCCTCGCCGGTCGCCAGGAGCCGCTCCATCGCGAGCGGAATCGAGGCTGCCGACGTGTTGCCGGTGGTCTCCACGTCACGGGCGACCGTGACGTGCTCCGGCAGTTTCAGAGTCTTCACCATCGAGTCGATGATCCGCATGTTGGCCTGGTGCGGGATGAAGACGTCCAGGTCGTCCGCGCTGATCCCGGCCGCGTCGAGCGCCTCCTTGGCGACCTTCGCCATCTCGAAGACGGCCCAGCGGAACACCGCCTGGCCCTCCTGCGTGATCGCGGGGAACTTGACCTCGCCGTCGGCGCCGACGGGCAGCTGGGTGACGTCGCCGATGCGGTACTCGTCCCAGGCCACGGTCTGCTTGATGGTCTCGGACTTGTCGCCCTCCGAGCCCCAGACCGTCGGGCCGATCGCGGGCTCCTTGGCGGGGCCCACGACGACCGCGCCCGCGCCGTCACCGAACAGGAAGGCCGTCTTGCGGTCCTCGAGGTCGGTCAGGTCGCTCAGCCGCTCCACGCCGATGACCAGGGCGTACTCCGCGGAGCCGTCGATGATCAGGCCCTTGGCGAGGGTCAGGCCGTAGCCGAAGCCCGCGCAGCCCGCGGAGATGTCGAACGCGGCGGGCTTGCCGGTGCCGAGCTTGTCCGCGATCTCCGTGGCGATGGCGGGGGTCTGCTTGAAGTGCGAGACGGTGGAGACGATCACCGCGCCGATCTGCTCGGGCCGGATGCCCGCGTCCGCGATGGCCTTGCCCGCGGCCTCGACGGACATCGCGGCCACGGTCTCCTCGGGCGACGCCCAGTGGCGCGTCGCGATGCCGGAGCGGGAGCGGATCCACTCGTCGGAGGAGTCGATCTTCTCCAGGATGACCTCGTTGGGCACCACCCGGACCGGGCGGTAGCCGCCGACCCCCATGATGCGCGCGTACGGGGCGCCCTTGCTGGGCTTGATCTTCGTCATGCTCCAGGCTCCTTCTCAGGCACCCGCCGCGTCGGCGGCGGCGGTCTCGGCGATGAGTGCACGCGCGGCGTCGAGGTCGTCCGGCGTCTTCACGGCCAGGTTCTTGACCCCCTTGAGCGCGCGCTTGGCGAGACCGGTCAGCGTGCCACCGGGGCACACCTCGATCAGCGCCGTGACGCCGAGCTCCTGGAACGTGTCCATGCACAGGTCCCAGCGCACCGGGTTCGCGACCTGGCCGACGAGGCGGGAGACCACCTCGGCGCCGCTCGCGACGGCCTGGCCGTCCCGGTTCGAGATGTACGTGAGGCGCGGGTCGGCGACCTCCAGGCCCTGGGCGGCCTCCTCGAGCGCGGCGACCGCGGGAGCCATGTGGGGGGTGTGGAACGCGCCCGCGACCTTCAGCGGCACGACCTTGCGGACGCCCTCGGGCTTGTCCTCGGCGAGCGCGGCCAGCTGCTCGGCGGTGCCGGCGGCCACGATCTGGCCCGCGCCGTTCACGTTCGCCGGGGTCAGGCCGAGCTTCTCCAGGTGCGGAAGCGTCACCTCGGGGTCGCCGCCGAGGAGCGCGGCCATGCCGGTCTGCGTCACGGCGGCGGCGTCGGCCATGGCCAGGCCCCGCTTGCGGACGAAGCCGAGCGCGGCGTCCTCGGAAAGCACGCCCGCGTACGCGGCCGCGGTGATCTCACCCACGCTGTGGCCCGCCACGGCGCCCGGGGTGATGTCACCCAGTGCCTGCGCGGAAAGGAGACCCGCGGCGACGAGCAGCGGCTGCGCCACGGCGGTGTCACGGATCGCGTCGGCGTCCGCCTGCGTACCGTAGTGGACGAGGTCGAGCCCGATGGCGTCCGACCAGGCGGCGAGGCGGTCCGCGGCGCCGGGAAGGTCGAGCCAGGGGGTCAGGAAGCCGGGCGTCTGAGCGCCTTGGCCGGGAGCGACGAGTACGAGCACTCTCACACTCTCTCTTGTGGACAGTACGAACCGCCCGTGGGGACAGGGACGAAGAACCGCTGGGGGAATTGTAGGGGCCCGACAAACCCCTACGACTGGGGATCGCCAGCGGCCAGGCGTCCCAGGATCAGTGCGATCCGCAGTGTGAAGGCGGAGCGTACATCTGAAGGAGACCATCCGGTGACGTCGGTCACACGTCGAAGCCGGTAGCGCACGGTGTTGGGATGCACAAAGAGCATCCGCGCCGCACCCTCCAGGCTGCTCGCCTGTTCCAGGTAGACACTGAGGGTCTCCAGGAGCGCGGAGCCCGCTTCCTCCAGTGGTCTGTAGATCTCCTCCACCAGCTGTTCGCGCGCCGCCGGATCGCCCGCCATCGCCCGCTCGGGCAGCACATCGTCCGCGAGCACCGGACGGGGAGCGTCCTGCCAGGCGGCGCAGGCCTTGAGCCCCGCCGCGGCGGCCTGGGCCGAGCGGGTCGCGGCGAGCAGGTCGGGCACGATCGGCCCGGCCACCACGGGCCCGGCCGCGTACGGGCCGATCAGGGCCTTGGCCACGGCCAGGGGGTTGTCGTTGCCGCCCGCGATGACGACAAGACGGGCGCCGAGCACTCCGGTGAGGACCTGGAGCTTCGCGTGCCGGGCGGCCCTGCGGATGGCCTCGACGGTCAGCTCGCTGTCGCCGTCGGGGGCGGTGCCGAGGACCACGCACACGTGGTCGGGGGAGTTCCAGCCGAGCGCGGCGGCCCGGGACACGGCGCCCTCGTCGGCCTCGCCGGACAGCACGGCGTTCACCACGAGGGACTCCAGGCGGGCGTCCCAGGCACCGCGTGCCTCGGCGGCCTGGGCGTACACCTGAGCGGTGGCGAAGGCGATCTCGCGGGCGTAGACGAGCAGCGCCTCGCGAAGCACCGCCTCGTCGCCGGGCGCGGCCACCTCGTCGATGGCGGACTCCATGACCTCGATGGTCGTCCGCACCATCTCCACGGTCTGGCGCAGCGTGATGGCGCGGGTCAGCTCGCGCGGCGCGGTCCCGAAGACGTCCGTCGAGATCGCCTGCGGGGCGTCCGGGCGCCGGAACCACTCGGTGAACGCGGCGATGCCGGCCTGGGCGACCAGGCCGATCCACGAGCGGTTCTCCGGTGGCATGGCCCGGTACCAGGACAGCGTCTCGTCCATGCGCGCGATGGCCTGCGCGGCGAGGCTGCCGGACGACTTCTCCAGGCGCCGCAGGGTCGCGGTGTGCGGGTGGGCGCGGCCGGTGCGGGCCGGACCCGTGGCCGTGGCGCCTGTGTCCTGGTGGATTTCGTTCGCTGAGGGTTCGGGCACGGGGACAAGACTGCCTTATCGGGGCGGCGGCGTGCGGGGCCGGGTCTACCGTGGGGACGTGATTGATGTGCGGCGCTCCGGCGAGCGGTACCCCGGTGGCGACCCCGGGGCGGGGATCGACTCCTACCACGCGTTCTCCTTCGGGCCCTACTACGAGCCCGACAACCTCCGCTTCGGCGCCATACTCGCCTGCAACGAGGAGCGCCTCGCCCCCGGCGCGGGCTTCGACGAGCACCCCCACAGCCACACGGAGATCGTCACGTGGGTGGTCGAGGGCGAGCTCACCCACCGCGACTCCACCGGCCATGAGTCGCTGATCGGGCCCGGTGACGTCCAGCACCTCAGCGCGGGCGCGGGCGTCCGCCACGTGGAGCGCAACGCGGGCCCCGCCCCCTTGACCTTCCTCCAGATGTGGCTCGCCCCCCTGGAGCCCGGCGGCGACCCCGCGTACGGGATCGTCCCCGGCATCGCCGACTCCACCCCCTACGCCCTGCCCGCGGCGGGCGCCCTCCTGCACGTCCGCCGCCTCGCCCCGGGCGAGCGCACGGCGATCCCACCCGCGCCGCACGTGTACGTCCACGTGGTGCGGGGCGAGGTCGCCCTGGGCCAGGAGGACCTGGCCCCCGGCGACTCGGCGAGAATCACGGAGGAAGAGGACCTGGAAGCAGTGGCGTACGAGACCCCGGCGGAACTACTGCTCTGGGAAATGCCCTAGCCCCCGCCCCGCCTCCCGTACGGCCGAAGCTCAGACCTCGGCCAGGACGGCGTCCGTGAAGGCGGGCCACACCTCCACGGCCCAAGGCCCGAAGGCCCGGTCCGTGAGGGCCACACACGCGGCCCCCGCGTCGGGGTCCACCCACAAAAACGTTCCCGCCTGCCCAAAGTGCCCGAAGGTCCGCGGCGAGGACGAGCCCCCCGTCCAGTGCGGAGCCTTCCCGTCCCGGATCTCGAAGCCGAGCCCCCAGTCGTTGGGGTTCTGGTGCCCGTACCCCGGAAGCACCCCCTTGAGCCCCGGGTACGTCACCGACATGGCCATCGCCACGGTCCGCGGATCGAGCAGCCGCGGCGCCTGCACCTCGGCGGCGAACCGTACGAGGTCGTCGACGGTCGACACCCCGTCCTTGGCGGGCGACCCGCCGCCCGCGAGCGAGGTGGACGTCATCCCGAGGGGTTCGAGCACGGCCTGCCGCAGATAGTCGGCGAAGGGGATGTCCGTCGCCTTGGCGATGTGGTCCCCGAGCACCTCGAACCCGGCGTTGGAGTACAGCCGCCGCGTGCCCGGCGCGGCCATCACCTGGTGCTCGTCGAAGGCGAGCCCGCTGGTGTGCGCGAGCAGGTGCCGCACGGTCGACCCCTCGGGCCCGGCAGGCTCGTCGAGCTCGACGGCGCCCTCCTCGTACGCGACGAGCGCCGCGTACGCCGCGAGCGGCTTGGTGACCGAGGCCAGGGCGAAGCGGTGCGCGGTGGGCCCGCGGCTCCCGGCCACGGTGCCGTCCGCGCGGACGACGGCGGCGGCAGCGGTGGGGACCGGCCAGTTATCGATCAGCTCCAGGCTCTGCATGCGTACGAGCGTAAGCGCCGGGTCCTCGCGCGGGCAGCCAGGGGGTCGGGCCGCGGGAGCGGGCGAAAACCCCTTGCTTCGAGTGCGCTCGAAGGCCATAGCGTGGGGGCCATGACGGTCATGGAGACGGGGTCCGCCCTCGCGGAGAGCCAGTACACGATCAGCGAGGTCGCCGCGGAGACCGGCCTGACCGCGCACACCCTGCGCTGGTACGAGCGGATCGGCCTGATGCCGCACATCGACCGCTCCCACACCGGTCAGCGCCGCTACCGCGACCGCGATCTGCGGTGGCTGACCTTCCTCGGCAAGCTGCGGACCACCGGCATGCCGGTGGCGGACATGGTGCGCTACGCGGAGCTGGTGCGCGCGGGCGACCACACCTTCGCCGAGCGCCAGGCCCTCCTGGAGCGGACCCGGCGCGACGTCCGCGCGCGCATCGAGGAGCTCCAGGACACCCTCGCCGTGCTCGACCACAAGATCGGTTCGTACGCGGTGGCGCGGTCGGAGGCCGCCGTCAGCGCGGAGGCGGCCGCCGGGGCCTGCGGGCCCTGACCGCTCACAGCTCGGCGAGCAGCTCCGTCTTCTTCGCCGTGAACTCGTCGTCCGTGAGCAGGCCCGCCTGGTGCAGCTCGCCCAGGTGCCGGATGCGCTCGGCGATGTCGGCCGGGTCGCGCCGCACCGCCGGGGCCGCCGGGGCGCTCTGCGCCGCCGGGGCCGGGCCGGACGCCCTGACGGCCGCGAGGACCGACGCGGCGAACGGCAGTGACTCGTGCACAGGGCCGTAGCCGAGCCCGAAGACGACCGCCGCCGGGTCCTGGTCGGCCTGGGCGGGCTGCGCCACCGGCGACTCGCGGCGCAGCAGGCGCAGATGCCCCTCGAAGACCTCAGGGGAGCGCCACTCGATCCCGCTGAGGTCGGTCACCGCGAAGCTCTGGTCCCCGGCCTTCCACTTGGCCGACGACGCGCCGGTCCAGAACCAGCGGAAGGCCACCGCCTTGCCGTCGAAGGACGCCTTCCCGTCGTACGCCTTGAACTGCAGCGGAGCCTCGGGCGCGGCCACCAGATAGCGGTCCGCCTCTCCTGGATCCTCGGCGGGCAGCAGGGCGCGCAGCTCATCCGCGTAGTACTCGGCGAGCGTCTCCCGCTCCGCGGGCAGCACCAGGCGGTACGGGTCGGCCCCGTCCTTGAGCTGTCCCGCCGCTGCCTCCATCAGTGGATCGGCACCTGGTCTCGGGACCAGGTGCAGAACCGTCGTCCCCCGTTTGCCCGGTGTGAGCGTGACCCCCGCGATCGCCTCAAGGGGGATGCGGCGCTCGCCGAGAGCCTGGAACAGCTTCGGCGTACGGATCCCCCGTTCGAAGCGGATGAGCACGGAGTCGGACTCGAACTCCCAGGCGGCGTGAAAACCGGCCAGTACATCACCCATGCGGCTCATCGTATGCGGCACGCGCTCCTCCGTCTCTCCTGCGGCGGGCCGCTGTTTCGCCGATTTCTACGCGCGTCAGGCCGCCGTCGTACCGGAAATTCCGTCGTGGCAGCCCGCGTCCCCGTCGGCGCAGCGCACCGCGTCGTACGCGCCGACGCCGATCCGGGCGAAGTTGCTGAGGCTGTCCGTGCCCGGCTCGAAATAGCCGGTGTGGCCCTGGGCGCGGTCGGCGGACACCACGCGGGCGCCGAAGCCGCCCGACACCGGGTCGGCGCCGTGGCCGAGCCCGCCGACTTCCATGTGCGGCACATCCTGGATCCAGTCGTCGCTGTCCCGTGCGGCCCAGACCCGCGCGCGGGTGCCGAGCCCTGACACGTTGTCGGCGCGCATCCCGGGGCTGCCCGCGACCGCGATGTCCGTGACCCGGGCGGGCAGCCGCCGGGCGGCGACCCCGCACACCACCGAGCCGTAGCTGTGGCAGTACAGCGCCACGCCGGTGCGCCCCGGCAGGGCGCGGACCAGCGCGTCGAGGCGGACGGCGCCGTCGTCGGCCCGCATGGAGGTGGCGGCGTCCACACCCAGCCCGACGGGCGTGGTGTAGTCGGCCCACGCGATCACGGCGGTCCGGGTGCGCGGGTCGGTCCTGCGCTCGGCGCGGTAGAGGGACCGGGCCATGCCGACGGGCGCCGCGTACTTGCGCTGGGTCCGCTCGAAGGTGAGGACGTCGGTGTCGACGCCGGGCACGATGACCGACACGCGGCTCGCCCGGTCGAGGTCGCCGAGGACCTCGGCCATGCGGCCCGAGCCCATCGGGTCGAAGGCGAGGACCTGGCGGTCGGGGCGCATCATCACGCCGAACCGCTTCATCCTGCGCTCCGCGTCCTGCTTGCCGATGGGCGAGAGCCGGTCGTCGTGCATGCGCCGCCGCTCGATCGCCCGGGCCTGCTTGAGGGCGATGCGGTTCGCGCGGTAGCGCAGCGCCACGGGGGCGCCGTTCATGTTGCCGACCGCGAGCGGGTAGCGCGCGGCGAGCCGGTCGCGCTGGTACGCGGTGAGCGAGGCGAAGAACCGCGCGAGCCGGTCGGCGGGCGCACCGGGGTCGGGCAGCGCGCGTCCGTCGATGTGCCCCCGCTCCCAGGCGGCGAGGGTGGCTTCGAGCGGCGACGCGTCGCCTCTGTTCTGGCGCACCGCGGTCCACCCGGTCGTCGCCAGCATGACGAACACGACGGTGAGCGCGAGCAGCGCGCGCCAGATGCTGAGTTGGGGGGATGAGTCGAAGGAAGTCACTGCGGGACACCCTAGGAGAAGGCGGAAGCCCGCCGTGCACGGGGTGAGGCAGATCACGTTTCTTGCTGGGTATTTGCGGCAAAGCGGGCGCACGTCGTATCGGATGGTCACGCTCCGTCGAAGGGGCGTACGTGTGGCGCGCGTGGGGCGTGCGGGGGAGCGGGGGCGGGAGCCGCCACGAAGCGTCAAGCTCCGCTACCCAATGTAGCGTCAGGTGGGGGGTGTTGATCAGCCGCGCTCGGCGCTGGCGGTCGCCTCCGGCAAGCTCCGCCGCGCGCGGGGGGCGGGTCAGCGTCCCCGGTGCCAGTCCTCGGCGAGCGCGCCCAGGTGGTCGAGGTACGCCTCGGTCGTCGCGCGGATCGAGGCGACGCTGACGTCCTCGCCGGTGGCCCACAGCCGCCCGGCCGCCCGCATGACGCCGCCGAACGCGGCGGTCGCCACCCGCGGCCGCGGATCCGCGGGGTCCAGGCCCTCCCGCTCGGCGAGCACGTGCGCGGCCCGCGCCTCCAGCTCGGTGGAGCGGTGCAGATGGACCGCGAGCAGCGAGGGCGTCGACTCGATCATCTGGTACGTACGGATGTGGAGTTCGACCGGGATCAGCTCGGCCAGCGCCTCGTTCATGGCCTCCCAGGAGTCGAGCACGGCGCCGCGCAGCGCCAGGAACGGGGGCTCGCCCGGAGGGCGTTCGCGCAGCGCCCGCATGAAGCGGGTCTCCACCATCTCGGGGACGGCGAAGGCGGTCTCCTGCTTGCCCGCGAAGTGCCGGAAGAACGTGCGCTGGGAGACGTCGACGGCCTCGACGATCTCGTCGACCGTCGTCTCCTCGAACCCCTGTGTGGTGAACAGTTCGAGCGCCGCGCGCAGCAGCGCGTCACGGGTGCGCCGCTTCTTGAGTTCGCGCAAGCCGGGCCTGGTCACGCCGCTCTCTTTTCTCCTGGAGTCCGCCCACCCTACCGGCGCCCTCCGGGGCGCGCGGGCGTCCGCGTCAGCGGCTGTCTCCTGAGGCTCCCTACCAAGTGTCAGTGGCTGACACTAGCCTCGGTCCATGACGACTCAGACTCCGATCGGCTCGGCGGACAAGCCGCCGGATCCGTCCTCAACCTCCGGCCTGGGCAAGGGACTTCGCGGTCACCCCTGGCTGACCCTGGTCTCCGTCGGGATCGGCGTGATGATGGTGGCCCTCGACGGCACGATCGTCGCGGTCGCCAACCCGGCCATCACCAAGGACCTGGACGCCACCCTCGCGGACGTCCAGTGGATCACCAACGGCTATCTGCTCGCGCTCGCCGTCGCCCTCATCACGGCGGGCAAGCTCGGTGACCGCTTCGGCCACCGCCAGACCTATCTCATCGGCGTCGTGGGCTTCGCCGCCGCGTCCGGCGCCATCGGCCTGTCCGACACCGTCTCCCTCGTCATCGCCTTCCGCGTGCTCCAGGGGCTGTTCGGCGCGCTCCTCATGCCCGCCGCGCTCGGCCTGCTGCGGGCGACCTTCCCGGCCGAGAAGCTGAACATGGCCATCGGCGTCTGGGGCATGATCATCGGCGCCTCCACCGCGGGCGGCCCCATCGTCGGCGGCCTGCTCGTCGAGCACGTCAGCTGGCAGTCGGTCTTCTACATCAACGTGCCCGTCGGCGCCCTCGCGCTCGTCCTCGGCCTGGTGATCCTCAAGGACCACCGCGCGGAGAAGGCGCCCCGGTCCTTCGACGCCCTCGGCATCGTGCTGCTCTCGGCCGCGATGTTCGCCCTGGTCTGGGGGCTCATCAAGGCGGGCGACCCGTGGGGCTGGGGCAGCGGGAAGACGTGGCTGTTCCTCGGCGGCTCCGTCCTCTGCTTCGCCCTGTTCGCCTTCTGGGAGAACCGGGTCGAGGAGCCGCTGATCCCGCTCGCCCTGTTCCGGTCGGTGGCGCTGTCCGCGGGCGTGGCCCTGATGGTCCTGATGGCCTTCGCCTTCCTCGGCGGCCTGTTCTTCGTGACCTTCTACTTGCAGAACGTGCACGGCATGAGCCCCGTCGACAGCGGCCTGCACCTGCTGCCGCTGACCACCATGATGATCGTCTCCTCGCCGGTCGCGGGCGCCCTGATCACCCGGGTGGGGCCGCGCCTGCCGCTCATGGCGGGCATGGTCTGCACCGCCGCCGCGATGTTCGGCATGACGAGCCTGACGGAGGACACCGGCACCCTCGCGATGTCCCTGTGGTTCGCGCTGCTCGGCCTCGGCCTCGCGCCGGTCCTGGTCGGAGCCACCGAAGTCATCGTGGGCAACGCCCCGTTGGAGCTGTCGGGCGTCGCGGGCGGCCTCCAGCAGGCGGGCATGCAGGTCGGCGGCAGCCTCGGCACGGCCGTCCTCGGCGCGGTGATGTCCACCACCGTGGACTCCGACCTGGAGGGCAACTGGCGGGACGCCGGACTGCCCGGCGCCCCGCCACCGGGCCTGGAGAAGGCGGCCTCGACCGGATCGGTGCCCGAGGAGGTGGCCACGTCCCCCGGCATGACCGAGAGCACCTTCGCCCGCATCACCGACGTCGTCCACGACACCTTCATGTCGGGCCTGGGCGTCGCGTTCGCCGTGGCGGGCGTGGTCGGCGCACTCGCGGCGGCGGTAGCCCTCCTGACCAAGCGCGGCACGAACACGGAGCCAGGCTGACCGCCACCCCAAAGGGCCAGCGCCCCAAAGGGGCGCGGGGAACTGCGCGCCCAGCCACGACGCACCCGCGGGTGAAGGGAAGGGGGGAGGGAGCCCCTAGGGCCCACCCAGGGCAAAGCCAGGGGGATTTCGCCTATCCGGGTGAGCCCCACCGAAACCCCTTCCCGCCCCGGGCACCCGCGGCGGAGAGTGACGACAAGTGATCGATACGACACGGGGGTTCACACATGCGTACGACCAAACCCGCCGCCACCTTCACGGCCCTGACCGCCGCCGCACTAGCCGCGGCGGTCCTCACCCCCGCCCACGCGGGCACCACGGGCACCACAGCTCCGGCACGGGCCGGTGCCGCGCCCCCGGGCAAGCTCGGCGCGTGCGGGCCCGGGGAGCTCTGCCTCTGGGAGAAGGCGGGCTTCAAGGGCGAGCGGCACGTGTTCGAGCTCGCCGGGGTCGACATCGAGAGCTGCGTCGCGCTGCCGGAGGGGGGCAGCGCGCAGGCCCTCGCCAACCGCACCGGCCGCCCCGTCACGACGTACCAGTCCCGGGAGTGCGCCGAGACGGCCGAGTTCAACACCTATCCCGGCGGTGGCACCTGGGCCCCCGAATCGCCCTACCGCATCAGGGCGTTCAAGGTCTGGGAGCGCTGAGGCGCGCGGCCGCCCGGCCCGCCGACAGGCAGGTCAGGGCCTGCGGGGCCCCGGGACGGGCGGGGCGGCCGCGTCCTCCCCGTCGGGCACCGGGAGCGGTACGGGGCCACCGGACAGCGCGGCGACCTGCGCCCGCAGCGCCATCACCTCCGCCGTGAGGGCCTCGATCGCCGCGGTCTGGCGCCGCTCCTCCAGGTTGTCCTTCTCGAAGCGGGCGATGAACCAGGCCGCGATGTTGGCGGTGACCACACCGAGCAGCGCGATGCCCGACAGCATCAGGCCCACCGCGAGGACCCGGCCGAGCCCCGTGGTCGGCGCGTGGTCGCCGTAGCCCACGGTCGTCATCGTGGTGAAGGACCACCACACGGCGTCCCCCAGGGTCTTGATGTTGCCGTCCGGCGAATCCCGCTCCACGGACAGCACCGCGAGCGAGCCGAACATCAGCAGCCCGACCACCGCCCCCACGACATACGTGGTCAGACGTATCTGCGAGGCCATCCGCGCCCGCCGCCCCACCAGGAGCAGCGTCGCGACCAGCCGAAGGAGTCGTAGCGGCTGGATCATCGGCAGGACCACGGCACACAGGTCCAGCCAGTGCGTGCGGACGAAGTGCCCCCGGCGCCCGGCCAGCGAGAGCCGCACCAGGTAGTCGACGGCGAACGAACCCCAGACGAACCACTCCACAGCCGTGCAGGCGCTGGTCAGGGACGCGCTCGCCTCGGGCCTGACTATCGGTACGGCGTAGGCGACGGCGAAGGCCACGGCCAGGGCGAGCAGCGGACGTTGCGTGCGGCGCTCCCAGCGGACCTGTGCCGACGGCTGCCGCTCAGCCATTTCCTCCATGAGCGCATCGTAGGAAAAGCCCGAAGGGCGACGGGCCCCGGGCCCGTCGCCCTTCGCACTGATGAGGTGTTCCCCCGCGGCACGGGGTGATGGACAGGCGCGGCGCGTTACGCGTCGCCCCCGGCGGCGCCCGGGTCGGCCGCCGTCACGTCCAGGAGCTGGTAGCGGTCGATCGCCTGCTTCAGCGCGGAGCGGTCCACCTTGCCCTCGCGGGCCAGCTCGGTGAGGACCGCGACCACGATCGACTGCGCGTCGATGTGGAAGTAGCGGCGGGCCGCACCCCGGGTGTCGGCGAAGCCGAACCCGTCGGCGCCGAGCGACTGGTAGGTGCCGGGCACCCAGCGGGAGATCTGGTCCGGGACGCTGCGCATCCAGTCGGAGACCGCCACGAACGGACCCTCGGCCCCCGACAGCTTGCGCGTCACGTACGGCACCCGCTGCTCCTCCTCGGGGTGCAGCAGATTGTGCCGCTCCACCTCCACGGCCTCGCGGCGCAGCTCGTTCCAGGAGGTCGCGGACCAGACGTCCGCCTTCACGTTCCACTCCTCGGCGAGGATGCGCTGCGCCTCGACAGCCCACGGCACCGCGACGCCGGAGGCGAGGATCTGCGCCGCAATGGCGCCCCGCTCGCCGGGCTTGAGGCGGTGGACGCCCTTGAGGATGCCCTCCACGTCCACGTCCGCGGGCTCGGCCGGGTGCTGGATCGGCTCGTTGTAGACGGTCAGGTAGTAGAAGACGTCCTCGCCCGGCTTGCCGTCGGCCGTCTCGCCGTACATCCGGCGCAGGCCGTCCTTGACGATGTGGGCGATCTCGAAGCCGTACGCCGGGTCGTACGCCACGCACGCCGGGTTGGTGGAGGCGAGCAGCTGCGAGTGGCCGTCCGCGTGCTGGAGCCCCTCACCGGTCAGCGTCGTGCGCCCGGCGGTCGCGCCGAGCACGAAACCGCGCGAGAGCTGGTCGCCCATCTGCCAGAACTGGTCGCCGGTCCGCTGGAAACCGAACATCGAGTAGAAGACGTACACCGGGATCAGCGGCTCGCCGTGCGTCGCGTAGGCGGAGCCCGCGGCGATCAGGGACGCCGTGCAGCCCGCCTCGGAGATGCCGTCGTGCAGCATCTGGCCGGTCGGCGACTCCTTGTACGCGAGCAGGAGCTCGCGGTCCACGGCCTCGTACTGCTGGCCGAGCGGGTTGTAGATCTTCGCGCTCGGGAAGAAGGAGTCCATGCCGAAGGTGCGGTACTCGTCAGGCGCGATCAGCACGAAGCGCTTGCCGATCTCCTTGTCCCGCATCAGGTCCTTGAGCAGCCGTACGAACGCCATGGTGGTGGCGATGGACTGCTGGCCGGAGCCCTTCTTCACGGACGCGTACGTCTTGTCTTCCGGTAGCTGCAGCGGCTTGGCGCGCACGACCCGGGTCGGGACGTAGCCGCCCAGGCCCTTGCGGCGGTCGTGCATGTACTGGATCTCTTCGGAGTCGCGGCCCGGGTGGTAGTAGGGCGGCGCGCCCTCCTCCAGCTGCTTGTCGGTGATCGGCAGGTGCAGCCGGTCCCGGAAGCCCTTGAGGTCGTCCACGGTCAGCTTCTTCATCTGGTGCGTGGCGTTGCGGCCCTCGAAGTTCGGGCCGAGCGTCCAGCCCTTGATCGTCTTGGCCAGGATCACCGTCGGCTGGCCCTTGTGCGCCTTGGCCGCGGAGAACGCCGCGAAGATCTTCCGGTGGTCGTGACCGCCGCGGCCCAGGTGCAGGACCTGGTCGTCGGTCATGTTCTCGACCATGGCGCGCAGCCGCTGGTCCTCGCCGAAGAAGTGGTCGCGGATGTACGCGCCGGTCTCCGTGGCGTACGTCTGGAACTGCCCGTCCGGGGTGGTGTTCATCTTGTTGACCAGGACGCCGTCGCGGTCCTGGGCGAGCAGCGGGTCCCAGCTGCGGTCCCACACCAGCTTGATGACGTTCCAGCCCGCGCCCCGGAAGATCGACTCCAGCTCCTGGATGATCTTGCCGTTGCCGCGCACGGGGCCGTCGAGGCGCTGGAGGTTGCAGTTCACGACGAACGTGAGGTTGTCCAGGCCCTCGCGGGCGGCAAGGGAGAGCTGGCCGAGCGACTCGGGCTCGTCCATCTCGCCGTCGCCGAGGAAGGCCCAGACGTGCGACTTCGTCGTGTCGGCGATGCCGCGCGCCTCCATATAACGATTCATACGGGCCTGGAAGATCGCGCCGAGCGGCCCGAGACCCATGGAAACCGTCGGAAACTCCCAGAAGTCCGGCATCAGGCGCGGATGCGGATAGGAGGAGAGGCCGTAGGGCTCCTTGGACTTCTCCTGCCGGAAGGCGTCGAGCTGCTGTTCGCTCAGCCGGTCGAGCAGGAAGGCGCGGGCGTAGATGCCCGGCGACGCGTGCCCCTGGAAGAAGATCTGGTCGCCGCCGTCGCCCTCGTCCTTGCCGCGGAAGAAGTGGTTGAAGCCCACGTCGTAGAGCGAGGCGGAGGAGGCGAAGGTGGCGATGTGGCCGCCCACGCCGATGCCGGGGCGCTGGGCGCGCGAGACCATCACCGCGGCGTTCCAGCGGGTCGCGTTGAGGATCTTCCGCTCGATCTCCTCGTTGCCGGGGAAGAACGGCTCGTCCTTGGTGGCGATGGTGTTGACGTAGTCCGTGCTGCGCATCTCGGGCACGGCGACGCGCTTCTCACGTGCGCGTTCGATCAGCCGGAGCATCAGGTAGCGGGCCCGCTCCCGGCCGCGCTCGTCCACGGCGGCGTCGAGGGAGTCGAGCCATTCCTGGGTCTCTTCGGGGTCGAAGTCCGGGACCTGGCTGGGCAGACCGCCAATGATGATCGGGTTGCGATCGGATCCGGAAGCCACGCTGTTCCTTCGCTGTGTTGTCGCGCATGCACGCGATCGGATTCGTGCTCTGCCTTGACTCTGCTGTGAACTCTGCTCTGCGCTGTGCGTGTGCTGGGGTGTGCTGTACCGGTACGTACGACGTTCACCATCGTGTACCCCGGTGGTGGATACGTCATCTCTACTGGGGGGTAACCGGGATCCTGACTGGTGACCCTGGGGTAGGCTCGGTCAAATCGCAACGATACGCCCATCCTGCCTAAGGGCCGCGCGGCCCCGTACGGGCCCGACGGATGTGGCGGGAGTTGCGGTGACACGGCCGGGAACGTCACCGTTTCGGCGGTCTCGACGGCCGGGTACTTGCGCGATCCGTCCCGCCCGTGTGGACTACGGCCAATGCCCCGCGCACGCGCGTGGCTGAAGGCATTCCCAAAACATGATCAGGAGGCAATCCGTGAGCGCGACCGCGGACCACGCGGAGACGAACCTTGCCGTAAGGCTGGGTTTCCAGCCCGACATGGTGGTCCAGGAGATCGGCTACGACGACGACGTCGACCAGGAGCTCCGCGAGGCCATCGAGCAGGCTACCGGCACGGAGCTCGTCGACGAGGAATACGACGACGTGGCTGATGCCGTGGTGCTCTGGTTCCGTGAGGACGACGGGGACCTGACTGATGCGCTGGTGGATGCCATCGCGTACATGGAGGAGGGCGGCTCGATCCTGCTCCTCACACCGAAGACGGGCAGGGACGGCTACGTCGAGCCCAGCGAGATCGGTGAGGCATCCACCACGGCGGGTCTGTCCCAGACCAAGAGCATCAACGCGGGCAAGGACTGGAACGGCAGTCGGCTCAGCACGCCCAAGGGTGCCGCCAAGAAGAGGTAGCCGGAGATAGCCAAGAAGAGGTAGCCGGCCACAGGCCCACCGCACGGCCCCCGACGGTCCCGCCCGTCGGGGGCCGCGCGTGTTCCGCCACCCGCCCCCTCCCCGCTCCGGGCCGGGGAGCCCGCCGTAGGCTGGGGGACGCCCCAATGGCGTACCCGAAGGGAAGTGGGTCCTCGTGACGGTTGCGGTCGGCGAGACGGCTCCGGATTTCGAGCTCAAGGACAACCACGGGCGGACCGTGCGGCTGGCGGACTTCCGCGGACGGAAGAACGTGGTGCTGCTGTTCTACCCGTTCGCCTTCACCGGCGTGTGCACCGGCGAGCTGTGCGCGCTGCGCGACGAGCTGCCCACGTTCGTCAACGACGACACGCAGCTGCTCGCCGTCTCCAACGACTCGATCCACACCCTGCGGGTCTTCGCGGAGCAGGAGGGGCTCGAATACCCCCTGCTCTCCGACTTCTGGCCGCACGGCGAGGTGTCCCGGGCCTACGGCGTCTTCGACGAGGACAAGGGCTGCGCGGTGCGCGGCACCTTCATCATCGACAAGGACGGCGTGGTGCGCTGGACCGTCGTGAACGGCCTGCCCGACGCCCGCGACCTGAACGAGTACGTCAAGGCCCTGGAAGAACTCGGCGGCCGCTGAGGCGGCGCTCGCCCCCTAGGGGCGACACCCTGGGATTCTTCGGGTGCGGAGCCTGTGGCGGGCGGGAACCGCTCACTAGGATCCAGACGTTGATCCGATGGCAAGCACGACTGGGGCTCCCCGCCCCTGGACACTATTTGGGAGGACTCGTGGGAGTCAGCCTCAGCAAGGGCGGCAACGTATCGCTGAGCAAGGAGGCGCCTGGTCTGACCGCGGTCACGATCGGCCTCGGCTGGGACGTCCGTACCACCACCGGTACGGACTTCGACCTGGACGCCAGCGCCATCCTGACGAACGCGGAGGGCAAGGTCACCAGCGACCAGAACTTCGTGTTCTTCAACAACCTGAAGAGCCCGGACGGCTCCGTCGAGCACACCGGTGACAACATCACCGGTGAGGGCGAGGGTGACGACGAGCAGATCAAGGTCAACCTCGCGGCGGTCCCGGCCGACGTCGAGAAGATCGTCTTCCCGGTCTCCATCTACGACGCCGAGAACCGCCAGCAGTCCTTCGGCCAGGTCCGCAACGCGTTCATCCGCGTGGTGAACCAGGCGGGCGAGGCGGAGATCGCCCGCTACGACCTCTCCGAGGACGCCTCCACGGAGACCGCCATGGTCTTCGGCGAGCTCTACCGCCACGGCGCGGAGTGGAAGTTCCGCGCCGTCGGACAGGGTTACGCCTCGGGCCTGCGCGGCATCGCGCAGGACTTCGGCGTCAACGTCTGAGCCGAGCAGTCCGCAAGACCCAAGCCGTCCGGCGCCGCACTCCCGAGTGCGGCGCCGGACGCGCTCAGCACGACAGCCCAACGGCAGGCACCACCCCGGGGAGGACACGATCATGGGCGTCACACTCGCCAAGGGAGGCAACGTCTCCCTGTCCAAGGCCGCACCCGACCTCACGCAGGTGATGGTCGGACTCGGCTGGGACGCTCGCTCCACCACCGGAGCCCCCTTCGACCTCGACGCCAGTGCCCTGCTGTGCCAGTCGGGCCGGGTCCTGGGCGACGAGTGGTTCGTCTTCTACAACAACCTGAAGAGCCCGGACGGCTCCGTCGAGCACACCGGTGACAACCTCACGGGCGAGGGCGACGGGGACGACGAGTCGCTGCTCGTGGACCTCTCCAAGGTCCCGGCCCACTGCGACAAGATCGTCTTCCCCGTCTCGATCCACGAGGCGGACAACCGGGGACAGACGTTCGGCCAGGTCAGCAACGCGTTCATCCGCGTGGTCAACCAGGCCGACGGCCAGGAGCTCGCCCGCTACGACCTCTCCGAGGACGCCTCCACGGAGACCGCGATGATCTTCGGCGAGGTGTACCGCTACGGCGGCGAATGGAAGTTCCGCGCCGTCGGTCAGGGGTACGCGTCCGGTCTGCGGGGCATCGCTCTAGACTTCGGAGTCAATGTTTCCTAAAGGACTCTGCCCGGGATCCCCAAACAGCTGACGCGGTCGGCTCGCAGGGGTCCCGGGAAGCCCCCGGAAGCGCAAGCGGCCGGGGACGGCGCGGGGGAGACCCGTACACACACGATGGGGTAGCCAGTGGTTCTGAAAACCTTCGGCTGGTCGTTCGCAGTCACTGCGCTCGGCTTGGTCGCAGCGGTGCTCTTTGGGGGGTGGACGGCGTTCGGGATCGTGGCGATCCTGTCCATCCTCGAGATCTCGCTGTCCTTCGACAACGCGGTGGTCAACGCCGGGATCCTGAAGAAGATGAATGCCTTCTGGCAGAAGATCTTCCTCACCGTCGGCATTCTCATCGCCGTCTTCGGCATGCGCCTCGTCTTCCCGGTCGTGATCGTCGCCGTCAGCGCGAGCATGGGCCCGATCGAAGCGGTCAAGCTCGCGCTCAACGACAAGGACCAGTACCAGCAGCTGGTCACGGACGCGCACCCGTCCATCGCCGCCTTCGGCGGCATGTTCCTGCTGATGATCTTCCTCGACTTCGTCTTCGAGGACCGTGACATCAAATGGCTCGGCTGGCTGGAGCGCCCGCTCGCCAAGCTCGGCAAGGTCGACATGCTGTCGGTCTGCATCGCGCTCGTCGTGCTGCTCGTCTCCGCGATGACCTTCGCCAAGCACGCGCACCAGCACGGCGGCACCCACGCCGACAAGGCGGAGACGGTCCTGATCTCCGGTGTGGCGGGTCTGATCACCTATCTCATCGTGGGCGGTCTCTCCAGCTACTTCGAGGACAAGCTGGAGGAAGAGGAGGAGCGCGAGCACGAGGCCGAGGAGGAGGCCAAGGCCAAGGGCAAGCAGGTCTCGGTGATCCAGCTCGCCGGCAAGGCCGCGTTCTTCATGTTCCTCTACCTGGAGGTCCTGGACGCGTCGTTCTCCTTCGACGGCGTCATCGGCGCCTTCGCGGTCACCAACGACATCGTCCTGATGGCGCTCGGCCTCGGCATCGGCGCGATGTACGTCCGGTCGCTCACGGTCTACCTGGTCCGCCAGGGCACCCTCGACGACTACGTCTTCCTGGAGCACGGCGCGCACTACGCCATCGGCGCGCTCGCCGCGGTCCTGCTCGTCACGATCCAGTTCGAGATCCACGAGCTCATCACCGGCTCCATCGGCGTCATCCTCATCGGCGCCTCCTTCTGGTCGTCCGTGCGCCGCAACAAGGCGCTGGCGGCGGCCGAGGGACAGGCGGGCTCGGACGAGAAGGCAGAGGTCTCCTCAGGCGTCTGACCGCCCCGGGCCCCGGCCCGGCCACGAGCACCGCACTGGCGGCGTCCCCGGCACCGGGGGCGCCGCCAGTGGCGTCCGGGCGCTGCCGTACGGTGAGATCCGGATCACTGGACGGGACGTGTGACACCGGCTTGGGCGAGGAACTCTCTTGTTCGGGGCCGCTGTTGGGGCGCGGCTCCCCGTCCGCCCCGGGGGGCGCGGGCGGGCGGTGACCGGGGCATCGAGTGGGGGTAGGCATGGGCTTCTTCGACGGTCTGCGGCCCGGTCGGGCGATGGACTTCGCGGCGGGCGCGGCCGCGACGAACGCCATCGAGCTGACCAAGCGGCATCCGATGGTGTCGCTCACCAAACAGGGCGCGGCCACGGGCAACCTCCGGGTCAACCTGTCCTGGCAGATGCGGACCTCCGACCTCATCGGCAAGAAGCGCGGCGGCGGCCTGCTGCGCCACCCCTTCAAGCTGTTCCAGCCCGAAGAGGTCCAGGCGCACACCCAGAGCATGGTCAATGTGGACCTCGACCTCGGCTGTCTGTACGAGCTGGCGGACGGCGCCAAGGGCGTGGTGCAGCCGCTCGGCAACTTCTTCGGGAGCATCAACTCGCCGCCCTATGTGAAGGGCAGCGGCGACGACCGGTTCGGCTCGGGCACGGGCGAGACGCTGTACGTCAACCTCGACCACCGGGAGTCCATCAAGCGGCTCCTGGTGTTCGTCTACATCTACGACCAGACCCCGGCGTTCGACCGCACCCACGCCAAGGTCACGCTCTACCCCAGCAATGGCCCGCGGATCGAGATCGACCTGGACGAGCGCCAGCCGCAGGCCCGCTCGTGCGCGGTGGTCCTGATCGAGAACATCAAGGACGAGCTGATCGTGCGCCGCGAGGTGAAGTTCGTCTACGGCTTCCAGGCCGAGCTCGACCGGCTCTACGGCTGGGGCCTGCAGTGGGGCCGCGGCTACAAGTCCAAGGTCGGCTGAGCCGCCGCCCGCGCCCCGCTCAGCGCGGCAGGAACTGTGGCCCCTGCGGCGGCATCCGGAAGGCCGGGTCGGGCACGGGCGGCGCGACCGGGTGCGGATAGCCGTACGCGGGCTGGGGCGCCACCGGCGGCTGGGTGACGTGCGCGGCCGCGGGCTGCGGGTAGCCGTAGGCGGGCCCCGGTGCCGGATGGCGTGGCGGCTGGGGCGGGTAGCCGTACGCGGGCTGGGGGGCGATGGCGGGCGCGGGCGGCGCGACCGGGTACTGGGTGTGGGGCTCCGGCTGGGCCGGGGGCGGCGGCTGTACGGGGTGGGCGGCCGAGGGCTGCGCGGCGGCGCCGGGCCCGCGCGGCAGCGAGGCGTCCGGGGTCGGCTCGGGCACCGCCTCCGACTCGTCCACGGAGATGCCGAAGTCGGTGGCGAGGCCCACCAGGCCGTTGGAGTACCCCTCGCCGAGGGCGCGGAACTTCCAGCCCTCGCCGCGGCGGTAGAGCTCACCGCAGATCAGCGCGGTCTCGGCGCCGGTCTGCGGGGTGATGTCGAAGTACGCGAGCGGCTCGGCGGTGGCAGCGGCGGCGGGCGAGGCGTCGTACAGCAGGATCCGCAGCGCCCGCACCTGCTCGAAGGGCACGTCCTCGGCGGAGGCGACCAGGAGCACGCGGTCGACGGCCGCGTCGAGGCCCGCGAGGTCCGCCTGGACGGTGTCGGTCAGATGGACGGCGGTGCCCTCGGTGACGCGCTTCTGGCCCAGGCGCCAGACCTTCCCGGAGGGGTGGCGCGGCTGGTTGTAGAAGACGAAGTCCTCGTCGGAGCGCACCCGGCCGTCAGCGCCGAGCAGCAGCGCCGACGCGTCGACGACGGGGGAGCCCTGGCTCAGCGCCCAGCGCAGGACCGCGCGGACCGCGGTGGCTTCCAGCGGGACGTTCGACCCCTTCAACATCGCGTGCGTCATGCCGTCATCCTGCCCTTCCCGTCCCGGGGGGTACAACGTGGGGGCCCGGGCTGCTGCCCCGGACCCCGGGCCCCGGACCCCGGGCTTGCGGTGCCTCAGGCCCGAGCGTTTCGCCTCGTGTGCCGTGCTGGGGCGTCGCTCGCCTGCAGGTTTGTTGTGGCTGGTCGCGCAGTTCCCCGCGCCCCTACGGGGCGCGCCCCCTGGGGATGCCCCGTAGGAGCGCCTTGTCCTATGACATCCGGTTGTGCCGGTGTGGTGCCGAGGTGTACGTCATGGCCGGGTTACCTGGATTTCACGCCCGCGGGGAACCTCTGCCACCCGTCCTTACGTACTATTACCGGCCACATCTTCGGATCGCATACGCGATGCGGGCGGAAACAGGAGAATCCCAGGGGAACCCCATGCGTCACTTCGGGCACATAGCCCCAGAGGTGCGAGAGCGCCTCTTTCACAGGGAGCCGTGCGCCTTCACCGCGGACTCCCCGCCGCAGCTCATCGCCGCCGCTCTCGGCGCCACGCTGTACAGCCCGGCCACGCGGCCGCGCCTGGCTGACGACATCCTCAAACAGGCTGGCCGTGGCGTGATCTCGATGGTCCTCTGTCTGGAGGACTCCATCGACGACGCCGAGGTCGTCGGCGCCGAGGAGAATCTGATCCGGCACTTCCGGGATCTCGCCGCGCGCCCGGACGCCGAGCCTCCGCTGCTCTTCATCCGCGTCCGCGCCCCGGAGCAGATCCCCGATCTGACCCACAGGCTCGGCCCCGCGGTCCGTCTCCTGTCCGGATTCGTACTGCCGAAGTTCACCGAGGAGCGGGGCGTTCCGTTCCTGGAGTCGCTCGCCGCCGCCGAGACGGCGAGCGGGCGGCGCCTGTTCGCCATGCCGGTCCTCGAATCGCCGCAGCTCCTCCATCTGGAGAGCCGCGCGGAGACGATCACCGGCATCGCCCGCACCGTCGACAAGTACCGCGACCGGGTGCTCGCGCTGCGGCTCGGCGTCACCGACTTCTGCTCGGCGTACGGGCTGCGCAGGCCCCCGCACATGACCGCCTACGACGTGCAGATCGTCGCCTCCGTCATCGGCGACGTCGTGAACCACCTCGGCCGCGCCGACGGCACCGGCTTCATCGTGACCGGGCCCGTGTGGGAGTACTTCCGCGTCCAGGAGCGGATGTTCAAGCCGCAGCTGCGCCAGAGCCCGTTCCTGGAGGTCCGCGCCGAGGAACTGCGCCAGGCCCTGATCGAGCACGACCTCGACGGCCTGCTGCGCGAGATCGAGCTGGACCGGGCCAACGGCCTGCTCGGCAAGACCTGCATCCACCCCTCGCACGTCATGCCCGTGCACGCCCTGTCCGTGGTCAGCCACGAGGAGTACGGCGACGCCCAGGACATCCTGCGCCCCGAGCGCGACGGCGGCGGAGTCATGCGGTCCGCGTACACGAACAAGATGAACGAGGTGAAGCCGCACCGCGCCTGGGCCGAGCGGACCCTGCGCCGCGCCGAGGTCTTCGGCGTCGCGCGCGAGGACGTCGGCTTCGTGGAGCTGCTCTCGGCGGGACTGCCCGTCTGATGGCGCGACGGAGCCAAGAAGCAACAGCGAGTGACGGTGAGCGGCAGTGAGTGACAGAAAGGCGTCCGAGGACGTGGTGTGGTCGGGTACGTGGGTCGCTGAGCGGCTGGGTGTGGAGCTCGTCGGCGACGACCTGCGGGAGCTGCTCGGGCTCGCGCTGCGGCGCAACCCCCGGCGCGCCCACCTCCTGGTGTCGAACGTGCTGGGCAAGCACGTGCCGCAGCTGCCGTCCGTGGTGCGGCGCTCCGGATACGAGCTCGGCCTGCGGGTGCGCGAGCTGCTCGGCCCGGACGCGTGCGCGCGCGCCGTCGTGCTCGGCTACGCGGAGACGGCGACGGGCCTCGGCCACTGCGTCGCCGACGGCGTCGGCGACGCCCCCTACCTGCACTCGACGCGCCGCCCCGTCGCGGGCGTGGCCCGCGCGGGCGGCTTCGAGGAGGCCCACTCGCACGCCACCTCCCACCTGCTGCTCCCCGAGGACCCCCGGCTGCTCGCGGGCGCGGGCACCCTCGTCCTCGTCGACGACGAGTTCTCCACCGGCAACACCGTCCTGAACACCATCCGTGACCTGCACGCGCGCTTCCCCCGCGAGCGGTACGTCATCGTGGCCCTGGTCGACATGCGCGCCCCCGCCGACCGCGACCGGCTCGACGCCTTCGCCGCGGAGATCGGCGCCCGCGTCGACCTGGTGGCCCTCGCGTCGGGCACGGTACGGCTGCCGGAGGACGTCCTGGAGAAGGGCCGGGCCCTGGTCGAGGCACACGAGGGGCAGGGGGAGCGCGGGGCCGCGGCCGAGCGGCCGCCCGCGCCGCGCACCGAGCCCGCCCCCGTCACCCGCGTGCCCCTGGCCTGGCCGGACGGCGTCCCCGACGGCGGCAGGCACGGCTTCACGCCCGCGCACCGGATGCGCCTGGCCGCCGCCCTGCCCGGCATGGCTCAGCGGATCGCGCGGGCGCTGCCCGAGGGCGCCCGGCGCGTCCTCGTCCTCGGCTTCGAGGAGCTGATGTACGCGCCGCTCGCGCTCGGCGTCGCCCTGGAGGGGCACCTCGGCGGCGAGGCGGAGGTCCGCTACTCCACCACCACCCGCTCGCCCGTCCTCGCCGTCGACGACCCGGGCTACGCCATCCGCACCCGGCTCGTCTTCCCCGCCCACGACGACCCCGCCGACGGGCCCGGCGACCGCTACGCCTACAACGTGGCGGGCGGCGGCTTCGACGCGGTCGTCGCCGTCGTCGACTCCACCGCCGACACCCCCGCCCTGCACGCCCCCGACGGCCTGCTCGCCCGCCTCGCCGCGCACACCGGGCACGTGCTGCTCGCCGTCGTGCCCTCGTACGCACCCGAAAGGTCCCCGTCCGTGCTGCCCGAACCCCTCCGCGGCCCCGCCTTCTCCTCGTACGCGCCCGACGACGTCGGCTGGCTGCTCCAGGACCTGTCGGCGGTCACGCTCGAAGCGCCCACCGAGGAGCGCGAAGAGGCGATCCAGAGCGGCGGCGCGCACTACGCCGAGTCGCTGCCCGTCGAGTACCAGCCGAGCGCGCGGTACCAGGAGCTGTTCCGGGCCGCGCTCGACGACTCCGCCGCCCGGATCGCCCGGGCCGTCGGCACGGTCACCGAGACGGTCATCGCCGAGCGCTCGCCCCGCCCCGTGCTCGTCTCCCTGGCCCGCGCGGGCACCCCCGTCGGCGTCCTGATGCGCCGCTGGGCGCTGCACCGCCACGGCCTCGACCTGCCGCACTACGCGGTGTCGATCGTGCGCGGCCGCGGCATCGACGCCAACGCGCTGCGCTGGCTCGCCGCGCACCACGACCCGGCCGACGTCGTCTTCGTCGACGGCTGGACGGGCAAGGGCGCCATCACCCGCGAACTCGCCGCCGCGATAAGGGAGTTCGAGGAGGCCGAGGGTGTCAGCGGCTTCGACCCGGACCTGGCCGTGCTCGCCGACCCGGGCTCCTGCGTGCGCACGTACGGCACCCGCGAGGACTACCTCATCCCCTCCGCCTGCCTCAACTCCACGGTCTCCGGCCTCATCTCGCGCACCGTGCTGCGCGCCGACCTCGTCGGCCCCGACGACTTCCACGGCGCGAAGTTCTACCGCGAGCTCGCGGACGCCGACGTGTCCGCCGACTTCGTGGCCGCGGTCGCCGCCCGCTTCGACGAGGTGGGCGAGGCCGTGGACCGGCGGGTCAAGGAGATCCTGGCCGCCGACCGCACCCCCACCTGGGAGGGCTGGGCCGCCGTGGAGCGGATCAGCGAGGAGTACGGCATCCACGACGTGAACCTCGTCAAGCCCGGCGTCGGCGAGACCACGCGCGTGCTCCTGCGCCGCGTGCCGTGGAAGATCCTCGCCCGGGCCGGAGCGGGCGCCGACCTCGACCACGTCCGGCTGCTCGCCGCCCAGCGCGGCGTGCCCGTCGAGGAGGTGGACGGACTCCCGTACACCTGCGTGGGCCTCATCCACCCCCAGTACACGCGCGGGGCGACCGGCGTCGACGGCAAGGCGGTGACCGGAGCGTGAGCGCCCGCCCCGTCCGGCTTGTCGCCAGCGACCTCGACCGGACCCTCATCTACTCCGCCGCCGCGCTCGGCCTGCGCATGCCCGACGCCGAGGCGCCGCGCCTGCTGTGCGTCGAGGTGTACGAGGGCAAGCCCCTGTCGTACGTCACGGAGACCGCGGCCGGACTCCTCGCGGAGCTCGGCCGGGCCGCCGTGTTCGTGCCCACGACCACGCGCACGCGCGAGCAGTACGCGCGCATCCACCTGCCGGGTCCCGCGCCCGCGTACGCGATCTGCGCGAACGGCGGGCAGCTGCTCGTCGACGGCGTCCCGGACCTCGCCTGGCGCGCGGCCGTCGACCGGCGCGTCGCCGCGGAGTGCGCCCCCCTGGAGGAGGTCCGCGCCCATCTGCTGCGCACCGCCGACCCGGCCTGGCTGCTCAAGGAGCGCGTCGCCGAGGACCTCTTCGCCTATCTGGTCGTCGAGCGCGCCCTGCTGCCGGACGGCTGGGTCAAGGAGCTCGGCGTGTGGGCCGGGCAGCGCGGCTGGACCGTCTCGCTCCAGGGGCGCAAGGTGTACGCCGTGCCGCGGCCGCTCACCAAGAGCGCGGCCATGCGCGAGGTCGCGCGGCGGGTGGGGGCCGACGAGACGCTGGCCGCGGGTGACTCCCTGCTCGACGCGGATCTGCTGGCCGCGGCGGACCGGGCCTTCCGGCCCTCGCACGGGGAGCTGGCCGACGTCGGCTGGACCGCGCCCGGCCTCGTGGTGGTGCCGGAGACGGGGGTGGCGGCGGGGGAGTCGATCGCGCGCCGCCTCCTGTCGGAGTGACCCTCGCGGTGCGCCCCAGACCCGCCCCTTCCCGATCCGGGGGCTCCGCCCCCGTGCCCCCGTTTTTCGGCGCTTCGCGCCTCGTCCTCAAACGCCGGACGGGCTGAAAGATCCAGCCCCTCCGGCGTTTGAGGAGCGGGGGTCTGGGGGCGGAGCCCCCAGGAAGCGGGAAGGGGCGGGTCTGGGGCGCAGCGCGGCGTAAAGTTGGGGCATGCCCCGTTACGAGTACCGCTGCCGCCCCTGCGGCGACACCTTCGAGCTGAGCCGCCCGATGGCGGAGTCCGCGGACCCGGCCGTGTGCCCGGCGGGCCACGAGGACACCGTGAAGCTCCTGTCGACCGTGGCGGTCGGCGGCAGCACCCCGGCCCCCGCCTCAGGGAGCGGCGGCGGAGGCTGCTGCGGCGGCGGCTGCTGCGGCTAGCGCAGCACGTCGGCCGCGCCGAGCAGGCCCAACTCCGCCCGCGTGGGGGCGCCTTCCCAGTCCCCGCGCGAGGCGACCGCGAAGGCCCCGGTGGTCACCGCCCGCTCAAGCCGCCCCGGCACCTCCGCGCCGTCGAGCAGCGCGGACAGATACCCGGCGACGAACGCGTCCCCGGCGCCCACGGTGTCGACGACGCGCACCGGCACGGCGGGGCGGTGCCACACCGCGCCCCCGCCCCCGTACGCGGTGGCGCCGTCCGCCCCCAGCTTCACGACGACCTCCGGGACGCCGAGCCGCAGCAGCCGCTCGGCCGACTCCCGTACGTCGGCCGGTCCTTCGTCCGGCGGCAGGCACACCGGCAGCTCGTCGGCGGAGGCCACGAGCACGTCGACAGCCGAAAGCCAGGGGCGCAGGAAGGCCCCCGCCTCCCGCGTACTCCACAGCCGGGAGCGGAAGTTGACGTCCAGACAGACGGGCACGGCGTGCTCGCGCGCCAGGCGCAGCACGCCCTCCCAGGCGGCCCGGGCCGCCTCGCCGAGGGCCGGGGTGACCCCGGTCAGATGCAGCAGGCGCGGCGGCGCGGCGGCGAAGGCCCGCGCGACGGACTGGGCGTCGACGCGGGAACCGGCCGAGCCGGAGCGGTAGTAGTGGACCCGCGTCACCTCCGGAAGGCGCGGCTCGAAGAGGATCAGGCCGGTGGGCGCGTGCGGGTCGCGCCGCGCGCCGGTGACGTCCACGCCCTCGGCCCGCAGCGTCCGCAGGACCAGCTCACCGGCCTCGTCGTCGCCGACGGCACCCGCCCAGGAGGCGCCGTGCCCGAGCCGGGCCAGGCCCACGGCGACGTTCGACTCGGCCCCCGCGACGGACACGGTCATGGTGCCGCCCAGCTTCAGCGGCCCCGTGCCGCGCAGGGCGACCATGGTCTCCCCGAAGGTGAGCACGTCCGGGCCGGGGCCGGTGCCCGCGCGCACCCCGCTCACGCGCACACCTGCGCGAACCGCCGCGCGCGCCGCCGCAGGGCGTCCAGGTCGCCGCCGTCCGCCGCGTCCCCGACGAGCGGCGAGCCGACGCCCACCGCCGCCGCACCGTGCTCCAGATAGGCCGCCGCCGCGTCCGCGTCCACGCCGCCGACCGGTACGAACGGCAGGCCGGGGAAGGGCCCGCGGAGCGCCTTCAGATAGTCGGGGCCGCCCGTCGCCGACGCCGGGAAGACCTTCAGGGCGGTCGCGCCCACCGCGCTCGCGGCGATCACGTCGGTCGGGGTGAGGACGCCCGCGAGCACCGGCAGGCCGAGCGCCAGGCCGGTGTCGACACCCGCGCCGAGGCCGGGTGTCACGATCAGGTTCGCGCCCGCCCCGGCCGCGCCCTGGGCGTCGTCCGCGGTCAGGACCGTACCCGCGCCGAGCCACGCGTCCGCGCCCAGCTCGGCCCGCGCCCTGCGCAGCACTCCGAGCGCGTCGGAGCCGCTCAGCGAGACCTCGACCAGCGGCACCCCGGACTCGACGAGCGCCAGGACGGTACGGAACGACGCCTCCGGGTCGCGGCCGCGCACGATGGCGAGCAGCCGCCGGGCCCGCAGCGCGGCGAGGAAACCGGCCGCGCCTGCGGCCGGACCGTCGGTCGGACTCTTGCGCACACCCTCGGTCATGCCCTCAGGCTCGCACAGCGGCCGGGCCGTCCCGACGCGGGGCCCGGGGCTCAGCCCGCGCCCTGCCCCCGCTCCTCGCGGATCCGCGCGACCACCCGGGCCGCCGTCGCGCGCACGGCCTCCATCTCGGTCAGGAACTGCCAGTAGTCGGGGTGGCGGCCCTCCAGGGCCGCCACCGCGCGGTCCAGGCGGGCCACCGACTCGTCCAGCGGGCGGGCGTCGCGCGGGTCGGGGCGCTGGCGGCCCGCCATGGCCAGGCGCTGGGCGTCCCGGACCGCGAACCGGGTGCGCTCGATCTCCGCCTGCGGGTCCTTGGAGACCTCATTCAGGCGCCGCAGCCGGTCACCGGCGGCGGACACCGCCTCGTCGGTGGAGTTGAGCAGGGCCCGCACGGTCGACAGGCGCGCCGTCGCGTCCGGCCACCGCTGCTCCTCGCGGGCCCGCTGGGCCTCCGCCAGCTTGGCCTCGGCCTGCCGTACGTTCTCCACGGCCTGCTCGGGGACGCGCTGGAGGTCCTGCCAGCAGGCCGCGGTGAAGCGGCGGCGCAGCTCGCTGAGGACCGGCTCGACCTGCTCGCTGCGGGTGGTCAGGGCCTGGGCGCGGGTGCGCAGTGACACCAGGCGCCGGTCGATCTCGCGGGCCCGCTCGGGCAGCCGCTCCGCCTCCGCGCGGACGGCCTCCGCGTCGCGTACGACGCGGTCGGCGCGCTGCAGCGTGTCGGCGACGCCGTGCTGCCCCGCGCCCTGGTTGAGCTTGGTCAGCTCGGGCGCCAGCGCGGCGAGCCGCCCCGCGAGGTCGTCGGCCTTCAGGCCCGCGCCGCGCACCGCGTCCAGGGCGTTGCTCGCCGCGAGGAGCGTCTGGCGGGCCCGCTCCACGGCCGGGGCGAGCCGGGCGAGCTGCGTCTCCGCCTTGTCGAGCAGCGGCCCGAGCCCTTGAGAGAAACGGTCCAGGTCCTGCTTGGTCCTGCCGAGCGCGTCCTTGGCCGCCGTCAGCTCGGTGCGCGCCCGGGTCGCGGCGGACGCCTCCAGGTCGTCGCGGTCCAGGTCGTGCGCGTCGACCGCGGTGATGTACTGGTGGCTGACCTCGTCGATGCGCTGCCCGAACGCCTCGAAGTCGGCGGCGGCGCGGCGCGCGGCGGGCGAGGAGTCCACCGCCACGATCGTCTCGATGGAGATCCGCAGGTCCCGCTGCGCGGTGTCCAGCTCGTAGAACGCGGCCGCCGCCGCGTCCTTGGCCGCCTGCGCGTCGGCCCGCGCGCCCTCGCCCCGCCCACCGAACCACCGCCGCGTCCCGCCCCCGGCGAAGGACCCGGGCAACACGGCGAGGACAAGGGGCAAGAGGGCGAGCGTCAACGCCCCTGGAAGGGGCGCGGGACGGGACACTCTGCGGCTCCGCCGCGTGGGCGCGCCCGGCCACGACCGGCCCGCAGATTTCCGTACGGGCGACACGAGACGGCGCACACCGCCGAAGGCGGAAGGGGCCACCGGCACCGAGGGACAGGCACAGGAGGCCGTGCCACACCTGTGTGGCTGCGATGGTGTCGCCGTCACTGTCCCTCTCCCGCGCTGTCGTCCGCCCTGCCAGGCCGGTGTCACATTCTCCCACCGGTAGAGGACGAACACACGAGGTGGTCAGTTCGCCGCGCGCACCGTGATGTGGCCGTCGACGCTGCGTACGGACACCCGGTGCGGGCTGTCGTCGGCGCGCGGCACGGACACGTCGACGCCGCCGTCCACGCTCTCGGTGTCCACGCGGTACCGGGCGTCGGGCAGGCCGACGGTCACGGACCCGTCCGTGCTCCGCGCCCGCACCCGGTCCGGTACGGCGCCGAGTTCGAGCCACACGGAACCGTCCCGGGAGCGGGCGCTGACCCGCTTCGACGTGACCCCGTCGGTCCGCACCGACCCGTCGGCGCTGCTCAGGTCCAGCGGCCCGCTGGAGTTCCGCACGGTCACGCTGCCGTCGGCCGTGCGCACCTTCAGGGGCTCGCGGAAGCCGCTGGCGGTCACCTGGCCGTCGCGGTTCAGGATGGTCACGGCGACGCCGCGCGGTACGACGACGCGGTGCTTGGCGGAGCAATTGCTGATCACCCCGCTGCACTTCACGCGGAACGTGAGCTTGTCGCCCTCGGCGCTCTGCTTCCACGTGACCTTGGGGCTGTTGCCGAGCACGGTGCGCCCGTCGAACCAGCGCGTGACCCGGACGTCCTTCACGTGGTCCGACACGACGACGTCCAGGGCGGAGTCGTCGGAGTCGAGGGTCAGCGTCCGCCCGGGCAGGCTGAACGCCCGCCGGTCCGGCGTCTTGTCGTCCTCGGCGCTCGCCCCGCAGGCGGCGACGAGCCCGCAGACGGCCACCGTGGTGCCGACACCGGCGAGGATCCGCGCGCTCCGCGGCCCCAGTGGACCCCGGCGGCGGCTGTGGACGGTGGTCATGACGTTCTCTCCCCTGAAGGCCCCCTCGCGACCCCTGCCGCGAGCTCACGTCCGACAGTAGGGAGCGGGGCGCGCCCGGAGGATCCGGGCCGCTACCGGATCCGGGGTGGGGATATCCCCCCGGCCGGTCGGGGGCCCCTACGGGTTTGCGGTCCACCGCCACCAGCAAGGTAGGCTGTCCACTCGTCCCGGGCGCGTAGCTCAGGGGTAGAGCGTCGCCCTTACAAGGCGAATGTCGGCGGTTCGAAACCGTCCGCGCCCACCGGGTTCAGTACCACGCCGTCGGCCTCTCGGAGAAATCTTCACGATCCCCGGGGGGCCGTCGGCTTGTCCGCGTTCAGGATGGTTTCCGCGTTCTTCAGGGCGCGGGCGCGGAGTTGGCGCCACTGGGTGAGCTCCGTGCGGTGTCCGGCGCGGACTTCGGCGAGGGGGCGGGCGGCGTGGGCGGCTTCCGGCTTGAGGTTGTTCACCACCGTCGAGACGCGGAACCAGCGCTTCTGGTCGCCGTAGAGGGTGCGCTGGGCCGCGGCCAGGCAGCCGTCGGTGTGCGCGCTCACCGAGTGGCCCGTGGGCAGGGTCAGGGAGAGCTCCGTGCGGCCGGTGCCGAACAGGGCGGCGGCCACGCGCTGCCGCTCGGCGGCGGGCGGCGGGCGCTCGCCCGGGCGGGGCGGGGTGAAGCCCCGGTGCCGCAGACAGCCGTCGGTGAGCCGCTGCTGCGCCGCCTTGATGACGTCGTCCGGGTGGGGCGCGGGCGGACGCGGCGCGGGCGACGAGCACCCCGCCGCGAGGGCGCCCGCCAGGAGGACGGGCAGGGGGACGAGGGCGCGCAGGCGCATGGGGGCTCCCGGGGTGGGCTCGGCACGGTGCGTGCGCAGACTCCCCGGTGGCGGGGCGGGTAAGCGTCGCTTCACCCGCGACGGTGAGTAGTCCTACCGGTTCCGGTGACGCGGCGGGCCCTAGGTGCGGCGTGCCTTCGACGGGTGCGTACGGCGGTACCTGCGGTCCCAGCGCTCCTGGCGGGACCGGCGGATGCGGTAGTCGCGGTACGTGACGGGGGCGCTCGCCCCGCCCTTGCCGCCGGTGCCCGCGCTCCCGGCTCCGCTCAGGCCGCCCTTGACCGCGGCGCGGTCGTGGCGGCGGATCAGGAAGTACGCGATCGCCGCGGCGACCAGCCACAGCAGGGGCTGGCTGAAGCCGAGGACGATCAGGACGAGCAGCAGGGCGATCGTCAGGACAATCATGGATGTACCTCCGCAGGCTGGACGCGGGGGCTGGGCGTGACCTTCGTGGACGGGGGGCGGGCCCGCGCCGCGCGAAGCGGGGGCGGCTCCGGCGCGCGGACCGCGGAGTGCGGGGTCGTAGACGGGCTCGTTCGGGCCTTCGTACGGCGGAGTCAACGCCCGCCGTCGGTGCCTGTCAATGCCCTCGGGGCTCGGGGAAGGCCACCCGTCGTGGGTCCTTGGGCCCCGTCCGGGTATCCACCGCCTCCGGTGCCGAAACCCGCGGGACGCACCGGGTTCTCGTCGGGGGCCGGGACGCGCGAAGCTGGAGGCATGTGCCGCAGCATCAAGACGCTCCGCCCGCCCGCGCTCCCCGAGGAGGCCACCGAGGACGAGATCCGGGCGGCCGCGCTTCAGTACGTACGCAAGGTGTCCGGGTTCCGGGCGCCCGCCGCGCACAACCGGGAGGTGTTCGACCGGGCCGTGGACGCGGTCGCCGCCGCCACGGCCGAGCTGCTCGACGGGCTTGAGGTGCGGGGCGCCCGCGCCTAGGCGCCGGACGGGCTCGAGTTCGCCGCGGGGCGGCGGACCAGGTAGGCCGCGCCCGCGCCCGCCGCGACGAGGGCGAGCACGGAGACGCCGGTGGCCAGCCAGGTCGCGCCGAGCCACTGGCCGCCGAAGTAGCCGAGGCCCACGCTGTAGCCCGCCCAGGCCACGCCCGCGAGGGCCGACCAGGGCAGGAAGTCGCGCTTGCGGCGGTGCGCGGCGCCCGCGCCGAGGGAGACGATGGAGCGCCCCGCGGGGGCGAAGCGCGCGATGACGACGAGGACGCCGCCGCCCCGCGAGAGGGCCGTGCCGAGCCGCTCCTGCGCGCTGGTCAGGCGCCGGGAGCGGGCGATGGCCCGGTCGAGGCGCTCCCCGCCGCGCCAGGCGATGCGGTAGGCGACGAGGTCGCCGAGCACGGACGCGGTCGCGGCGCACAGCATCAGCAGGAGGATGTCCGGCACGTCGTGCGGCACCCGCCCCGTGCCGGTGCCCGCCGCGGCCGCGGCCGTGGCCGCGGTGATGACGAGGACACCGCTGGGCAGCAGCGGCAGGAACACGTCGAACAGGACGGAGAGGGCCACGACCGCGTAGATCCACGGACTGGCGGTCAGCGCCCCCACACTCTCAAACACCCGAATCTCCCCGTAACTCCCCGGTCGGCAACTCATCGCCGCGATGTCTCGGGGAGCGGCGGGTGGCGGCCTGACGACAGCTGTACAGCGTACGCCGCGAGATCGCCCAGAGATCCACTGGGGGCTCAGTTGTTCGCTACGTCACGTTCATCAGGGGGTCGGCTCGTTCACCCGGCGGGCCGCGCGGCCGGGGCGTACGGTGGTGGGCGGCCCGTACGAACAGTGACAGAGCGCCCCAAAGGGGCCTGACCTGGCGATACGAGGAGCTTGCCATGGTGGCAGGAGTGTTTGCCTCGGCTGTCGCGGCGGCTGTGCTCGCCGCGGCCGGAGCCGTCGGAAGCGGTACGGCGGACCGGGTGGAGAGCGGTCCGGCGGACCGGGTGGAGCGTGGCACGGCGGACCGGGCGGAAAGCGGCGCGCAGGACCGCCTGGGGCGTCGTACGTCGGACCGTGTGGAGGTCCGCGCGGAGGCGCGGTTCGCACCGCCGACGGCCTTCGTGCCGTCCGCCGCGATCACGTACGAGCAGCAGCTCGTCCCCGCCGCCTCCTGGATCGAGGTGACGCAGCGCAGCGATCAGATCGGCACGCGTGTCTCCCTGCGCGTGAAGGGCCTGCAGCCGGGCCACGCGTACGGCGTGCACGTGCACCAGAAGCCGTGCGGCGCGGACCCGGCGGCCGCGGGGCCGCACTACCAGAACGAGCCGGGTCCCATGAATCCGGAGAACGAGGTTTGGCTGGACTTCACCGCCGCCAAGGACGGCTCCGGCAAGGCGTCCGCCGTCCACAACTGGGGCTTCCGGCGCGGCGAGGCCGCGGCAGTCGTGCTGCACCGGGAGCAGGGCGGCGCGGGTGAGCGGCTCGCGTGCTTCAGCGTGCCGTTCGCACCGCCCCCGGCGGGCTAGGGCTCCGGCCCCGGCGTCCGCGCGTGACGGTGCCCGTTCCGTACCCGTGAACGTGACGGTGCCCCCGTTCCGTACCCGTGAACCGGTACGGAACGGGGGCACCGTCCGCGCGTGGGGCGCGGTCAGGCCGCGATGGGGGTGCGGTCGGAGCCCGCTTTGGCCTTCTGCTCGCCGCGGGCCGCCGCGATGAGGCGGTCGACGCCGAACGCGCCGGAGCCGGTGAAGACCAGGAGCAGCATGGCCCAGCAGAACATCGCCGAGGCCTCTCCCGCGTTCTCTATCGGCCACAGGGCCTCGGGCTGGTGGACCTTGAAGTAGGCGTACGCCATCGAGCCGGACGAGATGAACGCCGCCGCGCGGGTGCCGAGGCCGAGGGCGACGAGGGCGCCGCCGACGAGCTGGATGACGGCCGCGTACCAGCCGGGCCAGGTGCCCGCGTCGATGGTGGCGCCGTTGCCGTCGGTGCCGCCGAAGGCACCGAAGAGCGAGGCGGCGCCGTGGCAGAAGAAGAGCAGGCCGACGACGATGCGGAAGAGGCCGAGGGCATAGGGCTGGGCGCTGTTCAGCCGCTCAGTCATGGTGGGGGACTCCTTCGGTCTTGTTCGGTTGGGGACGTGAACCGATCGCGAAGCCTCAAGATTAGGTGGGCCTAAGTAGTACTTGCAACTTCAACATCTGAGTGTTTGATGAGAATCATCTGGATTCGGCCGTCTCGTTTCCCCGCTCGCTCATGAGGTGTTGGTCTGTACCAAGTCGGGGGTCTGGACCAAGTCTGGAGCCTGGGGAGCGCCGGGGGCCAGAGTCGTGCCGGGGAAAGCTGTCACGGCCCGCAGCGCGGCACGCGCCACCGCGTCCGCGTCCGCAAGGGTCACCGAGTCCACGCCCGGCCGGGCCCCGGCCGCCGTCACCCAGTGCACGCCCTCCGTGGGCACCCCGAACGCGAACCGCCGTGGGTGCGCCCGCCCCTGACGGTCAATCAGGTGGTAGGGGCGCCCGGTCACGTCGAGGCCGCCCGTCACGTGGTCGTCGACGGTGTGCGGGCGGCACTGCCCGGTCCGCAGCAGGCCCGCGAGCAGCGCGTCCCCGGTGCGCCGCAGGTCCGGCTCCGGGAGCCGCGCCTCCACGAGGGCCGTCACCCGCACCTCGGAGCCCGGCACGTCCGGCGAGCGCGCGACGAACGCCCCGTCCCGCGCCCGCACGTCCAGGCGCGGCCCGAGCACCTCGACCACGCCCGCCTCGATCAGCGCCGTCAGCTCCTCCGTGCGGCGTCGGGGCGGGCCGATCGACAGGAAGGCGTTCAGCGGGGTGTACCAGGCGTCCAGGTGGTCGCGGCGCGAGCGGCCCGTGATGCCGCCGTGGTCCACGGCGAGGCGCAGCTCGTTGCGCAGGTCGCGCAGCACGTCGAGGGCCGACTTCAGCGGGCCCGCGACATTGCCGAGCGCGGCCTGGGCCGCGTCCTCGCGCAGCCGGGCGAGCAGCCAGGCGCGGAACTCCTCCGGCGAGCCGAAGACCTGCCCCGCGCACGGGCGGGCGAGCCGGTCCCAGGACCAGCGGTCGGCCTCCGCTATCCCGAACGCGTCCAGGAGCAGGGGCTCTTCGGGCCCCCGGTGGGGGAGGTCGAGGAAGCGGTCGCGGAAGTCCCGCGCCCGCCCGGGTGTGCCACGGGCGCTCAGCAGCGCCCCGTAGTAGACCGTCTCCACCTCCTTCGCCACCAGCGGCCAGACCTCGGCGAGGAAGTCCGGCGCGTCCCCGCTGTCCGCGCGCTTGCGGAAGCGGGCGATCACGTCGGCGGTGAGCAGGGCGGGTTCGTGCCGTCCGTAGGGGCCCTTCGCGTTGTCGCCGCGCGCGTGGTACGGCACGCCGCGCCGCGAACCGGCGTACAGGCGCGGCTCGTTGCCCGACGGTACGTAGCGCGGCGGGCGGCCCGGCGTGCGGACGAAGCGGCCGCCGCGGCCCTCGGTCAGGAGCGTCACGTGGTCGAAGAAGTTCAGGCCGAGCCCGCGCAGGAGCACGGGAGCGCCGGGGGCGAGGGCGGAGAGGTCGACGTCGGCCGGGTTGGCGGGCAGGACGTGCCGCAGGCCGTGGCGGGCGGCGTACTCCGAGAGAGCGGTCAGCGAGGCGTCGGGCGCGGTGGGCAGATGGCCCTGGGCGAGCACCACGGCCGACAGGCCGGTCAGGGCGCGGGAGTCGTCGAGTACGAGGGTCTGGAGGCCGTCGGCCGTCTCGGCGAGACGGGCCGCGCGGGCCGCGTGGGTGACGACGCGGACTGCGTCCGGGGCGGTGCGCAGCGTCCGGGCGAACACCCACTCCAGATAGCGGCCGTACGCGGCGCGCGTCGGATAGTCGTCCGGGCCGAGCCCGGGTATGTGCCCGTCCGCCGCCCACTCGTACAGGCTCGGCCCCGGTCTGACCGGCCCCGCGCAGTCGACGCTGGCGTCGGTGAACAGGGTCACCTGGGAGGCGACGGTGTTCATCAGGAGCTCGGGCGCCTGGTCGGTGCGCCAGACCCGGCCGGGGCCCGGGGGTGCCGGGTCGATCACGTGGACGGTGATCCGCGTGCCCGGGGCGAGGAGTTCGGTGGCCGAGGCGCAGAGGCGTTCCAGGACGCTGGTGCCGCGGGGGCCCGCCCCTACGACGGCCAGGGCGGGGGTGAGGGGTGCGAGGGACAAACGGGGGCTCCCTTTGCGATGCGGCGCACATGGTGCACGGGGAAGCGGACGGTCCGCATCATGCCTCGCGGTGCGCCCCTGGCCCGCCCCTTTCCCGAAACTGGGGCTCCGCCCCCGGGCCCTGGCCTAGGGCCTGTCCGATGGGTCGGCGCGGCGTCGCGACGCCTGGCACGCACGCTCGCCGCGTTGCCGAAATGCCCTAGTAGCTCCTTCCCCAAGCTCTCAGCTGCGTTCGAGCAGGGGAGACCCCACCCGAGGACATTCCGGCGCCTTGCGATCGCACGCACCAGACGCCGCTCCTTGCTCCACGCCGACCCATCGGACAGGCCCTAGAGCTGCCGGGACGCCGTCGTCGTCAGGCCCCCGGTCCGCCGGGCCTGGTCCAGGCGGAGCTCCGCGCCGCGGCCCCGCATCGTCAGGGTCATGAGCTGGTTGCCGAACCAGGGGCCGCCCGTCCTGCGCCAGCTCACCCCGGCGCGGGCCAGCCTGCCGTGGCGGGCGAAGAGGCGGCCGAGGGCGCGCCCCGCGCGGCTCCAGCCGAAGCGGAAGCCGACGCGTATCGAGGCGGGGATGGAGTTGTGCACGGGCGAGCAGGTGAGCTGCAGGACCCGCGCGGCGGGCGCCGAGCCGCGCGGCCAGGCGGGCTCGGCGACGTAGGCGTGGTGGACGTCTCCGGACAGGACGAGGACGGTCGCCGGGGCGTTTGGGCCCGTGCCCGCCTCGGCTATCAGCTCGGTGAGCGCGGCGAAGGAGTCGGGGAACGCCGCCCAGTGCTCCAGGTCCGCGCGCCGCCGCAGGTCCTCGCCGAAGCGGGCCCAGCGCGCGCCGCGCTCGCCCCGGCACAGCGCGGCGTTCCACCCCTCGGCGTCGTGGATGAGGTGCGGGAGCAGCCAGGGCAGCGAGGTGCCGATCAGGAGGTGGTCGTAGCCCCCGTCGAGGGCCTGCTCGCGCAGCCAGCGGGCCTCGTCGGCGTCGAGCATGGCCCGCCGGTCCTCGTCCAGGACGCGGGCGGCGCGGGTGTCGACCATGAGCAGGCGCACCCCGCCGAAGTCGCGGCGGTAGCTCCATCGGACCGCCGCCGGGTTGGCGTCGGCGCGGGCGGCGAAGGCGCGCAGCTCCTCCGTGCCGTCGGGGGCCGCGCGCACCGCCGCGTACAGCTCGTCGCGGTCGAGTTCGGCGGGCGGCAGATTGCCCAGGTGCTGGTACACCCAGTACGACATCAGTCCGCTGCGGACGCGCTCGCCCCACCAGGGCGTGGCCCGCATGTCGGCGAGCCAGGAGGCGCTGGTGTTCCAGTCGTCGATGACGTCGTGGTCGTCGAAGACCATGCAGCTCGGCACGGTGGAGAGCAGCCAGCGGACCTCGGGGTCGAGCCAGGACTCGTAGTAGAGGTGGGTGTACTCCTCATAGTCCGCGACCTGGTCGCCCGGGGGCTCGGACAGGTCGCGGCGCGCGGCGAGCCAGCGGCGCGTGGCCCCGGAGACCTCGTCCGCGTAGACCTGGTCCCCGAGGAGCAGCAGGACGTCCGGGCGCTCGGCGGCCGGGTCGGCGGCGATGCGCGCGGCGAGGGCGTCCAGGGCGTCCGGGCCGACGGGGTCGTGCTCACCGGCGGGCGGCGCGGCCCAGCGGCAGGAGCCGAAGGTGACGCGGACGGCCTCCGGCTCGTCCGGCGGCGTCCGCAGGGTGCTCGGCGGGAACGGGCTCTCGGGCAGCGGCCAGACGCCGTTCCCGTCGAGCGTCACCTCGTACGCGGTCTCCGTGCCGGGGCGCAGTCCGGTCACCGGGACGAGCGCGTAGTGGTGCCCGGCGATCTGGAACGTGCGGGCCGAGCCGCCCGCGCCGTCCGCGCACCGCACCTCGGCGGTGCAGGGCCGGTCGGCCTCGACCCACACGGTCGCGCTCCGCCCGTCGACGTATCTCAGCAGAGGGCCCAGACGCAGCCGTGCCACAGTGATCACTCTCCTCCGTCGCCCCGTACGGTACGGAACGACGGAGGCGGGCGGGACGGTTCCGGTGATCTGCCGGTCAGCAGCCGTTCAGGATCGAGGCGAGCTTGCTCTTCTCGGCCGGGTCGACGCTCAGGTTGTAGTGCTGCTTCACGTCCACCCACATGCGCGCGTAGAAGCAGTGGTAGGAGGCGGCCGGCGGCATCCACTCCGCCGGGTCCTTGTCGCCCTTGGCCTGGTTGACGTTGTCGGTCACCGCGATGAGCTGGGGCTGGCCCAGGTCGTTGGCGAAGGCCTGGCGCTGGGACTGGGTCCAGGCGTTGGCGCCGGACTTCCAGGCCTCGGACAGCGGCACCACGTGGTCGATGTCGAGGTCGGAGGCCTGGGTCCAGGTGGCGCCGTCGTACGCGGACTTCCAGGTGCCAAAGACGGCGGCACAGCTGCCGTCCTGCTGGACGTTCTCGCCGTCGCGCTTGAGGACCACCTCACGGGTGTTGCAGGCGCCGGACTGGGTGATCCAGTGCGGGAACTTGTCCCGGCTGTAGCCGTCGGACGAGCCCTCGGCGCGCTCGGTGAGCTGGCCGAGGTAGGTGCGGGCGGTGGCGGCGCTGACCGGCGTGGGCGGCGCGGCCTGGGCGGGGGAGCCGGACAGGAGGGTGGCGGCACTGGCGAGGGCGGCGGCGCCGGCGAGGGCCGCGAGGCGGCGACGCGCGTAGATTCCGGGCATGCGAACTCCCTTGAGGTGGGGGGATGTTGACCACTCGGGCGTGGACAGGCTGGCGGTGTGGGGTGGCCAGCAGATGTGCGCGCGGTGACAGGGTCGCGTCAAAAGGGTGACCGAGGCAAGGGGTTCGCCGGTATGTCACGGCTTGTCATATGTGCGCGGGGCCAAGGGGGTTGCGTGGACGTGACCCGGCTCACCCCGCGCGGCGCCCGGAACCGGACCAAAGTCCCTGTTCACGGGCCTGGAGGGATCGCGTAGCATGGCCGGTGCAGAAGGGGAGTAGCTCTTCGCCGGACCGTCGACACACTGCTCAGCGCGAGCTGGGCCGGCGCCCGGAGGCGGCCCACCCGGTGGGCGGCCAGCGAGACCTTCGGCAAGCAGTGCCCCGCGCACACGTCCGTGTGCGCCGCCGTGCGCTGCCGTGCCGAGGTGTCGTACGCGAAGGCTGCTGCGGAGCTCTCGGTGGGGTGGCCCGACCGATTGAGGAACCTTGATCAGCTTGAGTGTGACGGCGCTCGTCTTCGGCGTCGTCTTCCTTGCCGAACTGCCCGACAAGACCGCGCTCGCCGGGCTCGTGCTCGGCACCCGCTACCGCGCGAGCTACGTCTTCGCGGGCGTGGCCGCCGCGTTCACCGTGCACGTCGTGCTCGCCGTGGCCGCGGGCAGCGTCCTCACCCTCGCCCCGCAGCGCCTGGTGCACGCGATCACCGGCCTGCTGTTCCTCGGCGGCGCCGCGATGCTGCTCCTGAAGAAGGGCGACGGCGACGACGAGGTCAAGGCGCCCAAGGACCAGAGCTTCTGGCGGGTCTCCGGGGCGGGCTTCATGCTCATCCTGGTCGCCGAGTTCGGCGACCTGACGCAGATCATGACGGCGAACCTGGCCGCACGCTACGACGACCCGCTGTCGGTCGGCATCGGCGCGGTCCTGGCCCTCTGGGCGGTCGCCGGGCTCGGCATCGTCGGCGGCAAGGCGCTGATGAAGCGGGTGCCGCTGGCCCTCATCACCAAGGTCGCGGCGCTCCTGATGCTGGCGCTCGGGCTGTGGAGCCTCTACGAGGCCGTGGCCTGAGGCGGCCGCGGTGGATGCCCCGGGTGGGGCCGCTTTTGCGGGCCTGACCTGCGTTGTTGCCCCTTGCGGGACTTGTTTTGTACCGTGAAGAAACAAAGTGGCTCCGCCCGTACTCCCTGACCGGCGGGCGGGGTCGCCTTGTTCTTGTCGACCTTCGCTCGACCTCCCGAGCTCCTCTCGACGCGTGTGCGGGTTCCCTTCGCCTTTGGAGTACGCCGATGACGGCCGTGACCGAACTGACCGCCCGAGCCCTCCTCCTCGACATGGACGGGACCCTCGTCAACTCCGACGCCGTCGTGGAGCGCTGCTGGCGCGACTGGGCGGCCCGGCACGGGCTCGACCCGGACGAGGTCATGAAGGTCGTGCACGGCCGCCAGGGGCACGCCTCCATGGCGCTGCTGCTGCCCGACCGGCCCATGGCCGAGAACCACGCGGAGAACCGCGAGATGCTCGCGCGCGAGACCGCCGACCTGGACGGCGTCGTGCCCGTGCCCGGCGCCCCCGCCTTCCTGGCCTCCCTCGCCGGGCTCCCGCACGCCCTGGTGACCTCCGCCGACGTCGCCCTGTCCACCGGCCGCATGGGCGCGGCGGGGCTCCCTATGCCCGCGATACGCGTCACCGCCGAGAGCGTCGGTGCCAGTAAGCCGGACCCGGAGGGCTTTCTCAAAGGGGCGGCGGAGCTTGGGGTCGCTCCCGAGGACTGTGTTGTCTTTGAGGACTCGGGGGCGGGGGTTGCGGCGGGGCGCTCCGCGGGCATGAGGGTGGTCGGGGTCGGGCCTCGGGCCGCCGAGTACGGGCCGACCGTGTGCGTCGATGACCTCACCCAGGTGCGGGTCACCGCCCTGCCGGGCGGGGGGCTGCGGCTTTCCTTTGGCTCCTTCTGAGTTTCCTGTAGCGCCGTACGGGGGCTGTGGTCGCTCGTCTGACGGTTGTCTGTGGCTGGTCGCGCAGTTCCCCGCGCCCCTTTGGGGCGGCTTCGCCGCGGCCGCTCACGGTGCCCTTGTCTCCGCTTCCAAAGCTCGGCGGGTCGCTCTGCCGTAGGTGCCGAGGGGGTCCTGGGTGATGCCCCGGGCCCATTGGTAGCGGGCCACCGCCTGGGCCAGCAGGGGGGAGTAGACGCCGTCCGCCGGGCCCTCGTACAACTGGATCCGGCGTAGGCGGTGCTGGAGTTCGGTGACCTCCCGGCCGTGGTCGCCCAGGTGCAGGACGGGGGGCGGGGGTGGCGGGAAGGACACCGTGCCGGTGGCGCGGGCCGTCGTGCGCGTGGGGGACGTGGCGGGCGCGTGCAGGGGCCGAGGGGAGTGCGAGGCCGACGGGGTCGGGGGCGCGGACACGGACCTGGACGGCGAGGGCCGCACGCGGCGCGGCGGCGGGCTGGACACGGGCTCGGCCGACACGCGCGCGGCCGGTTCCTCCCGTGGCGGGTCGTCGTCGGTGCTGGCCGTGGCGTCCGGCAGCGCCCGGTCCGAGCCGCCGCCACCGCCCCCGGAGAACATGCCGGTGGCGAACACGGCCGCCGAGGCGAACAGCGCCCCCGCCCCCGCGAGCAGCGTCGTACGGCCGCTCCGGCGGACCCGTCTGTGGGTGGCCCGCGCGGCGCCCCGCTCCCCGGCCGCACGCGCCACCGCGGGCCGGGCCACCGGGGGCGGCGGAGCCGACGACAGGGCCGGAAGCGGCGCCCGCGGCTCCGGCAGCGTCACGTACGGGCGGATCCGCAGCGGATCGAAGTCCTCGGCGGCCGCCGCCTGCGCGGAACGGGTCTCGCGCAGCGCGTCCGCCGTCTCGCGCGCACAGCCGCACGCGGGCGCACCACCCGGCGCACGCGATCTGCCGCACCGGGGACAGCACGCCCCCACCGGCGTCCCACCAGGCCCTAAGGCAGGCTCCTCGGGCCCCACGGCCCTCCCGTGCTGCTCGCCCACTGGGTGCTCCCCTCGCTCGGCGGCCCCGTAGAGCTCTTCAGGAGTATGCAGCCGTACGACTCAACAGGCCATAACGGGTGACTCGGCTCAGGATGGAGATGAGGAGCACCCGGGGAGGTGGCCATGACGCAGGACGTGAGCGCCCGTCCGTCCGGGCCGGAGCACGGGGCGGGGCCCGGCGAACACGTGCCCGGTGGCGTACTGGTCTCCATCGGCGCGCTGCTGCTCGGCATGCTGCTCGCCGCCCTCGACCAGACCATCGTCTCCACCGCCCTCCCGACGATCGTCAGCGACCTCGGCGGCATGGAGCACCTGTCGTGGGTCGTCACGGCGTATCTGCTCGCCGCCACGGCGGCCACCCCGCTGTGGGGCAAGCTCGGCGACCAGTACGGCCGCAAGAAGCTCTTCCAGACCGCTATCGTGATCTTCCTGGCGGGTTCGGCGCTGTGCGGCGCCGCCCAGAACATGTCCGAGCTGATCGCCTTCCGCGCCCTCCAGGGCCTCGGCGGCGGCGGGCTCATGGTCCTGTCGATGGCGCTCGTCGGTGACCTGGTGTCGCCGCGCGACCGCGGCAAGTACCAGGGCCTGTTCGGCGCGGTCTTCGGCGCCACGAGCGTGCTCGGGCCGCTGCTCGGCGGCCTGTTCACCCAGCATCTGAGCTGGCGCTGGGTCTTCTACGTCAATCTGCCCGTCGGCGCGGTCGCGCTCGTCGTGATCGCCGCCGTGCTGCGCGTCCCGGCCCGCTCGACCCGGCACACCATCGACTACCTCGGCACCTTCCTCATCGCGTCCGTCGCCACCTGCCTGGTGCTCGTCGCCTCGCTCGGCGGCACCACCTGGGGCTGGGGCTCCCCGCAGATCATCGGGCTCGCGGTGCTCGGCGTGGTGCTCGCCGGGTGCTTCGTCGCGGTCGAGCGCAGGGCGGCGGAACCAGTGCTTCCGCTGAAGCTCTTCCGGGTGCGCACCTTCACGCTCTCCGCCGTCATCAGCTTCGTCGTCGGCTTCGCGATGTTCGGTGCCATGACGTACCTGCCGACGTTCCTCCAGGTCGTCCAGGGTGTGTCGCCCACCATGTCGGGCGTGCACATGCTGCCGATGGTCGTCGGCCTGCTGATCTCGTCCACCGCGTCCGGCCAGATCGTCAGCCGCACAGGGCGCTGGAAGGTGTTCCCGATCGCGGGCACCGGCGTCACCGCGCTCGGCCTGCTGCTCCTGCACCAGCTGAAGCCCGACAGCCCGACCTTCGAGATGAGCGCGTACTTCTTCGTCTTCGGCTTCGGGCTCGGCCTCGTCATGCAGGTGCTCGTCCTGATCGTGCAGAACGCCGTGGGCTACGAGGACCTGGGCGTGGCCACCTCCGGCGCGACCTTCTTCCGGTCCATCGGCGCCTCCTTCGGCGTCGCGGTCTTCGGTACGGTCTTCACCCACCGGCTCGGCGACAAGCTCGGCGCGGCCCTCGGCGGGCAGCAGCTGCCGCCGGGCGTCAGCGCCGACTCGCTCAAGGCCGACCCGCGCGGCATCGCGGAGCTGCCGCCGGGGCTGCGGCCCGGCGTCGTCGACGCGTACGCGAGCTCGATCACCGACGTCTTCCTGTACGCGGCCCCCGTGGCGCTCGCCGCCTTCGTCCTGGCCTGGTTCCTGCGCGAGGACAAGCTGCGCGGCGCGGTCACCGCGCCCGACCCCACCCAGACGCTCGCCAGCAACCCCGTCCAGCGGTCGTCGTACGACGAGGTGGCGCGGGCCCTGTCGGTCCTCGGGACGCGGGAGGGGCGGCGCGCGGTCTACGAGGACATCACCCGGCGGGCCGGGTACGACCTGCTGCCCGCCGCGAGCTGGCTGCTCCTGCGCATCAGCAGGCACGGGCACGTGGAGCCCGCGACGCTCACCGAGCGCAGCATGGTGCCGCTGACCGTCATCACCCAGGCCGCGCGCCAGCTGGAGGAGCGCCGCCTAGCGGTGCGCGAGGGCCTCGGCCTGCGCCTCACCCCCGACGGCGCCGAGGCCGCCGCCCGCCTCGCCGGGGCCCGCGAGGACTCCCTCGCGGAACTCCTCGGCGACTGGTGGGGGCCCGAGCGCCCGACGGACCTGCGGGAGCTGGTGGAGGAACTGGGCGCGGAGCTGTGCGGGTCGGACGGGGAGCGCCCACGCGACCCCGTGCGGGGAGCCGTGCGGTAGGGCTTGCCCCGTCCCGCTCCTTCATCGCGCTGCGCGCTCGTCCTCAAACGCCGGACGGGCTGAATGATCTCGGTGCACGTCGGATGCCTTCTGCGGGCTCGCGGACGACATCCGGTCCGCACCGGCAGCAATTCAGCCCGTCCGGCGTTTGAGGACGAGGCGCGGAGCGCCGAAAAGGCGGGGGTCCGGGGGCGGAGCCCCCGGGATCGGGAAGGGGCGGGACAGGGGCGCCCCCGCGAGCTCAGACGACAGTCGACCACCCACCGGAAGGTCCGGCGGAGTCCTCATCAGTCACGCCAAGGCACAGCAACCACGGCCACGTCATCACCGAGACGTCGATACGCCGCCTGCCACCGGGCTGCGCCAGGCAGTTGTCCTGCACGGCATGCTGCACGACGTTACTGGCGAGTTCGGAGACAACGAGCCGGGCGTCATCGCTGATGTGCCCAAGCCGCCAGTCCTGGAGGGACCCTCGAACCATGTCCCGTGCGGCGCGAACCGCGTCCTGGGAATCGGCCGAGAACGTCAGCGCCCGGTGATGACCGGCCGACGATTCGGCAGCGCCAGCTCGCGGAGTTGCCACGCCTGGAGTGTTCGCTCTGTGTTTGCTCGGACGAGGTCCCCTCACGCCCCCTCCTGACTTCCGACGGGCGGCGCACCCGGTCATTCCGTGCCGAACAGTGAACGACACGAGCCGACGAGTCGGGGGCGTTCGCCAGGGGGTTCATGTGAACACCGGCAAAGGCAAAGGGGGCACATACAGGGGAGCATGGACCGAGATCCGAACGCGCGCCTCATTTCCCTGATGAAAGAGGCCAGAGTCTCGAACAAGCGCCTCGCGAAGCGCATGTGCGACCGGGCGAAGCAACGCGGCACACCTCTCGGAACCACCCACGTGTCCGTCCAGCGATGGCGGGACGGAGCAGGCACCAGGCCACAGACGGCGGCGGTCATGGCGGATGCGCTCAGCGCCAAGCCGAGTCGCCACGCCGGGCGATCTTGGATTCTGCCCGCATCGCAGCCGATCGGGTACCCGGCGACCGACGCTTCGGCTGTCCCAGGTCAATGGCGACCGCATGTTCGGCACTCGCATCCTGACCAACCTCAGCCACCAGGCCAACTACCTCGGCAACCACGCCCAAGCGATCCAACTCGCCCGCGCGTCAGCCGAAGGCGGCAAAGGCCAGTCGACACCGCGCCCTGGCCAATGCCGGTGACGCCCGCGGCGCTGGCCGCGCCATGAACGAGGCCGAGTGCTACTTCGAACGCGCCGACACAGCCGAAGACTCCGACTGGCTCCACTACGTCGGCGCCGCAGAGATCCAGAGCGAAACCTGCCACTGCCTACGCGACCTCAAACAGTGCCGCGAGGCCTTGGGCCACGCCCAACGCGCCGCCGACAGCACGGTCCCGGAGTATGCCCGGACTCTGGGCTTCTGCCGCATGGTCCTAACCCAAAGCCACTTACTGAACGGCGAGTTGGAAGCAGCAGGTGACACCCTCCAGTCCGCCCGCTTCCAGCGGTACGTCACGGACTTCCAGGCAGAGGTCAGCAGGCACGCGGCAATCCCAGCCGTGGCAGCATTCCACGAAAAGGTTCGCGACGCCCTCGCCCGTTTGGACGATGACTGACCCACCACGGGCACGCCAAATACGAACCCTCAGCCGAGCCGAACAGCGAAGAAGTTGCAGGTGGCTTCACCGTGATCGAGTAACGTCGGCGGGACCAGCAAGGGTGTACCACCACAGCCCTTCGATAGCCCCAGCACCGAGCCACCACTGTCCACTTCATGCGAGATTATGGGACTTTCCACCAAATGACCACAATGCCGGTCTCTCAAGAAGTAAGCAAAAACTCCTCGCCTGCCTAGCAAATCCCCAGGTCACGACCTGCGGTCCCCGCGCGTGCGGGGGTGGTCCCGTCCTGATTGGCTCCACCGCGCGCATGGGCAAGCGGTCCCCGCGCGTGCGGGGGTGGTCCTTTGAAGTGCAATTCGGCGTGGCCGCGTTGCCTGCGGTCCCCGCGCGTGCGGGGGTGGTCCCACGTCGCTCTTTGAGCCGTACTACAAGTGGTCCGCGGTCCCCGCGCGTGCGGGGGTGGTCCCGCCCTGCGATGGCGGTTCAGTCATCGGGCAATGCGGTCCCCGCGCGTGCGGGGGTGGTCCCGCACTCTTCCGCGTCTTCGGGTCGAACTTGCGGTGGTCCCCGCGCGTGCGGGGGTGGTCCCAGTCCGGGGAGCATCGCCGTGGCCACGGCCAGGTGGTCCCCGCGCGTGCGGGGGTCTCATCGCAAGGCTCAAGCCATCCACAGCCAGGCCGTAGCCGGGGCCACACGCCCCCCACGGTCCTTCAACAGCGGATTCCGCCGAACCTCCTCGTACCTACCAAGGCCGCCAATCCCGAGGCCCATCGTCGTCCCTCAGCGCCGCGATCCGGCGTCGGTACTCGTCCGCCACCCTCTCGCTCACCCGCACGTTCTGCATGAGCCAGGTCGTCATGTTGAACTCCTGCAGCCCGCGGAGCGTCCCGTAGCCCTCCCAGTCGACAGGTCCCGCCCGTACGCGCCCACGAAGTCGGCGTACTGCTCGGACGTGACCATGAGGTCCCACTCCGGGTGGTCGTAGCAGAGGACTTCGAAGTCGATGAGGATCACGCGGCCTTGAACGTCCGTCATGAGGTTCTGGACGTGCGCGTCCCCGTGGACGGGCCCCTTCGGCGTCTCGAACTTCAGCTCGGCGCACTTGTCCTGGAGCTCCCGTGCGCGCTTCCGCAGGAAGGTCTTGTCGTCGTCCGGGAGCGCGGCCTTGTCCAGCCGTACGTCCGACTTGTCGAAGGGCTCGTACGACGGCAGGTGGAGGCCCTCCGGCACGGTCATGGAGTGCAGGTCCCGCAGGACACCGCCCAACTCCCCGTACGTGGCCTTGAGATCCGCCTCCACGGCCCTCGCCCGTCAGCCAGCGCCCTGAGCAGCGTCAGCCGCCATGCCCGAACCAGCCCCCCCTTAGTCGCGCGCGATCAACCGGCGCCCACCCATGGGTGACCAACCCGGCATGCGCCAGACAGACGGCAAGGACGAACCCCCACGCCAGAGTGTCGACGTGGGGCTCGCCGCGGCGCGACCCTTCGGGGCGTTCTCGCGGGCGCTCTAGGCCTGCTTCGGGGCCGCCTGCTGCACGACCTCGAAGGACCAGACCTCGTTGCCCGTCGCGGCGGGCTTGGGGCGGTCGCCGCCGCCCTGGTGGGCCGCCTTCATCGGGCCCTCCATCCACGCCTGGAAGGACGCCTCGTCGCGCCAGCGCGTGTACACCAGGTAGTTGTCCGTGCCGTCGACCGGGCGGAGCAGCTCGAACCACTCGAAGCCGTCCGAGCCCTCGACGGTCCCGGCGCGGGACGCGAAGCGCTTCTCCAGGACCTCGCGCTGCTCGGCGGGCACGTTCAGGACGTTGATCTTCACGATGCTCATGGGGTCATCCTCGCGTATGGCCGCGTCGGGGCGGCGTGAGGCCCCGTACGGCCGCGGCCCGAGGGGCGGGCCCGTTGGCGGCGGCGAGGCTAGGATGCGCGCGAGTGTCCGAAACCATGGGGGTGCGGAGATGCTGGAGCTCACGATGGCCACGGTGTCGGGTGCGGACGCGGGGGCGACCGCGGGCATGACGATGGCGGAGGCCCCCAGCGAGCCGGGCGCGGTGCTCCTGGTGGGCCGCGACGGCAGCGTGTGCAGGCTCGTGCCGCCGCAGGACTGGCTGTTCGTGTCCCGTACGCATCTGGAGTTCCGCTGCGGCCCCGACGGCGTCTGGACCGTCACCTGGCTGCGCGGTTCGCAGCCGAACCCGGCGTCCGAGGTCCGCCTCCTCGCCCACGGGGCGGCGACGCCGCTCGCCTACGGAGGGGCGGCGCCGCTGCCGCGGGGCGGCTCCGGGGAGATCGTGGTGCAGGACCGCTCGGGGCCGCGGAGCGTGAACGTGGGCTTCTACCACGAGGGGTGAGCCCCGGTCCGCCGTGGCTCAGGCCCGCACCCGGGCCAGCGCGAAGCCGTCGTAGCCCTTGTCGCCGACCGTCTGCACCGCCGTGCCGTCGAGGTCCGGATGGCTCGCGATGAGCTCCAGGGCCTCGCGGGTGCCGAGGATCGACGGGTCGTCCGAGGTGGCGTCGGCGACCCCGCCGCCCCGGACCACGTTGTCCAGGACGATCAGGCCGCCCGGCCGGGTCAGCTTCAGGGACCACTCCAGATAGCGGGCGTTGTTCGCCTTGTCCGCGTCGATGAAGACCAGGTCGAAGGGGGCGGTGCCCTCGGCGTGCAGCGCGGCCAGGGAGTCGAGGGCGGGGCCCGTGCGCACCTCGGCGACCTTGTCCAGGCCCGCGTGGGCGAGGTTGGCGCGGGCCACGGCGGCGTGGGCCGGTTCGAACTCCAGGGTGATCAGGCGGCCGTCGTCGGGCAGGGCCCGCGCCAGCCAGATGGTGCTGTAGGCGGCGAGGGTGCCGATCTCCAGGATCCGCCCGGCCGGGACGAGCCGGGCCAGGAGGTGGAGGAGCTTGCCCTGCGTGGGGGTGACGCTGATCGCGGGCAGCCCCGCGGCCTCGGCGGCGTGGCGGGCGTGGGTGAGGGCCTCGTCCTCGGGGACGAGGAGGTCCGTGAAGTAGGTGTCCACGGTGGTCCAGGCGGGGTGGGCCGTCACAGGGGGCTCCTAGGTGCGGGGGTGGCGTGGGCGGTGTGCCCTGCCGGTGGGCTCCCCACTCCCGCCCCACCCCGAAACCACGGCCCTGGGCGGAGTCAGGCGCCGGGCTCGACCGCGGGCGGCGACCCCGGCAGGGGGCGGCCCGCGGACTCCGTCATGCGCCAGACGGCGAAGCCGCCCACGACGGCCGCGGCCATCATGTAGTACGCGGGCATCATGACGTCCCCCGTGGCCCCGATGAGGGCCGTGACCACCAGCGGGGTCGTGCCGCCGAAGACGGACACGGAGACGTTGAAGCCGATGGACAGCGAGCCGTAGCGGACCTTCGTGGGGAAGAGCGCGGGCAGCGCCGACGGCATGGCGGCCGTGAAGCAGACCAGGAGCAGGCCGAGCGCGGCCATGCCGAGCCCGATGGCCCACAGGGAGCCGTCGCGGATCAGGAGCAGGGCGGGCACGGAGAGCAGGAAGAAGCCGGCGCAGCCCGTGGCGATGACGGGGCGGCGGCCGACGCGGTCGGTGAGCGCGCCGACGAACGGCTGGGCGCACATCATCAGGGCCATCACCGCGAGCACCACGAGCAGGCCGTGCGTCTCGTCGTACTTCAGCTCGCCGGTCAGGTACGTCGGCATGTACGACAGGAGCATGTAGTCGGTGACGTTGAAGACCAGGACGAGGCCCACGCACAGGAGCAGGGTGCGCCACTGGCCGGTCACCATCTCGCGCAGGCCGACCTTGCCGCGGGTGCGCTCGTCGGCGTGCGCCCGCTCCAGCTGGGCCGCGAACGCCGGGGTCTCCTCCAGGCGCATGCGCAAGTAGAGGCCGATGAGGCCCATCGGGCCCGCGATCAGGAACGGGACGCGCCAGCCCCAGGACAGCAGGTCCTCGCTGGACAGGAGCGCGGTCATCAGCGTGACCAGGCCCGCGCCGCCGATGTAGCCCGCGAGGGTGCCGAACTCCAGCCAGCTGCCGAGGAAGCCGCGCCGCTTGTCGGGGGCGTACTCGGCGATGAAGGTGGCGGCGCCCGCGTACTCGCCGCCGGTGGAGAAGCCCTGCACGAGACGGGCGATGAGCAGGAGGACCGGGGCCCAGACGCCGATCGTGGCGTACGACGGGATCAGGCCGATCGCGAACGTGCCCGCCGCCATCATGATCATGGTGAGGGCCAGCACCTTCTGGCGGCCCACGCGGTCGCCGAGGGGCCCGAAGACCATGCCGCCGACGGGGCGGATCAGAAAGGCCGCGGCGAAGGCGCCGAAGGTGGACAGGAGCTGTGCCGTCGGGTTGCCCGAGGGGAAGAAGACCTTGCCGAGGGTGACCGCGATATAGCTGTAGACGCCGAAGTCGAACCACTCCATCGCGTTGCCGAGCGCGGCCGCCTTCACCGCGCGCTTGACGAGCGCCGGGTCGGTGACGGTGACCTCGGGGGCCGGGGCGCCGCCGGGTCCCGCGGGGGACGGCGCCTGCTGCTTGCTCGGGGCGACGGGGGTGGCGTTCGGCAAGAGCTCGCTCGCCTGCCTTTCGATGGACGACAAGGACACAAGTCGACGACCATAGGTGTAAGCACCATCATTACGGAGAGTGGTTATCTCGTGTCATAGAGATGTAAAAGTGGGTGTACGCAGCTCAAACGGATCAAGATGGTCCAGTGCGGACATGGCGGCTTTGTGATCTATGTCGCGTCCCGCTCCGGGAACCGAACCCCGGGGCGCCGAGAGTTCTGTGAAAGAGGGGGTGACCGTCGTCGTGCCTGGTACGGGCCTTGTCCGGGCGGGCGCTCCGGGGGCCGCCCCGGTTGGCCACCTCAGCCGGGAAGCCGGTAGAAAGCGGTGTGGCCGCCAGGTGAAGCGGGGGTGGCGCGCGTCTCTCCCAAGGGCGTGCGAGCCTCTTCAGGTGAGATCGCGGATCTCCTGGCACTTTGATCGAGGATGACGGATGGGGCGGGAGGGCCGACAGGGCGTGGCGAATGTTGAGCACAGGGGACCGGGAAGCGCCTTTGGCGCGGGGCCGCCCGGTTCGCCCAAGGCGCGGATCGAGGCGATCCGGGTCGCCCTCTGGCTGGTCGCCGCCGTCCTGGCGGTCCGGCAGGCCGCCGTCGTCCTGCGCACCCCCAAGGGCGAGCGGCTGACCGACCTGGAGACCTGGATCGGGCCGAACGGCGTGCTGCACGTGAAGGGCTCGCTGTACGACGCGGACAAGTTCACCGGCACGCCGTTCGCCGGGCTCGTCCTCAAGCCCTTCGCCAGCTCCGCCGAGCAGGCGCTCGGCTGGGCCTGGACCTTCGGCACCCTCGGGCTCGTCGTCGCCCTCGGGCTCGTCGCCGCCCGCGCCCTGCCGCAGCCCGTCTCGCGGCGCGCCTCGCTGCTCGCGGCGCCCGTCGCCATCTGCCTGCTCATGCTGTCCCTGCCCGTGCGCAACACGCTGCACCTGGGGCAGACCAGCATCATCCCGGTCCTGCTCGTGCTGCTCGGGTGCTTCGCCGCCCGGGGCGAGCGGGCCAGCGGCATCCTGATCGGCGTCGCCGCCGCGCTCCAGCCCGCCGTGCTGCTCTTCGCGCCGCTGCTGTGGTTCACCGGCCGCAGGAAGGCCACCGCGTCCCTCGGCCTCACCTTCGTCGGGCTGACCGGCGTCGCCTGGGCGGCCCTGCCGCACGACTCGACGACGTACTGGGTGCACCACCTGGCGGGCGCGGGCCTCGGCGCGAACCCGGACGCCAACGCCAACCAGTCCCTGCACGGCGCGCTGCTCCGCCTCGGCCTCCAGGGGCCGCTGGAGATCGGGCTCTTCCTGGCCCTGGGCGCCGCCGTCGCCGTCCTCGGCCTGCGCCGGGCCGTGCGGTACGCCAAGGACGGCCAGCTGCTGCTCGCCGTCGCGCTCACCGGCTGCGTGGCCGTCGCCGTGTCCCCGACGAGCTGGCAGCACCAGCTCCTGTGGCTGCTGCTCGCGGTGGTCGGCCGGGTCGGCAAGCGCGCGTCCGACCGGTACGTGTGGCCCATCGCCATCGTCCTGGTGATGACGCTGCCGTCGAAGATGATGCTCCCGAACATGTCGGTCCTCGACCCGCTGCGCGACAACGTGGTCCTGCTCGCCGCGCTCGCCTCCGCGCTGATCGTGCCGTTCCTGTCCCGGACCGCGCCGGAGTACCGCAAGCCGATCCCCACCTCGTACGCCGCCCCGGTCCCGGCGCGGTGGACGTGGGTGCCGCTGTTCCCGTTCTGGCGGCGCGTGCTCACCCGGCCGAACCTGCTGCTCGAACTGCTCCTGATCCGCGTCGGCTACTCCGCCTACCAGCAGACCCGCCTCGCCGCGACCGGCGGCACCATCTCCGGCGGCCGCGAGCGGGCCGAGGCGCACGGCGAGCAGGTCCACTCCATCGAGCAGTTCCTGCACATCGACATCGAGCACTGGTTCAACCATCTGACGGCACGGACGCCGTGGATGGAGAGCTTCTTCAACTTCTACTACACGTCGTTCCACTTCGTGGTGCCGCTGAGCGTCCTCGCGATCCTGTATCTGCGGCGCCCCGCCCAGTACCGCTGGGCGCGCTCCGCGCTCGGCTTCGCCACGCTGCTCGCGCTCGTCGGCTTCTGGGGCTACCCGCTGGCGCCGCCGCGCCTGATGGAGGACCTGGGCTTCATCGACACCATCCACGGCCCGCAGGACTTCTCGCAGCCGGACTACGGCACGCTGACCAAGCTCACCAACCAGTACGCGGCGATGCCCTCGCTGCACTTCGGCTGGTCCCTGTGGTGCGGTCTGACCATCGCGATCCTCGCCCCGAAGTGGTGGATGAAGGCCCTCGGCCTGCTGCACCCGTTCTTCACGGTGTGCGCGATCGTCGGCACCGGCAACCACTGGGTGCTCGACGCGGTGGGCGGCGCGGCGGTCGTCGGCGCGGGCTTCGGCCTGACCTATCTGCTCCAGGGGCCGCGGGTGAAGGAGGTCCTCAAGCTCGGTTCGCCGAAACCGGGGCTCGGATCCCTGGTGCCCGCGACGGCGGGGGCCGGGGGCGGCGCGGAGCCCGCGGCCGGGCCCGAGCCGCAGATCGGGGCCCAGGCCAAGGCGGAGAGGGCCGAGGCCCAGGCCGAGGGGGCCAAGGCCGAGAGAGCCGGAGCCGAGGGCGAGAGCCGGGACGGCCCCGAGCCGCCGGACGGGTCCGCGCCCGTCAGCAGCGGGCGGGACGCGCCGGGCGACCGTACCCCGAGCTGATCGTGTAGGTGCCCGGCGCGGGCACCGTGAGCCGGGTGAAGTCGCCCTCCTTGGCCAGGCACGCGCCCTTGGCCCGCAGCCACGGCGAGTACACGACGCGCACGGTGACCGGCCCCCGCTCCGGGACCCGCACCACCACGTCCGTACTGGTGGAGCGGACCACGGAGGCGGGAGCCGACGCCATCGGGACGGCGTCGCGCACGCGGAAGACCTGCCAGTGTCTGCCCTTCCACACCGGCTCCAGCCACGTCGGGCGGCTCCTGACGAGGGCGGCCTCGTCCAGGGCGGGCCCGTCCGGGCGCCCGGAGGGAAGGACCACGAAGCCCACGGCCCACTTGTCGAGCCAGGCCCGGTAGGTGGTGGCGGAGAACGAGCCGTCGTAGAAGAGGCGGCCGCGCTCGATGTCGAGCTGGCGGTTCCAGCCGCGCGCCATGTTCACGTACGGGGCGAGCGCGGTGGCCTCGCGGTGGTTGCGGGCCGGGACCACTTCGACCCGGCCCCGGTCGGCGCCGAGCCGCTGCAGGGCGCTCACCACCCCCTGGGTGTCGGTGGCCCACGCCGGGACCACCGTCGACACCTCCAGGTCGTCGACGGTCTTCTGCGCCACCCACGCCGTCGACGCGACGAGCGCCGTGACCAGGGCGACGCGGCGCAGCACCGGGAGCGCCGGGGTGAGCAGCGCGGCGAGCAGCAGCGCGGGCGCGACCAGCTCGGCGAGCCGCTCGACGTTCGTGCCGATCGGCGAGGGGATGAGGTACGTCAGGACGGTCCCGGCCGCGTACACGCCCGCGCCCCAGCGCAGCACCCGCCACTCGCGCGGCCCCGCCAGGATCAGGACGAGGCTGAAGAGGACCGGCGGGAAGATCCGGTCCGCCCACATCAGGTGCTCGCCCTTGAAGGGGAACAGCACGGTCGTGGTGCCGACCACCGCGACGGGCGGAAGCAGCAGCGCCAGGGCCCGGCCCCACTCCCGTACGAAGAAGTAGCCCGCGCCCGCCACGAGCAGGAACAGGCCCGCCACCGGGGACGCCATGGTGGCGAGCGCCGCGCACAGGGCCGCGACGGCCGGGCGCCGGGTGCCGAGCAGGGCGAGGACGGCGCCGAGGCCGAAGGCGAGGCCGAGCGCGAACGTGGTGCGCCCGGAGGCGACGTTGCACCACACGGCGAGCGAGGCGAGCACGGCGGGGGCGACCGGGCGGCCCACCCCGGCCCGCTCGATGAGCTTGGCGACCAGCCAGGCACCGGCGACCCCGGAGAGCACCGTGACGGTCTTCACGCCGAGCGCGGCCATCAAGTACGGCGAGATCACGCTGTAGTTGGCGGTGTGCATGCCGCCGTACCAGAACAGGCTGTACGCGGCCGTGCCGTGGTCGTCCGCGAAGCGGGCCCAGGCCTGCTGCGCGGCGAGGTCGCCGCCGCCGGTGGCGAGGAACGCGGCCCAGACCGCGTACAGCGGGAGCGTGGGGGCGGTGGCGAGGACGGGGACGCGGTGGCGCCGGTAGAAGGAGCGGGCGACCCGGAAGGGATTCTTCCGGTCGGTGGGCGAGCTGCCGGTGGGAACGATCGAGAGGTCGGCAGAGACCACGGTCACCGTTTCCGTTCGAAGTCTTGACGCTGATGAAGGGGCGGCGTTCACCCCCCTAGACGCTCCGGATGACGAAAACGTTGGCGCGTTCTGCCGATCAAGTGAACATATGGCGGAATGACTCGGGGTGGTTCGGGGCGGTACGAGTGTGATGGGTGGTTCGCGCGAGGCGCGGGATTCGGCCAGGGGAGGCAGGGGCGGAGCGTAGGGGATGGGCCCCTGCCTCCCGTGGGGCCCGGTCAGCGGGTGCTGACCCGGAGCTCCTTGACCCCGTTGAGCCAGGCCGAGCGGAGGCGGCGCGGGTCGCCCGTCAGGCGCAGGTCGGGCATCGCCTCGGCGACGGCGTCGAAGATGAGGTTGATCTCCAGGACCGCGAGGGACTTGCCGAGGCAGAAGTGCGGTCCGCCGCCGCCGAAGCCGAGGTGGGGGTTCGGGTCCCGGGTGATGTCGAACGCCTCGGGGTCCGCGAAGACTTCGGGGTCGTGGTTGGCGGAGGAGTAGAAGACGCCGACGCGGTCGCCCCGCTTGATCGGGGCGCCGCCCAGCTCGGTGTCCTCGGTGGCCGTGCGCTGGAAGGAGACCACGGGCGTGGCCCAGCGCACGATCTCCTCGGCGGTGGTCACCGGCCGCTCCCGCTTGAAGAGGTCCCACTGGTCGGGGTGGGTGAGGAAGGCGTGCATGCCGTGGGTGATGGCGTTGCGCGTGGTCTCGTTGCCCGCGACGGCGAGCAGGATCACGAAGAACCCGAACTCGTCGGAGGAGAGGTTCCCCTCGTCCTCCGCCGCGACCAGCTGGCTGACGATGTCCCCGGCCGGGCACTCCTTGCGCGCGGCGGCGAGGTTCATCGCGTACGAGACGATCTCCATGGCGGCCTCGGTGCCGACCTCCTCGGTGATCGCGTACTCCGGGTCGTCGTACCCCGCCATCTTGTTGGACCATTCGAAGATCTTGGAACGGTCCTCCTGGGGCACCCCGATGAGCTCGGCGATGGCCTGCAGGGGCAGCTCGCAGGCGACCTGGGTGACGAAGTCGAAGTCGCCGTCGGCCCGCGCGTTCTCCAGGGCGGCGCGGACGATCCCGTGGGCGCGCGTCCGCAGGGCGTCCTCCAGGGAGCGGATGGCGCGGGGCGTGAAGCCGCGCTGGACGATCTGGCGGACCCGGGTGTGCTCGGGCGGGTCCATGTTGAGCATGATCAACTTCTGGACCTCGATCTGGTCGCGGCTGATCGACTCGTTGAAGCGGATGATCGCGGTGTTGAGGTTCGAGGAGAACAGCTCGGGGTGCGTGGAGACGTGCTTGACGTCGGCGTGCCGGGTCACGGCCCAGTAGCCCGCGTCGTCGTAGCCTGCGATCCCCGGGCGCTGCGCCACCCAGCGCACCGGCTCCACCTGCCGAAGGCGCGCGAACTCCGGGAAGGGCACGCGGTCTTGGAGGACGTCCGGGTCGGTGAAGTCGAACCCGTCGGGCAGCGCGGGACAGGGCATCGGGGGCTCCAGGCGTTCGGCACCGGTGTGGTCGGGCGGCGGTGTGCGGCCGCTCGGGGTCTGACGGTCCATCAGGAGATGGCTCGAAAGGTAATAACGGGTTCTACAAGTCGCAAGGCTCACGGGGCGGTTCGTTGCGCGCGTGGCGGGTCTGGGTGCGTGCACGACCCTTGCGGGAGAGGGGTGGGGCTCAGCAGACTGCTGACCGGAACTAGAACGCGTACCAGTTCTCGCGTGCTACGCGGGCGGGGCGCCGGGACGCCCCGCGGCATCCGGAGGAGAGGACGAGATCGTGGCCGCCGAACCTGTCATCGTCGAAGCCGTACGCACCCCGATCGGCAAGCGAGGAGGAGCCCTCGCCAACCTCCATCCCGCCTACCTCCTCGGCGAGACCTACCGCGAGCTCCTCGGGCGGACCGGCATCCACGCCGACTGCGTCGAGCAGATCGTCGGCGGCACCGTCACGCACGCGGGCGAGCAGTCCATGAACCCGGCGCGCACGGCCTGGCTCACCATGGGCCTGCCCTACGAGACGGCCGCGACGACCGTCGACTGCCAGTGCGGCTCCTCGCAGCAGGCCAGCCACATGGTCGCCAACATGGTCGCGGCGAGCGTGATCGACATCGGCATCAGCTGCGGCGTCGAGTCCATGTCCCGGGTGCCGCTGGGGTCCGGCAGCAAGCACGGCCCGGGCAAGCCCTTCCCCGACGAGTGGAACGTCGACCTGCCCAACCAGTTCGAGGCCGCCGAGCGGATCGCGCGCAGGCGCGGGCTTACCCGGCGGGACACGGACGCCCTCGGGCTGCTCTCCCAGGAGCGGGCGGCCGCCGCGTGGGCCGAGGAGCGCTTCAAGCGGGAGACCTTCGCGGTCCAGGTGCCCACCACCGAGGAGGAGCAGGCCGCAGGGCAGGGGATGTGGCGGCTCGTGCACCGGGACGAGGGCCTGCGCGACACGTCCCTTCAGGCCCTCGCCGGGCTCAAGCCGGTCATGCCGACCGCCGTGCACACCGCCGGGAACTCCTCCCAGATCTCCGACGGGGCCGCGGCCCTGCTGTGGGCCTCCAAGCGGATGGCGCGCGCCCTCAAGCTCAGGCCGCGCGCGCGGATCGTCGCGCAGGCCCTCGTGGGGGCCGACCCGCACTTCCACCTCGACGGGCCCGTCGACGCGACCCGGGCCGTGCTCGGCAAGGCCGGGATGTCCCTGCGGGACATCGACCTCGTCGAGATCAACGAGGCCTTCGCCTCGGTCGTACTCAGCTGGGCGCGGGTCTTCGAGCAGGACCTGGAGAAGGTGAACGTGAACGGGGGCGCGATCGCGCTCGGGCATCCCGTGGGCGCGACGGGGGCGCGGTTGCTGACTTCGGCGTTGCATGAGCTGGAGCGGCGCGACAAGGAGTTTGCCCTGGTGACGATGTGTGCCGGGGGTGCGGTGGCTACCGCCACGATCTTGCAGCGCCTGTAGCGCCAGGGGGGCTCCGCCCCCCTGGACCCCCCGTATCGGCGCTCCGCGCCTCGTCCTCAAACGCCGGACGGGCTGAATACCCACGGCCCGAGCCGGAGAGTTTCAGCCCGTCCGGCGTTTGAGGACGAGCGCGCCAGCGCGATGAGGGCGGGCGGGTGGGGAAAAGGGCGGCCACCCCGCCCGGGGGTGACCGCCCTCACTGTTCGAGGCCCAGGGGCCAGGCTCAGTACCAGCCGTTGGCCTGCCAGTGGTTCCACGCCGCGCACGGGCTGCCGTAGCGCTCGTTCATGTAGGAGTGGCCCCACTTGATCTGGGTCTCGGCGTTGGTCTTCCAGTCGGCGCCCGCCGAGGCCATCTTCGAGCCGGGCAGGGCCTGGACCAGGCCGTACGCGCCGGACGAGGAGTTCGTGGCGGTGACGTTCCAGCCGCTCTCGTGGGAGACGATCTTGTCGAAGCACTGGAACTGGCCGGCGTCGCCGATCACTCGCTGCGCCACGGCCTTGGCCGAGTCGGACGCCGGGGCGGCCTGAGCGGGGGCCGCGGCGAAGACCATGCCGGTGGCGGCGGCGGCGAGGGCACCGCCGACGAGGGCCTTCTTGGGCGTGATGCGGCGGAGGAGCGTGACGGACACAGAGGACCTTCCGGTCGGGTACAGGACGGTCGCGGGGCGCTTGCCGCTCCGGCTCGTGAGGAGCGGGGGCAAATGCGTCGGCGCCGAGGCCTTGAGCTGTTTCCCGGAAGTGCCCGGGGGGCTCGTGGACGGCCGGTCGGCGCCGTGCGACTCATCCAGAGAAGCAGGGCTGTTACGTCGCCGCAATGACCCCTCTTACTAGTGGCACTCGCACCTCGGACGAAGGGCCCCGCTGTGATCTGGCTCTCAATCCGCAGGTCAGGGCGTGAATTGGCGTGTACGTGACAGCAAGGTGCGGCTACGGGGTTCCGTAGTAGAGGACCAAAGTCCTGTGGGGCGGCTCACCGCCCACCCCCCTGTTTCATCACAGAACGCGCAACGCCGCTCACGGCTTCGGGGCCTCGAATGTGACCGGCGCCTCGAACGCGGCCCGCCGCGTGGCCCGGCGCAGCGCCTTCAGGACGGCCGGGCCGAGCGCGAGGCTCAGCACGACGGTGAGCACCGCCCGCGGCAGGTCCCAGCCGAGCGACGTGGCCAGGCAGTACGCGAGGAAGCGGGCCAGGTTGTCGCCGACCGCGTCACCGGGGACGTAGGAGACGCCGGTGGCGAGGCCGGAGATGTAGGGCCAGCCCTGGAGGTTCATCACGGCCCCGTACAGGACGGAGGCGACCGCCCCGTACGCGCCGAGCAGCCACAGCTCGCGGCGGCCCCGCAGGCTTTCGGCGCCCGGCAGGAGCCCCGCGCCCATGCACACCCACCCCATGGACAGCATCTGGAACGGCATCCAGGGGCCCACGCCGCCGGTGAGCAGCGCGGAGGCGAACATCGACACGGCCCCGAGCACGAAGCCGAAGCCCGGCCCGAGCACGCGCCCGCTCAGCACCATCAGGAAGAACATCGGCTCGATCCCGGCCGTACCGGCGCCGAGCGGCCGCAGCGCGGCCCCGGCCGCGGCGAGCACCCCCAGCATCGCGACGGCCTTCGCGTCCAGGCCTACGTCCGAGATCGTCGCCACGACGATGCTTACCAGCAGGGGGAGCAGGGCCGCGAACAGCCAGGGTGCGTCCTGCGCGTGTGCGCCAAGGCCTGAGTCCGGCCCGGCGAGCAGGGGCCAGGCGAAGGCCGCCACGCCGATGGCGCTCACCAGCGTCAGGGCGGCCACGGAGCGGGGGCCCAGCCTTATGGGGCGCACGTGGTCGTCCCCTCCGCGGGCCGTCGGGGGCTGGGCGCGCCCACGCGGCGGAGCCGCACATGTCCGAGCCCCGCGCCCCTTTGGGGCGCTATCCATCGGCCGCCTCCAGAGCGTCTCGTACCTCGGTCACCGTGAGCCACCTCTGTGGTGCCAGGACCTTCGTGACCTGGGGGGCGAAGGCCGGGGACGACACGACCACCTCGGCGGTGGGGCCGTCGGCGACGATCTCGCCCTCGGCGAGGACCACCACCCGGTGCGCCAGCTCGGCGGCGAGCTCCACGTCGTGCGTGGCCAGGACGATCGCGTGGCCCTCGGCGGCGAGGCCGCGCAGGATCGTGACCAGACGGGCCTTGGCCGCGTAGTCCAGGCCCCGGGTCGGCTCGTCGAGGAGCAGCAGCGGCGGCCGGGCCGTGAGGACGATCGCGAGGGCGAGGGCCAGGCGCTGGCCCTCGGACAGGTCCCGCGGGTGCGTGTCGTCGGCGATGCCCGGCAGCAGCTCAGCCACCAGGTCGCGGCAGCTGCCCGCGGGCGCCCCGGCGTCGCGGTCGGCGGCCGCGCACTCGGCCGCGACCGTGTCCGCGTACAGCAGGTCGCGCGGCTCCTGCGGGACGAGGCCGACGCGGCGGATCAGCTCGCGCGGGGCCGTGCGGTGCGGGGTGAGGCCGCCCACGCGGACCGTCCCGGCCGTCGGTGGCAGCAGGCCCACCAGGGTGGACAGGAGGGTGGACTTGCCCGCGCCGTTGCGGCCCATCAGAGCGAGGGTCTCGCCCGGCGCCACGGCCAGGTCGACGCGCCGCAGCGCCTCGACGCGCCCCCGGCGCACCGCGAGCCCCTCGACCCGCGCGCCGCTCGCGGCCGCGCCGGGGCCCGCGCCGTCCGCGGGCTCTGCGGGCTCCTCGGGTGACGTCCGCCCGAGCCGCCACCACCGCCCCGCCGAGGCCGCCCGACTCGGGGCGGACGGGGCGGGCACGGCGGGCGCCGCGTCCCGCTCCGGCGGCACGGCGTCGGCGAGCCGCTCGCGCAGCCCGGCCGCCTTGCGCCGGGCGTCCCGCACGGTCAGCGGCAGCGGAGTGAGCCCGGCGAGTCGACCCAGGGCCACGACCGGCGGATACACCGGCGAGACGGCCATCAGCTCGGCCGGGTCGCCCAGGACGGGGGCCGCGCCGGGGGCGGGCAGGAGCAGCACCTGGTCGGCGTACTGGACGACCCGCTCCAGGCGGTGCTCGGCCATCAGGACCGTGGTGCCCAGGTCGTGGACCAGGCGCTGGAGGACGGCCAGGACCTCCTCGGCCGCGGCCGGGTCGAGCGCGGACGTCGGCTCGTCGAGGACCAGGACCCGGGGGTGCGGGGTGAGGACGGAGCCGATGGCGACGCGCTGCTGCTGGCCGCCGGACAGGGTGGCGAGGGGCCGGTCCCGCAGCTCGGCGAGGCCGAGCAGGTCGAGGGTCTCCTCGACGCGGCGGCGCATCACGCCGGGGGCGAGCCCGAGCGACTCCATGCCGTACGCCAGCTCGTCCTCGACCGTGTCCGTCACGAAGTGGGCGAGCGGGTCCTGGCCCACCGTGCCGACCACGTCGGCGAGCTCGCGCGGCTTGTGGGTGCGGGTGTCGCGGCCCGCCACGGTCACGCGCCCGCGCAGCGTGCCGCCGGTGAAGTGCGGCACGAGCCCGCTGACGGTGCCGAGCAGCGTGGACTTGCCGACCCCGGACGGGCCCACCACCAGGACCAGCTCGCCCTCGGGGACGGCCAGGTCCACGTGCTCGACGGTGGGCCGTGCCGTGCCCTCGTACCGTACGGAGACGTCCTCGAACCGGATCATGGTCATGGGCTCTGCTCCTGGGCGGCGGTGGCTCGGGACGGGCGGGGGGCGGGGGCCTGCGCGGGCGGCGGCACCGGCGCGACGAACGCCGGGAGCAGGCCGAGCAGGACCGCCGCGGCGGGCCACAGCGGCAGCTCCGGCGCGATCAGCGGGACGACTCCCGGATGCAGGGCGGCGGCCCCGGACGAACTCGCGGCGATCATCAGGCCCGCGACGGCGGCGCCGGACCCGGCGACGAGCCAGGCGCGCACGCCCCACGCGTCGGGCCGGTAGCGGGTGCGCACCGCGCGCCGCCCGCCGAGCCGCAGGCCGCCGAGCGCCGCGGCGACCCCGGCGCCGAGCACCGGCAGGCCGTACGTCCCGCCGTCCGCGGTCAGCAGCCCGTACGTGCCCGCGCACACGCCGAGGAGCCCGCCGAGCGTCAGGGCCGCCGTGGTCCTGCGCACCCGCGCGGGTACGGCGGCGGTGCGCCCGAAGCCGCGCGCGTCCATCGCGGCGGCCAGCGCCACGGACCGTTCGAGGGCGCCCTCCAGGACGGGCAGGCCGACCTGGAGCAGGCCGCGGACGCCGCGGTCCGCGCGCCCGCGCAGCCTGCGGGCGGCGCGCAGCCGCTGGACGTCGGCGATCAGGTTCGGCGCGAACGTCATCGCGACGACGACGGCGACGCCCGCCTCGTACAGGGCGCCCGGCAGGGACTTCAGCAGCCGGGCGGGGCTCGCCAGGGCGTTCGCGGCGCCCACGCAGATCAGCAGGCCCGCCAGACGCACCCCGTCGTACAGCGCGAACACCACGCCCTCCGCGGTGACCCGGCCGCCGATCCGCACGCCCTGCGCCCAGTCCGGCAGCGGCACCTCCGGCAGCGTCACGATGAGGTGGGTGCCCGGGATCGGCGAGCCGAGGAACACCGCGAAGACCAGGCGGATGCCGATGACGAACAGGGCGATCTTCACGAACGCCCCGTACGCGCGCGCCCACGGAGCGGAGGTGCGCCGGGCCGCGACGACGTATCCCGCGACCCCGACGAGCAGCCCGATGAGCAGCGGGTTGGTGGTGCGCGACGCGGCCGTGGCGAGCCCGAGGGCCCACAGCCACCAGGCGCCCGGGTGCAGGGCGTTGGAGCGGTTCGCCTCGGGGGCGAGGCGGCGGCGCGGGGCGGCCCGCACATCGCGTGGGCTGGTCATCGCGTCGGGCCGGTTCACCCGCGCCGGCGGCGGGCCTGCCAGACGGCGGCGGCGCCGAGCACGACCACGGCGGCGACCCCGGCGACCAGGCCGACGGACGGGCCGCCGTCGCCCCCGTCGGCGGCGCCGCGCTCGCTCCGGTCGCTCTGGTCGCCGGACACCTGCTCGCCGCAGCCGGACTTGGGGTAGTCGGAGATGGCGCACAGCAGCGCGTTGTTGTCGTAGCGCAGGGGCTCGGCGACGGCGGCGAGCGCGTCGGCGCTCGAACCGCCGTCGTCGATGCGGGCGCACGCGGTACGCGGCTTCGGCGGGGTCCGCCCGCCGGGGGCGTCGGCGGCCGTGCCGAAGTCGATGACGACCGCGATCCGCTTCTTGCCCGCAGCGGCCTTGGTGTCCGCGCAGACGGTGTCGAAGTCGGCGGCGCCGCGCGGCTTCTTCGCGGTCTTCGCGTCGGCGGACACGGCGAAGCGGTACCCGTCCACGTCCCCGTCGTCGGGCCGTGCCGTCGAGGGCCCCTGGGTCGCGTACGCCCACGTGCCGCCCTCGCCGCGCTGCCAGAACGACCAGTAGCGGTAGTCGGCGGCGTGGGCGGGGGCGGCCGCGAGGAGCGCGAGCAGGGCGGCGAGGAGCACGGCCACCGTGCGGCGGTGGCCGGGTCCGCGACGGCGGTGCGTCACGGCTGGTTCTTCTTGCGGCCGCTCAGGAGGAAGCCGATGCCCGCGCCCGCGGCCAGGCCGACGCCGACGATCCACCAGACGCTCACGCCGCTGCCGTCGTCGTCCTTGTCCTTCTCCTCGTCGGCGGCCTGCGCCCGCGGGGCCGGGCCGGTCGCGTTGAGCTGCTTGACCAGGTCGGCGCCGCCGAAGTCGCGCGGGTCGAGGCCCGCGGCGTGGGCGGCGAAGACCAGCTGCGCGTAGGCGGCGGGGCCGCCCTGCTTCGCCCAGTCCGCGGAGTTGTCCGCGAGCCAGTCCGCGGCCTTCTTCGCCTGCTCGCCCTGGCCCGCGGCGGCCAGCGCGACGACCGCGTCGGCGGTGTTGCCCACGTCGGGCTTGTCCGTGGAGCCGGGCAGGGAGGAGGTGAGGTGGCCGGACTTGCCGAGGGCGTCGATGAGGTAGCCGGTGCCGTTGGCCGCGGCCTGGTCCGCCGACGCGGCCTTGACGCACTTCGGCGCGGCGGCGTCCTTCTTCGGCGCGCTCACGACCAGGCCCTTGCCGAGGCCGCCGAGGACTCCGGCCGCCGTGGCGTCGGCGTTCGGCGCGAGCTTGCCGGACTTGGCGTCGGCGAGGCCGAAGGCGCCGCCGTCCTTGCCGCAGTCCATGGCGAGCTTCGTCAGCGCGTCCAGCGGGGTCCTGCCCTTCTGGGACTTCGCGGCCGCGGGCTTCTCCCCGGCGGCGGCGAGCGCGCCGATCACGATGCCGGTGGAGTTGGCGTCGCTCGGCAGGCCCGGGGTGTAGCCCCAGCCGCCGTCCTGGTTCTGCACGGACTTCAGCCAGGCCACGCCCTTGTCGACGGCCTTCTTCTCGCCGCCGAGCGCGGCCAGGGCCTGCACGGCCGCGGCCGTCGAGTTGCTGTCGACCTGCGCCTTGGAGTCGCAGGGCACGTCGGCGTCGGCGCGGTAGGCCGCGAAGCCGCCGCTGGCGCACTGCTGGCCGGTCAGCCAGTCCACGGCCTTCGTCGCGGGCGTGACCCCGGTCGCGTCCTGCGCGAGCAGGGCGTACGACTGCCGGAACACGCCGTCGAACTTCGGGTCCGCCTTGCCGTACAGACCCGAGGGGAGCGCGCCGGAGGGCGAGGGCGAGGCCTCGTCGGCGAGGGCGGCCGGGGCCGCGGCCGCGCCGAGGGCGGCGACGGCGGCCAGGGCAGCTGCGCTGCGGCGAACGTTCATGATGCGGCGGGTGCCTCTCCCTGCGGGGAGCCGGGCGGCACGGCACGACAGGGGCACCGGGCGGCTCCGGCTCCGTATGCCTCGACGGTGCCGGCCATCGGTACGGTCCCGATGACGCGAGCCGGTCACGCGCCGCACGAGGTGCTCCGGCCCGCCACGGGCGGGTGGTGCCACGGCGGCCCCTCCCGGGTCGAGCGAAGCCAGGACCTCGGGGAAGGTTCAGCGCCGGACTTCCACCGGCTTCCCCTCGTACGTACGTGATGACGACCCGCACACTCTACCGGCCCGTACGCCGCCCCTCCCGGGCAGGCGCGGCCCGTGATCGCGCTCTGGTGCCCTCCGTGCGGCGGGCGTAGCGTGGCGGGAGCCTCAAGGCGTGGCAGTCGAGGGGAGCACCACCGTGACGGACCCGAGCCGTGGGCGGCAGGACAGCGGCGCGGACCCGGCCGCCCGTACCTATCTGATCACCGGGGCCGCCTCCGGCATCGGCAGAGCCACCGCGCGCCGGTTGAGCGCGCGGGGCCGCCGGGTCATCGGCGCGGACCTCAAGGACACCGACGTCAGTGCCGACCTCGCCACCGCGGAGGGCCGCGCGCTGCTCGCCGAGGCGGCGGCCGACCTCGGCGGCGGGCGGCTCGACGCCGTGATCGCCTGCGCCGGGGTCGCCGCGTACGACCCCGTGACCGTGCGGGTGAACGCCTTCGGCGCGATCGCCACGCTCAGCGGACTGCGGCCGCTGCTCGCCGCGGGCCGCGATCCGCGCGCGGTCGCCGTGGCGTCCGTGGCCGTCCTGCACCCCGCCGACCCGGCGATCGTCGAGGCGGTGCTCGCCGACGACGAGGCCGCGGCCGTCGCCGCCGCGCGCGCCGCGATCGAGCGCGGCGAGGAGCAGCGGGTGTACGCCTCCGCCAAGCAGGCCCTCGCGCGGTGGGTGCGGCGCGCCGCCGTGAGCGAGGCGTGGGCGGGCGCGGGCATCCCGCTGAACGCGATCGGGCCCGGCATCATCCGCACCCCCATGAGCCGCCCCCTGATCGAGGACCCGGAGATCCGCGCGATGGCGGACGCCGCCGTCCCCATGCCGCTGAACGGCTACGGCGAGCCGGAGCAGGTCGCCCCGCTGCTCGACTTCCTCACCTCGCCGGAGAACACCCACGTCACCGGCCAGGTGGTCTTCATCGACGGCGGCGCGGACGCGGTCCTGCGGGGCGAGTCGAGCTGGTGACGGGGCGGACGCGCGCCGCGGGGCCTCACACCGCCGCGTACGCCACCGGGTCGCTGCCCGGCACCGCTTGCGCCCGCCCCAGCTTCACCAGCCTGCGCACATGGGCCTCCGCCTCGGAGACGGCGATGGTGCGGGACCCCGCGGGGATGTCCGCCCAGGGCCTGTTCCACTCCATGCGCTCGGCGAGCTGCCAGGGCGTGCGCGCCTCGGCGAGCAGCGCGAGCAGGCCCGTGAGCCGCGCCTCGTGGTGGGCGAGCAACTCCCGTACGCGGGCGGGCGCGTGGGCGAAGGCGTGCTGGTGCGCGGGCAGGACCTCCGCGACACCGAGCCGCCCGACCCGCTCCAGGGAGTCCAGATAGTCCCCAATGGGGTCTCCCCTGCTCGAGCGAAGCCGAGAGCTTGGGGAAGGATCGGTCACCGTCCTGTCGTCCGGGTCCTCGTACAGACCGATGTGCGGGGTGATGCCCGGGAGCAGGTGGTCGCCGCTGAACAGGCGCCCGCGCCCGGGGAGCCGAGCCGGATGCTCCTCCTCCAGGTGCAGGCACACGTGGCCCGGGGTGTGGCCCGGGGTCCAGAGCGCGCGCAGGCGGCGGCCGGGCAGGTCGAGGAGCTCGCCGGGCGGGATCGGCCGGTCGGGCAGGGCGGGGAGGCGGGTGGCGAGCCCGGGGACGCGCCCCGCGTCGCGGGCGGCGGCCAGCGGCGCCACGTGCTCGGCGGGCGCGCCCGCAGCGGTCAGCTTGTCCACCAGATACCCGAACCACCGCCGCATCGGATACTCCCGGGTGCGCCGCACCACGTGCGCGTCGGCCTCGTGCATCGCGAGCCACGCCCCGGAGGCGGCCCGCACCCGCGCGGACAGGCCGTGGTGGTCCGGGTGGTGGTGGGTGAGCAGCACCCCGTGCACCTCGGCGACCTCGGTGCCGCAGGCGGCGAGCCCCGCGACGAGCGCGTCCCACGACGCCGGGTCGTCCCAGCCGGTGTCGACCAGGACCGGGCCCCGGTCGGTGTCGAGCACGTACACGAGCGTGTGGCCGAGGGGGTTGTCCGGGATCGGCACGGCGATGCTCCACACCCCGCCGCCGTGCCCGGTCACCCCTGTGCCCGTCGCCTGGGTCATCCGCCGCCCCCGTCCCTGCCGCCGGAGCTGTCGGCCGCACGGCCGTTGCCCACTATAACTAGAACTGATATCAGTTCTGATACAGCGTCAGAAAGCGTCCCGCAGGAGGCGGTCGGCCATGACGGAGCTCGTGGAGCACGGACAGCTGTTCATCGGCGGGGAGTTGACCCGGCCGCTCGGCAAGGACGTCATCGAGGTCGTCTCGCCGCACACCGGCGAGGTCTTCGCGCGGGTGCCGCACGCCGCGACGGCCGACGTCGACCGGGCCGTGGCCCGCGCCCGCGAGGCCTTCGACGAAGGGCCCTGGCCCCGGCTGGGCCTCGACGAGCGGATCGAGGTCGTCGCGAGGATCAAGGACGGCCTTGCCGCGCGGCACGAGGAGCTCGCCCGGGTCATCAGCTCCGAGAACGGCACCCCGATCACCGCCTCCGTCCTGGTGCAGGCCCTGGCCGCGACGATGGTCTGGGACGCGGCGATCGCCACGGCCCGGGAGTTCACCTACGAGGAGGCGCGCGCGGGCGTGCTCGGCGGGATCCTGGTGCGGCGCGAGCCCATGGGTGTCGTGGCGGCCGTGGTGCCGTGGAACGTCCCGCAGTTCACCGCCGCGGCCAAGCTCGCGCCCGCGCTGCTCGCCGGGTGTCCGGTGATCCTCAAGACCTCGCCGGAGACCCCGCTCGACGCGTACGTCCTCGCGGAGATCGTCGCCGAGGCGGGCCTGCCGGAGGGCGTGCTCTCCATCGTCTCCGCGGGCCGGGAGGTCAGCGAGTACCTCGTCGGGCACCCCGGCGTCGACAAGGTGTCCTTCACCGGGTCCGTGGCCGCGGGCAAGCGCGTCATGGAGGTCTGCTCCCGCCATCTCACGCGCGTCACCCTGGAGCTGGGCGGCAAGTCGGCCGCCGTCGTCCTGCCCGACGCCGACGCGGCGAGCGCGGTGGCGGGCATCGCGCCCTACGCGTGGATGATCAACGGCCAGGCGTGCGTGGCCCAGACCCGCATCCTCGTGCCGCGCTCCCGCGCGGGCGAGTTCGCCGAGGCCTTCGCCGCCGCCGCGTCGGCGCTCAAGGTCGGCGACCCGATGGACCCGGCGACCGAACTCGGGCCGCTGGTCGCCGAGCGGCAGCAGCGGCGCTCGCTCGACTACATCCGCATCGGCCAGGAGGAGGGCGCCAAGATCCTGGCGGGCGGCGGCCGCCCCGCCGGGTTCGACCGCGGCTGGTACGTCGAGCCGACGCTGCTCGGCGGCGTCGACAACTCCATGCGGGTCGCCCGCGAGGAGATCTTCGGGCCCGTCATCTGCCTCATCGAGTACGGCGACGAGGAGGAGGCCGTGCGGATCGCCAACGACTCCGAGTACGGCCTCAGCGGCAGCGTGTGGACCGCCGACGTCGAGCGCGGCCTGGACGTCGCCCGCCGGGTGCGCACCGGCACGTACGCGGTGAACACCTTCAGCCTGGACATGGCGGGCCCCTTCGGCGGCTACAAGAACTCCGGCCTCGGCCGGGAGTTCGGGCCCGAGGGGTACGGCGAGTACTTCGAGCACAAGATGATCCATCTGCCCGCCGGGTACGCGCCCGAGGGGGCCGGGGCCTGATGGGCGACCGCTGGCACGTCGAGGTCGACCGGTCGGTGTGCATCGGCTCCGGGATGTGCGTGAACCTCGCGCCGGACGGCTTCACCCTGGACGCCGCCCGCCAGTCGCACCCCCGGCGGGCGGAGACGGACGCGTCCGAGCAGCTCCTTGGGGCCGCCGAGGGCTGCCCGGTCGAGGCCATCACGATCACCCTGCTCGGCAGTGGCGAGGTGGTGTTCCCGCCGGAGGAGTAGCCGACCGCCCCGCAGGGGAGCCGGGGTGCGCTACGAGGGGTCCGGCGCGGTCAGGTCGATCAGTCGGCACACCATCTCGATGTCGATCTTCACCTGGGCGATGGAGGCCCGGCCGGAGAGCCAGGTGATCAGCGCCGAGTGCCAGGTGTGCTCGATCACCCGCACCGCGGAGAGCTGCGCCGCCGTCGGCTGCCCGTCCAGGCCCATGGCGTCCAGGACGATCGCCGTGGTGAGCCGCGAGACCGTGTCCACCTCGGGGCTCACGGAGCGGTCGGCGAAGGTCAGGGCGCGCACCATGGCGTCCGCGAGGTGCGGCTCCCGCTGGAGCGCGCGAAAGGCCCGCATCAGGGTCTCCGCGACCCGCTCGGCGGGCGTCTCCCCGGCAGGCGGACGCTTGCGCAGCGTGGTGTGCATGCGCTGGAGCTGGTCCTGCATCGTCGCGACGAGCAGGTGCACCTTCGAGGGGAAGTAGCGGTAGAGCGTGCCGAGCGCGACCCCGGCGGCCTCCGCGACCTCGCGCATCTGGACCGCGTCGAAGCCGCCCCGGCTGGCCAGTTGGGCGCTGGCGTGCAGGATGCGGCGGCGGCGCGCCTCCTGGCGCTCGGTGAGCGGGGGTGACACCGTCGCCCGCGCCCCGGCCGTCTTCGCGTCAGCTGTCATCGTCCCGTCGCCCCGTCAGTCCCGTCAGCCGTCCCTGGGGTCCCGGGGGTCCCGAGCCCGGCCCACTCGTCCGCAAAAGATCCCACAGTTCCGCCCCGTGGTCCCGTCCCCGGGACGCCGGGACCGCGACCGCGATGCGACCGTACAGCAGGGCGGTCGCCGTGGCGCGAATCACCTGATCCGGGCCTTCCGGCGTGGCTACCTGCCGGTAGATTCGAGCCCGTCCGGCGATCACGGGCGGTCGCGACGGGGACCAACTCTGAAACTTGTTCTACATTACCGTCCCGGCGTAGTCTCCCGGATACTGAAGGAAGAAGGGGGCCGACAGTGACCGCTGAGGCCAGAGAGGCGGGCCCCCCGCCGGGCCCTGCGACGGACGGCGGCCGCGCCCTGCGCATCGCTCTCCTGACCTACAAGGGGAACCCGTTCTGCGGCGGCCAGGGCGTGTACGTACGCCACCTCTCGCGTGAGCTCGCCCGGCTCGGCCACCGCGTCGAGGTCATCGGCGCCCAGCCCTACCCGGTGCTCGACGAGGGCGAGGACCTCGCCGGGCTCAGCCTGACCGAGCTGCCGAGCCTGGACCTCTACCGCCAGCCGGACCCCTTCCGCACCCCCAGGCGCGACGAGTTCCGCGACTGGATCGACGCCCTCGAAGTCGCCACCATGTGGACCGGCGGCTTCCCGGAGCCGGTCACCTTCAGCCTGCGGGCCCGGCGCCAACTGCGCGCCCGGCGCGGCGCGTTCGACGTCATCCACGACAACCAGACGCTCGGCTACGGCCTGCTCGGCGACCTCGGCGCCCCGCTGGTGACGACCATCCACCACCCGATCACCGTCGACCGGCAGCTGGAGCTGGACGCGGCCGCCGACTGGAAGCGCCGCGCCTCCGTGCGGCGCTGGTACGCGTTCACGCGCATGCAGAAGCGCGTCGCGCGCCGCCTGCCCTCGATCGTCACGGTCTCCGGGACCTCGCGCCAGGAGATCGTCGACCACCTCGGCGTCCGCCCGGACCGGATCAACGTCGTCCACATCGGCGCCGACACCGACCTCTTCTCGCCCGACCCCGCCGTGCCCCAGGTGCCGGGCCGGATCGTGACGACGTCCAGCGCGGACGTGCCGCTCAAGGGCCTGATCCACCTGGTCGAGGCGCTCGCGAAGACCCGTACGGAACACCCCGACGCGCACCTCGTCGTCGTCGGCAAGCGCGCCGAGGACGGCCCGGTCGCCGCCGCCATCGAGCGGTACGGCCTCGAAGGGGCCGTCGAGTTCGTCAAGGGCATCACGGACGCGGAACTCGTCGACCTGGTGCGCTCGGCGCAGGTCGCGTGCGTGCCCTCCCTGTACGAGGGCTTCTCGCTGCCCGCGGCCGAGGCGATGGCCACGGGGACGCCGCTGCTCGCCACGACCGGCGGGGCCATCCCGGAGGTCGCCGGGCCCGACGGCCGCACCTGCCTCGCCGTGCCGCCCGGCGACTCGGGGGCGCTGGCCGCGGGCCTCGGACGGCTCCTCGGCGACCCGGAGCTGCGGGCCAGGCTCGGCGCGGCCGGGCGCGCCCGCGTCCTTGAGCGCTTCACCTGGGCGCGGGCCGCGCAGGGCACGGTGGAGCGCTACCGCGCGGCCATGGCCGACGCCGCGGGCGCGGCCCCGGTCCGCCCCGCGGCCCCCGCCGCCGCCCTCACCGAAGTTGCTGGCCCCCACCACGAAAGCAGGACCCCGTGCTGACCGTCGACTTCACCCGCTTCCCGCTCGCGCCGGGGGACCGCGTCCTCGACCTCGGCTGCGGGGCCGGACGGCACGCCTTCGAGTGCTACCGGCGCGGTGCCCAGGTGGTGGCGCTCGACCGGAACGGCGAGGAGATCCGCGAGGTCGCGAAGTGGTTCGCGGCCATGAAGGAGGCGGGTGAGGCCCCGGCGGGCGCCACCGCGACCGCGATGGAGGGCGACGCGCTCAACCTGCCCTTCCCCGACGAGTCGTTCGACGTCGTGATCATCTCCGAGGTGATGGAGCACATCCCCGACGACAAGGGCGTCCTCGCGGAGATGGTCCGGGTCCTGAAGCCCGGCGGCCGCATAGCCGTGACGGTCCCGCGCTACGGCCCGGAGAAGGTCTGCTGGACCCTCAGCGACGCCTACCACGAGGTCGAGGGCGGTCACATCCGCATCTACCGCGCCGACGAACTCCTCGCCAGGATGCGTGAGTCGGGCCTCAAGCCCTACGGCACCCACCACGCGCACGCGCTGCACTCCCCGTACTGGTGGCTCAAGTGCGCGTTCGGCGTGGACAACGACAAGGCGCTGCCCGTCCGCGCGTACCACAAGCTCCTGGTCTGGGACATCATGAAGAAGCCGCTGGCGACGAAGCTCGCCGAGCAGGCCCTGAACCCGCTGATCGGCAAGAGCTTCGTGGCGTACGCGACCAAGCCGCACCTGCCCCGCGCCGCCGCCACCCCCGCCCCCGCCGACGCGAAGGCCGGGGCGTGACGAGTCCCGAGCGCACCGAACACCTGGCCCTGCCCGGCGTGCTGACGGCGCATCAGGCGGCGGACACGGTCCGCGGCATCCTCGCCGCGCAGCGCCCCGACGGCGCCATCCCCTGGTTCCGCGGCCACCACCTGGACCCGTGGGACCACACCGAGGCGGCCATGGCCCTGGACGCGGCGGGCGAGCACGCGGCCGCCGCCCGCGCCTACGACTGGCTCGCCCGGCACCAGAACGCGGACGGCTCCTGGTACGCGGCGTACGCCGACGGCGACCCGGACGCCGTCACGGACCGGGGCCGCGAGACCAACTTCTGCGCGTACGTGGCCGTCGGCGTCTGGCACCACTATCTGACCACCGGCGACGAGGTGTTCCTCGACCGGATGTGGCCGGTGGTCGTGGCCGCCGTCGAGTTCGTGCTCGCGCTCCAGCAGCCGGGCGGCCAGATCGGCTGGAAGCGGGAGCCGGACGGCACCCCGGTCGCCGACGCGCTCCTGACCGGCTCCTCCTCCATCCACCAGGCGCTGCGCTGCGCCCTCGCCATCGCCGAGACGCGCGAGGACCCCCAGCCGGACTGGGAGCTGGCGGCGGGCGCCCTGGCCCACGCGATCCGGCGCCACCCCGAGCGGTTCCTCGACAAGGACCGCTACTCGATGGACTGGTACTACCCCGTCCTCGGCGGCGCGCTCACCGGGGCCGAGGCCAAGGCCCGCATCGAGGAGGGCTGGGACCGCTTCGTCGTGCCCGGCCTCGGCGTGCGCTGCGTGGTGCCCAACCCCTGGGTCACCGGCGGCGAGAGCGCCGAGCTGGCCCTCGCCCTGTGGGCGCTCGGCGAGTCCGACCGCGCCGTGGACGTCCTGAAGTCCATCCAGCACCTGCGCGACGACGAGACCGGCCTGTACTGGACGGGATACGTCTACGACGACGCGGCCGTCTGGCCCGTCGAGCAGACCACCTGGACGGCGGGCTCCCTGCTCCTCGCGGTGGCGGCGCTCGGCGGCGACGAGGCGACCTGCCGGGTCTTCTCGGGCACGGACCTGCCCACGGGGCTCGACCCGGACTGCTGCTAGGGCCTGCCCGGCGGGGCCCGCGCTCAGTGCCGGCGCAGCTGCCCCGCCACCAGGTGGCCGACCACGAAGTACACGACGGCGGCCAGGCCGTAGCCCGCCACGACCCGCGCCCAGCGCTCGTCGAAGGTGAACAGGTCGTGCGACCAGCTCGCGAGCCACCGGGCGACATCGCGCACGACCTGCACCAGGTCGTTGCCCCGGTTGGCCTTCAGCAGGTCCATCAGGATCCACAGAACGATGATGATGGCCGCGACGTCCGCGAGGACGACGACGACCTTCGCGGCGTCGGCGCCGCCTCGGGTGCTCTTGGTGAATCGGGGGGACATGAGGGGCGGGTACCGGCTTCCGCGCCGTTGAAACGTCGTTGAAACCCGGAGGTCCGGGAGCCTCCAACGGCCCCGCCCGCCTTGCGGGGCCGTCCGGGCGGGGTGAGGCTGCTGGCCGGGGGAGCCGTCCCCGCCTCCGGGAGGTCACCCGTGTTCCGCTCCGCACCGGCCACCGCGGTACGCCACGCGCTCGTCCCGCTCCTGCTGTGCTGCGCCCTGCTCGCCGGGGCCACCGGCTGCGGCGGCGGTGACGGCGACGCGGCGCGCCCCACCGGCACCAGCTCCGCCGAGCGGCAGAAGTTCGCGAAGACCCGCTTCGTCACCAACGCGGGGCTCGCCGCCGGGGCGACGTACCAGTGGATCGTGAAGCCGTATCGGGAAGGCCGCTTCAAGGCGGGCGCGGACGGGCGGAGGTTCGCCCTGGTCAAGGCCGGGATCGCCGGGGCCTTCAGCTACCACCGGCTCAGGGCGGCCCTGCGCAACGCCCAGGGCGACGCCACCCTCGCCCGGGCCGTGGCCCCCCTGACGGCGGGCGTCGAGGCCCTCAAGGACCTCCCGTCCAAGCTGCGCAAGGGGGAGTCCACTCAGGCGGTGGTCGGGTCCTTCGACGACACGATCAACTCCGTCAAGGAGGCGGGTCGCTCCGCGGGCGTGGAGGTCACGCCCCAGGTGCCTTCCCCGGGCCAACTGACCAAGGGCTGAGCCCTGCCGGGGGCCTCCCTCAAACGCCGGAGGGGCTATTCATAGCCCGTCCGGCGTTTGAGGACGAGGCGCGGAGCGCCGATAAGGGGGTCCAAGAGGGCGGAGCCCCCTTGTTCGGGAAGGGCGGGATTGGGGCGCCCCGCGAGGGCTGCGGCAGCTGATGGGGCGTCATTCACCTTGGGTTCAGGTGGAGTTGGGGCCTCCGGGGCACCCCGTTCGCAGGGGAGGCGCATGCTCCTGCCCCCGCCCACGGCAGGAGAGCGCGGTGCCCGACAGAGCCAGCACGTCCAGCAGAGAAGAACCCCGCCTGGCCACCCGCCGCCCGGCGCCCCGGCGCCGCCGCCGCTTCCCCCGGCACGTGGTCGCCGCGATGCCCCTCGCCCTCGCGGGCACCCTCGCCCTGCTCGTCTCGGGCAACGCCCTGCGCCCCTTCGAGCGCATCACGACGATCGACGGCAAGATGGCGTCGAAGTCGGACTACTTCAAGGACCCCGAGGTCCAGCGCCTGCTCCTGAAGCACGGCATCCGCGTGGACATCCACCGCCTGGGCTCGCGCGGCATCGCCACGCAGTCGCTCGCGGGCATGGACGTCGTCTTCCCCTCGGGCCAGCCCGCCGCCCGCCTGATCATGCGGGACCAGCGGCGCTCGGTGCGCACCGCCCGCCCGTTCGTGACGCCCCTGGCGCTCGGCACGTTCCGCGAGTACGCCCAGACGCTGGTGGCCGAGGGCGTGGCCCGCCCGCAGCGGGCGCGCGACGGCGGGGACACGCTGTACTACGACCTCGACATGGCGGGGTTCCTGCGGCTCATCGAGCGCGACAAGACCTGGAACGGCATCGGCTACCGCGAGCACTCCACCCACAGCAACAGCGGCCGCGTCCTCGTGCGCACCTCCAGCGTCTGCGAGTCCAACGCCGCCGGTACGTACTTGAGCATCCTCGCCTTCGTGAAGAACGGGAACCGACCCCCGGGTACCGAGCGGGGGCGCGGCGACGCGCGCGGCGGCGACCCGGTCCTCGACGTCGCCGCCAAGGTCAAGCCGCTGATCAACCTCCAGGGCATGGCCGCCGACGAGCAGGCCGACAGCTACTTCTCCGACGAGGGCGAGTCCATCGCGCCGGTGTCGCTGATCTACGAGCACCAGTTCCTCGCCCACCAGGTGGACTTCCAGAAGCGGCACCGGCGGGCCGACAGCCGCCGCGTGCTGCTCTACCCCTCGCCGCAGGCGCTCACCGAGCCGCAGCTCATCTCCCTCAACGAGGAGGGCGACCGGCTCACCGACCTGATGGAGTCCGACCCCGAACTGCGCCAGCGGGCCATCGAACTGGGCTTCCGGGTGCGGTTCTCCGGCGAGGACAGCACCAGCGAGCAGCTGAACTCCTATCTGCGCGCGCACGGCGTGCAGGTGCCCACCCCCAACCCCGACCAGACGAAGGCCGACGCGCCCGACCTGGACGCCCTGGAGCGGATCATCAACTACGTCGGCACCTGCCCGCCCGTCGACGGCGGCCCCTCATGAGGCGGCGCGCCCTCGCCGCCTGCCTGGCGCTGCTCGCCACCGCCCTGACCGCCTGCGGCCAGGGCGGTGACACCACGACCCTGCGGGTGCTCGCGAGCCCCGAACTCGCCGACGTGGAGCCGTTCCTCGGCGAGCTGAAGGACGACACGGGGGTCGAACTCGACGTCGACTTCAAGGCCACGGCCGACCTCTCCGAGCCGCTCGGCTCCTACGACCTGGCCTGGCCCGCCTCCGACCGCTCGTACCTGCTGCGCCTTCGGGAGCGCGGGCGGCCCACCGCGCCGCCCGAGTCCACCGCGATCATGCGCTCCCCGGTCGTCGTCGGCCTCACCGCCGCCACTGCGGAGCGCGTCCGCGCCTCCGCCCGGGGTTCCCGGATCACCTGGGCCGACATCGCGGACGCCGCCGCCGACGGGACCGTGCGCTTCGGCATGGCCGACCCGCGGCGCAGCGACACCGGGCGCGCCGCGCTCGTCGGCGTGGCCACGGCCGCCGCGGGCACCGGCGGGGTGCTGCGCGAGCGGGACGTGTCCTGCGACCGGCTGCGCGGCTTCCGCTCCGGGCAGACGCTCACCGCCGCCAGCTCCCGCGCCCTGATCGACGCCTACGCGCGCCGCCCCGGCCGGGCCAACGCCCTCATCGCGCACGAGGCGGAACTCCTCTCCCTGAACGCGGCCGGGACCCTGCGCCGCCCCCTGGAGATCGTCCACCCGGCGGACGGCATGGTCCTGTCCGACTTCCCGCTGATGCTCCTCGACGCCAAGCAGCACAAGGCGTACCGCAAGGTCGTCGACTGGCTGCGGCGCGACGACGTACAGAAGAAGCTGGTGGAGCGCACCTGGCGGCGGCCCGTCGGCGCGGACGTGCCCCGGCCGCCGCAGCTGCGGTCCGCCATCGGCAACGCGCTCTCCTACCCCGACCAGCTCTCCGTCATCCAGCGCCTGATGGACGACTACGGCGACCCCGCCCGCCGCACCGGCGACCACGTGGTGTTCCTGCTCGACTTCTCCACGTCGATGCGCGGCGCGCGGATGGCGGACCTGCGCGCGGCCTTCGCCGGGCTGAGCGGCGCGGACCCCACGGCGGCGGGCAAGTTCGCCCGCTTCTACCGGGGCGAGCGGCTGACCGTGGTGCGGTTCGCGGGCCGCGTCCTTCAGGAACGGACGGTGACCGTGCGCGGCGACGGCGATCTGCGCGCCCTGAACTCCTTCGTCGCGGGCGGCGGCTTCGGCGACGCGACGGCCGTGTGGTCGGCCCTCGACCGGGGCTACGACCGGGCCGGGGCCACCGTCGACGCCGACCCGGGCCGCCGGGTCTCGATCGTCCTGATGACCGACGGCGAGAGCAACTCGGGCCTGTCGTACGGCCAGTTCGCCCGCCGCTACGCGCACCGGGGCGCCGCCGTGCGGGCGGTGCCCACCTTTCCCGTCCACTTAGGAGAGGCCGACGCGAAGGCGCTGCGGCGCGCCGCCGGGGCGACCGGCGGCCGGGTCGTGGACGCCGGATCCTCCTCCCTCTCCCAGGCGTTCAAGGAGATCCGTGGGTGTCGTTGACAGCGCGTGGTGGGGCCTGTGGTGGCCGTGGATGACCGTCTGGCTCCTGACGGCGGTGTGCGTGGGCGTGCTCGCGCGCCACGCCCTGGTGCGCCTGGGCTGGCTCCGGCGCGGCCCGCGGCGGGCCGCGCGGGGCCGCAGGACCTTCCACGGCATGTGCTTCTACCTGCACGAGCAGCGGGTGATGGACCTCTATCAGACGGGCGGCTTCTCGGCCGCCCTGGAACAGGAGGTGGCCGACCGCACGAACGTGACGGCGGGCTTCAGCCTGTGGACGAGGTTCCGCGGCTCCGGCGGCACCGCCGGGCGGGACGTCACCAAGGAGCGGTTCACCTCGTACGTCCAGCAGAACACCCCCATCACGGTGATAGGGCTGCTCATGGACACCATGCGCAGGGAGGACGCCGTCGTCCACGCCGACCTCACCACGGGCCACCTCGTCCCCAACCGGGCCCTCGCCGACAGCCTGCGCGACAGTGACGACGACCGCGTCGCGCTCAGCGCGGTGATGTCCGAGTTCGTCTCGGTCACCGGGCGCTTCACCGCGCGCGGCCTGCCCGGCGGCGACGTCGTCCTGCGCGCCCGCTACGGCGAGGGCCGCCCGCCCGCCCACGTCAAGATCACCTGTGCCGAGGACGGCATCCGCGAGGAGTTCCACGAGGAGGACTACTTCAGCGGCGAGTTCCAGGCCCGCTGCCTGGGCAAGGTCCGCACCTGGAACCGCGACGCGGGCGAACTGACCCTGGACCCGGTGGCCATCTTCCGCTGAGCCGCGCTTAGCCGCAGAGCTCGGCGAGCGCCCGCAAGGTGTGCGGCTCCCGGGCGAGAACGAGGAGGTCCGTGACCGGCCCCTCGCGCCACAGCTCAAGCCGCTCCGCGATCCGTTCGCGCGGGCCGACCAGGGAGATCTCGTCGGCGAAGGCGTCCGGCACGGCGCGCACGGCCTCCTCGCGCCGCCCGGCAAGGAACAGCTCCCGCACCCGCCGCGCCTCGTCCGCGAACCCCATCCGGGCCATCAGGTCGGCGTGGAAGTTCCTCTTCGCATGCCCCATGCCGCCGATGTAGAAGCCGAGCATGGCCTTCACCGGCAGGAGGCCCTCCTGGACGTCGGCGCACACGGTCGCGCGGACGAGCGGGGCCACCATGAAGCCGTCCCGCAGGCCGGTGAGGGAGGCCTCGTACACGTCCGGGCGCGTCGGCGACCAGTACAGGGGGAGCCAGCCGTCCGCGATCCGGGTCGTCTGGGCGACGTTCCTCGGCCCCTCGGCGCCGAGCAGCAGCGGCAGGTCGCCGCGCAGGGGGTGGGTGATGGACTTCAGCGGCCTGCCGAGCCCGGACCCGTCGTCCCCCGGGTAGGGCAGCGGGTGGAAGTGCCCGTCGAGCGTCACGGGGGCCGCGCGCCGCAGCACCTGGCGTACGACGTCCACGTACTCCCGCGTCGCGGTCAGCGGGGAGGCGGGGAACGGCCTGCCGTACCAGCCCTCCACCACCTGCGGCCCCGAGAGCCCGAGCCCGAGGAGCACGCGGCCGCCGGAGAGGTGGTCGAGGGTGAGGGCGTGCATGGCCGTGGCGGTGGGGGAGCGGGCGGCCATCTGCGCCACCGCCGTGCCGAGCCTGATCCGCGAGGTGTGCGCGGCGATCCAGGTCAGTGGCGTGAACGCGTCCGAGCCCCAGGCCTCGGCGGTCCACACCGAGTCGTACCCGAGCCGCTCGGCCTCCTGGACGAGCGCGAGCTGCCCGGGTTCGGGGCCGCGCCCCCAGTATCCGAGCGCGAGCCCAAGCCGCATGGTCCCTCCCGGCCGCCAGCTGACGGAGCGTCAATTCCCGGTTCCGCCGGGACTGTACGCCAACGGCCCCCCGCCCGGAAGGGCGAGGGGCCGCTGAAGCCGTGCGGAGGGCCGGGTCAGCCGCGCTGGATCCCGGTGGTGTCCTGAAGCACACCGCGACGCCCGTCCTGCGTCTGCGCCACCAGGCTCTGGCCGCGCTGCTCGACGGCCAGGTACCAGGTGCCCGGCGCCAGTTCGGCGATCGGGGTCGGCGAGCCGTCCTCCGGGTACAGCGGGCGCGGCACCGGCACGGCGAACCAGAACGGCGAGAAGTCCGCCGCCGCGGGCTGCGCCTGCGCGGCGGCCGGCGGCGGAGTGGCGCCGCCACCCTGCGGCTGCCCACCGAACGACGGCTGCTGCGGCTGCCCCGGCTGCGCGCCGTACGGCTGCGACTGGGCCCCCGGGTAGCCGTAGCCACCCTGCGGCTGCCCGCCGTAGGGCTGCGGGGCGACGGGGCGCGGGGCGCCCATGAGGGGGGCCTTGAGGGCGGGGACGATGTTCGAGGCGACGGCGGCGGCGACGAGGACCAGCGCGCCGATCAGGCCGAGGATGAGGCCCACACCGGCGTCGGGGGACTCGGCCCCGCCGCCGCTGGCGCCGAACCTGGCGTTGAGGAGCTCGAAGAACTTGTCGTAGGACTGGCCGGTGTCGAAGATCGCGCCGAGCGAGCTCCAGGCGGCGGCGAAGGTGAGGCCGATGCCGAAGGTCCCGAGGTCCAGACCGGCGACCTTGCGCTGCGCGCCCATGGCACGGCCCACGACGATGAGCCCGGCGCCGATGATTCCGGCGAGGTAGACGCTCATCAGCAGGTTGCCGTTGTCCCAGGCATTGGGAGCTTCGTCACCGTCAAAGGTGTCGAGGAACGAGGCGATGAAGAGCAACACCGCTGCTCCGATCACCACGCCGTCGCCTCGAGTGAGGGAGCGGAAATTCACTTCAGGTCCTTCGTCAGTCGTCTCGTCGTTAGAGGCGTCGCTGTCGCCTGGTCGCGGTTGGCTCGCGGGCGTGAAGCGCGGGGGTGGCCCCTCATCGTACGGAGGACCATATCCTCCGTCCGGCCGGGGTGTCTGCTTGAGATAAAGATCGTCACTCAGTGAAGATCTCCCGGTTGCCGTCCCGTGACGAGGCGGCAACGGACGCGTCCGGGCCGCCCGCGCTCAGCCGGTGAGGAAGCTCGCGATTCCGGCGGAGATGCCGCTCGCGGCCTTCTGGCGCCAGCCGGAGTTGGTGAGCAGTGCCTCGTCCTTCGGGTCGCGCATGTTGCCGCATTCGATGAACACCTTGGGGACCTTGGAGAGGTTGAGGCCGCCGAGGTCGCGGCGGACGTCGAGGCCGGTGCCGTCGCCGACGTAGTTGGAGGGGGCGCTCTTGGTGGCGGAGAGGAACTGGCCCGCGATGCGTTCGCCGAGGTCGCGGGAGGGCCCGACGATGGCGGTGGTGTCGGCGGCGCCGCCGCGGACCTTCGCGGGCAGGATCACGTGGAAGCCGCGGTTGCCGACGGCCGAGCCGTCGGCGTGCAGGGAGACGACCGCGTCGGCGCGGGCCGCGTTGCCGATGCGGGCGCGCTCGTCGACGCACGGGCCCCACGCCCGGTCGCCGTCCTGGGTGAGGCGGACCGTGGCGCCCTGCCGGTGCAGCAGGTCCCGCAGCCGGTGGGCGACGTCGAGGGTGAACCGGGCTTCGGTGTAACCCCGGTTGGTGGAGGTGCCGGTGGTGTCGCACTCCTTGGAGTGGGTGCCGATGTTCACCGGGCGGTTGATCTCCGCGGTGTGGCGGAAGTTGCCCGGGTTGTGGCCCGGGTCGATCACCACGACCTTGCCCTTGAGGGGGCCCGAGGGCGCGGGGCGGCCCGCCGACGGGGCCTTCGGGTCCTTGGGGTCCTTCCCCGAGGGCTTGTCGTCCGGCTTGTCCTCGGGCTTCTTCGACCTGCTCGGGGCGGGGGCATCGGAGGGGCCGTCCGCGGTCGGCTTCGAGGGCGCGTTCTGGTCCGAGCGGACGGCCGACGGCTGCGTTCTCGCCGAGCCGGAGTCGTCCGGTCCGCTCGTCGCGTCGTGGATGAGGTAGCCCGCGAGCGTGGCGGGCGCGAGCACGGCGAGGGTGACCGCGAGCGCCCGGCCGCCGCCGAAGCGGCGGGGCGGGCGCGGTGGCTGACTGTCCGGACCTACGTACGACACGACAGGGAGCCTATCCGCGGCCGGAGTCGCCCGCGCCGGTTCGGCGCAGGACGCGGAGGGAGTCGGTGACGGAGGCCTCGGTGAACATCCCGGACTCAAGTGCCCTGAGGTAGACGCGGTACGGGGCCTGCCCCGTCCACTCGTCCACCGGGTCGGGGAACACGTCGTGGATGACGAGGAGACCGCCCGGCGCCACGTGCGGCGCCCACCCCTCGTAGTCCGCGTTGGCGTGTTCGTCGGTGTGCCCGCCGTCGATGAAGACCAGGCCGAGCGGGGCGTGCCAGAGCCGTGCCACTTGCGGGGAGCGGCCGACCACCGCGATCACGTGGTCCTCCAGGCCCGCCTTGTGCAGCGTGCGCCGGAAGGCGGGCAGCGTGTCCATCCGGCCCACCTCCGGGTCCACGGTCTGCGGGTCGTGGTACTCCCAGCCGGGCTGCTGCTCCTCGCTGCCCCGGTGGTGGTCGACCGTGATCACACTCACACCGGCCGCGCGGGCCGCGTCCGCGAGCAGGATCGTGGAGCGCCCGCAGTACGTGCCGACTTCGAGCAGGGGCAGGCCGAGGGCCGCCGCCTCGCGCGCGGCCGCGTACAGGGCGAGCCCTTCGTGGACGGGCATGAAGCCCTTGGCCGCCTCGAAGGCGCCGAGGACCTCCGGCGTCGGGGCCTGGGCCTGAGTGGCAGCCATCGTCGTTCCTTCCGGGGCTCGACCTGCGCGGGATCCACCCGCGTACGTACGGGCGCCCATGGTGCACCACACCCCCGGCACCGGGGTGACGGGGGTGTGGCCCGCGGCCGCGCGGACGGCTCAGGCGAGGACCTCGCTGTCGCCCGGCAGCGCCAGGTCGACCTCGACGGCCCGCTCCTCGCCGCGGTGCACGGCCGAGACGGCGCCCGGCGCGTGCCCGGCGGCGGTGGCCGAGAGGACGTACGCGCCGTCGGCGGGGACCGCGAGGGCGTAGCGGCCCTCGCCGTCGGTGAGGGCGGCGCCCGCCCGGCGGCCGTGCGGGTCGATCAGCGTGACCTGCGCGCGGGCGACGGGCGCCCCGGCGGGGGAGAGGACCCGCCCCCGGAATCCGCCGGTGAGCGCCTCGGCGGCCCGGGCGAGCGCGGCGTCCTCCTCGCTGCTGGCCCGCAGCCGCGGGTGCTGCCCGGCCGCGGCCCGCTGCCTGCCCGGCAGGAACAGCGCGAGGACGAGGCCGATCGCGACGGCCCCGGTGGCGATGAGGAAGGAGGCGCGGAAGCCCTCCATGGTGGGCACCTCGACGGGGCCCACGGTGTGGGCGGTGTTGGCGAGCACCATGCCGATGACGGCGCTGGACACGGAGGTGCCGATGGACCGCATCAGGGTGTTGAGGCCGTTGGCCGCGCCCGTCTCGGACGGGTCGACGGCGCCGATGATGAGCGCGGGCAGCGAGGAGTAGGCGAGGCCGATGCCCGCGCCGACCACGACCGAGATGACGATGGTCTGCCAGGCGGCGCTCATCAGGCCGAGGCCCGAGCCGTAGCCGACGGCGATGACGAGCATGCCGAGGATCAGGGTGACCTTCGGCCCGTACGCGGCCGAGAGCCGGGCGTAGAGGGGCGCCGTGAACATCATCGTCAGGCCGAGCGGCGCTACGCACAGGCCCGCGACGACCATCGACTGGCCGAGGCCGTAGCCCGTGGCGGCGGGCAGCTGGAGGAGCTGGGGGAGCACGAGCGAGATGGCGTAGAAGGCGACGCCGACCATGATCGAGGCGAGGTTGGTGAGCAGCACCTCGCGCCGGGCGGTGGTGCGCAGGTCGACCAGCGGCGCCTCGACGCGCAGCTCCATCACGCCCCACAGGACGAGCACCACGGCCGAGGCCGCGAACAGGCCGAGGGTCAGGCCCGAACTCCAGCCCCAGTCGCTGCCCTTGGTGATGGGCAGCAGGAAGAGGACGAGGCCCGCCGAGAGGCCGAGCGCGCCGAGGACGTCGAAGGTGCCCGGGGCCCGCAGCGGGCTCTCCGGCACCAGCAGGACGATGAGCAGCATGGCGAGCGCGCCGAGGCCCGCGGCCCCGAAGAACAGGGCGTGCCAGTCGGCGTGCTGCGCCACGAGGGCGGCGGCGGGCATGGCGAGGCCGCCGCCGACGCCTATGGACGAGCTCATCAGGGCCATCGCCGAGCCGAGCTTCTCGCGGGGCAGCTCGTCGCGCATCAGGCCGATGCCGAGCGGGATGGCGCCCATCGCGAAGCCTTGCAGCGCCCGCCCGGCGATCATGACGACGAGGTCGTCGGTGAGGGCGCACACCAGCGAGCCGACGACCATGACCGCGAGGCTCGTGAGCAGCATCCGGCGCTTGCCGAAGAGGTCGCCGAGTCTGCCCATGATCGGGGTGGCGACGGCGCCCGCGAGGAGCGTCGACGTCATGACCCAGGTGGCGTTGGACGGCGTCGTGCGCAGCAGGGTCGGCAAGTCCTTGATGACGGGGACGAGCAGCGTCTGCATGACGGCGACGGTGATACCGGCGAAGGCGAGGACGGGCACGACGCCGCGGGGTGCGCGGTCAGCGCGGGACTGGGCCGTCGCGTGGGACATAGGGCTGAGGCCTCCGGGACGAAGGGTGACGGGGCGGTGGGGCGGTGCGACGGCCGGGTGGGGCGTGGAGCGCGTCGCGCGTGTGGCGTGGGTGTGAGCGGCGTTGTGCGTGTGACGTGTGAGGCGCCGCGTGTGTGACGTATAGGCGTACGGGACGTAAGTGCGTGTGGCGGACGGGGCGTACGGAACGTAAGTGCGGGTGACGGGTAGGGCGTACGGGGCGTAGTGCGTGTGACATGTGGGGCACACGGGGTGCCCGCAGTTACATGCACGATGAACCTGTATCCCGGGGCGACTATTCCGACGTGCGTCGAACTAGGGGAACTCTTGACCTCCCATTGACCGGGCTTGTGCACACGCGCGCCGCCCCCCTGTCCGCCGCCCGCCCCTCACCCTGCCCGCCGTCCGGCGCCCTACCCCCGGGACCCTGCATCTGACCTTCCATCAGATTGGAACGTGTTCTATTCTGCCGCCGTCCCGCCGGGCACTGCCAGGGAGGCACGGATGAAGGCGTACGTCGTCGGCGTCGGCATGACGAAGTTCGAGAAGCCCGAGACCAGGGACTGGCAGTACTGGGACATGGCGGAGGAGGCGGGCACCGCGGCCCTGGCGGATGCCGGGGTTCCGTACGCGGTGGTGGAGCAGGCGGTCGTCGGCTACTGCTTCCAGGCCTCGACGGCGGGCCAGCGCGCGGTGTACCAACTCGGCCTGACCGGGCTGCCCGTCTACAACGTCAACAACAACTGCGCGACCGGCTCGACCGCACTGATGCTCGCCCGCCAACTCGTCGAGGGCGGCGCGGGCGACTGCGTCCTGGCCCTCGGCTTCGAGCGGATGAAGCGCGGCTCCCTCGGCGGGAGCGGCGACGGCGACTTCGCCGCGTCGCCCGTGGCCCGCCACTACGGCGTCATGGCCGCCCGGCACGGCTTCGCGGCCGCCCCGCCCACCGCCCAGATCTTCGGCAACGCGGCCCGCGAGCACATGGAGCGGTACGGCACGACACCCGCGCAGCTCGCGGCGGTGGCCGCCAAGAACCACCGGCACTCGGTGCCCAACCCCCGCGCCCAGTTCAGGGCCGCGTACACCGTGGACGAGATCCTCGCCGCCCAGGTCATCCACGCCCCGCTCACCAAGCTCCAGTGCTCGCCCACCTCCGACGGCGCGGCGGCGGCGCTCGTGGCGTCCGAGCGCTTCGTGGAGCGGCACGGGCTCGCGGACCGGGCCGTCGAGATCCTCGCCCAGGCCATGGCGACGGACACCGAGGAGTCCTTCGCCTCCGGCTCGTGCCTCGACGTGGTGGGCCGCCCGCTGACCCGCGCGGCGGCGGACCGGGCCTACGCGCGCGCGGGCCTGACCGCCGACGACCTCGACGTCATCGAGCTCCACGACTGCTTCTCCATCAACGAACTCCTCACGTACGAGGCGATCGGTCTGTGCGCGGAGGGCGAGTCCGGCAAGCTCGTCGAGTCCGGCGCGACCACGTACGGCGGGCGCTGGGTGGTGAACCCCTCCGGCGGGCTGATCTCCAAGGGGCACCCCCTGGGCGCGACGGGCGTCGCCCAAGTCGCCGAGCTGGCCTGGCAGGTGCGGGGCGAGGCGGGGGAGCGGCAGGTGCCGGGGGCGCGGGTCGGGCTCGCGCACAACATCGGGCTCGGCGGCGCGGCGGTGGTGACGCTGCTGCGGAAGCCGGAGTGAGGCCGGGGCGGGGCGGCCGGGGGGCCGGGACTTCCGGCCTAGGTCCCGCGCCCCACGGCCTACCCCGCCAATTTCCGATGTACGGGGCACGCGTCGGCTGTCAGCATGGAGCCCATGCTGGAGACCCCCGTCGACACCCCGATATCCCGGCGCGCCGCCGCCCCCCTGTGGCTCGTCGTGGCCGCCGCCTGCGCCGGACAGTTCCTCGTCGTCCTCGACGTGTCCGTCGTCAACGTGGCTCTGCCGTCCATGCGCGCCGACCTGGGCCTCAGCGCCACGGGCCTGCAGTGGGTCGTCAACGCCTACTCCATCGCCTTCGCCGGGTTCATGCTGCTCGGCGGGCGCGCGGGCGATCTGTTCGGGCGCAAGCGGATGTTCCTGGTGGGGCTCGGCCTGTTCACGCTCGCCTCGCTCGGCGGGGGGCTCGCGCAGGAGGGGTGGCAGCTGCTCGCCGCGCGGGCGGTGCAGGGCCTGGGCGCCGCCGTCCTCGCGCCCTCCACCCTGACCATCCTCACCTCCGCCGTGCCGGAGGGGGCCGCGCGGGTGCGGGCCATCGCCACCTGGTCGGCCGTCGGGGCCGGGGGCGGCGCCGCGGGCGGACTCGTCGGCGGCGTCCTCACCGACGGGCTCTCCTGGCGGTGGGTGCTGCTCGTGAACGTGCCCGTCGGCGTCCTGGTGTTCGCCGCCGCGCTGCGCTGGATCAGCGAGAGCCGGGCGAGCGGCGCCCGGCGGCTCGACGTGCCCGGGGCCGTCCTGGTCACCGCGGGCATCGCCACGCTCGCGTACGGCATCGTGCAGACCGAGGTGGCGGGCTGGACCGCCGCCGCGACCCTGGTGCCGCTCGTGGCCGGGCTCGCCCTGATCGGCGCGTTCCTCGGCGTCGAGGCGCGCTCCAAGGCGCCGCTCATGCCCCTGAAGCTGTTCCGGGTGCGGTCCGTCTCGGCGGCCAACGCGACCATGTTCGTCTGCGGCATGGGCCTGTTCGCGATGTGGTTCTTCATGACCCTGTACGCGCAGAACGTCCTCGGCTACACGCCCCTGGAGGCCGGGCTCGCGCTCATCCCCAGCTCCGTCAGCGTCGTCGTGGGCTCCAAGGTCGCGCCCCGGCTGATGCGGGTCATGGGGGCGCGGACGGTCACCGTCATCGGCGTCCTGACCGCCGCCGCCGGATTCGCCTGGCAGTGGCGGATGCTCGCCGGGGACGGCGCGCACGGCGCGTACGTCACCTCGATCATGCTGCCCGGCATCCTCATGATGCTGGGCGCGGGGCTCGCGGGCACCCCCCTGGCGTCGCTGGCCACCAGCGGGGCCGAGCCCGGGGACGCGGGGCTCGTCGCGGGCCTCATCAACACCTCGCGCACCATGGGCGGTTCGCTGGGGCTCGCGATCCTCTCCACGGTCGCCACGGCCCGCACGGCCGGGCGGCCCGGCGCCGCGGCGGTCGCGGACGGCTACGCCCTCGCGTTCCTGTGGGGCGCGGTGTTCCTCGCCCTGGCCGCGCTCGTCGTCCTCGTCTGGATGCCGCGCGCCGCCCGCGACTGACCGTCGGGGCTACAGCCACCCCTGGTGGCGGGCCTCCCGCACGGCCTCCATGCGGTTGCGCGTGCCCGTCTTGCCGATGGCGGCCGACAGGTAGTTCCGTACGGTCGACTCCGACAGGTGCAGCGCCGCCGCGATGTCGGCGACCGTCGCCCCGTCCACCGAGGCCCGCAGCGCGTCCGCTTCGCGCGGCGTGAGCGGGCTCGGCCCCGCGCTCAGCGCGGCCGCGGCCAGGGCCGGGTCGATGACGGTCTCGCCGCGCAGCACCTGGCGGATCGCCTCCGCGAGGTCCTCCACCGGCCCGTCCTTGACCAGGAAGCCCGCCGCGCCCGCCTCCATCGCCCGGCGCAGATACCCGGGCCGCCCGAACGTGGTGAGGATCAGCACCCGGCAGTCCGGGCACTCCTCCCGCAGCTCCGCCGCCGCGTCCAGGCCGCTGCGCCCCGGCAGTTCGATGTCGAGCAGCGCCACGTCGGGCCGCGCCGTGAGCGCGGTCCGCACGATCTCGTCGCCCGCCCCGACCTGGGCGACGACCTCGATGTCCGGCTCCATGCCGAGCAGCAGCGCGAGCGCCCCACGCATCATGCCCTGGTCCTCGGCGAGGAGGACCCTCGTACATTTCGTGGGCCGCCGATCCCGGGGCATCTCGTCCATGGACTCAGGCTACGGCCCAAGACCCACGTGCTCATGGTGCGCGGCGTACGCCCGGCCGACCGGACCCCCGGGGGCTTTCGGGTCCGGTCGGCCTGCCCCCGTCCGGGGGTTCGGGCGAGCCCCGGGGCGTCAGCCCCTGATGTTGATGTCGACGCAGGCGTAGAACGCGTTGGCGGTGTCGTAGATGTTCCAGACCGCGAGCATCTTGTGGCGGCCCGTGATGCCGCCGAAGTCGACGGTGTGGGTGACGGTCGTGGGCGGCTGGCGGCCGCCGTCGTTGATCTCCTTGACCTTGCGGCCGTCGACGAAGTACTGCCAGGTGCTGGTGCGGTGGGGGGCCGTCAGGCGCCAGGTGAACGCCTGCGAGGAGCTGACGTCGGAGACCTTCCAGCCCTTGCTGTCGTCGTCCAGGTCGCGGAACCGCGCGTTGCCGCCGCTGCAACTGGTGAGGCCCTTGGGGCCCTCGACGCTCTGCGGCTCCCACTTGATCTCGCCGCACGGGACGGTGTTCGCCGCGCACTGGGCCTGGCGGCTCGGCGGCGAGTTGATGTAGCCGTGGGCGCTCGCCGGAGTGACCGAGGCGAGGACGAGGGCGGGCGCGCACAGCGCGCCCAGGCCCGCGGCCAGCTTCCGTTTGGTGTGCATCGTGTGCTCCCTCCGCGGTGGGGGATGAGGGGGGAACCGGCCCGGCGCCTGGGCCGGTCCATTGGCCTAGACCTTACGGATTGACTGAACTCCGTCAAGAGTTGCGGCACGTTCTGCCGCACAGCGCGCCATGGCCGCAGGTCCACGGCCCCCGCCGGGGCGGGCGCCCCCGGTCACGCCCGGGCGGCCCCCGCCCGCTCCGCCCCCGCCTCGGCCCGCTCTCCGCCGCCGGTCGGCAGCGCGGCCGTGACCCGGAAGCCGGAGCGCGGCGCCGGGCCCGACTCCAGGGAGCCGCCCGCCGCGGCGAGGCGTTCGGCCAGGCCCTTGAGCCCGCTGCCGGGCGGGGTCGAGCCGACGCCGCGGCCGTCGTCGGTGATCGCCAGGCGGGTCCGGTCCGCGGTGCCGGTGACCTCGATCTCGCACCGGCTCGCCCGGGCGTGCCGGACGACGTTGGTGGCCGCCTCGCGCACCACCCAGCCGAGCAGCGCCGACGACGGCGGGTCGAGCGGCGGCCCCGACTGGCGTACGACCGTCTCCACGCCCGCGGCGTCCAGCAGGTCGCGCACCCGGTCGAGCTCCGTGGCCAGCGAGGCCTCGCGGTAGCCGGTGACGGCCTCGCGGATCTCGGTGAGCGCCTGCCTGCCGACGGACTCGATCTCCGTGACCTGGCCGAGCGCCGCGTCCAGGTCGCGCGGCGCGAGGCGGCGCGCGGCCTCCGACTTCACCACGATCACCGACAGGGTGTGGCCGAGCAGGTCGTGCAGGTCCCGGGAGAAGCGCAGCCGCTCCTCCGCCACCGCGCGTCGCGCCAGCTCCTCACGGGCCGCCCGCAGGTCCCGTACCGCCTCGGACAGGGACAGGATCGCCGCCGTCACCATCGTCGAGAGGAACGTGCCGTAGCCGATGTTGACGCCGTCCCAGCCCTCCCTGAGCCCGGCGACCGCGCCCGCCAGAGCGCTCAGGGCCAGGCCGATGGGGCCGAGGCGGCGCCCCCGGACCACCGCGCCGACGGCGAGGCCGAACAGCGGGAAGAACATCAGCCAGTTCCCGCCGTACCCCGCGGCGAGCGCGACGGTCAGGACCCCCAGCGCCAGGAGCGCGGCAAGGGTGGCGCGCGACTCCCGCCGGGCCTTGTCGAAGGCACGGAACGAGATCGAGATGTAGAGCGAGTTGAAGACCAGCAGGCCGAGGCCCGCGACCCACGGGTTCGGGGTCCTGCCCTGGAGCAGATGGGAGAACGCGCCCAGGCCCATGAGCAGCCACGGAAGCAGCGCGAAGCCGCTGGGCGGGCCCGCGAGCGCCGTCCTGTCCTGCTTGCAGTTCCGCTTGCGTTCCCGCCAGGCGGCCTTCCGCTGTGGCCACTCGGCGCGCCACGCGGCCCGCGCCGCGCGTGCCTCGTGCAGTCGGCGGGTGACACCGCGCGTCCAGGACATCTCGTACTCCCCCGATTCCGTTCCTCGTATGACGTCGACGGTACGAAACGGAGGGCCGGGGTGCGTAGCCCCCTGCGTACGGTCCTGGCCAGGACAAATGTCACGGGTGGCGAGGGTGGCGGCTGATCTGACGCTACGTCAGGAGTGGCCGCCGGGAGCCTTCCCAACTCCGGGGCGCTGGGCTATACAGGAGAGCGCCGGAATGGAACGCGTTCTAGAACGGGCTCCATTCGGCCCCGTCGCGACCTCGGTGCGGCCGACGGTGCGGACGGTCGCACCGAGGTCTCACGACCCCCAAGGAGCCGCCCCCCATGCCCATCGATGCCGCCAAGGCCCTGGCCGCCGAGCCCCGCAGCACCGAGATCAGCTGGGGCCACAAGGACGTGCAGCTCTACCACCTCGGCATCGGCGCGGCCGCCAACCCCGACAAGGAGCACCCCGCCACCGACCCGGACGAGCTGCGCTACACGCTGGAGTCCCGGCTGCACGTGCTGCCCAGCTTCGCCACCGTCGCGGGCGCGGGCATGGGGGCCATGAGCGCGCTCTCCGCCCCCGGCATCGACGTGCACCTGTCCGCCGTCCTGCACGGCGGCCAGGCCATCGAGCTGCACCGCCCCATCCCGGTGAGCGGCACGGCCACGCTGACCTCCAAGGTCGCGGCCGTCCACGACAAGGGCAAGGCCGCCGTGATCGTCCTGCGCGCCGAGGCGGTCGACGGCGACGGGCCGCTGTGGGCCAGCGAGGCACAGCTCTTCCTCCGCGGCGAGGGCGGCTTCGGCGGCGAGCGCGGCCCCTCCGCGCGGCTCGACACGCCCGACCGGCCCTTCGACCGGACCGTGGAGCGCCCCGTCCGCGAGGACCAGGCCCTGCTCTACCGCCTGTCCGGCGACTGGAACCCGATGCACGCCGACCCCGAGTTCGCCGCGCTCGGGGGCTTCGACCGGCCGATCCTGCACGGCCTGTGCTCGTACGGGATGACGCTCAAGGCCGTCGTGGACACCGTGCTCGGCGGCGACGTGTCCCGGGTGCGCGGCTACCGCACCCGCTTCGCCGGGGTCGTCTTCCCCGGCGAGACCCTGCACATCGGCATGTGGGAGTCCGCGGGCCGGGTCCAGGCGGCCGTCACGGCCCTGGAGCGGGACGGGGCGCCGGTGCTCGCGGACACGGTCGTGGAGCACGACTGACGCAACGACCACCGGTGCACCACGGACGCCACGTACCCCAGAGGTGAGAGGAGCCCCACCCTCATGCGCGCAGCCGTACTGCACGAGACAGGCCAGGACAAGCTCGACGTGCTCGACGACGTCGAGGCGGTGGGCTTCGGCCCGGGGAAGGTGCGTATCCGCGTCCGGGCCACGGGCCTGTGCCACTCCGACGTGTCCGCGATGAACGGCGTCCTGCCGCAGCCCGCGCCGTTCGTCCCCGGGCACGAGGGCGCGGGCGAGGTCATCGACGTCGGCGACGGCGTCACGAACGTCAAGCCGGGCGACCGGGTCGTGGTGTGCTGGCTCCCGGCGTGCGGGCAGTGTCCCGCCTGTCGGCGCGGCCAGACCGAGCTGTGCCTCGCCGGGTTCATGAACGCGGGCACGCCCAACTTCAAGCGCCCGCAGGGCGACGTCTTCGGCTTCGCGGGCACCGGCACCTTCACCGAGGAGGTCGTGGTCGACGCGGCCTGCGCGGTGCCGGTCCCGGACGACGTGCCGTACGACATCGCGGCGCTCATCGGCTGCGGCGTCACCACCGGGCTCGGCGCGGCCCTCAACACCGCCGACGTGGCGGCCGGTTCGTCCGTCGCCGTCATCGGCTGCGGCGGCGTCGGCGTCTCGGCGATCCAGGGCGCGCGGCTCAAGGGCGCGGCCCACATCGTGGCCGTCGACCCGGTGGCGGCCCGGCGCGAGGCGGCGCTGCGGTTCGGCGCGAGCGAGGCGGTGGCGCCCGACGCCCTCGACGACGCCAAGCAGCGGGTGACGGCGGGCGAGGGCTTCGACTACGTCTTCGAGGTCGTCGGCAAGTCCGCCACGGCCCGCGCCGCGTACGAGGCGACCCGGCGCGGCGGCACGCTGTGCGTGGTCGGCGCGGGCGCCATGGACGACCACGTCCAGTTCAACATGTTCGAGCTGTTCTTCGACGAGAAGCGCATCCTGCCGTCCCTGTACGGCGGCGGGGACGTGCTGCGGTCCTACGAGCGGGCCATCGCGCTGTGGCGCGCCGGACGCGTCGACCTCGCGGGCATGATCACGCACCGGGTGCGGCTCGCCGAGATCAACGAAGCCCTGGACCAGATGCGCACGGGCGCCGCCCTGCGGACCTGCATAGAGATCTGAGGGAGTCACCGTGCTGCAGCCGCTTGAGGGCCTGTCGGCCGTCGTCACCGGGGCGGGCCGCGGGCTCGGCCGGGCCGAGGCGCTCGAACTCGCCCGGCTCGGGGCGAGCGTCGTCGTCAACGACTTCGGACAGCCGGGCCGCGACGGCACCGGCGCGGCGTCCGCCGGGCCCGCGGAGGACGTCGCCGCGGAGATCCGCGAGGCGGGCGGCAAGGCCGTCGCCCACGGTGGGGACGTGGCCGACCACGCCCAGGCCCGCGCCCTGGTGGACCTGGCCGTCGAGACCTACGGCAAGCTCGACGTCCTCGTCAACAACGCGGGCATCCTGCGGGACCGGATGATCTTCTCGATGTCCGAGGACGAGTGGGACTCGGTCGTCCGCGTGCACCTCAAGGGCCACTTCAACACCGTCCGGTTCGCGTCCGCGCACTGGCGCGAGCGCTCCAAGGCGGCGGGCGGCCCCGTCTACGGCCGGATCGTGAACACCTCGTCGGAGGCGTTCCTCGCCGGGTCCGCAGGACAGCCCAACTACGCCGCCGCCAAGGGCGGGATCGTCGGCCTGACCACGTCCACGGCGCTCGCCCTCGCCAAGTACGGCGTGACCGCCAACGCCATCTGCCCCCGGGCGCGTACGCGGATGACGTCCGACGTGTTCGCGGGCTTCGCCGAGCCCGCCGCGGGCGAGCTCGATCCGCTGGCGCCCGAGCACGTGGCTCCGCTGGTCGGCTATCTCGCCTCGCCCGCGGCCGGGCGCGTCACCGGCCAACTCCTCGTCGTGCACGGGGGGCTCGTGGCCGTGATGGAGCGCCCCAGGGTCGCCGCCACGTTCCGCGCGGGCGCGGGGGCGTTCAGTGCTGCCGAGCTGGACGAGTCCCTGACCCCGTACTTCGCGGGCCGCCCGGAGGGGGAGACCTTCGCGGCGACGGAGGTGCTGGGGCTGAAGCGGGATTGATCCCCTAACCCGCCCCTTCCCGATCCGGGGGCTGTCGCCCCCGTGCCCCCGCTTTTTCGGCGCTCCGCGCCTCGTCCTCAAACGCCGGACGGGCTGAATACCCACGGCCCGAGCCGGAGATCTTTCAGCCCGTCCGGCGTTTGAGGACGAGCGCGCCAGCGCGATGAAGGGCGGGGTGCCAGGGGCGGCAGCCCATGGTTCGGGAAGGGGCGGGCCTGGGGCGCACCGCGAGGGCTAGGCCTCGGGGCCCTCGCGGCGGTGGCGGCCGCTCGGCGCGGCCTCCTCGTCATGCGCGGCCCCGGGCCCGCGATGGCGCCCGTGCCCCGCCTCCTCGCCGCCCTCGGCCTCCGCCGTCGTGTCGGTCGTCATGAAACTCACCCCGTAGTAAAGATCGTTCGTACCGGCGGGCGAGTCTAACCGCCCGCCGCGCGCCCCCCGAGGGGTGCCTGTTGCAGGGGCACGGGCCGGGCGGCCCGGGGGGCGCTGCCCCGCGCGGCCGGGGCTCCGGGCACCTCGACCCGGGCGACCCCGCACGGCACCGCCCCACCGGCGTACGGCAGGCGCAGCACGCCCTCGGGCGTCCAGTGGCCGACGCCGGGCAACCAGCCGTCGGGCGGCGCGAGTTGCTGGACCCTGCGGTCCGCGGGGCGCCAGGCGCAGAGCGCGGGGCGGGACGCGGGGTCGGCGGCGTCGAGGCGCAGGGCGACCGCGCAGGCCTCCGGGAGGAGGACCTGGCCGGGCTGGATCGCGAACGGCGTCGCCCCGTGCCCGGGAAGGCGCAGGCACTCGGGGAAGCGCACCGGATGCGTACTGCCCAACACGCCCCAGCCCAGGCGCGGTTCGCCCGGCGCGTCGGAGCGCAGGAGCAGCAGCCCGCTGGCGGCGTCGGCGAGCAGCAGCCGGTCGTCGCTGTCGGCCGCGATCTGGAGCAGCGGCGTCACCTCGCCGCCGCGCTCCAGGTCGACGGCCACCGTCTTGGTCAGCCCGTCGAGCTCCCGGTCGAGGGCCAGCATGCGGTTGGTGCCGTCGAGCCAGACGCCGCCGGTGCAGCGGCCGGGGACCTCGGCGAGGTGCTCGGGCCCGAACGAGCCGCCCGCCACCAGCCACACCGCCGTGGAGCGCTCGCCCGCCGCGAGGGCGTACGCGTACGTGCCGTCCGGGGCGGGCGGCAGCAGCGTCAGCTCCGCGCCCGCGCACTCCACACCGCCGAGCGCCACCTCGCCGGTGCCGGGCCCGGTGGGGTACAGGAGCGCGAAGACGTGCCGGCCCGCGGCCCGCCGGTGCACCAGGACGCGGCCGTCGGCCATCGGGTGCACCGCCGTGCCGGGCTCCTCGGGCTGGTGCCCCGGCAGCGGCACGGCGTACGGCTCGGGGGAGTCGAGCGTCCAGCGCTCGGGGTACCAGGAGCCGCCGGTGTGGGTGAGCCGGGCGGCGTAGGCGCCGTCGGCGGTGAGGACGGCGGCCGGGGCGGGTCCCCGCCGCGGGGCGGCGGGCGGTGAGGGCTCGGCCACAGGCGCTGTCATGGGGGTCACCTCCGCTCGCGACGCTAGTTTTCGCACGTTCTGGCGTGGCATCCGAGGCCGGTCGCTTCACGCGTACGTGTGGTGATGTCCTGAATCGCCTGAGAAGCCGGGGGTGAGTGTGCTGGGTGGGGGAGCGGATATGGTTAGGTAAACCTAAGTTGCGTACGGGTCCGCCCCCTCGGCCCCGTGCGCCCCGCACGTCCCCCTGGAGTACCGCATGTCCGTACGACGCCGTCGACCCGCCCGCGCCACCGCCGCCGCGGCCCTCGCCGTGGCCGGGGCGCTTGCCCTCGCGGCCTGCGGCTCCGGCGACGGCTCGGGCAAGAGCGACAACGGCGGCGGCAGCAAGGCCGTGGCCCAGGGCGGCGAGGACTTCGCCAAGGCCGCCGAGCGGACCGCGCGGATGGGCACCACGGCCAAGCCCGGCCAGTTCCCGCGCACCCTCACGCACGCCATGGGCAAGACCGAGCTGGAGCGGCGGCCGCAGCGGGTCGTGGTCCTCGACGTCGGCGAGCTCGACAACGTCGTGTCCCTCGGCGTCAAGCCCGTCGGCTACGCGCCCACCGAGGGCGACGACGGCGTCCCCGGCTATCTGAAGAAGCGGGCGGGCAGCCCCAAGGACGTCGGCACGATCAACTCCCTCAACCTGGAGGCGATCGCGAAGCTCAAGCCCGATCTGATCCTCGGCAGCGAGCTGCGCGCCGCCAAGCTCTACCCGCAGCTCTCCAAGATCGCCCCCACCGTGTTCTCCGTGCGCCCCGGCTTCACCTGGAAGGAGAACTACCTCCTGAACGCGGCCGCGCTCGACAAGTCCGCCGAGGCCAAGGCCCAGCTCGGCGCGTACGAGAAGAAGGCGAAGGCGCTCGGTGACGAGCTCGGCCCGAAGAAGCCGACCGTCACCATGCTGCGGTACCTGCCGGACCGCGTCCGCCTGTACGCGAAGGCGTCGTTCATCGGCACCATCCTCGACGACGTCGGCCTGCCCCGGCCCAAGAACCAGCAGGTCAACGACCTCGCCACGGAGATCAGCCCGGAGAGGATCGACGAGGCGGACGCCGACTGGATCTTCACCGGCGTCTACGGCGACCCGAAGAAGACCGGCCGCGCCGCCGCCGAGCGCAACCCGCTGTGGAAGAAGCTCGACGCCGTGCGGGAGGGCCGGGCGAAGAACGTCCCGGACGAGACCTGGTACCTGGGCCTCGGCGTGACCGCGGCCGACGCGGTCCTGGACGACCTCAAGGGCTACCTGGCCAAGTAGCGGGCACCCGGCGCCCGGGCGGCCGTCCCCCGGGCGCCGGTGCCTCCCGGGCGCCTGTGGCGAAGATCACTGGGGCCGGGGAGCGGGGGTCACCGGCGGCGATCGGCCAGGTCGGCGAGAGCGGCGCCGGTTCAGGCGCGCAGGACCTACAGGTAGCCTTTCGTACGTGCCCCGTCTGTCTGAAGTCATCGCCGCGCTCGACGCCCTGTGGCCCGCGGAGCGGGCCGAGCAGTGGGACGCGGTCGGCACGGTCTGCGGTGACCCGGACCAGGAGGTCTCCCGGGTCCTGTTCGCCGTCGACCCCGTCCAGGACATCGCCGACGAGGCGGTCCGGCTCGGCGCCGACCTGCTCGTCACCCACCACCCGCTCTATCTGCGCGGTACGACGACGGTGGCCGCCTCGACGTTCAAGGGCCGGGTCGTCCACGACCTGATCAAGAACGACGTCGCGCTGCACGTCGCCCACACCAACGCCGACACCGCGGACCCCGGCGTCTCCGACGCCCTCGCGGGCGCCCTCGGCCTGCGCGTCCTGCGCCCCCTGGTGCCGGACCCGGCCGACGAGCACGGGCGGCGCGGGCTCGGCCGGATCTGTGAGCCGGAACACCCACTGACCCTCGCCGAGTTCGCCGAGCAGGCGGCGCGGCGGCTGCCCGCCACCGCGCAGGGCGTCCGCGTCGCGGGCGACCCCGAGCAGCTCATCCGTACCGTCGCGGTCAGCGGCGGCTCCGGCGACAGCCTCTTCGGCGCCGTGCGCGCCGCGGGAGTCGACGCCTTCCTCACCGCCGACCTGCGCCACCACCCGGTGTCGGAGGCCCGCGCCGAGGCACCGCTCGCGCTGCTCGACGCCGCGCACTGGGCCACCGAGTGGCCCTGGTGCGAGCTGGCGGCCGCCCAGCTCGACCAGATCTCCGACCGGCACGGATGGGGCCTTCGCGTCCACGTCTCGAAGACGGTCACCGACCCCTGGACCGCCCACGCGGCGTCGTCCCCCGCAGGGAGCGCCCTCGGCGCCCCTTCTGATTCCTTTGGAGCCCCCAACTGAACGCCGCGCCCGCCGACCAGATCCGTCTCCTCGACGTCCAGGACCTGGACGTCCGCCTCGCGCAGCTCGCGCACAAGCGCAAGTCGCTGCCCGAGCACGCCGAGATCGAGTCGCTGACGAAGGACTTCACGCAGCTGCGCGACCTGCTCGTGGCCGCGCAGACCGAGGAGAGCGACTGCGCCCGCGAGCAGACCAAGGCCGAGCAGGACGTGGACCAGGTGCGCCAGCGCGCCGTCCGCGACCAGCAGCGCCTGGACTCCGGCGCGGTCACCTCGCCCAAGGACCTGGAGAACCTCCAGAAGGAGATCGCCTCCCTCGCCAAGCGCCAGGGCGACCTGGAGGACGTCGTCCTGGAGGTCATGGAGCGCCGCGAGTCCGCGCAGGAGCGCGTCGCCGAGCTGACCGAGCGGGTCTCCTCCGTGCAGGCCAAGCTCGACGACGCGACGGGCCGCAGGGACGTCGCGCAGGCCGAGCTCGACCGCGAGACCGCCGCGGTCACCAAGGACCGCGAGGTCGTGGCCGGGGCCGTGCCCGCCGACCTGCTCGCGCTCTACGACCGGCTGCGCGTGAAGCAGGGCGGCATCGGCGCGGCCAAGCTCCACCAGCGGCGCTGCGAGGGCTGCCGCCTGGAGCTGGACATCACCGAGGTGAACGAGATCAAGGCGGCCGCGCCCGACAAGGTCGTGCGCTGCGAGAACTGCAGCCGCATCCTGGTGCGCACCTCCGAGTCCGGTCTGTAAGGGGCGCGCGTGGCACAGGAGTTCATCGTCGAGGCCGACGGCGGCTCCCGGGGCAACCCGGGGCCCGCGGGCTACGGCGCGGTCGTCATCGACGCCGTCACCGGCGAGACGCTGGCCGAGACCGCCGAGTACGTCGGCGTCGCCACGAACAACGTGGCCGAGTACAAGGGCCTGGTCGCGGGCCTGAAGGCGGCCCGCGAGCTGGACCCCGACGCGACGGTCCGCGTCCGCATGGACTCCAAGCTGGTCGTCGAGCAGATGTCGGGCCGCTGGAAGATCAAGCACCCCGACATGAAGCCCCTGGCCGCCGAGGCGGCCGCGGTCCTGCCCCGTGCGCAGGTCACCTACCAGTGGATCCCGCGCGAGAAGAACAAGCACGCGGACCGCCTGGCGAACGAGGCGATGGACGCGGGCAAGCGCGGCGAGCACTGGTCGCCCTCGGCGTCCACCGCGGACCTGCGCGCCGCGTCCCGCGCCGCCGCGGAGCCCGCGGGCCCGCCCGGCGACGCGGCCGCGGGCGCGGCCAAGGCCCGGGCGGCGCTCGCCGGAGCGACGGGCAAGGCCGCCGACGGGGCGGTCGTGGTCGCGGACGCCGTGGCCGCCGACGTACGCGCGGCGCACTCGGTGGCGGCGGACACCTCCGCCTCCTCCGGCACCTCCGCCTCCTCCGGCACCGGTGCGGACACCGCGACCCCGCCCGTCGGCTGGGCCGCGCCCGCCGACCTCGGCGCCCCCGCGACCTTCGTACTGCTGCGGCACGGCGAGACCCCGCTGACGCCCGAGAAGCGCTTCTCCGGCAGCGGCGGGAGCGACCCCTCGCTGTCCGATGCGGGCCGGGAGCAGGCCGTCCGGGTCGCCGCCGCGCTCGCCGCGCGCGGCACCGTGCAGGCCGTCGTCTCCTCGCCGCTGCTGCGCTGCCAGGAGACCGCCCGCACGGTCGCCGCCCGGCTCGGCCTCGACGTCGAGCTGGAACCGGGGCTGCGCGAGACGGACTTCGGCGCCTGGGAGGGCCTCACCTTCGCCGAGGCGCGCGAGCGCTACCCCGACGAGCTGACGGCCTGGCTCGCCTCGCCGAACGTCGCGCCGCCGGGCGGCGAGTCCTTCGCCGAGGTCACGAGCCGGGTCTCGGCGGCCCGCGACAAACTCCAGGCCGCGTACGCGGGCCGCACCGTGCTGCTCGTCACGCACGTCACGCCCATCAAGACGCTCGTCCGGCTCGCGCTCGGCGCGCCGCCCGAGTCGCTGTTCCGCATGGAGCTGTCGGCGGCGTCGCTGTCGGCCGTGGCGTACTACGCGGACGGCAACGCCAGCGTGCGCCTCCTCAATGACACGGGGCACCTGCGCTAGGCCCCCGAAGGGGCGCGGGGCTGTGTCCATGTGCGGCTCCGCCGCGTGGGCGCGACCAGCCACGATGGATCCGCAGTCGATCGACGACCGATCGTGGCAATTCCAGCGAGGCGCCTAGCGCAGGCCCGCCGCCTCGCGGGCCAGGGACTCGACCAGCGCCCAGTCCCCGGCCGCGACGGCCTCCGCGGGGAGCATCCAGCTGCCACCCACGCAGCCAACGTTCGCCAACCGCAGGTACGACCGCGCGGAGGCCGCGGAGACGCCGCCCGTCGGGCAGAAGCGGGCCTGCGGGAGCGGGCCCGCGAGCGACTTCAGATAGGCGGTGCCCCCGGCCGCCTCGGCGGGGAAGAACTTCATCTCGCGCACGCCGCGTTCGAGCAGCGCCACGACCTCCGAGGTCGTCGAGACGCCCGGCAGGAACGGGACGCCCGCCCCCTTCATCGCCTCCAGGAGCGCGTCCGTCCACCCCGGGCTGACCAGGAACCGGGCGCCCGCGTCCACCGAGGCCTTCACCTGGTCCGCCGAGAGGACCGTGCCCGCGCCCACCACCGCGTCCGGGACCTCGGCGGCGATCGCCCGGATCGCGTCCAGGGCCACCGGCGTGCGCAGCGTGACCTCGATGGCGGGCAGGCCCCCCGCGACGAGCGCCCGCGCGAGCGGCACGGCGGCGTCGACGGTGTCCACCACCACTACGGGGATGACGGGGGCGAGGTCCAGCACGGAGGCCTGGGCGGCGGGGGTGTCCATGGGGGCATCGTGCCTCGCCGCCACCACCCTCCGCAAAGCCCGTTGCACTCCCTGCAACAGCGCGGCGGTGGCCTCAGTGGATGTCCCGCACCACCACGTCCAGGGACCACGCCGCGGTCGGCTTCGCGGGCGGCTGCGCCTCCACCGCGTAGCCGAGGTCCCGGAGCGCCTCCACCAGCTCCGCGGGGGAGGCGGGCGCGGCCCCGGCGGTCAGGAGCGAGCGCACCACGCGGCCCTTCGTGGCCTTGTTGAAGTGGGAGACGACGGAGCGCCGCTCCACTCCGTCCACCACGCGCGCGTGCAGCACCCGTACCGTCGCGGTCCGCCCCGCGACCTCGCCCTTCGGCTTCCACGCCGCCGCGTACGCCGCGGAGCGCAGGTCCAGGACAAGACCGTCCCCCGCGGCCTCGGGGAGCACGGCCGCCATCGGGGTGCGCCAGTGCGCGGCGAGCGCGCCGAGGCCCGGCAGCTTCACGCCCATCGAGCAGCGGTAGGAGGGGATGCGGTCGGCGACGGAGACCGCGCCCCACAGGCCGGAGAAGACGAGCAGGGAGCGCGCGGCCCGCCGCTTCGCCGCGGCGTCGAGCGTGGCCAGGTCGAGCGCGTCGTACAGGACGCCGGTGTAGATCTCACCGGCGGGCCGGGCCCCCGCGGTGCGCAGCTCGGCGTTCTTGGCGACCTCGCCGCGCAGCCCCTCGCTGAGGCCGAGGACCTCGCGCGCCTTCTCCTCGTCGGCGGCGCACAGCTCCACGAGCTCGTCCAGGACAGCGGCCCGGGCCTCGGCCAGCCCCGGAAGCGACAGGGACTCCGGCTTGAGCGGCGCCCCGCGCCCGGAGGCGGCCTTACCCTCGGACGGCGGCAGCAGGACGAGCAAGGTCTTCTCCTTTGGGGGATACGGGGCCGGGGCTCGGCCCCCGCGACAGCGTACGGGGTGGCGCGCTGAGCGGTGGCTCCCCAGGGGCGCGGGACTGTGCCGATATGCGGCTCCGCCGCGTGGGCGCGACCAGCCACGACGGGGCCCGCAGGTGACGACACGCGGATGCCCCCCGAGAGGACCGGGCCTACGCTCGGGGTATGCCCCGGCGCAAGCTCCGCGTGACCGGCGCAGCCGAGGCCCCGCTGCGGGCGGCGCTGCGGAACCTGCGCACGCGGCTGGACGTACCCGAGGAATTCCCGGCGCGGGCCACCGCCGAGGCGGAGCGCGCCGCCGCGGCCCCGCGGCTGCCCGACGAGGACGCGACGGACGTCCCCTTCTTCACGATCGACCCGCCGACCTCGGTCGACCTGGACCAGGCCATGCACCTGTCGCGGCGGCCGCGCGGCGGCTACCGCGTGCGGTACGCCATCGCCGACGTGGCCGCGTACGTCACCCCGAAGGGCCCGCTCGACACCGAGGCCCACCGGCGCGTCACCACCCTCTACTTCCCCGACGAGAAGGTGCCGCTGCACCCGACCGCCCTCAGCGAGGGCGCGGCCAGCCTGCTGCCGGACCAGACCTGCCCGGCGCTGGTGTGGACGCTCGACCTGGACGCGGACGGCCGGACCGAGTCCGCCCACGTGCGCCGCGCCCTGGTCCGCAGCCGCGCCAAGCTCGACTACGACGGCGTGCAGCGGAGCATCGACGCGGGCACCGCGGAGGAGCCGCTCGCGCTGCTCGCGGACATCGGCCGACTCCGCGAGCGCCTTGAGGTCGAGCGCGGCGGCATCTCCCTCAACGTCCCCGAGCAGGAGGTCGTCGAGGGCCCGGGCGGCGACACGTACGCCCTCGCCTACCGCGCGCCCCTGCCCGCAGACGGCTGGAACGCCCAGATCTCCCTGCTCACGGGCATGGCCGCCGCGCAACTCATGATCGACTACGGTACGGGCGTCCTGCGGACGCTGCCGACGGCCCCGGACGGCGCGGTCGGCCGTCTGCGCAGAACCGCGCGGGCCCTGGACATCGACTGGCCGCACCACGTCCCGTACGCCGCGCTCGTCCGCTCCCTCGACCCGCGCCTGCCCCGCCACGCCGCGTTCCTCCAGGAGTGCACGACGCTGCTGCGCGGCGCCGGGTACACCGCGTTCAGCGGCGGCGAGGTCCCCGAGCTGACGACGCACGCCGCGGTGGCCGCGCCGTACGCGCACTGCACGGCGCCGCTGCGCCGCCTCGTCGACCGGTACGCGGCCGAGCTGTGCCTGGCCGCGTGCGCGGACGCCGCGCCCCCGGAGTGGGTGCTCGCGGCCCTGCCCGGCCTGCCCAAGGAGATGGCCGAGGGCACGCGGCGCGGCAACGCCGTGGAGCGCGCGAGCGTCGACATCGTCGAGGCGGCCCTGCTCAAGGACCGCGTGGGCGAGCTCTTCGACGCGGTGGTCGTGGACGTGAAGGAGGCGGAACCGGCCGTGGGCACCGTCCAGTTGACCGACCCCGTCGTCGTCGCCCGCGTCGAGTCGGCCGCGGCCCGGCTGCCCCTGGGCGAACGCCTGCGCGTCCGCCTGGCGCGGGCGGACCCCGCCGAGGCGAAGGTCCTGTTCACTCCCGCGTGACGAGGCCGTGCGGCTCCGGCGGGACCGGCGCCGGGCGGTCCGCCACCGCCGCCCGCCGCTCCTGGGCGCCGCGGAGCGCGTCGACGAGTCCCTTCGGGTCGTCGGCGTGCAGCCGCACCACCCGGGCGTACGCCGTCCGCCCCAGCGGGCGGACGAACGCGACGGGTTCGGCGAGCTCCACGGTCACCGTCGTCTGGTTGCCGACGGAGACGTCGACCGTGCCGTCGGCGCCGAAGCGGAGCGCGCGCCCCTCGGGATAGCGCCGGTCCACGCGGACGCCGCGGACGAGCGGCGCCGGGATCCGCAGGTCCAGGAGCTGGCCGTAGCGCACCCGCAGCGAGCCGTCCGCGCCCGCCACGTGGGGCCGCGTCACGCACGCGGCGTGCAGGGCGATGATCTGCAGCACGGTGTACGCGTCGACGAACAGCAGCGCGGCGTGCACGAGCGGCCACGGCACGACGACGGCCAGCACGACCGTCTCGACCACCGCGAGGAAGGCGAAGGCGAAGAGCGTCGGGGTCTGCGGGCCGGTGTACGCCGCCGCCCGGTCGCCGGGGCCGACCCCGTGGCGCCGCCGCGCCGCCCACGGGCCGAGGCCGCGCAGCCCCCGCAGCTCGTGCGCGAGCAGCCGCCGCGCCACCCGTACCGGCGCGGTCACGGTGACCATCGCGGGGTCCCGGTGAGCAGCTTGAGCATGTGCCGTACGGCCGCCGCCTGGGCGGGCGCGAAGTCGTCGAGGAACGCGTCCCCGAAGGCGGTGCCGAGGCGGGCCCGGCCGCCGGGCGCCTCGCGGTCCTCGCCTCCGCCCGCGAGGGCCGCGAGGATGCCGTCGGGCACGAGCCCGGCGAGGTCCTCGCCTAGCGGCACGACCCGGGGGTCGTCGGCGGGCGCGTCGGCCAGGTCGTCCAGGCGCGCGTACACCTGCCGCATTCGGGCGCTGAGCCCGGCGTCGTCGGCGACCTCGCGCAGCGTCGCGTAGAGCCGCTCGCGCAGGCCCGGCTCGGCGATGGCGTCGAACAGGGCGAGGTGTTCGAGGTCCTTCGCCGCGCTCGCCGAGTCGGCGGGCCACAGCCGCGCGAACAGGTCGGCGAGCCCCGGCGAGACGGGACCGTCGCCGGGCAGCAGCCCCTGCCTGGACAGCTGGAGCAGCTCGGCGAGCCGGGTGCGCCGCTCCCGGACGGCCGCCTCCTGCCGGGCCAGGTCCTCGTCGAGCTCGGCGAGGACCTCGGTCAGCTCGCGCCCGGCGTCGTCCGCGAGCACGTCCCGCACCTCGTCGAGGCCGAGGCCGAGTTCGGTGAGGCGTCTGATCCGCGCGAGCGCGATGGCCTCGCGCAGGCCGTACGAGCGGTAGCCGTTGGGTCGGCGCACCGGCTCGGGAAGGAGTCCGAGGTGGTGGTAGTGCCTGATGGCGCGCGTCGTCAGGCCGACGGCCGCCGCGATCTCTCCGATCCGCATGCCCTCAGTAGAAACGTTGACGCCGCGGCAAGGTCAAGCCTCCGCCCTGCCTCCGCCTTGACGGCTAACAGCGTTAGCCATACGGTGTGGCTAACGCTGTTAGCCACACTCGGAGGAGACCTCATGTCCACCGTCGCCACCCCCGCACCAAAGGCCCAGGGCCGCACGGCCGCGCGCGTCGGCTGGTTCGCCGCCGCCGTCTTCTGGACCGCCTTCGCCGTCCTGGAGGGCGTGCACCACGGCTGGCCCGCGGGCACCGCCGCGCTCCTCTTCGCCCTCGCCCCCGACCTGGCCCTCTTCGTCGGCCTGAGCGAGGCCCCGCGCATGGCCCGAGGCCAGCTCCCGCCGCGCGCCGTGCCGTACTACAACGCGGCCCACCGCGCCCTGGTCCCCCTCGCCCTCATGGCCCTCTACACCGTCGCGCCCCTCACCTGGCCCCCCGCGTTCGCGGCCCTGTGCGCCTGGCTCGCCCACATCTCGTACGATCGCGCCTTCGGCTATGGACTGCGTACGAAGGAAGGGTTCCAGCGTGGCTGACCGAGGAAGGGCTCCGGCGTGGCCGACCAGCGACTGACCGCCCGCGCCCGCGAGATCGTCACGGCGGCCCGCGCCCTCGTGGAGGAGGCGGGCCCCGAGGCCCTGACCATGCGCTCCCTCGCCGACCGGCTCGGCATCAAGGCGCCCTCGCTGTACAAGCACTTCCCCGACAAGGCCGCGGTCGAGGTCGAGCTGATCGCCCAGCAGCTCGCCGAGTCCGCCGCGGCCTGCGAGGCCGCCGTGGACCGCGCGCCCGGCTCCCTCGCCGCCCTCGCCGAGGCCTACCGCGCCCACGCCCTGGCCCACCCCCACCTCTACCGCCTGGCCACCGAGCGCCCCCTGCCCCGCCACGCCCTGCCGCCCGGCCTGGAGGAGCGGGCGGCCGCCCCGCTCCTGCGCGTGTGCGACGGCGACGTGGAACGGGCCCGCGCCGTATGGGCCTTCGCCCACGGCATGGTCATCCTGGAGATCCACGGCCGCTTTCCCGAGGGGGTCGACCTAGGGGAGGCGTGGAAGAGGGGAGTGGCGGCGTTCGAGGGGGCCGCCCCCTAAGGGCGCGGGGAACTGCGCGACCAGCCACGACGGATCCGCAGTGACGCGACGACCGGGCAAGGCACGTCCAGCACGGAGGCACGGGGGCAACGGGGATGACGGGCAGGGAAGGGGCACGTGGGGGCGCGGCGAACGCGGGGGGTGGTGAACGCGGGGGCGGCGGCGAACGCGCGATCTGGACCCGAGCCCCCCTAGGGGGCGGAGTCACCCTGGACCTACTGACCGCCCGCTTCGACCGGCACCGCTACGCCCCCCACGCCCACGAGGAGTACACCGTGGGCGTCTGCGTGGCGGGCAGCGAAATCATCGACTACCGCGGCGGCCGCCTGGACATCGGCCCCGGCGCCGTGGTCGTCCTCGCCCCCGGCGAGCCCCACACCGGCCGCCCCGCCCTGGGCGAGGGCTATGCGTACCGCGCGATGTACCCCGCCCCGCACCTGCTGGCCGACGCGGCCAGCGACCTGCCGCACTTCAGGGAGGCGGTCGTGGACGACAGCCAGCTGGCGGCGGCCCTGTACGCGGCGCACACCGAGCTGAGCGGGGGCGGGGGCGCCGACCCCCTCACCGCCCTGGCCGCCGAGTCCCGGGTCGCCTGGCTGCTCAGCACGCTGGCCCGGCGCCACGGCAGCGCGCGCCCCGCCCCCGACGCGGTCCCGGGCGCGGCCGCCCTGGCCCTCGCGGTCCGCGACCGGCTGGCGGACGACCTCAGCACCCCGCCCACGCTCGCCGAGCTGGCGGCCGAAACCGGTCTGTCCCGCTACCAGCTGCTGCGCGCCTTCCGTACGACGATGGGGATGCCGCCGTACGCCTGGCTGGCGCAGCACCGCGTCGCCCGGGCCCGCGCGCTCCTGGAGGCGGGGCGCCGACCGGCCGAGGTCGCGACCGTGGTGGGCTTCGCCGACCAGGCCCATCTGACGCGCTGGTTCAGGAGGGTGCTCGGGGTGACGCCGGCGGCGTACCGGAGGAGCGTGCGCGGGGTGGCCGTGCCCTGAGCCCGGCGCCCGCCTCCGGGGCCTGCGCCCGGGGCCCGCGCCCGGGGCCCGGGCCTGCAACACCGTTCAAGACACCGCCCACCCGCCCTCCGCACACTGCGGACATGACGGCACGAGGCTGGTTTCTCTTCTCGCTCATGGGTGTCCTGTGGGGCATCCCGTACCTCATGATCAAAGTGGCGGTCGACAGTGAACTGACACCGTCCATGGTGGTGTTCACGCGCTGCGCGCTCGGCGCCGCGCTGCTGCTGCCCTTCGCGATACGCCAGGGCGGACTCCCCGGCGTACTGAAGACCCACTGGCGCCCGATGCTGGCCTTCGCCGCCGTGGAGATCCTCGGCCCCTGGTGGACCCTGACCGACGCCGAACGGCAGCTGTCCAGCTCCACGGCGGGCCTGCTCATCGCCGCGGTGCCGATCATCGGCGCCGCCCTTGCCCGCTTCTTCGGCGCCGCCGAACGCCTCGGCGGCCGCCGTCTGACCGGCCTCGGCCTGGGCTTCGCGGGGGTCGCGGTCCTCACCGTCCCGCACCTGACGGGCGGCGACGCCTGGTCGCTCACCGAGGTCCTGATCACGGCACTCGGCTACGCCACGGCCCCGCTGATCGTGGCCCGCCACCTCCGGCAGGTGCCCACGCTCCAGCTGATCGCCCCGTGCCTGACGCTCGCGGCCCTGGTGTACGCCCCCGCGGCGGCGGCGACCTGGCCGAGCGAGGTCCCGGACGCCACGACGCTCGCGGCCCTGGCGGGCCTCGGCGTCATCTGCACGGCCCTGGCCTTCGTGGTCTTCCTGGAACTCATCCACGAGGCGGGCCCGACCCGGGCCGTCGTCTTCACGTACATCAACCCGGCGGTGGCGGCGATCGCGGGCGTCGTCTTCCTCTCCGAGCGCCTCACCCCTGCCTTCTGGGCCGCCTTCACCCTGATCCTGGCGGGCTCGTTCCTGGCCACGGCGGCCTCGGCACCGCGGGGCCGGTCACGGCGGGTACCATGGTCGACACGGCAGACGAGCCGGGCGGACGGCCGCGTGGAGGTCCTTGCGGACCTCTCCGAGGAACGTCCGGGCTCCACAGGGCAAGGTGGTGGCTAACGGCCACCCGGGGTGACCCGCGGGACAGTGCCACAGAAAACAGACCGCCGGGGACCTCGGTCCTCGGTAAGGGTGAAACGGTGGTGTAAGAGACCACCAGCGCCTGAGGTGACTCAGGCGGCTAGGTAAACCCCACCTGGAGCAAGGTCAAGAGGGGCGCTGTAAAAGGCGCCCTGCGCGGACGACCGAGGGCTGCCCGCCCGAGTCCGCGGGTAGACCGCACGAGGCCGGCGGCAACGCCGGTCCTAGATGGATGGCCGTCTCCCCGGCCGCCGCGAGGCGCCCGGGCGACAGAACCCGGCGTACAGCCCGACTCGTCTGCCTCCCCACCTCCATCGCCCGGCCGTGGCGTGCGGCCGAGGAGCGCGTATTCGCTAGGCGTTGAGGTGGCGCGTGAGTGCCTTCAGGGTTTCCCAGGCGGAGGGGTCGCTGCCGTCGCCCAGGGGATAGTGCAGGGCGGGGCCCAGGGATACGGGGGCGGCGTCGATCGGTGGGCGGCGGGCGTGGGCGAGGCCGACCTTCCGTACGGCGTCGGGGCCGAGGGTGAAGGCGAGGGGGATCGGTGGGGTCTCCCAGCGTGGCGGGACGGTCAGGTCGCGGCGGGCGGCGCGCAGGCTCGTGAGCATGGAGGCGAGGCCGTGCTCGGCGGCCAGGGCTTCGGCGAGGGGTGCGATGGCGTCGAGGGCGGGCGGCTCGTCCGGGCCGAAGCCGACCGCGAGGGTGATGTCCTCCTCGACCCCGGCGGGCGTACGGGAGACGCGGACCGTGGCAAGGGCGGGACGGGAAGGGTTTCCGACGGCGATGAGCCAGGTGGGCCGGGGCGCGCGGCGGCGGGCCAGGTCGGTGACCTGGCGACGTGACCAGGGCAGGTTGACGGGTTCTGCCGTGCTCCAGCCCGCGGGCGGGGCGCCGGTGAGGTGCCGGAAGGCGGTTTCCAGCGCACCTGCGAGTACGAGACCGTCCTCCGCCGGGTGCCGCGCGCGGATGGAGAGGAGCAGCTGGCGCTCGCCTGAGTCGGTGTCGGGTGCGAAGGCTGCTGCTGGGCGCGCTGTGCCGTCTTCCTCGCGTACGGGAGTGAACTGGCCGTCCTGCCAGTGCAGTACGGCACCCGAGAGGCCGTCGTAGTAGCCGCTGTCCGGGTGCTGGACGACCCATCGGTTCGGGTGGCCCTGGAGAGCCGTGCGGGTGGCAGGGGAGAGGCGGGCGTGGGGCGGCGTGACGATCTGCAGGGCGCGGTCGGCGGCGGTCGCGATGCGCAGGGCGTCGGACATCCAGCTGGTCATGGCGACGATGGGGCGGTCTTGGATGACGACGGCTGCTTTGTCGGTCAGTACGTCGAGGGCGGGCGGGGGCGCCTGATCCGGGGCCGGGAGGTCGGCGGGGAGTTCGACGACCTCGGTGTGGGCGGTTCGCGGAGGCCACACGCTGCCGCCGAGCACGGCCGTCACCCGCCCGGCGAAGGACCCGGCGAGCCGCCCGGCTTCGTCCCAGGCGGTGGCGGCGCGGGCCTCCGTCCACCAGAAGGGGCCGTCGGGTGCGGGCACGTCATCACCGAGCAACCGCTCGGCCTCGCCGGGCACTTGAACGAGGAGCGGCGTCTCGACCGACACCAACGGCAGCCCGCTCGGCGCACACAGCTGTACGACGGCTCCGTCCGCCAGCGTCCCGACCCTGACGTCGGGCCCACCCGCGAACAGCCCGGCGAGCACGGTCTTGGGGTCGGGCATGGACGGGGTGAGGGCGATGACGTCCCTGGTCACGGTTGTTCGATCTCCGTCAGGTGCGCTCGGATGGAATGCTCGCCGGGCCAGGCGCGCTGGAGCAGGTACTTGGGCTGGTATGCCAACTCGACATCTACGGGGATCGCTCCACCGTGAACCGGGCGACAGAGACCAGCGGCCTCAGGGCCGCAGTTCACTCATCAAGACTTGGCGAGACGCGGAGCACCACTTCCGCGTTAGCGATCATCCTGGCAATCTCGATGGGGGGATTCCTGAATTCTTCCATGACGACGTCATACGGTTCTACCCGATGCGTTTCACCATCGAGTCCCAAGGCCTGGATGTAGTAGCGGTATCCGGCTGGTGAACCGGGATCGTCGACACGGGTCCAGGCGGCTCCACGTCGACGAACGAGGACGTCGCCGAGGAACGAAGTGAGGTCACTGTGCAGTGTGATCCAGTCCGACTGTTCGAACTGGTCAAGAGGCAGGCGTGAAACGTAGTTCTGGAGCCCGGGCAGCAGTTCCAGTGGATCCGCCTCAAACCGATCGCGCGCAATACCCAACATGTCTGCAAGGTGACCGACGTTCTGATGTGCCCCCTCGGCCCATTCCTGGGTTTCCGCGTCGACCTCTTCCGGCGTTCCGTCCTGCATCATGCTTAGCCTTTCAATCGCCTTGCGGCAAGTCTACTGCTTGGGAGTGGGGCCGTACTCAAGGAATATGATCCTGGCCTTCTTCAGGTAATCCCTGAGTTCGGCCGAGGGGCCAGCATGGGTGAACGACCAGCGTGGATCATACTTTGGATCGATCCGCCTCAAGGCTATGTCCTTGTGGATCTGTTCCTTTATGTGTTTGCTGAGCGGGACTTCGCCCTTGACTGCCTTCTTGGTGCCGTCATGCAACGTAATCGTGCGGTATTCGCGGTACGTCTTCACTTCGACCGCGAGCGTACGGCCGTCAGGCATGTCGACCGGCACGTCGACCTTCCGCCCGCCCGATGCCGTAACTGGATACACAGGGTCTGCATTCGTGGGAACCGGGTAGTGGCGTTCCGGGGCCCCGCCGAACATCTGCCGGTGGAACTCTTCACCGCGTTCCCAACGAGTACGCGGATGGCGCGTTTTGCGAACGTCGTCCAGTGTGAGCGGGCCATCCGCGGGAAGCAACTCTGGCCTGGTCGGGCCGGGGTGATTCCCGGCATCGGCATCGTGGGCGGCACTGGACGCTTCCGCGTCCTCGCCTCGGACAGGCTCGGCTCCGTCATTCGCTCCATGCGTGTCCGGCACGTCGTCACCGGCTCGCCCTCCACTGCCCGAGCCCCGCGGATCCGGCGCATGGCTCGGCTCGCCCGCGCCGGGATGCTGGGCGTCGGTCCCGCTGGGTCGGGAGGGGCTCCCCGATGAGTTGTTGGCGGAGTGATGATCGCCACCGTCTCTGCCGGGTGCCGGTTCAGGGCCACGAGCAGCAGCACTACCGCCGCCTCCAGTCGCGGTGTCGTGACTGGCCTGGGGTGGCAAGTGCCCGCCTGCACTCCCATGACCGGCCCGCGGTGACAGGCCATCGACCGCACCACCGTGGGAAGACTGTGCGCCGGAGCCGACCAGGGCGGGTTCTGGTTGAGGCGTGGGAGCGTTCTCCGGCTGGGTCCGCTGGTGGGCGGGGGATTCCTGGTGGGGTGTTTCAGTGATCGGTTTGCCGTCCGCGTTGACCCGGACCCACTTGCCGTCCTTGATGACGACTTTGGAGCCGTCGTCGAGGGGGATCTCGCTGTACACGCCACCGCGGTCGGGCGTGAGGCCGAGGCCGGTGCGGAGGCGGCTGGTGACCTCGGAGAGCTTCGGCAGGGAGCGGATGGCCTTCCCGGTGGCTCGTGCTCCCAGGACGACGGGGTCGATGGCGTTGCCGACCTTGGCCAGGGCACCGGCGCCCTTGGCCGCGATGCTGCCGCCCTTGGCCGCGGCGGATGCCGCTCCCATCGGTGCCGCGCCCAGCGTGAGCATGTTGAAGGTGGCCGTGCCCGCGGCCCGTGCGGGATTCTCGTCCCACTGGTCCCAGGCGACGACGGCCTTCGCGAAGTCCCTGGCGGCCTGCTTCTGCCGTTTCTCCCCGGCGCTCTCCTCGTCGGGGCCGAACGCTTGGTCCATGGCCCAGTCGTAGGGCTTCGCCGTGTACTGGCCTATGCCGCCTAGGACGTCTCCGAGCTTGCTCCACGCCTCGCTCGTGTCGCCCTCGCCGATACCGGCCAGTGTGCCGAGGCCCTTCAGACCGGCCCATGCGCCGTCGATTATCAGGCCGTCCCAGATGTAGGACTTGGCGCCGTGCACGAACCAGTCCACGCTGCCGGGCTCGTAGGTGCGGCTCTCCGGAGTCCCCCAGGGCAGTTCCTTGGCCTTGTTCAGGGTGTCGAGGTCATATCCGTACATGACCTCCTTCTTGTTCGCCTTGTGACTGCCGTCATCCACGACGAACTTCGGGCCGCCCACGATCGCGGAAATCTTGGAAGCCGCGTTCCGCTCCGCTTCCTCGAAGGCGTTCTTCGCGGCGGCAACGTCACGCATCAGCTGCTGATGCTCATCGACCTTGTCCTGGTCCTCGGTCCAGTCGTCGTCACCCTCAACACTGGCCACAAAAGCCACGGCGCGCGCCCGCAGCCGGTCCAGCCGCTTGGCGAAGGGCCGGGCCTCGGAGACGAAGGTCTCCAGGGCATCGGCGACCTTCTCCAGATTCCCCGCGAAGGAATCGGCCCTGTCCATCACCGGCTGGGTGGTGGCGAACAGGTCATCGGCTTCCGGTGCCTTGTAGTAGGCGCCCAGCATCTGGAAGCGGGAGTGCACCGAGGCCCCGCCGTTGCGAATGCCCACGGCATTGCTCCGCAGCGCCGATATGTCCTTTTCCAGTTGTTCGAAGCTGCCTGTGAACTGCGGTATGTCCGTCGGGTCGATCACTTGTGGCCGTCCTGCTTGCCACCTACGCCCGGCAGGTCGACGACGGGTGCGGCCAGGGACCGGAACTGGGCGATCGTCGCCATGTGCAGGTCACCAATGACGTAGAAGGTGGTGGCCTCGTGCGCCCCGTTCACCGACTTCGCGGCCCGGGCGCCGAGAAACAGCACGTCGTGCGCGGTCTCCTGCGCGAACAGCGTGAGCGCCGCGCCGATCGGCCCCGTCGCGTCCGAGCCGCAGGACGCCTCGCCCAGCGTGCCCGCGGAGGCCGCCGCGCTCTTCAGATTCTCTCCGTACGCCTTGACGTCCTTGGCCACGTCGTCCATCGCCAGCCCCACCAGCGACGTCACCGACGACACCCCCGACGGCGAGATGTCCCACCCCGTCACGACAACCCCCTGTGAATCCCCGTTGTGCACCTACATGCGCGAGCTATGGCCTGTCGCGCTCAGCCGATGTTGTTCACCGCCGCCCGCGCGCGCGACAGCGTCGTCTGGGCCGTGCCGTCGTTCTCCTCCAGCGTGGAGCGTACGAGGCGGATGATCTCGCGTACCTCGTTGGCCGCCTTGTTCCAGCGGACTTCCTTGCCGTGGTACTCGTCCGAGACGCCGTCGGCCTGGTAGTCGGCCATCGCCGCCTTCACCGCGCGGTCACGGTCGCCGAGGACCCGCTCCAGCTGCCCGATGATGACGTGCAAACCGCCCTGCACATCCGCCGACGCACCCGTGTCGTACGAACGCCGGTCCTGGTTTCCCGCCATGACAAACCCCTTGAGCAGTACTGAAATGGGACACACTCAGCCGGAGAAGCGGGCCGCCTGGAAATTCGCCGCGCCCATGTTCCGCCGCGCGTTGTCCGACTGCTCCTGCGTGCCCGTCGCGAACGCCTCGTCCATGCCTGCCTGGCCGCCCAGGATCGACTGGAGCGAACCGTTCAGCGCCGCCGTGATCTCGTCCGCCCGCAGCTTGAAGGAGTCGAACGTCGCCTTGCCCGCGCCGTTGAACTTCCCCTCCAGCGGCTCCGCCGCCGACACCAATGCCCGGATCAACGCACCCAAGTCATCACTCGACCCCGACGTCTGCTTCCCCAGCGTCGACAGCGTCGTCTCACCCATGTCGAACTTCATGAATCCCCCTCCTGCTCCGCGACAGACCGCTCTATCGGAGCAGGCGTATCTCGTCACGCCCGGCTCACGCCCCTCCACGCGCGCATCGCGCACCGTATCGAACATGCTCTCTCGTGGGCCGTTGCAGGCGCAATGCGGGATGAGACAGGTGGCTCGAATCACCCGCTGAGTGACCCGCCGGACGGCACAAGTCCGTAGCCCTCATGTGCGGCTGTCTCCGTGGCCCCTGGATGACCTCGCTCACCCGACGGCTATCTGGCGCTCCATCAGGTGCGGTGGCATGGTGAACTCAGCTGTGAAAACGGGGAGTTGACCAGTAGGTCAGGGGGGGCGAGCCGAGCGCGGAGCTTCCGTTGGCGCCCCGTGCGTACGGTGACCCTCCGCGCATTCAGGAACTGGCAGACAGCGCGCTCGACGCGGCCACTGCGGGCTCCCCGCCGATCGACGTGCTCGACTCCTGAGCCCTTCCTCTCCCGATCCGCACGAGCACGGCCACCGCCGCCGAGCGCTCGAAGGCTGGTGCGGAGTTTGCGGTGTACACGGACAGGCTTGCTTAGGGGCCAACCTCGCCCGTGTCTCGCCGGGCGGTGTCGTAGGCACCCGTTGCCGGCTCGCCGCCGTGCTGTTCCGGGACGGCCGCTGGGGGTCCACCGGCGTACTCCGCACAAGTTGAGGCTCCCCCCGGCCAGGTCCCGCTGTTGTGGTCCAGACCTTCACGCGTTGGTGACGCGGAGGTGTGGCTTCCGTCACGGCGGGTGACATTACTCTCTGCTTAAGTGATCTTCACCGAACGGACGCAAGGGCGTCACGCTCACAAGGCGTGGCGGCCTCGCTGTGTCCAGGATCACTGCCTTGAGGGGGACTTCTCAGCTCATGTCCACTGCCACGATCAGCCGACGCGCCCTGACCCGCACCTCTGCGGTACTCATCGGCACTCTGACGGCGACCACGCTGTTCACCGCCGCCGCCACCGCTGACACCGCCGACGACTCCGTCCCGGTCGCGGACGCCGCCGGGGTCGTCGACGACGCGTCCACGGTCAGCCTTGAGGAGGAGGGACTGTTCGAGCTGCAGGCCCCCGACGACGGCGAGGTCCACACGCAGAACTTCAGCAGCAGCGTCAACGGCTGGGTGCCGGGCAGCAAGGAGTCCCGTCACTGGGCGGACAACGACTACACCGAGATCAAGTTCACCGGGTGCACGATGACCGAGGCCACCGGGCGTTCCCTCGACGTGCAGCTGCACCAGGCCATCCCGTTCGGTCTGGACAAGAGCATCGGATCGAAGCGGTTCTCGAACTGCTTCAAGGGGTCGAGCAAGACGTCCCGGGGCGAGTGGGACGCGCACTACTCGAACGGCGACAACCGCTACTTCACCATCCCGAAGCACAATGGGTCCGAGTACCAGCACACCCACGTGTCGGTGAAGAAGGTGTACGTCGACGTCTCGAAGGCCGACTAGTCACGGCTGGCTCGATGTGACGCAGAGCCGGGAAGCACCCGTGTGCTTCCCGGCTCCTCCCCATTTCTTCACAGAGCGGTCTCGATTCCTTGAACCTTCGCACCCGACTGCGCACCACTCCGGCCGTATGGACCGCGCCGATCTGGCTCGGCATCATCGGCTTCTACTACTTCTACGCCCTGCACTTCGAGGATTCGTACGAGGAAGTCATCACGGGCCCGCTGTGGGCGCCCGAGCAGGTCGAGCTGGCCCTGTCCTACTTCTACGTCTTCGCCTATGCGATCACTCTCGGCCTGGCCGTCTGGGAGGGCGGGCGGTTGCGGCGGGACGGAGTGTGGCAGCTCGCCCCCGGACGGCCCCGGTACGGGGTGGCCGCCCACACGCTGCTGCCCGTCGTCGCCGCTGGCTGGCTGATCCTCGTGCTGCCGGTGGTGATGCGGTTGATCGAGACTCGACTCGTCCCCACCCCGGCCGCGCTGGCGCCCCTCGCCATGGCCATGGGCATCGTGTGCGCGTACGCGGTCCTTGGGTGCGCCATCGGCCACATCACTCCCCGGGTGATCTCCGCTCCGCTGTCCGCCGTCGCCGTGTTCTACGTCATCGTCGAGACGGTGAAGTACGACGATCCGGTGTGGCCGAGGCATGTGTCGGGGCAACCGGACACTTCGCTGGGGTTCGGTGAGGAGTACGGCGCTGCCACGCTGTTCATTCCCTTCCTGTTCGTCGCGGCGCTGGCAGCCGCGGTCGCCGTGTGGTGGATCCGTACGGCGGGAGGATCCCGGTGGGTGATACGCGGCGCGGCCGCCGCGGCGGCGGTCGCGACCATGGTGGCGTGCACCGATGTCGCCTCGGGGTGGGCGATCGCGGACGGCCCCGTCACCTCCGGACAGGCGGCCGCACGCTGCACCGGCCATGCCCCGCGTGTGTGCATGGCCGAAACCGGCGGAGCGGTCGACGAACTCGACGATGTGCGGGGCGAGATCGTGCGATCGGTGAGCAGGCTCCGCAAGGCCGGAGCGAACGTCCAGATGCCCGAAACCGTGTCCGACAGCCTGCTCAACGGCCGGGACCGGAAGACGTCATCGCACACGGTGTGGTGGCTCCCGCTGTCGCGACAGGCCGGAGAGCGGGGTGGAGGCATGCCCTTCGTCCGCTATGCCGTGCTGCGCACCGGCGTCACGTTCCCCTGCGCCTTCCCGGCCTCGTTCGACGAGGCTCCTTCCGCCGACTACGTCGTCAACCGCGACGCCGCGATGCTGTGGGCCGCCACCCTCATCGATGCCGACAAGCCGTACCTGGCGTGGCGGAAGGCGGAGTACGGAGGTGCGTTCCAGAACCCCCGCCAAGTCCTGGCGAAGGTGCGGGAGCGCGCGGACGCGGCTCGTCGGCTCCCGGCTGACCGGCAGGCACGGTGGTTCCACAAGGAGCAGGCGAAGGCGTGCCGCCTCGTCAGCCGGAAGGCAGGGTCATGATCTGGTGGATCAAGGCGCGACGGGTGCTCCCCGTGCTCCTGCCGGGGACCGCCGCGTTCACGCTGATCGTCGCCGTCGCGCACGACCGGGCCATCGAACTTCCCGGCATGCTGAGCGCCGGCGGGAACCGCGTGTTCCTCATGCAGATCATGCCGCTCGTGATCACCTCCGTCCTGGCGCACTGCCTCGCCCAGCGGCTCGTGGAGGCCGAGGCGGTGGCCGCACGGAACCTGCGCCGCCTGGACGCGCTCCTGGTCGTGGCGTGCGTGCTGACCGCGACCCTGGCGGGTCTGGTGGTCGGTGCCGTCTCGGGTTCCGACGAGGCGACCGCGGTCGGCCGCAACACCGTCTTCCTGACGGGGCTGATGCTGCTCGCCGACGCCGTGTACGCGAAGGCGGCCACGGTGGCCCCGGTCGGATGGGTCTTCGCCATCATGTTCCTCGGCTACGCCGACTACCACCGCCCCTGGCCATGGGCCCTCACCCTGCACCCCCCGGGCAACGTGCCCGCCCTCGCGCTCTGCCTGCTCGTCTTCCTCGGCGGACTCGTCGCCCAGGCCCGTGTCCGCCGCTCCGTGTGAAAGGCCCTCCCGCATGTCCGTCCAGCTCGATGCTGTCTCCTACGCGTACGGCCGCAACAAGCCCCGCGTCCTTGACCAGCTCTCCTACGCCACACCGGCGGGATTCACCGTCCTCCTCGGCCCCAACGGCGCCGGAAAGTCGACCCTGTTGAAGCTCGCCGCCGGTGTCAACGAGCCCACCACGGGTGCCGTACGCCTCGGTCGGCTGTCCTCGACCTCCCGGGAGTACCGCAGCAGGGTCGCCTGGATGCCCCAGTCGATCACCGCCATGACGGGCCTCACCGCCCGCGAGCAAGTCGCCTACACCGGCTGGCTCAAGGGCATGAACCGCGCCGATGCCTGGACAGCCGCGGAAACCGCCCTGGACCGTGTCCAGATGAAGGACCGCGCGGACACGAAGACCAAGCAGCTCTCCGGCGGGCAGCTCCGGCGCGTCGGCGTCGCCTCCGCCCTCGTCCACGACGCCCGCGTCCTGCTCCTCGACGAACCCACCGCCGGAATGGACCCCACCCAGCGCCGCGTCTTCCGCGACCTGATCCTGCGCCTCGCCACAGACGAGGTACAGGTGCTGATGTCGACTCACGATGTCGCCGACCTCGCAGAAGAAGCCGACACCGTCACTGTTCTCACCGAAGGGGCGATCACCTTCACCGGGGCTACACGGGACTTCCTCGCCCACGCACCGGCCGACACCCCCGAAGGACGACGGGCGGAAGTCGCCTACACCGCTGTGTCCACCTACTCCAGCCTCTCCGGCTAGGCGGCTTCGTTCGGAGCCGCCCAGTTCCTCTTCGGCGGCGAGGGGCCGCGCCGCGCCCGGGACGCCGTCCTGGCCCTGGCCCTGCCCGCCGGGGTGACCTGGGTGGTGGTCCGCACCGGTCTCACGCCGTCCGTGGCGTGGGACGAGAAGCGGCTCGTGGTCCGCAACCCGTTCTTCGTGTACGAGGCGTGCCTGGCCGACGGTGGAGTGGACCGACGCCCTGGTGCTGCCGATCCTGGGCGTCCGTCTGGGCGTTCCTGCCGTAGGCCGGTCCGGTCAGGCGGGGGGGCGGTTAGGCGAGGGGCGGTCGGACGAGGCGCGGTCAGATGAGGGGCGGGCGGCCCAGCTTCGTCATCAGCCACACCGTGCGCCAGCGCATCGGCCGCCGCTCGCCGCACGAGGTGCGCAGGCCCTCGACGAAGCCGCCCGCCCAGGCGCGCAGGCCGCCGAGGGACCGGGTGCGCACCAGCGTGAGCAGCGTCCACACCGCCAGGTAGAGGGGGACGAGCGGCAGCGGAAGGCGGCGCCGGGCCAGCCAGACGCGGTTGCGGGCCGTCATGCGGTAGTAGACGGCGTGCCGGGCGGGGGACGTCTTGGGGTGCTGGAGCAGCAGCGCCGGTTCGTACAGGACCTTCCAGCCGTCGTCGAGCGCGCGCCAGGCGAGGTCGGTCTCCTCGTGCGTGAAGAAGAAGTCGGCGGGCCAGTCGCCGATCCGCTCCAGCATCTCCATGGAGAAGGCGTGGCCGCCGCCGAGGAAGGACGTGACCAGGCCCCGGCGCATCGGGTCCTTGGCGCGCAGGCGCGGCACGTGGCGGCGCTGGGTCTCGCCGTGCTCGTCGGCGATGCGGAAGCCGACGACGCCGAGGCGCGGGTCCTCGGCGAACAGGCGCCGGACGGTGCGGAACACGTCGGGGTCGACGAGCAGCCCGTCGTCGTCGAGCTCGATCGCCACGTCCACGTCGCCGAACTCGCGCAGCCGCCGCAGGGCGACGTTGCGGCCGCCGGGGCAGCCCAGGTTCTCGTCGAGCGCGATCGTGGTGACCTCGCCGGGGTAGGCGGGGAAGTCCGGCAGCTCGGTGCCGTTGCCCACGATGACGACCCGGGTGGGCGGGACGTCCTGCTTGGCGACGGACTCCAGGAGGGCGTCGACGTCCTTGGGGCGGTTGCCCATGGTCACGATGGCCACACCCAGGCGCGGTTCGGACACGGGGAGCCCTCCAGATCGGGTCGCAGGGGTGGTCGGGGCGGTTCGGCCGCGGCCGGGGGAGCGGTGCGCCGCCTTGACGGTCCTGGCGATGGTAGCCGTTCACCGGTGTGTTCATCGCACGACGGGGCGCGTTCATGGCGTTCGCTCCGGCGCGTGCGCCAGGTGGCGCAGTGGCGGGCGCCGACGGCTCGGCCGGTTTTGGTCGTGACATGTCAAGAATCAAGAAGGCGCCCCTTGTGACCTCTGGGGGAGCGTGCCTCAATGCCCCCAACCCGAATCGCTGACGTACCGTCAGCCGCCGTGGGGCGGAGGCGTGTTCAGCGAGGCGGCACCCCACACTCCCCCCATGCGAAGGCAGGCCATTCCATGCGGCACGGCAGACTCGCCCTCTGTTCGGCACTCGGCACCGCGGCGCTCACGCTGAGCGCCCTCGCGCTCTCGCCCACCGCGACCGCCGTGGACCCGACGACGGCGACCCTCGACTTCGAGTGCGGCTCGTTCGGCTCGGGCGCGGCGACCCTCAAGGCCACGCAGAGCGGCACCAGCGCCACCATCGAACTCTCCACGTCCGCGATCACCGCGCCGGTCGACGTCGGCGCGGGCGCCGTCAACTCCACCCTCACCCTCACCAAGAACGGCACCGGCACCACCACCTTCACCGGCAACGCCAACCCGGCCATCCCCGCCGGCGGCGCCATCTCCACCGGCCCGCTCAAGGGCACCGTCGCCTCCGGCGACAGGCTCTCGGCCACGTCCCTCAAGGTCGTCGTCTTCGGCATCACCGTGACCTGCAACGCCACGTCGGCGCAGAAGCCGGGGCCGTTCGTCTTCTGACCGCCCCGCAGGGTGCCGCCGCCCGGACGGCGGGCGGCGGCACCCCCCGGGTAATCCCGTTGCCGCCGCGCCCGCGCCCTGCCTACCGTTCCGATCATGCTGCCCCCCGTGCACACCGGCGAGGAATGGGACGCGATCGTCCCGGACGAGGCCGTGATGCGGCCCGGCGCGGCGGACCTGTGCGCCCGGCTCGGCCTCGCGGGGGCGCCCCTGGTCCGCTTCCGCGAAGGCTCCCAGCCCGTCTACGCCGTCGGCGACGACCTCGTGCTCAAGCTCTTCCCCGCCGCCGCGGCCGACGACGGAGTCACCGAGGCCCGCGTCCTCGCCCACGTGCACGGCCGCCTGCCCGTCGCGACCCCCCGGGTCCACTCCTTCGGCGCGTACGAGAACGGCTGGCGCTACGTCCTGATGACCCGGCTCCCCGGCGAGGGGCTGCACCACGCCTGGCCGCGCCTGCCCGGGGCCGACCGGGAGCGGCTCGTCGAGCGGGCCGGGGAGGCGCTCGCCGCGCTGCACGCCCTCGACCACGCCCCGCTCACCGGCGCCCTCGGGCCCGGCGACTGGGACGCGTTCCTGGCCCGGCAGCGGGCGGGCGCCGTCGAGCGGCAGCGCGCGCGGCACCTCCCCGAGCACTGGCTGGAGCAGATTCCGGACTTCCTCGACGCGGTGGAGGGCGAGGTGGCGCCCACCGGGCCCCGGCGCGCCCTGCTGCACACCGAGTTCATGCGCGAGCACCTCCTCGCCGCGCCCGCGCCGGACGGCCGCTGGGAGCTCACCGGGCTCTTCGACTTCGAGCCCGCGATGATCGGCGACCCGGCGTACGACTTCGTGGCCGTCGGCCTCTACGTCACGCGCGCCGACCCCCGACTCCTGGCCCGCCTCAGCACGGCGTACGGCCACGCCTTCGAGCCCCGCCTGCTCCTCGCCCACACGCTGCTGCACGTCTACGGCAACCTGTCCCGGTATCTGCGCGAGCTGCCCGCCCCGCCCGAGCCGACCCTCGACGCGCTGGCCGAGCACTGGTTCGGGCGGGGCTAGCGCCGGGCTAGTCCACGGGCACGAGCGTCAGATAGGCGATGCCGAGCAGGCCGCGGTAGCCGCGCAGCCAGGTCGCGCGGTGCCGGTCCGCGCGCTCGCGGGCCTCGGCCGCGCGCGGATGGTCCGCGTGGGCGGCGAGCCAGACCTCGACGTCCGCCAGGTACGCCGACTCGAACTCCTCCCACTCCTCGGCGTTCGCTGTCTCCACCCACATCGGCCGGAAGCCCGCGGCGACCGCCGCGTCCGTCAGGTCGCCCAGGAGCAGGTGCTCGTCGGCGCGGGCGTCCGGCCACATCGCGGCCAGCTCCGCCGCCGTCGGCGTGCGTTCCCAGAAGCCCTCGCCGAGGACGACGCGCCCACCGGGGCGCACCAGGCGGCGCAGGGCGCGCAGCGCGTCGGCGGTGTGCGGGGGCGCGGCGTCGGCCGGGCGCAGGGTGTGGGCGGAGCCGAGGCAGAGCACGACGTCGGCCGGGCCGCGCGCGGTGTCCGTGGCCGACTCGGCCGCGAACTCCACGCGGTCCGCGAGCCCCCTGGACCGGGCCAGGGCCCGGCCCCGCTCCAGGTCCTCCTCGTTCAGGTCGACCCCGACGGCGGTGGCGGCGGGCGCCGCCTCCAGCAGTCGCAGCGTCAGTTCGCCCCAGCCGCAGCCGAGGTCGAGCACGGTGGGCCGGTCCGCGGCCGTCAGGGCCTCGGCGGCCCGCGCCACGATGCGGGTGGCCCGTGCCTCGGACAGGGGGCCGTGGAAGGTGAGGCGGGTGAGGCGGGGCGGGGTGTCTGTGGAGGTCATGGTGCGGCACGCTATGCGTTCTTGGTCGGCCGGTGCGCGGGATTTATGCCTGGCCGTGGCGACGGGGGCCCGCCCCTTCCCGCCTTCTGGGGGCTCCGCCCCCAGACCCCCGCTCCTCAAACGCCGGGGGGCTGGAACCCGGCCGTGGTCACGGAGCGTGCGGGCGTCGGTGGCGGGGGCGGCGTGGTGGTGTGACCGTGGACGCATGACCATTCCGGTGAACCAGCTCAGCGACCCGACGGTCAGGGACTTCGTCACCGCCCTGAACGCGGGCGACAAGACCGCCCTGACGGGCCTGCTCACGCCCGACGCGACCATGTCCGACGACGGCACCGACCGGAACCTGATGGAGTGGCTCGACCGCGAGGCCTTCTCCTCCGGCGGCCACATGGACGTGGAGTCGGAGGCGGACGACGGCCTCTCCCTCGTGGCTAACTACCGCAACGACACCTGGGGCGCGATGCGTACCAAGTGGCGGTTCACGGTGGACGGCGGAAAGGTGTCCCGGTTCGAGACCGGACAGGCCTGAACCGGGACCGGAGGGCGTCGCTCCAGGTCAGGCCGGGATGCGGACCGCCGTGCCCGACACGCGCACCCGGGCGTCGCCCTCGCGCAGCGTCACCGTGAGGACGCCGGGGCGCCCCATGTCCGCGCCCTGGTGCAGGGTCAGCTCCGCCGCGGCGGGCACCAGGCCGAGCTCGCGCGCGTAGGCGCCGAACGCCGCCGCTGCCGCGCCGGTCGCCGGGTCCTCGACGACGCCGCCGACGGGGAACGGGTCCCGTACGTGGTAGACGGACGGGGTCTCCCGCCAGACCAGCTGGACCGTCACCACGTCGAGCCGCAGCATCAGGGACTTCAGCCGCTCGAAGTCGTAGTCCAGGTCGGCGAGCCGCTCGCGCGTGGCCGCCGCGAGGACCAGGTGCCGGGCGCCCGCGAAGGCGATGCGCGGCGGCAGCTGCGCGTCGAGGTCGTCCGCCGCCCAGCCGAGGGCGGCGAGGGCCTCGGTGACGTCGGCCGCGGGGGCCTCGCTCACCTTCGGCTCGACGCTGGTCAGGGTGGCGCGCAGCGCCCCGTCGGCCGCCGCGACGGTGACCGGCACGGTGCCCGCCAGGGTCGCGAACGCGAAGTCGCCGGGCCCGTCGCGCTCGGCGAGGGCGACCGCCGTCGCCACGGTGGCGTGGCCGCAGAAGGGGACCTCCAGCTGCGGGCTGAAGTACCGCACGGTGAAGGCGCGGCCCTCGGGCCCGAGTCCGGCGGGTCCGGGCGTCACGAACGCCGTCTCGCTGTAGCCGAGGTCGGCGGCGATCGCGAGCATCCGCGTCGCGTCGAGCCCGGCGGCGTCGAGGACGACTCCGGCCGGGTTGCCGCCGTCGGGGTCGGTGGCGAAGGCCGTGTAGCGCAGGACGTCGGTGGCCCGGGCGGGCTGGTCTGATGTGCTCATGCCGCACGATAACCTCCGTGCGGTCCGGGAGTGTTCCCGGGCCGCACGGAGGTGCGCGCGAGCCCCGCGCGGGCTCAGTGGCAGTTCTTGGCGCCCCCGTCGCGCGTGGTCCAGGAGCAGGAGTCGAGCTGCGAGCCGTTCGGCTTGATCAGGCGGGCCTTGTCGCTCGTGTTGTTCCACACGTGCCAGCCGCGGCCCCAGTAGCGCACCCCGGAGGCGTTGGTGCCCTTGCCGGTGCGGACCTTGACGGTCTTGCCCGCGCCTATCTTGTAACTGCCGAAGGTGTAGGTGTAGTTGGTGTTGTCCTTCAGCTTGTAGCCCTTGAGCTGGATCGGGCTGCCGCTGTTGTTGTGGATGTTCACCCACTCGCCGTTGACCGAGGCGCGGGCGGTGGTGTCCCGGCCCGGGCTGTCGTACTGGATGTAGCCGAGGTGCAGACCGCCCTGGTGGCGCGGGGCGGCGGTCGCCGGGCCCGCGGCGAGCAGCGGGGCCGTGAGTGCGGTGGCGGCGAGGACGGCCGTGGCCGCCGAACGAATGCGCAACGTGTGCTCCGTGTGTGAAGTTTCCGTGGAGAGCTGCCGAGCCTAGCGGCTGGCCGCGGGCCCCGAGGGCGGATTCCGGCGGCTGGCCAGAGCCTGGTCCCCAGCTCGTCCGAAATCCGTAGGGGGTCATCCGCCGCTCGGCGCAGGGCGGTTCCGCGCCCGAGCGGGCCGGGTGAAGTCCGCCGCGGTACGGATGTGCCGCGCCGGCGCGTCGGACGTCTGCGGTCTCGTCGTGGCTGGTCGCGCCCACGCGGTGGAGCCGCACACAGACACAGCCCCGCGCCCCTATGGGGTGCTCCCCGGCGTATGCGGTATGGATGTGCCGCGCCATCAGGTCGGATGTCTGCGGCCTCGTCGTGGCTGGTCGCGCAGTTCCCCGCGCCCCTACGGGGCGCGCCCCCCCCCGGCGGATGCGGTACGGATGTGCCGCGTCAGCGCGTCGGATGTCTGCGGTCTCGTTGTGGCTGGTCGCGCCCACGCGGTGGAGCCGCACACAGACACAGCCCCGCGCCCCTACGGGGTGCTCCCCGGCGGATGCGGTATGGATGTGCCGCGCCATCAGGTCGGATGTCTGCGGCCTCGTCGTGGCTGGTCGCGCCCACGCGGTGGAGCCGCACACAGACACAGCCCCGCGCCCCTACGGGGCGCTCCCCGGCGTACCGCCCTCAGCCCCGCCCCACATACGGCATCGTGGTCGCGAGCACCGTGGCGAACTGCACGTTGGCCTCCAGGGGCAGCTCCGCCATGTGCCGCACCGTGCGCGCCACGTCGGCCACGTCCATCACCGGCTCGACCGCGACGTCCCCGTTAGCCTGCGGGATCCCCGCGCGCATGCGTGCGGTCATGTCCGTCGCCGCGTTGCCGATGTCGATCTGGCCGACGGCGATGCGGTACGGACGCCCGTCCAGGGACAGGGACTTGGTCAGGCCCGTGAGGGCGTGCTTGGTGGCGGTGTACGCGACGGAGTGCGGGCGCGGCGCGTGCGCGGAGACCGAGCCGTTGTTGATGATCCGGCCGCCGCGCGGCTCCTGCTCCTTCAGCTGCCGGAACGCGGCCTGCGCGCACAGGAACGCGCCGTTGAGGTTCGTGTCGACGACGCGGCGCCAGTCGTCGTACGCCAGCTCCTCGACGGGCACGCCGCCGGGCCCGAACGTACCGGCGTTGTTGAAGAGCAGGCCGAGCCGCCCGAACCGCTCGCGCACGGCGGCGAAGAGCGCGGTGACGTCGTCGGGCGCACTGACGTCGGCCCGTACGCACAGCGCCCGTTCGCGGACGGCGTCGCCCAGGTCGGCGGCGGCCAGGGCGACCGTCTCGCGCAGCGGGTCCTCCCGGCGGCCCGCGAGCGCGACGGACCAGCCCGCGCGCAGCAGCTCCAGGGCGACGGACCGGCCGATTCCGGAGCCCGCGCCGGTGACCACGGCGGTCTTCGCGGCGGCGTCCGGAGCGGCCTCCGGGGTCATCCCGGGGGCCGTCTCCGGGGCCTCGGAGGCCTCCTGAGGGTCCGTCCGGGAGGCGTGGGGAGAGGCCGTTCGCTCTGCGTTCATGGCCCCGCAGCGTACGGGAGGGTCCGCAACTCGGACCTCATCTGCTCGACATATGGCTGTTGTGTACGCGACAGGCCATCGTCGTCCCCCGGCACTCCAATGCACCGTACAGCCACTGTCCGGGAGGGGCACATGTCAGCTTCAGGTCACCACGCACCCGAACTCCGCGCGGCAGCACGCCACTTGGGCCGCCGTCGCTTCCTGACCGGCACCGGCGCGGCCGCCGCGCTCGCCTTCGCCACCAACCTGCCCACGGCCGGTGTCGCGGGCGCCGCCGAGCTCGACGCCGCACGCGTGACCGACGACCCGTTCACCCTGGGCGTCGCGTCCGGCGACCCGCAGCCCGACTCCGTGCTCCTGTGGACCCGCCTCGCGCCCAGGCCGTACGAGGAGAACGGCGGCCTGCCCGCCGAGCGCGTCACCGTCCAATGGGAGCTGTCCCGCGACCCCCGCTTCCGCCGCTCCGTCAGACGCGGCACCGCGACCGCGCACCCCGAGTTCAACCACTCCGTGCACGTCCAGGTCGACGGCCTCGACACCGACCGCGCGTACTACTACCGCTTCCGCACCGGCAAGTGGACCTCCGACACCGGCCGCACGCGGACCGCGCCGCGCCCGCACGGCCGCACCGGCGCGCTCACCCTGGCCGCCGTGTCCTGCCAGGCGTACCACGACGGCTACTTCACCGCGTACAAGCACCTCGCCGAGGACGACGTCGACGTCGTCCTCCACCTCGGCGACTACCTCTACGAGTACGCCGTGAACTCCGTGGGCGGCGCCCGCAAGTACACCGACCGCGTCCTGCCCGACGTCTTCAACCGCGAGACGCAGACCCTCGACGACTACCGCCGCCGGTACGCGCTCTACAAGTCCGACCCCGACCTGCGGGCCGCGCACGCCGCGCACCCCTTCGTCGTCACCTGGGACGACCACGAGGTCGAGAACAACTACGCCGACGACCTCGACGAGAACGGCAACCCGCCCGAGGAGTTCCTCCTGCGCCGCGCCTCCGCGTACCGCGCGTACTGGGAGAACCAGCCGCTGCGCCGCCCGCAGCGGCCCGCCGGGCCCGACATGCAGCTCTACCGCCGCCTCCAGTGGGGCCGCCTCGCCCAGTTCGACATCCTCGACACCCGGCAGTACCGGTCCGACCAGGCCTACGGCGACGGGGCGCACGTGCCCGGGCCCGAGTCCCTCGACCCCAAGCGGACCATCACCGGCGCCACCCAGGAGCGCTGGCTCATCGACGGCTGGCGCCGCTCCCGCGCCCTGTGGAACGTCGTCCCGCAGCAGGTCACCTTCTCCCAGCGCAAGCTCGACCTGAACCCCGTCGCCAAGGTCAGCATGGACGCCTGGGACGGCTACGCGGCCTCGCGGCAGAGGGTCCTCGCCGGGGCGAAGGCCGCCGACGTCGAGAACCTCATGGTCCTCACCGGTGACGTGCACGTCGGCTACGCCTTCGACATCCTCGACGACTTCGACGAGCCCTCGTCGAAGATCCTCGGCACGGAGATCGTCGCGACGTCCATCGCCAGCGGCAAGGACGGCGCGGAGCGGCCCGCCAACTGGGAGACGTACACGAAGGCCAATCCGCACCTGAAGTTCTACAACGGCCGCCGCGGCTACGTCACCGTCGCCCTGGGCCGTGACGAGGCCCGCGCCGACTTCAAGACGGTCTCCGCCGTCACCACGCCTGGCGCCCCTCTCACGAGGGCCGCGTCCTTCGCCATGGAGGCGGGCAACCCGGGCCTGCACCCGGCGTAGCCTCCCCTCCCCGCTTTTCGGCGCTGCGCGCCTCGTCCTCAAACGCCGGACGGGCTGGATGGTGCCGCTTGCGGCTGTGTTTTCAGCCTCTCCGGCGTTTGAGGAGCGGGGGTCTGGGGGCGGAGCCCCCAGGATCGGGAAGGGGCGGGATTGGGGGCCACCCGGCAGGGCCTGCGACGATAGGGGGACGTGACGACTACCGGGAGGGGCGCGATGGCGGAAGCACAGGCGGAGGGACAGATACGGGAGGCGACGGGGCCCCAGGACCCCGTCGCCCGTCGCATCGCCACAGGGGCCCTCGTCACGCTCATCCTCGGCGGCCTCACCGCCATGCCCCCGCTCTCCATGGACATGTACCTCCCCGCCCTGCCGGAGGTCACCGACGCCCTGCACGCCCCGGCCGCCACCATCCAGCTCACCCTCACCGCCTGCCTCATGGGCATGGCGCTCGGCCAGCTGGTCGTGGGGCCGATGAGCGACAAGTGGGGCAGGCGCCGCCCCCTCCTCGCCGGACTGCTCGTCTACGTCCTCGCCACCGCGATCTGCGCGTTCGCCCCGACCGCCGAGCTGCTCATCGCCTTCCGCCTGCTCCAGGGCCTCGCGGGCGCCGCCGCGATCGTGATCGCGCGGGCCGTGGTGCGCGACCTGTACGACGGCGTGGAGATGGCCCGGTTCTTCTCCACGCTGATGCTGATCTCCGGCGTCGCCCCCGTCGTCGCGCCGCTCATCGGCGGCCAGGTGCTGCGCCTGACGGACTGGCGCGGCATCTTCGTCGTCCTGACCGTCGTGGGCATCGCCCTGACGCTGTTGGTGTGGCGCGGCCTGCCGGAGACCCTCGCGCCCGGGGACCGGCACGGCGGCGGCACCGCCGAGGCGCTGCGCACCATGCGCGGGCTCCTCGCGGACCGCGTCTTCACCGGCTACATGGTCGCGGGCGGCTTCGCCTTCGCGGCCCTGTTCGCGTACATCTCCGCGTCGCCGTTCGTCATCCAGGAGATCTACGGAGCCTCGCCGCAGACCTTCAGCCTCCTGTTCGGCGTGAACTCCGTCGGCCTGATCGTCGTCGGCCAGATCAACGGCAAGCTGCTCGTGGGCCGGGTCAGCCTCGACAAGGCGCTGGGCTTCGGGCTCGTGGTGATCACGCTCGCCGCTGCCGCGCTGCTGCTGATGACGAGTGGCGTCTTCGGCGACGTCGGCCTCGTCGGGGTGGCCGCCGGGCTGTTCGTCCTGATGTCGGCGATGGGCCTGGCCATGCCCAACACCAACGCCCTCGCGCTGACGCGCACCAAGCACGCCGCGGGGTCGGCCTCCGCGCTGCTCGGCACCTCCTCCTTCCTGATCGGCGCGATCGCCTCGCCGCTCGTCGGCATCGCGGGCGAGAAGACCGCCGTCCCGATGGCCGTCGTCCAGCTGACGTGCGGGCTGGCGGCCATCGGCTGCTTCGTGGGACTGTGCCGCCCGTGGCAGCGCACCAGTACCAAGGAGGAGCCGGAGGGGGCGGACCGCTGACGCCGCCCCGGGTCCTGCGCCCGGGCACCGCGGACCGCGCCGGACTCGACCCCGACGCCCTCGCCCGCCTCGTCCACGACGTACGGGAGCTGACGCGCGGCCCGCGGCCGTGGTGCGCGGGCGCCGTGGTCCTCGCCGGGCGCGGCCCGGTGATCGCCGTGGCCGAGGCGGCGGGCTGGGCGGTGCGGTACGCCGCGTACGACGAGCGGGCCGACGCGGGCGTCGAGCTGCCGGACGGGCGGCGGGTGCCGATGACCGTGGACACGCCCTTCGACCTGGCCTCGCTCACCAAGCTGTTCACGACCGTGGCGGCCGTGCAGCAGCTGGAGCGCGGCACGCTCGGGCTCGACGAGCCGGTCGCGGCCCACGTCCCGGAGTTCACGGGCGCCGCCGCCCACGGGGTCACCGTGCGCCAGCTCCTCACGCACACGTCCGGCCTCCGGCCCGAGCTGCCGCTGTACGACCTGCCCGACGCGGCCGCGCGGCTGCGGGCCCTGCGCGCCGAGGCACCCTCAGGCCCGCCGGGCACCCACCTCTACTCCGACCTGAACCTGCTGCTCCTCCAGCACGTCCTGGAGCGCGTCACCGGGCGCCCCCTCGACGTGCTCGTCCGCGACGGCATCACCCGGCCGCTCGGCATGGCCGCCACCGCCTTCGGGCCCTGCCCCGGCGCGGCCGCCACCGAGGACCAGCGCGGGCCCTGGGCGAAGGCCGAGCGGGGGATGCTGCGCGGCGAGGTCCACGACGAGAACGCGTGGGCGCTCGGCGGCGTGGCGGGCCACGCCGGGCTCTTCTCCACCGCGCGGGACCTCGCCGTGTTCTGCCGGGCGCTGCTGTGCGGCGGCGCGTACGGCTCCGCCCGCGTCCTGGGGCCCGCCTCCGTCGACCTGATGCTGGCGCCGCCCGGGCTCGGCTTCGCCGTCGACCAGCCGTGGTTCATGGGCGAGCTGGCCGGGCGCGGGGCCGCGGGACACACCGGGTTCACGGGTACGTCCCTCGTCCTCGACCGGGCTTCGGACACCTTCCTGATCCTCCTGGCCACCACGGTCCACCCCCGGCGGCGGCCCCCGTCCAGCGCCCCCCGCGCCCGAGCGGCCACCACCCTGGCCCGGGCGCTGCGCCCCCGCTGACCCGGCAGGGCGCCGGGGCCCCGCGAGACCGGCCTAAAATCGACAGGTGCACGACCACCTTTCCCCCGCCGAGACCCTCCGCACCGCCCTCGCCGACCTGCTGGAGGACCTCCCTCCGCGCGCCGCGGCCCAGGCGGTGGACCGGCTGATCGCGAACTACCGGGGCGCCACCCCGACCGAGGCCCCCGTCCTGCGGGACCGCGCCGACGTCACGGCGTACGCGGCGTACCGGATGCCCGCCACCTTCGAGGCCGTGCACTCCGCCCTGCGGGCCTTCGCCGCCGCGGCCCCCGAGGGCTGGGCCCCCGCCAGCCACACCGACATCGGCGGCGGCACGGGCGCCGCCACCTGGGCGGTCGGCGCCACCTGGCCGGGGGAGCGGCCCGTCACCGTCATGGACTGGGCCGAACCCGCCCTGGACCTGGGCCGCGAGCTGGCCGCCGCGCACCCCGACCTGGCCGCCGCCCAGTGGCAGCGCGCCCGCATCGGCGCGTCCCTGACCGTGGCGCCCACCGCCCTCGTCACCCTCTCGTACGTCCTCGGCGAGCTCACCGACGACGACCGGGCCTGGGTCGTCGACATCGCCGCCCGCGCCGCCACCGACGCCGTGGTCGTGGTGGAGCCCGGCACCCCGGACGGCTACGCCCGCGTCCTTGAGGCCCGGGACCGGCTCGTGGCCGCCGGGTTCCGGGTGGCCGCGCCCTGTCCGCACAGCGACACCTGCCCGATCGTGCCCGGCAGCGACTGGTGCCACTTCTCCGCCCGCGTCAGCCGCTCCTCCCTGCACCGCAAGGTCAAGGGCGGCTCCCTGGCGTACGAGGACGAGAAGTTCGCGTACGTCGCCGCGGTCCGCGCCACCGGACCCGCGGCCGAGGGCCTCGCGCCCGCGCCCCGCCGCGTCGTCCGCAAGCCGCAGATCCGCAAGGGCCAGGTCCTCCTCGACCTGTGCGAGGCGGAGGGCGCGCTGCGCCGGGAGACCGTGACGAAGCGGCACGGCGCCCTCTACCGGCAGGCGCGGAACGCCGCCTGGGGCGACGCCTGGCCCCAGGCGTAGGCGCCGCGCTACCGCGTCCCGTTGTACGGGACAGCCCTGCACGGCGCGACCGTCAGCGCAGAGGTGCGGGCGGTTCAAGGCCGCCCGCACTGGGAAGCGCCCCCGAAGGGGCGCGGGGCTGTTCACATTTGCGGCTCCGCCGCGTGGGCGCGACCAGCCACGACGGTCCGCAGTCGAGGGACGGCCTAGCGCAGCCTCAGCTCCTGCGTGCAGCACTTGACGCTGCCCCCGCCCTTGAGCAACTCGCCCAAGTCCATGCCGATAGGCTCATAGCCCCGGTCGCGCAGCGGCTGGAAGAGCCCGGTCGCCGCCTGCGGAAGCAGCACGTGCAGACCGTCGGAGACGGCGTTGAGGCCGAGGGCCTCGGCGTCCGCCTCCTCGGCGATCAGCGCGTCGGGGAACAGCCGCTTGAGCACGGCCTGGCTGCCCGGCGAGAACGCGCCCGGGTAGTACATGACGTCGTCCGCCGCGTCGTCCAGGACCGCGAGGGCGGTGTCCAGGTGGTAGTAGCGCGGGTTGATCAGGTCCAGGCCGATCACCGGGCGGCCGAAGACCTCCTGGGCCTCGCCGTGCGAGAGCGGGCTGGCGCGGAAGCCGCGGCCCGCGAGCACGTAGGAGGACGTGACGGCGAAGTCGCCCTCGCCCTCGTTGATGTGGGTCGGCTCGTGCACGTGCTCGAAGCCGTGGGCGCGGAACCACTCCAGGTGGGCCGCCGCCTCGGCCTGCCGCTCGGGGTAGGCGAAGCTCGCGCCGAGGACCCGGCCGTCGACGACGGTGGCGCCGTTGGCCGCGAAGACCATGTCCGGCAGGTCGGGTCGGGGTTCGAGCTCCTCGACGGTGTGGCCGAGCGAGCGGTAGCGGTCGCGCAGGTCTTCCCACTGGGCGATGGCCAGCGGGACGTCGACGGGTTTGGCGGGGTCCATCCACGGATTGATGGAGTACGTGACCTTGAAGTGCGCCGGTGGGCACATCAGGTAGCGCCGGGGTGTGGCGCGCCGGGCAGCTTGACGCAACGAAGGCTCCTCACGAACCGCAGGGGCTATTGCTGCCCATGGTGCGGTCTGAGAAGCCTTCGCGCAGTGATCTGTGGCGCTCGAACTGTGGTGTGGACGGGAAATTGCTCATGAACCGGAGGTTCCGGCGGTCAGGAGCCTCCGTTCCCGGGGGCATCCCGCGTCATGAGTCGTGGTTCGCCGCCCGGCCCTCCTGGAGTTTGCGCAGCAGCTCACGCTTCTGCTCCTGGGCGCTGAGCCCGCCGCCGACGCGGCCCGCGCCCTTCCCGCCGCGCAGGGCCTTGCGCGACAGGTTGCTGCGGGTACCGCCCACGCCGAGCATTCCGGATCCGCCTCGCGACATGGTGTGACCTCCGTGAGTCGTCGAAGTAGTCGTCGGCGCCGCTGACACACCGACGACTGGCGAGACGTTTCGTCTCGTTGCGCCTCGACAGTAGCCGAGACGCTCCGTCTTGTCGAGGGAATTGATGGCGCCGTCGGCATTGATGAGACGCGGCGTCTCGCGGCGCTGCTACATTCGACGGCATGGCCCAGAAGACCGCACCTGACTCCACGCGCCGCAGCGAGCGCTCTCGCCGCGCGATCTACGACGCCGCTCTCGCCCTGGTCGGCGAGGTCGGCTACGGCAAGATGACCATCGAGGCGATCGCCGCGCGCGCGGGCGTCGGCAAGCAGACCATCTACCGCTGGTGGCCCTCCAAGAGCGCCGTCCTGCTCGACGCCTTCCTGGACCTCGCCGAACAGGCCAACGCCCAGCTCAGCGAGGAGGCCGGGCTCGCGGAGCCCGCGACCGACATCCCGGACACCGGCGACCTCGAAGCCGACCTCAAGTTCGTGCTGCGCGCCACCGTCGACGAGATGACCGACCCCAAGTTCGACGCCCCCGCCCGCGCGCTCGCCGCCGAGGGCGTCGTCAACCAGGAGTTCGGGGCCGAGTTCGTCGAGAAGCTCCTCGAACCCCAGCTCCAGCTCTATGTGAAGCGCCTGCGCAGCGGCCAGGACCGCGGCGAGATCGCCGCCCACGTCGACCCGCGCGTCGCCCTCGAACTGTGGACGGGCCCGCTCGCCCAGCGCTGGATGCAGCGCACGGGCCCGCTCACCCACGCGTACGCCGACAAGCTCGTCGAGTACGCCCTCTACGGCATCGCGCCCCGCGTCACCGCTGGTTGAGCGGCCCCGGCAGGCGCCGGACCGCCTTCCGCGCGCCCTTGACCGGGGTCCGCGCAAGGAGCCCAGGGGCGTCCGTGATCACGCCGTTGCAGCCGAGCCGGAGCACCCGGTCGCGCTGCGCGGGCGTGGTCACCGTGTGCGCCCACACGCGCGGGACGCCGGAGTTCACCGCCCGCCGCAGGTCCTCGTCGCGCGCCTTGTAGTCCACGTCCAGTACGTCGACGAACGACGCCCAGCGCTCCGGGCGGTCCGAGCGCAGCTGCCGCTTGGACCGCCACAGCTGCGCGAGCAGGCCCAGGTGGTGCGCGCGCCGGGCCACCCAGGGCTTGTTGGAGTTCACGAACACCGAGCGGGCCAGGCCGCGCTCGTGGATCAGCGCGCTCAGCCGGTTCAGGCTCTCGGGGTCCTTCGCCTCCAGCATCAGCATGACCCGCCCGCCGAACCGGTCGAGGACCTCCGTCACGGTCGGCGGCCGCTCGATCCGCCACAGGCCCGGCACGTGCCGCTGCGGGCGCAGCCGCACGTGCTGCCACTCGCGGGCGGTCAGCAGGTGCACCGGCCCCGTCGCGTACGTCGTGCGGTCCAGGGTCGCGTCGTGCAGCACCACCAGGGTGCCGTCGGCCAGCATCCGCGTATCGGCGTCGAGGACCTGCGCGGTGCCCCGCTCGAACGCCGTCATCAGGCCCGACATGCTGTTCTCCGGCACCTCCAGGGCGCCGCCCCGGTGGGCGGCGTAGACGAACGGCGGCAGCGCGTCGACCGTGAGGGGGCCGCCGCCCCACTCCAGCGGGGCCAGGAAGGCGGTGGGCCCGGTGAGGGCCAGGGCGGTGACGCCCGAGAGTGACAGCACAGTCCGTGTGACCATGGCGACCACGGTAGGAGCGGAAAACGCCACTTCGCCCGTAATGACGCGCTATGTCACCCCCCGCCTTGCATCACCCCAGCTACCCCGGATGTGGGCTACGGCCACCCGGGGAGCAGGATGGTGGGACCATAGGTCATGCTGTTCCGCACGACGGCGAGGTGAGGGGATAGATGGGCGCAGAGTTCGGCCGGACGTCCGGCGCGCAGAGCAGGATCTCCCAGTGGCTTCGCCGACGGGCACGTGCGGGCGCGGACGGCGACGCCGAAGCCACGCGCCGTGAGGACCTGCTGCTCGCCGTCGCCGCGGCGGGGCTGCCGCTCGCCCCGGCCGCGTACCCCGCCGGATACCGCTGTTCCTGCGACCGCATCGGCTGTCCCACCCCCGCCCGGCACCCCGTCTCCTTCGCCTGGCAGACCCAGTCCACCACCGACCGCGGCCAGATCGAGCGCTGGGCGCGACACCAGCCGCAGGCCAACTTCATCACCGCGACCGGCATGGTGCACGACGTCCTCGACGTGCCGCTGGAGGCCGGGCAGGCCGCCCTCGCGCGGCTGCTCGCCGACGGCATCGAGGTCGGGCCCGTCGCCGAGTCCGAGGGGGCGCACGGACAGGGGCGGATGCTCTTCTTCACCGCGACGCGCGGGACACCGGAGGACGAGGACGAGTGGTGGCCCTGCGAGCTGGACTGCCACCCGGAGACCATGGACGAGCATCCGGGGCTGCGCTGGCACTGCCGCGGGTCCTATGTCCTGGTGCCGCCCGCGCGACTGCCCGGTGACCTCGCGGTCGGCTGGGTGCGGGGGCCCGAGTTCGCCCTGCCCGACCCGCTGACCCTCCTTGAGATCCTCACCGACGAATGCGCCCGGTACGCGGGGGAGCCCCAGGGAGACGTGGCCGCCTGGCCGCTGCGCGGCTGAGGCCTAGGCGCCCTTCGCCCCCACCAGGCCCTGCATGCGGCCCAGTATCGTGACCTCGCCCTTCGCCCTGGGCGTCAGAGAGACCTGGTTCGAGACGCGTTCGAGGGTGACGGACTGCTTGGCCTCGCCCTTCATGAGGGCCTTGACGTCCGGTTCCACGGAGACCGTGAGGCCCTTGGACGCGGTCTGCTTCTCGTAGTGGTGGGTGGAGAAGAACACGAGCGCGCCGCCGTCGCGGGTGCGCAGGCCTATGGGGGCGAACGCGCCGGTGTTCCGCGGCTCGTCCAGGTACTGCACGGCGAGGCCGAGGCGCTTGCCGTTCTTGTCGCGGGCGGCCTTCCACTGCGTGGTGTGCGGGCCCGGGGCGAACGCGTCGCCGCCGGACTTGAGGAACGCCGTGTACGCCGCGCCGAGCCGCCGGGGCGCAAGGGCGAGACCGGCCCGGTCGGCGGCGACCGGCTCCACGTACCCGTCCTCGTCCCGCTTCAGGTCCGGGATCCGGTCGGGACGGACCAGGTTCAGATACGTGGCCTCCCACAGCTGGTCCCCGCCCGCGCGGGTGAAGACGATCAGCCAGCGGTAGCCGTGCGGCTTGCGGTTGCTGAGGGCGTCGACGACGAAGAACCGGGGCCAGCCCGCCTTCTTCGGGACCGCGTACTTCACGTCCGTGAACCGCAGCGGCACGTGCCGGGCGTTGCCGTCCGGGTGCTGCGCGCGCCGCGCCTTGAGGCCCGCCTGGTTGATGGCGCCGAGCGGTCCTGTGACGCGGGCCGCGTCCAGGGCGGGGTCGTAGGCGCGGTCGGCCTTGTTGTAGGCGCGCAGGAATTCCTTGAGGGCGCGGGAGGCCTCGGCCTTGGTCGCGGTCGGGATGACCTCCCGCTCCCCGTGCACCGTCACGCATCCGCTCGCCGTCGTCGACAGGGCGAGTGCCGCTGCCGCCGAGGCACCGAACCGCCCGAGCCTGCGCACCCTGATCATGGGACCCCTTCACTCTCCCCGCTCCCGGGCCCGAACCCTACCGGGGCCCCGCCGGGAGCGGGCGCGGGGGCGCCGTCAGGAACCGGAGGCGTCGGCCTTCGCCGGGCCTGCGGCCTTCGGGGCCCGCTCGGCGGGCGTACGGGAGCCGGTGCGGGCCGGTGCGAGGAACAGCGCGAGGACCGGCACCAGGTACAGCGACCAGACGACGACCTGGAGGACCGTCGGGTTCGGCTGGAAGTTGAACACGCCCTTCAGGAGGGTGCCGTACCAGCTGTCCGGCGGGATCGTCGTGCTGATGTCGAACGCCTTGTCCTCCAGGCCGCCGAGGAACCGTGCCTCCTGGAGGTCGTGCACGCCGTAGGCGAGGACGCCCGCTGCCACCACGACGAGCATCGCGCCGGTCCAGGTGAAGAACTTGGCGAGGTTGATGCGCAGGGCCCCCCGGTAGAACAGCCAGCCCAGCGCGACGGCCGTGAGCAGGCCGAGGACCACGCCGAGCAGCGGCCCGTGCGTGCCGTCGTTGGACGCGCGGACGGACGCCCAGACGAACAGGGCGGTCTCCAGGCCCTCGCGGCCCACGGCCAGGAACGCCGTCGCGACGAGGGCGGCCGTGCCCATCCGCAGGGCCGCGTCGAGCCGCCCGTGCAGCTCCGCCCGCAGATGCCGGGCGGTGCGCCGCATCCAGAAGACCATCCACGTCACGAGCCCCACCGCGAGGATCGACAGGGAGCCGCCGAGGGCCTCCTGCGCCTCGAACGTCAGCTCCTGTGAGCCGAAGGTGAGGGCGCAGCCGAAGCCGAGGGACAGCGCCACGGCGACGCCGATGCCGGTCCACACCGGGGCGAGCGCGTCGCGCCGCTCCGTCTTCACCAGGTACGCGACGAGGATGCACACCACGAGGCTGGCTTCCAGGCCCTCCCGCAGGCCGATCAGGTAGTTGCCGAACATCGCCTCACGCCTTCCCGGTGAACAGCGCGCGGCCCCACCAGTCGTCCTTGTCCCGCACCCCGGGCGGGACGGCGTAGACCGCCGAACCCACGTGCTGGATGTATTCGTTGAGCGCGTCCTTCGCCGCGAGCGAGCGCTGCACGGGGATGAAGCCCTCGCGCACGTCGCGCTGGTAGGCCAGGAAGAACAGGCCCGCGTCGAGGCGGCCGAGGCCGTCGGTGCCGTCGGTGAAGGAGTAGCCCCGGCGCAGGATCGTCGCGCCGCCGTTGGAGTCGGGGTGCGCGAGCCGTACGTGTGCGTCGGGCTTCATCGCCTTCAGGAACGGCTCGTCGCGCTCCTTGGCCTTGCCGACGGCGGCGCCCTCGCCCTTGTCGCGGCCGAAGACGTCCTCCTGCTCGCGCAGCGAGGTGCGGTCCCAGGTCTCGATGTTCATGCGGATGCGGCGCGCGACGAGGTAGGAGCCGCCGGTCATCCAGTCGGGGCCGTCCTTCTCGCCGACCCACACGTGCCGGGCGAGGCGGGCCTCGTCGGTGCCCGCGATGTTGCGGGTGCCGTCCTTGAAGCCCATGAGGTTGCGCGGCGTCTGGGCGTCGGGCGTGGTCGAGGACGTCTTGCCGAAGCCGAGCTGCGACCAGCGGATGGCGACCTTGCCGAAGCCGATGCGGGCCAGGTTGCGGATCGCGTGCACCGCGACCTGCGGGTCGTCCGCGCAGGCCTGCACGCACAGGTCGCCGTCGCTGCGGGCCCGGTCGAGGTTGTCGCCGGGGAACTTGGGCAGGTCCACGAGGGCCTTGGGGCGCCTGCCCGCGAGGCCGAACCGCTCGCCGTGCCTCTCGAACAGGGAGGGCCCGAAGCCGAGGGTGAGCGTCAGGCGCGAGGGCTTGAGGCCGAGCGCCTCGCCGGTGTCGTCCGGCGGCGCCTCGGCGAGCCCGCCGAAGGCGCCCTCGCCGACCGCGTGGCCCGCGGTCATCCGGGCCGCCGCCCGCGTCCACTCCTTCAGGAGCGCCACGAACTCCTCGCGGTCCTCGGTCTTCACGTCGAACGCGGCGAAATGCAGCCGGTCCTGGACGGGCGTCGCGATGCCCGCCTGGTGCGGGCCGTAGAAGTCGACGGCCGCGCCGGTCGAGGCCGCGGGCACCGCGTCACCGGCGTCGGACTCCTCGCGGGTCACCGCGACCGCGCCGCCCGCGGCCGCCGCGCCGAGCACGAGCCCGGCGCCGCCCCAGCCGAGCAGGGAACGCCGCGACGGCGCACCGGTGCTGGTCTCCTCAGTCATGGTTGAGCCTCCCCTCCCTGGGACGCGTCACTTGGAGGTGACGACGGCCGCCGCGAGCTTCGACAGCGGCTCCGCGAGCGCGTTCACCCCGTCGAGCAGCTCCTTGCGGTCCGCCTTGCCGACCTTGTCGTACGACGTGAAGTCGGAGGAGCCCGCCTTGCCGGAGCGGTGCCGGTCGAGGAGCTCGCCCAGGGCCGCGAACTGCTTGTCGAGCTCCTTGGCGAGCGCCGGGTCGTTCTCCGCCGCCACCGGCTTGAGCAGGGCGAAGGCCTTCTCGGCGCCCTCCACGTTGGCCTTGAAGTCGACGAGGTCGGTGTGCGAGTAGCGCTCCTCCTCGCCGGTGACCTTGCCGGTGGCGACCTCGTCGAGGAGCTCCTTGGCGCCGTTGGCCATGGACGTCGGGGTGATCACGGCCTTGCCGACGCGCTTGCGCCAGTCGGCGAGGTCCTTGTCGAGCCGGGTGGCGAGGTCCTTCTCGCGCTGCCCGATCTTCTTGTCCTGCCAGAGCGCGCGCTCCAGGCGGTGCCAGCCCGTCCAGTCCTTCGCGGGGTCCTGGTCGTCGCCGAGCCCGTCCTCGCGGACGTCGACCTTCGGGTCGATGTCGCCGAACGACTCGGCGACCGGCTCGGTGCGCTCCCAGCCGATGCGGGAGGGCGCGTACGCCTTCTTCGCGGCCTCCAGGTCGCCCTTCCTGACCGCGTCCGTGAAGACCTTCACCTTGGGGAGCGTCTCGTCGGCCTGCGCCTGGACGTAGGAGCGGTATTCGGCCACCGCCTTGTCGAGGCGCGGGTCGCGCTTGGCCGCCTTGCCGCCGCCGGTGGCCTTTACGGTCTTGCGGATGCCCTTGCCCTTCATGCCGGGCTTGCAGGCGATGCGGTAGTCGCCCTCCTTCACCTCGGCGGTGAGGGTCTGCCGGGTGCCGGGGCCGATGTTCTCGCGCTCGCTGACGATGCGGTCGTCAGGGAAGAGGAGGTAGACCTCGGTGACCTTGGAGCCCTTGTTCTCGATGGCCAACTTCACGTGCCCGGCGGGGAATTCCTTCTTCGACACCTCGCACGCGTCGTCGCTCGCGGTCACCTTGATGGTGCCGTCGCCGCCCTTGCCGTCGCTCTTCTCGGTGCAGCCGGTGAGGGCCACGAGGGCCGCCGCCGCGGTGGCGGTGGCGAGGGGAAGGCGGGCGCGGTGCATGGAGGCTCCAGGTGGAAGAAAGTGAGGGGAGCCTAACTTAACCGAGCCTTACTTCGGGCATGCCCACGAATGGGCAAAGGACGGGTCAAGCGATGTCCTGAAATCGACGGTGATCGTTGGCGCGGTCGCCGTCAGCTGCCCCCTCGCACCGGCGTCACCAGCGGCTTTCCGATCCGCGGATGGGGAAACACCTCGATCGGCTGGCGGTACACCCCGGACAGCAGCGCGGCGTCGAACACGTCACACGGGGCGCCGTCCGCGGCCACCGTCCCGCCGTGCAGCACCACCGCCCGGTCCGCGTACGCCGCCGCGAGGCCGAGGTCGTGGAGCACGACGACCACCGCGTCCCCGGCCGCGGCGCGCTCCCGGCAGATCCTGAGGACCAGCTCCTGGTGGCGCAGGTCGAGCGCGGCGGTCGGCTCGTCGAGCAGCAGCAGCGGCGCCCGCTGGGCGAGCACGCGGGCGAGCGCGACCCGGGCCCGCTCGCCGCCGCTGAGCGCGGAGAACGGCCGCGCCGCGAACCCGGTGACCTCCGTGGCGGCCATCGCCTCGCGCACCACCTTGTCGTCGTCCTCCTCCAGGCGGGTCCCCGCCCAGGGCGCGCGCCCCATCCGGACGACGTCCTCGACGGCGAAGGGGAAGGACAGCGCCGCCGACTGCGGCAGCACGGCCCGGTGCAGGGCCAGTTCGCGAGGGGGCCAGTCCCCGGCCGCCCGGCCGCGGATCCGCACGGCACCGGAGGTGACCTGCAGGTCGGCGGCGAGCGCGGCCAGGAGGGTGGACTTCCCCGCGCCGTTGGGGCCGACGAGGGCGAGCACCTCGCCCGCCCGGACCGGCACCGACACGCCCTTGAGGACCTCGCGGCCGCCGAGCGCGAGCCGCGCGTCCGCGGCCTCGGCGAGGACTTCGCCGGGCGCCACGGGCCCGGGCAGCGCGCGCCCGCGCCCGCCGAAGAGCCGCCCGATCATGCCCAACCCCCTTGCTTACGACGGGTCCTGCGCAGCAGCCAGAAGAAGAACGGGCTGCCGAAGAGCGCGGTGAGCACGCCGAGCGGCAGCTCGGCGGGGGCGGCCACGGTACGGGCCGCGAGGTCGGCGCCGACGAGCACCACGGCCCCGCCGAGCGCGCTGCCCGGCACCAGGAAGCGGTGCCCGGGACCGGCCGCCATCCGCAGCAGGTGCGGCACGAGCAGCCCCACGAACGTGATGATCCCCGCCACCGCCACGGCCGCCGCGGTGAGCAGCGCCACCACGAGCACCAGGACGATCCGCAGCCGCTCGACGTCCACGCCCAGGTGCCGCGCGGGCCGCTCCCCGAGCGCGAGCAGGTCCAGCCTGCGGGCGTACAGGGGAGCGACGAGCAGCCCCGCCGCCGCGCACGGCAGCACGGCGAGCACCTTCGGCCAGGTGGCCTGGGCGAGCGAGCCGAGCTGCCAGAACGTGATCTGCGAGACCTGGGCGTTGTCGGCGAAGAAGATGAACAGGCCGATCAGCGCGCCCGCGAAGGCGTTCACGGCGATGCCGGTGAGGATCAGCGTCACCACCTCGCTGCGGCCGCCCTCGCGCGACAGGGCGTACACGAGCAGCACGGTGGCGAGACCGGCGGCGAACGCGCAGACCGTGACGGTCCAGTTGCCGAAGAAGCTCAGGCCGAAGGTGATCGAGGCGACCGCGCCCACGGCCGCGCCGGAGGAGATCCCGATGACGCCCGGCTCGGCCAGCGGATTGCCGAACACGCCCTGCATCAGGGCGCCCGCGCAGCCCAGCGAGGCGCCCACAAGGAGTGCGAGCGTCACGCGCGGCAGGCGCACCTTCCACAGCACGCTCTCCGGCACCCGCTCCAGGGCGTGCCCGCCGAGCCCCGCGCGGTGCTGGACGGAGGCGAGGACGTCGCCGAGCGGGATGTCGTACGCGCCGAGTCCCGCGGACAGCAGGCACAGCACGGCGAGCGCGGCGGTCAGGGCGGCGGCGAGCAGCGCGGGCGTGCCGCGCCGCCCGCGCCGGGCGGTGGCGGTCTCCCGCGCGGGGGCCGCCGCGGACCCGGTCGCGAGGGTCATGCGGCGTCCCCGTACAGCTGGTCGACGAGGGAGGCGAGCACCCGGTCCGTGCGCGGGCCGTAGTTGAGGAGCATCCCGTCCTCGACGGAGACGACGCGGCGGTCCATGCCCGCCGGGGTCTCGGCCACACCGGGGATCTTCACCAGGCCGTCGACGCCGCCGACCGAGTCGAGCCCCTTGGACATCACGAGGATCGCGTCGGGTGCGGCCTTCGCCAGGGCCTCGCTGGTGATCGCCGTGAAGTCCTTCCGCAGGCCCGACTCCTTGCCCGCGTCGACGGCGCCCGCCGCTTCGAGCAGCGACGGGGCGCCCGAATCGCGGCCGCCGAGCAGATACACGGAGGCCGAGCCGCGCAGATAGAGGAAGGCCACGCGCGGCTTCCTCGCTCCGGCGGGCACGGACCGGCGTACCTTGTCGAGCCGTTGTTCCGTACGGGACGTGAGGGCCGCGCCCGCCTTCGGGACGCCGAGCGCCCGCGCGACCGCCTTGATGCGCGGGCCGACGTCGTCCAGGCCCTTGGCCGGGTCGAGGACGACGAGCGGGATGCCCGCGTCCCTGATCTGGTCGACGGCCTCGGCGGGGCCCGTCGTGCTCTCGGCGAGGACGACCGTCGGCTTCAGGGAGAGCACGCTCTCCGCCGACACGTCGTGGGCCCGCGTCACCACGGGCAGCTTCTCGGCCTGCTCGAAGGTCGCGGTGACGTCCCGGCCCACGACGTGCCCGCCGAGGCCCAGGGTGAACACGATCTCGTTCAGGCTGCCGCTGAGCGGCACGATCCTGCTGGTGTCCTCGACCGTGACCTTCTTGCCGTCGGCGGAGTCGACGGTCACCGGGAGCTTCGGCTCCGGCGTGCCCTTGAGCGGTTCGACGCGGTCGGCGCGGGCGGCCTTCGTCCCCGCGCCGCCGCCTGCTGAGCCCCCGTCACCCGTGGATCCGCATCCGGTGAGGGAGAGGGCGAGGACGGCCGCCAAGGCGCCGACCGTCCGAAGTGAGCGCGGCTTACGCACCGAAGTCCACCGTCCTGTCGTGTGGTTCCCTCATGACGAGATCGTAGTTTAGGTTAGCCTTACCTAACGATCTAGACCGCCTCGGAGGGGTCCCATGCCGTTGTCCAGACCGTCGCGAGCACGCCTCGGCCACGGCGTCCGCGGCACCGTCGTGGCCGTGCTCGCCGGGCTCGTCACCGCGCTGCTCCCGGCGGCGGCCGCCCACGCCGAGGAGCGCACCGTGCGCGGCGGCAGGCTCGACTGGGGCATCAAGTCCTCCTTCCAGAGCTATGTCACCGGGCCCGTCGCGCACGGCAGTTGGAACCTCCAGGGCGGCGCGGCCACCGTCGGCGGCAGCCAGTTCCGCTTCCACTCAGCCCAGGGGGCCTACGACCCGGAGAGCGGCGCCTTCAGTGCCCGGTTCTCGGGCGGGGTGCGCTTCACCGGCCACAAGAAGGGCTCCTCGTACCAGCTCGACCTGACGGTCAGCCGCCCCACCGTGAAGGTCTCCGGCGGCTCCGGCACGCTCTACGCCGACATGGTCAGCAAGGCCAAGGGCACCGGGAAGGTCACCTCGACCGCGCAGGTGCCGCTGGCCTCGCTGAACCTGTCCGGCATCGACATGAAGGGCGGCTCGGGCCCGATCGCCCTCACCAACATCCCCGCCACGCTCACCGCGCGGGGCGCGAAGGCCTTCGCCGGGTACTACACGGCGGGCACGCGGCTCGACCCGGTGAGCCTGTCGACGGACCTCGCGGCGGCCACCGGCAAGAAGCCCGCCGACAAGCCGTCCAAGGAGCCCGGTGACCGGCCGTCCAAGGAGCCCGGCGATTCCGGGGACAAGGACGGCAAGAAGGGCGCCGAGGGCAAGAAGGCGAAGGCCGCCGGGCGCATCGAGGACGCCGCCGTCGACTGGGGCGTGCGCCGCACCTTCCGCGAGTACGTCTCCGGTTCCATCGCCCAGGGCAAGTGGACCCTGTCGTCAGGGGCCCGGGACGGCGGCGCGCTGTTCCGCTTCCCGCGCGGCGAGGGCTCGTACGACGAGAAGAAGCGCACCCTTGACGCGGACTTCACCGGTGCCGTCCGCTTCACCGGGAAGCACGGGCTCGACATCCGGCTGAGCCGGGTCGCGGTCGGCGTCGAGGACGGCGAGGGCACGCTCTACGCCGACGTCGACAGCGGGGACTTCACCCAGAAGAAGGCGCCGCTCGTCACCTTCACCGGCAAGGGCCTCGCGGACCTCAAGCCGAAGGACGGCCTCATCGCCGTCACCGAGGCGCCCGCGAAGCTCACCGCCGACGGGGCCAGGGCGTTCGGTTCCCTGTACAAGGCGGGCACCGCGATGGACCCCGTCTCGCTGGCCGTCGCCGTCGACGAGAAGGCGGAGCTGCCCGCGCTGCCGGACCTCGGCTCGGCCGCTGAGCCCAAGGCCGCGAAGGCCCCGGACGCCGGGCCGAAGGCGGAGAAGGCCGCGCGCTCCGCCGACGACACGTCGGACTCCTCGCCCGCCCTGCCGATCGCCGTCGGTGCCGTCGCCGCCCTGCTCGTCGCGGCAGCGGTCGTCTTCGGCGTCACCCGCAAGCGCCGCGCGGCCCGCGCGACCGGCACCGCCGACGACACCACCGGCACCCCCTGAACCACCCCGTCCCCCCTTCCCGTCCCTCCCTCCACCCCAAGGAGCACACACCATGGCTGCCCCCCGCCGCCCCATAGTCCGCGCGGCCGCCGTCGCGACGGCCGCCGCGCTCGGCGCGAGCGCGCTCACCCTCCCGGCGTTCGCCGCCGACGAGCCCGCCGCCGCGTCCCCGAAGGCCCCGCCGGTGTACAGCGTCGTGGACGGCACCCTGGACTGGGGTCTGAAGGAATCCTTCCGCACCTACGTGGTCACCATGGCGGCGGGAAAGATCACCACCACCGGCGGCGCCCAGCAGGCCCCGCGCAACGGCGTGTTCACCTTCGGCGGTGCACAAGGCACGTACGACCTGGGCGACCACGCCCTGAAGGCCGCCTTCAAGGGCGGCGTCCGCTTCACCTCCACCGCGCACCGCTTCGACATCGCCATCGCCGACGTGAAGGTGCGCACCCAGGGCAAGACCGGCGCCATCCAGGCGGACGTCACCCTCAACGGCACCAAGCAGAACGACATCGACCTCGCCACGCTCGACCTCAACGGCATCCAGCCGGGCCACGGGGAGGGCGGCGCGGTGACGTACAAGGACGTCCCGGCGAAACTGACCGCCAAGGGCGCGAAGGCCTTCAACGGCATGTACCGCGAGGGCGAGGTGCTCGACCCCGCCACCTTCACGGTGAAGCCCGGCGCGCCCGTCCCCGGCCCGGGCCCCGACCCGAAGCCCAAGCCGACCCCGTCGACCCCCACGAAGCCGAAGCCCAAGCCGAAGCCCGAGCCCAAGCCGACCCCGTCGACCCCCGCGAAGCCGAAGAAGGTCGTCGGCGGCAAGATGGCGTGGGGCATGAAGGAGAGCTTCCGCCGCTACATCTCCACCGGCGGCAAGGTGACGACCGCGGGCGGTGCCAAGAAGAAGGCGAACGGCTATGACTTCCCTTACGCCAAGGCGAAGTGGAACGCGAGCGCCAAGACGGTGGACGCCTCCTTCGGCGGCAGCGTGCGGTTCCGGTACTCGGGCCACGGCATCGACATGACGTTCAGCGACCTCAGGGTCAAGGCGAGCGGCAAGAAGGGCACGCTGTACGCCGACGTGAAGGCGCAGGGCCGCACCCGTGACGACGTGAAGTTCGCGACGCTCGACCTGTCCCGCGTCTCGTACGCCGCCAAGAACGACGTGGTGCTCCTCAGCAAGGTCCCCGCGAGGTTCACGGCGGCGGGCGCGCGGCAGTTCGCCAACGGCACGGTGGGCTCCCTCTACAAGGCGGGCGACCCGATCGACCCGGTGACCGTCGCGCTCACCCTGTCCGACCGGGCGAAGGTCCCGTCCTCCGCCGCGGCCCCCTCCGGCTCGTCCGGCATGGGCGGCGACGCCGGGCCTGCCGGGTCCGTGGGCGGTGGCGGTTCCGTGGGCGGCGGCTCCGTCGGTGACGGCGGCACCGGGGCCCTCGCGGAGACCGGCTCGGGCGCTCCCTCGGGCGCGCTGCTCGGGGTCGCGGGCGCGGTGGTCGCGGCCGGTGCGGGCGCCGTGTACGCGGCGCGGCGGCGCGGGCCCGGCCACGGTGTGCCGGGCGTGACGCCCGCGCCCTGACCCGGGCCGGGGTGTGACGACCCCAACTCCTCCTCCGGCGCCGCACGTCCGTGCGGCGCCGGATGCTTGAATGCCCGAATGACCGAAGAACAGGGGCCGGGGGTACCCGGCGCGCCCGCCGGGGCCGATGTGCACGCCGGAGTCGACGTCCTGCGGGTCTTCTGCGGCCCCGACGGCGGTTACGGCAACGAGCTCGGGGTCGTCAGGAACGGCGGCCGCGTGCCCGCGCGCGAGGCGCGGCAGGAGCTCGCCGGGAAACTCGGCTTCAGCGAGACGGTGTTCGTCGACGACCCCGAGCGCGGGCACATCGACATCTACACGCCCACCACGCGGCTGCCCTTCGCCGGACACCCCTGCCTCGGCGCGGCCTGGCTGCTCGACGTGCCCGAGCTCGTCACCGAGGCCGGGGTCGTCGAGGCGCGACAGGACGGGGAGTTCACCTGGATCACGGCGCGGGCGCAGTGGGCGCCGCCGCGGACGCTGCGCGCGTACGGTTCGGCGGCCGAGGTGGAGGCGCTCGCGGTGCCGCCCGCAGGGGAGTGGATCTACGCCTGGGCGTGGGAGGACGAGGCCGCGGGGCGGGTGCGGGCGCGGGGCTTCCCCGGGCGCGACGACGGCATCCGCGAGGACGAGGCCACCGGGGCGGCGGCCCTCCTGCTCACCCACGAACTGGGCCGGGCCCTCAACATCACCCAGGGCCGGGGCTCCCAGATCATCACGGCCCCGGGCCCCGGAGACCTCATCGAGGTGGGTGGCCGCGTGGCCCTGCCTTCGCACGCCACCTGGGCCTAGGCCTGGGGAGGATCGGCCTGAGGCTGGGAAATCAAGCCCGTCCGGCGGTTGAGGACGAGCGCGCAGCGCGAAACGCGGTCGCCCAGCCCGGCCGGAGGGCTACGCCGCGTGTGGGAACTCGGTGGCCAGGTCCCGGAACAGGGCCGTGTTCAGGGCGAAGGCCCGCTTGCACTCGTCGACGATCCGGTGCCGCTCCAGCTCGTCGGGGACGGTGACCTCGATCCGGTCGAGCAGCTCGCGGTAGTCCCGCTTGAACGCGGCCGGGTTGGAGATCCCTTCGAAGACGTAGAAGCGGACCCCGTCGCCCTTGCGGGCGAAGCCCCAGGTCTTCTCGGCCCGGCCCCGGATGATCTGCCCGCCGGAGAGGTCCCCGAGGTAGCGGGTGTAGTGGTGGGCGACGTACCCGCCGGGCCAGGTCCGCGCGCACTCCTCGACCCGGGCGGCGTACGCGGCCGTCGCGGGCAGCGCGGTGGCGTGCTCGCGCCAGTCCGCGCCCCGCAGATGGGCGAGGTCCCGCTCCAGCTCGGGGACGCGCTCCAGCTCGGGCCGGACGAAAGGACCCGCGACGGGGTCGTCGCGCAGGGCCTCGGCGGCGTCCTCCAGGGCGCGGTAGACGAACCAGAGCTGTTCCGTGTAGCGCGCGTACGCGTCCACGCCCAGACGGCCGCCGAGCAGGTCGCTCATGAACGTCGACGTCTCCGCCTCCGTGTGCTGTTCGTGGGACGCGGTGCGGATGAGCGTCGAGAACGAAAGCGGCGCCGTGGGCTGAGGGATCGCCGAGTCCATGCGGACCTCCGGATGCCGAGAGGGGACGGGAAACCAGTGTGGCCAGCACCGATCATGCAAGTTAGGCTCACCTAAGTCAACTGGTTCCCGACACCCTGTCGGTAAAAACGTTACGCGCCCATCCGGTTCACGGCAGCGTGAGGATCTCCGCCCCGCTGTCCGTCACCACGAGCGTGTGCTCGAACTGCGCGGTGCGCTTGCGGTCCTTGGTCACGACCGTCCAGCCGTCGTCCCACATGTCGTACTCGTGCGTCCCCAGCGTCAGCATCGGCTCGATCGTGAACGTCATGCCGGGCTGGATGACCGTGGTCGCGTGCGGGCTGTCGTAGTGCGGGACGATCAGGCCGGAGTGGAACGACGTGTTGATGCCGTGGCCGGTGAAGTCACGGACCACGCCGTAGCCGAAGCGCTTGGCGTACGACTCGATGACGCGGCCGATGATGTTGATCTGACGGCCGGGCTTGACGGCCTTGATGGCGCGGTGCAGGGCCTCACGGGTGCGCTCGACGAGGAGCTTCGACTCGTCGTCCACGTCGCCCACCAGGTACGTCGCGTTGTTGTCGCCGTGCACGCCGCCGATGTACGCGGTGACGTCGAGGTTCACGATGTCGCCGTCGCGCAGCACGGTGGAGTCCGGGATGCCGTGGCAGATGACCTCGTTGACCGAGGCGCACAGCGACTTCGGGAAGCCGCGGTAGCCGAGCGTCGACGGGTAGGCGCCGTGGTCGCACATGTACGCGTGCGCGATGCGGTCGAGCTCGTCGGTGGTCACGCCCGGAGCGATGGCCTTCGCGGCCTCCTCCATCGCGCGGGCGGCGATGCGGCCCGCCGTGCGCATCAGCTCGACGGTCTCCGGGGTCTGCACCTCCGGCCCGGTGTACGGCGTCGGGGCGGGCTTGCCGACGTACTCCGGGCGCCTGATGTTCCCGGGCACGGAACGGGTGGGAGAGAGCTCCCCTGGTACGAGCAGTGACTGGCCAGACATGCCAGCGAGTCTAACGAGCGCGGATGGGGCAGCATGGCGGGAGAGAACGGGGGAGACGGGAGCTGTGGCCATGGCGCTGTTCAAGAAGCGGACCGCCGGGAAACCGGGCGAGTGGTACTACTGCCTGGAGCACCAGAAGGTCGAGGAGGGGCCTGAGTGCCCCGGCAAGGACCGGTTCGGGCCCTATGCCTCCCGGGAGGAGGCCACGCACGCGATGCGGACTGCGGCCGAGCGGAACCTGGAATGGGACACGGACCCTCGCTGGCACGACGCCCCCGACCAGGGCCACCCCAACCCCTGACCCCACCGGGCCCGGCCCCGACGCGGAGCGCTCGCAGCTGGCTGCCCGCCCCCACCGCTACCGCGGCGGGTTCCTCCCACCCGCCCACCCGTGACACCTCAGCCTTGCCGGGCCTGCCCCGACGCGGAGCGCTCGCAGCTGAGTGGGTGGTACCGCCGCTACCGCGACGGACTTCTCCCACCCGCCCACCCGTAACGCCTCAGCGTTGCCGGGCCCGGCCCCGACGCGGAGCGCTTGCGGGTGGTGCCTTTTGGGCTGCCGTCCTGGGGGGCGGGTGGGTGGGACCACGCCGATCGCGCCCTGGCTCTCCGCTGTGGGCAATCGTCCCGCAGGGCGGGACGGGTGGGCACAGCCCCAGGTGCCGAGCAACCGCTCCTCCGGGGCCCGGCCCCGGTGGGGTGGGGGGCGGGTGGGTGGGAGTGTCCCGGCGGCGCGCAGCGCGGCCCTTGGCGCCGGGGTCTAGGGGCAAGGCTGCACCCCAAGGCGGTGGGGTGCGGCGGGGTCGGCCCGGCGGTGCGGGGCGCGGCTTTGGCGTGGGGTGGCTGCGGACGGTGCCCCGCGGGCTACCGCGTGGCCAGGATCGCCGCGGCGACCTCGCGAGGACGGTCCCGCATCAGAAGGTGGCCCGCAGGGCACAGGGCCTGGAAGGACGCCCCGAGGGACGCCGCGAGGGCCCGCTGCCGGGACACCCAGCGGCTCGCGCCCGCAGGGCCCGCGGCGAGCACCGCCACCGGCACGTCCGGCAGCGCGACCTCCCGCCTGAGCAGGGCGAGTTCATGCGCCACGTCGCCGTACGTCACGTACTCGACGAGCCCGGCCCGCCACACCCGGCTCACCCCGTACACCGCCCGCGGCCCCCGCGGCACGCCCCCGCCCCGCACCAGGGGCCCAAGAGCCCGCGGCACCCCGAGCGCGCCGAGGACCGCCCCGCCCGCGCGCGCCCCCGCGACCCGCGCCCCGCGCGCGGGCAGCGCCCGCGTCCGCTCCTCCACGCTGGAGTCGACGAGGACGAGCCCGGCCACCCGCCCCGGCCACCACCGCGCGAACGCCTCCGCGTGGAACCCGGCGAGAGAGTGCCCGACGACCGTCACGGCCCGTTCCCCCAGCCCCACCGCGTCCAGGACACGGCCGACGCGCTCCGCCTCCGCCGCCAGCGTGGGCGCCCCGCGCGCGGGCCCGCTGCGGCCGAGCCCGGGCCGGTCGAAGCGGACGACGGTGCGGGTGGGGGCGAGCAGCTCGACCACCGGGTCCCACTCGAACCACGCGAGCCCGAGCCCCGCGCTGAGCACGCACACGGGACCGTCCCCGGTCACGTCCACGTGGTGCGGCACCCCGTCGATCCGTACGAACACCCTCCCCGTCACCTCCGCCGTCGTACGAGGACGAGCCACGCCAGGCCCACCAGCCACAGGGCGATGGCGAGCACCTGGAGCCGCTGGCCGATGCCGAGCCCCCACGTGCCGTGCCCGGCGTCGAAGGCGAAGACGGCCGCGAGGGTCCAGACGGTGGCGGCGAGTTCGACGGCCACGAGCACCGCGAGCGCCGCCCGCTGCCGCGCCCCGCCCGCGCCCGCCCGGCGTACGGCCGCCGTCAGGAGCACCATCCCCACCAGCGCCCCGACCACGGCCACGCTGCTGCTGACCGCGTGCGCGGCGTGCGTGGAGGGCACGAGCCCGGCCCGCTCGCGCGCGCGGCACGCCGCGTCCACGGTGGGCGCGCAGCTCAGCGGAAGGCGCGCGTCGGCGGCCGTGGCCGCGCCGAAGAGGACGAGCCCGGCCCAGCCCAAGGCCGACAGCACGGCGGCCCGGCAGCGCAGCCGCGCCAGGCCGCCCAGGGCCCCCGCGCACACCAGCACGCCCGCGGCGAAGTCCACCGCCCGGAAGAAGGCCCCGTACGGCTGGTCCTCGGCGGCGAGCTCGCTCACGTACGTCCTCAGCGGCGAGAGCCCGGTCGGCAGGACCGCTTCGAGGGTCCACGAGGTGTACGCGGCGGCGCCGAGGGCCAGGAGCGCGGCCACGGCCACGCGCACGGCGCGGGGCGCTTCGGCGTCTCGGGGCACGGGGGACATACGCGTCTTGAGGCTAGGTGAGGGCATGCGTGCCTTGGTGGTCGGGATGGACCCATTCCGGTTTGCGGAACTTGAGGAAGGCGACCGGCGCGGCCACGCCGATCGCGAGCAGCCCGCCGCCGACGATCATCAGATAGCGCCACAGCGGCGCGTCGCCGAACTGGTCCGGCGGCACGAAGCCGATGCAGAGCGCGCACGCCGAGGCGACGAAGCCGACCCCGGCGACGAGCGTGACGGCGGGCACGACGAAGCCGCGCTCGACGTGCGGCTGCGTGCGGCGCAGCCGCACCACGGCCACGAACATCAGCAGGTACGCGATGAGGTAGATCTGCACGGTGATCACCGAGAACATCCAGTACGCGCTGGAGACGTCGTCGCTGAACGCGTACAGGACACCGATCAGGGTGGTGATCACACCCTGCGCGATCATGATGTTCAGGGGCACGCCGTGCTTGTTGAAGCGCTGCAGGAACGGCGGCAGATAGCCCTCCTGCCGGGCCAGCGTCACCAGGCCCTTGGCGGGTCCCGCGAGCCACGTCAGCATGCCGCCGAGCGCGGCCATGACGAGCATGATCCCGACGACCTTCGTCATCCAGCCGATGTGGAAGTGGTCGAAGAACGCCTGGAAGGCCTGCATGAGCCCGGCGGTGAGGCTGAGCTGCTCGGACGGCATGACCCAGCTGATGGCCAGGGCCGGAACGACGAAGATCAGCAGGACGAGGCCGGTGGCCAGGAAGATCGACCGCGGGTACTCCGCGCGCGGGTGCCGCAGCGACGACACGTGGACGCCGTTCATCTCCATGCCCGCGTACGACAGGAAGTTGTTGACGATGAGCACGAGGCTGGCCAGGCCCGTCCACGGCGGCAGCCAGTGGTCGGCGGTCATGGGCGCGGCGGGCTCGTTGCCCTGTCCCAGGAAGACGAGGCCGAGGGCGACGAGCACGACGCCGGGGACGAGCGTGCCGATCACGAGCCCCAGGGACGAGAGGCCCGCCACGGTCTTGGTGCCGCGCGAGGTGATCCACACCCCGGTCCAGTAGATGACGACGATGACGATGGCTACGTAGAGGCCGTCCTCGGCGAGGCTCGGATGGACGACGTACGCGAACGTCGAGGCCACGTACGCGAGCAGGCTCGGGTAGTACGCGATGGTCATCGCGAACTGGCACCACACCGCGACGAATCCGAGCGGCTTGCCGAGCGCCTCGCTCACCCACCGGTAGATGCCGCCCGTCCACCCGGAGGCCAGCTCCGCGCCGACGAGGGCCGTGGGCAGCAGGAAGACCACGGCGGGCAGGAGGTACAGGAAGACGGCGGCGAGGCCGTAGATGGCCATGGCGGGCGAGGGCCGCAGGCTCGCCACGGAGGCGGTGGTCATCAGGGCGAGCGTCACCCAGGAGATGAACTGCCGTGAGGTCCCGGTGTCCTCCCCGAACTCCGCGGCCCCGGCGTCACCGGCCCTCGCGGCCGCCGCGGCCTGTTCGGCCGCCGTCGTCTCGCCCGCGCTCTGTCCGGGCTTGTCCGTAGTCGTCATGGGTTCATGATCAATGTTTCTCACGGGCCCCGCACATCGCCCCATACCGGGGAGGGGTAGGCTCCCCACCATGGCCCCGAAGCAACTGCCCACGAGCGCGAGCGGATTCCTGCTCCTCGTGGCGCTGTTGTTCGGCATCGTGACGATGCACACGTTGGGGCATCCGCAGGAGCACGGGGGCGGCTCGACGCCCTCGCCCCACGCGGCCACCCGGGGCACCGGGGCGGAGCCTGCCCCGCACGTCGCGGGGGCCGGGCCCGTGGCCGGGAACCAGACCGCCCTGCGCACGGGCGCTGAGCCCGCGGCCCCGTACGCGGGCGCTGGGCCCCTCACCGCGAGCCACACCGTCACACACGCGGGCGCCGGGCCCATGACCGTGCATCAGGCCGCCCCGCCCAAGGGCACCGGCCCCATGACCGCGAGTCACACTGACACGCACGCGGACGTCGGACCCCTGACCGCGGGTCAGGCCACCCCGCATCCGGGGGCCGCGCCCCTGGCCGCGAGCCACGCCGTCGCGGCCGCGGGCGTCGGGCCCGAGGCCGCCCCGCCCGGCTCTCCTTCCCATGACACGGGCATGGACCCGATGTCCGTGTGCCTGGCCGTCCTGGGCGGGGCCCTCGTGCTCGCGCTGTTCGGCGCGGGGGTGGCGCGGCCGCCGGTGGCCGTGCCCGGCCCGCTGCCCGCCGGGCTCCGGGCCGCACCGTGGCCCGAGCCGCCCCCGCCGCGCGCGCTCCTCGCCCGGCTCTCCGTGCTGCGGATCTAGGCCGCCGTACCGGCTGCTTCGCGCTGCCCGCGCCGGGGGGAACCTCCGGGGCCGGAGCGGTGTACCAGAAGCAGCAGACGCGCCCTTCTGCACGCACCACTCAGTACGGACGAGGTGTATCCAGTCATGCGCACCCACACCGAGCGCACCCCGCACACATCGCGCCGAGCCCTGCTCGGCGCCGCACTCGCCACCGCCGGGGCCGGGCTCGTCACGGCCTGCTCCAGCGGCGGCTCACACTCCGGCCACGGCGGCCGGGGCGGCCCTTCGGCCGGTTCGAAGGGCTATGTGACGCCCTCCGGCCCCGAGGTCGCCGCCGCCGAGAAGAAGCGCCCGGGCGGCGGCCGCCTGCGCGAGCTGAAGCTCATGGCCATGCCCACGACGCTCGACCTGGGCGGCCCCACGGTCAAGTCCTGGGCGTACGGCGACGCGCTGCCCGGCAAGGAGATCCGCGCGACAGCGGGCGACACGCTCTCGCTCACCCTCGCCAACCACCTCCCGCAGCCCACCAGCCTGCACTGGCACGGCCTGGCCCTGCGCAACGACATGGACGGCGTCCCCGCCCTCACCCAGCGGGACATCAAGCCCGGCGCCGCCTTCACGTACCGCTTCAAGGTCCCGCACCCGGGCACCTACTGGTTCCACCCGCACTCCGGCACCCAGCAGGACCGGGGGCTGTACGCACCCTTGATCATCGACGACCCCAAGGAGCCCCTGGCGTACGACAAGGAGTGGGTCGTCGTCCTCGACGACTGGGTCGACGGCGTCGACGGCTCCACCCCCGACGCGGTCCTCGCGGAGCTGCGCGGCGGCATGGACATGGGCGGAGGCATGGACCACGGGGGCGGCATGGACCACGGCGGGTCCGGCGGGTCCGGCGACTCGGACGGCTCCGGCGGCAGTGGCGGCAGTGGCGGCTCGGGGCACGCGGGGCACATGTCCCGCACCGCCCTGACCGGCTCCGCGAAGGCCTCCCCCGAGCCCACCCCCAAGGGTCCCAAGGACGCCAAGGGTCCGTCCCGCATGCTCATGGGCTCCACCAGCGACATCCTCGGCCGGGACGCGGGCGACGTGGCCTACCCGCACTATTTGATCAACGGCCGCACCCCCGAGGCCCCCACCTCCTTCCGCGCCCGCCCCGGCGACCGCATCCGGCTGCGCCTGATCAACGCGGGCGGTGACACCGCCTTCCGGGTGGCCCTCGGCGGCCACGAGCTGACGGTCACGCACACCGACGGCTTCCCGGTGCGGCACCAGAAGGCCGACGCCCTGCTCATCGGCATGGGCGAGCGGTACGACGTCCTGGTCACCGCCAAGGACGGCGTCTTCCCGCTGACCGCCGTGGCCGAGGGCAAGAAGGCGGCGGCCCAGGCGGTGCTCCGCACGGGCGGCGGCCGCGCCCCGTCACCGTCGGCGCGGCCCAAGGAGCTCAAGGGACGCGTGGTGCTGGCCGAGCGGCTTACAGCGGACGACTCCGTGGCCCTCAAGCCCGGCGCCCCCGACCGCACCATCAAGATCCGGCTGACGGGAGGCATGGCGACATACGACTGGGCCTTCGACAAGAAGCCGTACGCACCGGACCAGCGTCATCCGGTGCGCGCCGGTGAGCGCGTGCGCCTGGAGTTCAGCAACTCCACGTCGATGTGGCACCCCCTCCATCTGCACGGCCACACCTTCGCCCTGGCGAGCGCCCCCGGGCGCCCCCGCAAGGACACCGCGATCGTGCTGCCGAACGGCCGCCTGACGGTGGACTTCGAAGCCGACAACCCGGGCCTGTGGATGATCCACTGTCACAACGTGTACCACGCGGAGGCAGGAATGATGACCGTCCTCGGCTACCGCTCCTGACCCAGGTCAGACCCGTGACGCGAGGTCTCCGGGCGGCCGCCGGTCGGCCGTCCCGGGGGCATCGCGTCGGGTTGACGATTACACTGGGGCCGTGCCTCAACTACGCCTTGCGCTGAATCAGATCGACTCCACTGTCGGCGACCTCACCAAGAACGCGGACGCGGTCCTCCGCTGGACCCGGCACTCCGCCGAACAGGGCGCGCACCTCGTCGCGTTCCCGGAGATGGCACTCACCGGCTATCCGGTGGAGGACCTCGCCCTGCGTCCCTCCTTCGTGGAGGCCTCCCGCCAGGCCCTGCGCGCGCTCGCGGTCCGCATCCGCGACGAGGGCCTGGGCGAACTGCCCGTCGTCGTCGGCTATCTGGACCGCAGCGACGAGGCCAAGCCGCGCTACGGCCAGCCCGCCGGGGCCCCGCGCAACGCGGCGGCCGTGCTGCACCGCGGCGAGGTGGCGCTCACCTTCTCCAAGCACCACCTGCCCAACTACGGCGTCTTCGACGAGTTCCGCTACTTCGTCCCCGGCGAGACGCTCCCGGTCGTCCGCGTGCACGGCGTCGACGTGGCGCTCGCGATCTGCGAGGACCTGTGGCAGGACGGCGGCCGCGTCCCGGCCACCCGCACGGCCGGGGCCGGGCTCCTGCTGTCCATCAACGCGTCCCCGTACGAGCAGAACAAGGACGACCAGCGGCTCGAACTCGTCCGCAAGCGGGCGCAGGAGGCCGGGTGCACCACCGCCTACCTGGCGATGACGGGCGGTCAGGACGAGCTGGTCTTCGACGGCGACTCGATCGTCGTCGACAAGGACGGCGAGGTCGTCGCGCGGGCCCCGCAGTTCACCGAGGGCTGCGTGGTGCTCGACCTGGAGCTGCCCGCGGCCGCCGCGCAGGCGCCCTCGGGCGTCGTCGACGACGGGCTGCGCGTCGAGCACGTCACGCTCTCCGCCGAGCCGCTCGCGCCGTACGAGGCCGAGCACACCGGCACGTACGCGGAGCGCCTCGACGACGACGAGGAGGTCTACTCGGCCCTCGTCGTCGGCCTGCGCGCGTACGTCCAGAAGAACGGCTTCCGCTCCGTGCTCATCGGGCTCTCCGGAGGCATCGACTCGGCGCTCGTGGCCGCCCTGGCCTGCGACGCGCTCGGCGCGGAGAACGTGTACGGGGTCGCGATGCCCTCCCGGTACTCCTCCGAGCACTCGATCGCCGACGCGGCGGAGCTGGCGCGGCGCACCGGCCTCCACTTCCGCACCGTGCCGATCGCGCCGATGTTCGACGCGTACATGGAGTCCCTCGGGCTCACCGGGCTCGCCGAGGAGAACCTCCAGTCGCGGCTGCGCGGCACGATGCTCATGGCGCTCTCCAACCAGGAGGGCCACATCGTGCTCGCGCCGGGCAACAAGTCCGAGCTGGCGGTGGGCTATTCGACGCTGTACGGCGACTCCGTCGGGGCGTACGGGCCCATCAAGGACGTCTACAAGACCTCGGTCTTCCGGCTCGCGAAGTGGCGCAACCGGGCCGCCGCCGAGCGCGGCGGGACCCCGCCGATCCCCGAGAACTCCATCAGCAAGCCGCCGAGCGCGGAGCTGCGGCCCGACCAGGTGGACACGGACTCGCTGCCGGACTATCCCGTCCTCGACGCGATCCTGGAACGGTACGTGGACCGGGACGAGGGCGCCGACGCGGTCGCCGCCGCGGGCTTCGACGCGGAGCTCGTCGTGCGGACGCTGCGGATGGTGGACACCGCCGAGTACAAGCGGCGGCAGTACCCGCCGGGCACCAAGATCTCGCCCAAGGGCTTCGGCAAGGACCGGCGGCTGCCGATCACCAACGCGTGGCGCGAACGCCTCTAGCCCCCGGCGGGCCGCACCACCCCACCGCTACCGCGGCGGGGCCCCGGGCTCGGGCCCGGCCCCCGCTGCCCGCCGCCACGGCGGGACGACACCGCCGCTGCCGCGGCGGCCTTCCCTCCCACCCGCCCACCCGAAACTCCCCGGCTGCGGAGGCGGGGGCCCGACGCGGGGCGCTGCGGGTGGGTGGGACCACCCGCGACCGCGCGGAGCGCGGTGGTGCCAGGGTGCGGGCCGGGGCGGTCCCGGCGGGTGGCGGGGCCTTAGTGGCGGGTCCGCTGGCGAGGGGGCGGGGCGGTGCCGGTGATGACCCGGCCCGGGGACGTCGACGGTGCGCGGCGGAGGTCTGCGGCGTAGGCGATCGCCGCGACGCCAAGGCCGAGGACGGCGAGGGCCGCACCGGCGAGGGCGGGGGACGTGACGCCGAAGCCCGCCGCGAGGGCGAGGCCGCCGATCCACGCGCCACCGGCGTTCGCGAGGTTGAACGCGGCCTGGTTGGCGGAGGAGGCGAGCGAGGGCGCGGCGGCGGCCTTCTCCATGACCATGAGCTGGAGGGGCGAGCCGGTGGTGAAGGCGGCCATGCCGAGGAGGGTCACGCCGACGGCGGCGCTCCACTCGGCCTTCATGAAGAGCGGGAAGAGGAGGAGGACCAGGGCGAGGGAGGCCAGGCCGCCGAAGAGGGTGCCGCGCAGGGCGTGGTCGGCGAGCCGCCCGCCGAGCAGGTTGCCCGCGGTGGCGCCGACGCCGAAGAGCGCGAGCAGCAGCGTCACGCTGGCCTCGGCGAACCCCGCGGAGTCGGTGAGCATCGGCGTGACGTAGCTGTAGGCGGCGAAGAGCGCCCCGAAGCCCGCGACGGTCGTACCGAGCGCGAGCCACACGGGCAGCGAGCCGAGTGCCCGCAGCTCGCCGCGCAGGCCCGTGCTCTCGCCGTGGCCGTGGTCGGCGGGGACGAGCAGCGCGAGCGCGGCGATGGCGGCGAGCCCGATCGCGCTCACGGCGAGGAACGTGGCGCGCCAGCCGAGCTGCTGCCCCATGAGCGTGGCGATGGGCACGCCGACGACGTTGGCGACGGTGAGCCCGAGGAACATCAGGGACACCGACCGCGCCTTGCGCTCGGGCGCGACGAGCCCGGTGGCGACGACCGCGCCGACGCCGAAGAACGCCCCGTGCGGCAGTCCGCTGAGGAAGCGGGCGGCGAGGAGCAGGTGGTAGTCCGAGGCCGCGGCCGAGAGCGCGTTGCCGACGACGAAGAGGACCATGAGGCCGATCAGGACGCGGCGCCGGGGCAGCCGCGCGGTGACGGCGGCGAGCAGCGGGGCGCCGATGACGACGCCGAGCGCGTACGCGGACACGAGGTGTCCGGCGGTGGGTATGGAGATGTCCAGGTCGTCGGCGACGTTGGGCAGCAGGCCCATCATCACGAACTCGGTCGTGCCGATGCCGAAGGCGCCCACGGCGAGGGCGAGCAGGGCCAGGGGCATGGAGACGTACTACCTTCCGAAGGGCCCGTACGAGGGCAGGGACGATCAAGGGAATCGTTTGGTTTACGTACGGAACAAAGAGGTCCGCACTCCGTATTCCGCCCGACCGTTCCGCCCGACCGTTCCGCGCGGCCACGGGCGCGTGACCTCAGAGGTCGACGCTCGCCGCCACCGGCAGATGGTCGCTGTCCGTGCGCGACAGCGTCCAGGAGGACACCGGCTCGACGCCCTTGACCATGATCTGGTCGATGCGGGCCATCGGGAACGACGCGGGCCAGCTGAAGCCGAAGCCGTCGCCCGCGGCGCCCTGCGTGGAGCGCATCTGGGAGGTGACGGCGTTCAGGGCGCGGTCGTTCATCGTGCCGTTCAGGTCGCCGAGCAGGATGACCTTGCTGATCTTCTCGTGGGCGATGGCCTCGCCGAGCGCGTCGGCGCTGTCGTCGCGCTGGCCCGCGGTGAAGCCCGCGTCGAGCTTGACCCGCACCGACGGCAGGTGGGCGACGTAGAACGCGACCTCGCCCTTGGGCGTGTGCACGGTCGTCCGCATGGCCCGGGTCCAGCCCAGCTTGATGTCGACGGGCTTGGTGGCGGTCAGCGGGTACTTGCTCCACAGCCCGACGGTGCCCTGCACCGAGTGGTACTTGTACGTGCCCGCCAGGGCCTTCTCGTACGTGGGGACCGCGGCGGAGGTGAGCTCCTCCAGGGCGATGACGTCCGCGCCGGACGCGGCGACGTCACGGGCGGTCGAGGCCGGGTCGGGGTTGTCCGCGTTCACGTTGTGCGTGGCCACGGTGAGGTCGCCGCCGCTGCCCGACTTGTCGGTGACGAGGCCGCCGAAGGCGTCGAGCCAGACGATCACCGGGAGCAGCAGGGTGATGAGCGCGGTCGCGGACTTGCGGACGACGGCGATGACGAGGAGCACGGGGATGAAGAGGCCGAGCCACGGCAGGAACGTCTCGGTGAGGCTGCCGAGGTTGCCCACGCCGTTCGGGATCTGGGCGTGCACGAGCATCACCAGACCGATCACGACCGCGAATCCGGCCGTGACGAGTCCGCGCCGCCAGATGCCGGGGTCGCCCCGCCAGCCGTCGACGAAACGCCGCAGCGGGGAGCCCTGGCGCTCGGGCCGCGAGCTGCCGCTGTCCGTCTCCGCCTTGTACGCCTGCGCCATACTCTCGTCGCCTCACTGACTGCCGTGCACACCGTCCCTCGCCCCTGAACCCTAGGCGATGATCGGGTGTCGTCCCCGCCGTCCGCGGACGGCCCTACGGACCCGAGGACGAGCGGGGGCGCACGACAGGTTCCGGATGCGCCCCCAGGGTCCGCACTCTGTGACGAAACGCGCATATCGCCTGCGAGTTCAGGGCTGCTCGGGGCGACACGCTAACACCCCGGGCCCCTCTGGGGGGCTCACTCGGAGGGGCGCAGTCCGCCGAGGACCAGGTCGACCACGCGCTCCGGCAGGTCCTCGTCGAGGGGGGCGTCGGAGCGCATGACGGTACGGACCAGCATGGGGCCGACGAACAGCTCGTGGGCGAGCGCGATGTCGACGTCCGCGCGCAGCTCGCCGTTCTCCTGGCCCCGGCGCAGGACGTCGTGGGTGCGGCGGCGCTGCGGCTCGATGACCGTCGCGTGGTACGCGTCCCAGAGCTTGGGCAGGGTCTTCATTTGCGCGAAGACGTTGTGCAGGATCGCCGACGCGCGCAGGTTCAGACCGCGGCGGCGGATCTGCTCCAGGAGGACGACGAGGTCGTCGCGCATGGAGGTGCCGGGCAGGGCGGCGGGCGGGGCCTCCAGGGTGCGCAGGACGTCGACGAAGATCTCTTCCTTGCCGCTCCAGCGGCGGTAGATGGTGGCCTTGCCGACGCCCGCGGTGCGGGCGATGCGCTCGATGGACAGCTCGGCGAGGGGGGTGCCCTCCTCGATGAGCCGGATGACGCCCTCGAGGATCGACCGCTCCACGGCCTCGCTGCGGGGGCGGCCGCGGGTGGCTCGGGTGGGGCTCTGCTCCACGGTGTCGACTCCTCTGCGGTTGAGCGGCTGGGCCCATTTTCCCTGGCCCGACGGTCCGGCGCGCCCCCCTGCCGCGGGCCTCGCCCCTACCCTGGCGCCGACGGCCCGGGGCGGCTGGGGCTGTGCCCACCCGTTCCGCCCCCTGGGCGGACCAGTTGCCCACAGCGGGGACGGGGGCACAGCCCCGGTGCGTCAGCGGCTCGTGGCGGCGGGTTCCCGGTCGACGGGTTCGGCGGGGGCGGGTGCGGCGGAGGCCGGGGGCTTGCCCGGGAGGAACAGGGCCACGACCAGGACGCCCACCAGGGCGACGCCCGCGCCGCACAGCGCGGTGACGTGCATCGCGTGCAGGAAGGAGTCGTTGGCGGCGGAGACCAGGCCCTCGCCGCGCGGCCCGAGCCGCGCCGCCGCGCCGAGGGTCGCCTCGATGGACTCGCCCGCCGTGTGCCGCATCCCCGCCGGCAGGAGCCGCATCTCGTCCTCCACGCCGCCCCGGTACGCCGCGGAGAGCACGGACCCGAGCACCGCGATGCCGAGCGCGCCGCCGACCTGGCGGAAGGTGTTGCTGAGCGCGGACGCGGAGCCCGCCTTCTCGCGCGGCAGCGCCTGCATGATGACGACGCTGGTGGGCGTCATGATGTGCGCCATCCCGGTGCCCATGAGGAAGAAGACGACCTCCAGGATCCAGATCGGCGTGTCCGAGTCGAGGATCGTGAACGCGGCGAGGGTCACGGCGATGACGGAGAGCCCGCCCACGCAGGTGGCCCGCACCCCGAACCGGTCGACGACGTGCCGCGCCCGCGGCGCGAAGATCAGCTGCGCGGCGGCGAGCGGCAGCATGAGGAGTCCGGTCTGCAGCGGCGTGTAGCCGCGCACGCTCTGCGTGTAGAAGACCGAGAAGAACGTGACGCCCATCAGCGCGAAGAAGACGAGCGCGATCGCGGTGATCGCCGCCGAGAAGACGCGGTTCTTGAAGTACGAGATGTCGATGGACGGGTGGTCGGCGCGCTTCTCGTACCAGACGAAGCCGACGAGCACGGCGAGCCCGGCGAGGATGGTCGCGAGCACGGCCGGGTCGGTGAAGTCGGCCAGCTGGCCGCCCTTGATGATGCCGTAGACGAGCAGCACGAGGCCGATCACGGACAGGACGACGCCGACCAGGTCGATCCGGCCGGGCTTCGGGTCCTTGGAGTCCGGTACGAGGACGACCATGAGGATCAGCGCGACGATCACGATCGGCACGTTGATGAGGAAGACCGAGCCCCACCAGAAGTGGTCGAGCAGGACGCCGCCGGTGATCGGGCCGATGGCGACGGCGAGGCCGACGCCGGCCGCCCAGATGCCGATGGCCTTGGGCTGCTCCTCGCGCTCGAAGACGTTCATGAGGACGGCGAGGGTGGCGGGCATCACGAAGGCGGCGCCGAGGCCCATCACCCCGCGGAACGCGATGAGCTCGACGGGCGAGCCGGACTGGGCGGCGAGCGCGGAGCCGATGCCGAACACCGCGAGCCCGGCGAGCAGCACCTTCTTGCGGCCGACGCGGTCGCCGAGCAGGCCCGCGGTGAAGAGCAGACCGGCGAAGACGAGCGTGTAGGAGTTGATGGCCCACTCCAGCTCGCCCTGGGTGGCGCCGAGGCCGGTGGGTGCGGGGGTGGAGATGGTCTTGATCGCGACGTTCAGGATGGAGTTGTCCAGGACGACGATCAGCAGGCTGAGCATCAGGACGCCGAGGATCGCCCAGCGGCGCCGGTGGACGGCCTCCGGTATCCGGGACGTGCCGGGGACGGCAGGTGTTGTCATGCTCCGACCTTAACCGCATTCCGATACGAGACCGTCTCGTATTGGAAAGGCTTTGCCAGGCCTTTCCCGGAAGGACACCCAGGAACACCCCCGTCCATCACGCGTCTCCACAACGGCCGAAAAGGACCCCTCTAGCGCCCGGGCGGCACGCGATGCCACCATGGACGTGATCCGGGGACGCCGTCAGGGCGCCTCGAGACGACAGAAGGAGCCGTTGCGATGACGCAGCTTTCGGCTGCCCAGAGCCCTGCCCAGAACGGGCGGAAGACCGACAGCAGCAAGGCGCTGTACGGCGGCAAGGGCACACGCCGCATCACGGTCCGCGACATCACCGCCGCCAAGGAGCGCGGCGAGAAGTGGCCCATGCTCACCGCGTACGACGCGATGACCGCGTCCGTCTTCGACGAGGCCGGGATCCCGGTCATGCTCGTCGGCGACTCGGCGGGCAACTGCCACCTGGGGTACGACACCACCGTGCCCGTCACCCTCGACGAGATCACCATGCTCTCGGCGGCCGTCGTACGGGGCACGAGCCGCGCCCTGATCGTCGCCGACCTGCCGTTCGGCTCATACCAGGAAGGGCCGGTCCAGGCCCTGCGGTCCGCGACGCGCCTGGTCAAGGAGGCGGGCGTCGGCGCGGTCAAGCTGGAGGGCGGCGAGCGCTCGCTGGCCCAGACCGAACTGCTCGTGCAGTCCGGCATCCCGGTCATGTCCCACCTGGGGCTCACGCCGCAGTCCGTGCACACCATGGGCTACCGCGTCCAGGGCCGCAGCGAGGAGGCGGCGCACCAGCTGGTGCGCGACGCCAAGGCCGCCGAGGCCGCGGGCGCCTTCGCCGTGGTGCTCGAACTCGTACCGACCGAGCTCGCCGCCGAGGTCACGCGCTCGCTGCACATCCCGACCGTCGGCATCGGCGCGGGCGTCGACTGCGACGCGCAGGTCCTGGTGTGGACGGACATGCTGGGCCTCACCGGCGGGAAGATGCCGCGCTTCGTGAAGCAGTACGCCGATCTGCGCGGGGTGATGGGCGACGCCGCGAAGGCGTTCGCCGAGGACGTGGTCGGCGGGGCGTTCCCAGCCGCGGAGCACTCCGTCCGCTAGTCCGGAGCGCCGACCGGCGCTCGTTTCGAGCCACTGTGGCACTGACGGCAGCCCGCCGACCGTCCCCCGTCGGCGGGCTGCCGGGCCCGGCAGAGTGGATCTGTCGGTTTCCGGTGGATGCCCATCGGTGTCCATCGGTGTCTGTCGGTGCCGCTGTCGTCCGCCTGTAGGAAGTCTGTCGGCGCGTTGTCGGTGGCTGCTGCTCTCATGGAGGGCATGACACGCATCGAGAACACCCCCCGACGGGGAGCGAGCGGCGCGGCGAGTGCCGTCTCGGTACGGGGGCTGGTCAAGCACTACGGCGAGACCAAGGCGCTGGACGGCGTCGACCTGGACGTCCGCGAGGGCACGGTCCTCGGCGTCCTGGGGCCGAACGGCGCCGGCAAGACCACGCTCGTACGCTGCCTCTCCACCCTGATCACCCCCGACTCCGGCAGCGCCGTCGTCGCGGGCTACGACGTGCTGCGCCAGCCGCGCCAGCTGCGCCGCGTCATCGGCCTCACCGGCCAGTACGCGTCGGTGGACGAGAAGCTCTCGGGCTACGACAACCTGTACATGATCGGGCGGCTGCTCGACCTGCCCCGCAAGGAGGCCCGCACGCGGGCCCACGCCCTCCTGGAGCGCTTCTCCCTCACGGAGGCCGCCAAGCGCCCGGTGCGGACGTACTCCGGCGGCATGCGCCGCCGCCTCGACCTCGCGGCGTCGATGATCGGCAGCCCGGCCGTGCTGTATCTGGACGAGCCCACCACGGGCCTCGACCCCCGCACGCGCAACGAGGTCTGGGACGAGGTCCGGCGCATGGTCCGCGAGGACGGCGTCACCGTCCTGCTGACCACCCAGTACATGGAGGAGGCCGAGCAGCTCGCCAGCGAGCTCACGGTCATCGACCGCGGCCGCGTGGTCGCGGGCGGCAGCATCGGCGAGCTGAAGGCGAAGGTCGGCGGCCGCACCCTGCGGATCCGCCCGACCGACCCGGCGCAGCTGCGCCCCACGGCGCTCGCGCTCGACGAGGCGGGCCTGACCGGCCTCGCCACCACGACCGTGGACACCGAGGGCGGCACGGTCCTCGTGCCGATCCTCAGCGACGAACAGCTCACGGCGGTCGTCGGCGTGCTCAGCGCGCGCGGCATCACGCTCGCCGACATCGCCACCGAACTGCCCAGCCTGGACGAGGTGTTCCTGTCCCTGACCGGCCACAAGGCCGGTCTCACGGACGACGCCGCGACCACCGAGTACGAGGAGGTCGCCGCATGAGCGCGACCGCAGTCAAGGCGCCCCCCGCGCCCCAGGGCCAGGCCGTCCCGCTCACGGACCAGGCCGACACCCGCATCGGCCTGCGCGCGTTCGCGCGGCACACCGGCGCCCTGGTGCGCCGCAATCTGCTGTGGATCAAGCAGGACGTGGAGTCGATGTTCGACGCCGTCCTGATGCCGATCGTCTTCACGCTCCTGTTCGTGTACGTCTTCGGCGGCTCCGTCGGCCAGGCGCTCGGCGGCGGTCGCGAGGAGTACATCCAGTACGTCATCCCCGGCCTGATGGCCATGATGGGGATGAACATGGCCATGGGCGTGGGCACCGGCTTCAACCAGGACTTCCAGACCGGTGTCATGGACCGCTTCCGGTCGCTGCCGATCGGGCGCTCCTCGGTCATGATCGCCAAGATCGTGGTCGAGCTCATGCGCATGCTGGTCGCCACCGGGATCCTGTTCATCGTCGCCCTGTGCATCGGCTTCTCCGTGGAGAGCGTCCCCGGTCTGTTCGCGGCCGTCGGCCTCGCCATGGTCTTCGGGATAGGCCTGATGTGGATCTTCCTCACCATGGGCGTCGTGATGAAGAGCGCCCAGGCCATTCAGGGAATGGGATTCCTGGTGCTGCTGCCGCTGCAGTTCGGCTCGTCGATCTTCGCGCCGACCGACTCCATGCCCGGCTGGCTCCAGGCGTTCACGGACTACAACCCGCTGTCGTCCCTCGCGGACGCCGCGCGCGGCCTGATGAACGGCGGCCTGCCGGTGGCCCACGACATCTGGGTGACGCTGATCTGGTCGGTGGCCCTGACGGCGGTCATGGCGCCGATAGCGATCCACAAGTTCCGTACGAAGACGTGACGTCGGCAGTTCCGTACGACGACGTGACGTCGGCGGCGCCCGCCCGGCGCGGGCGTCACAGGCCCGCTGCCGCGACGGCCTCCTCCCAGGTGAGGCCGGAGCCCTCGGCGTACGCGGCGGCGTAGGCCGGGTCGCCGAGGGGCGTCCGGACCGCGTGCTCGGCGGCCGTGCGCACCTCCCGCTCGAAGACGGTCCGCACGTGGCCGGGCGGCAGCTGTCCGTCGGCCACCGCAAGGAGGCGCGCCGCGACGGCGGCCCGGCCCGGGTCGGTGCGGGCGAGCGCGTGGGCCACGGTCCCCAGATGGATGGCGAGCAGCTGCGGGGCCACGATCTGCGACAGCGGGTCGGCGGCCTTCTCCAGGGTCGCGCGGGCGCCCGCGAGCGCGGCCTCATAACGGCCCTCGATGGTGTCGAGCCAGGCGCTGACGGCGAGTACCGTACCGTCGAAGACGGCGAAGCCGACGGCCTTGAACTCCTTGCGCAGCAGCGTCAGCTGGTCGCGGGCCTCGCGGACCCGGCCGCGCATGCCGAGCAGTCCGATGAGGAAGATGCGGGCGGCGGGCAGCGCCCCGTCAAGGCGGCCCACGCTGTCGTCCACGACGCGCCGCAGCAGCCGCTCGCCGCGCTCGGTCTCGCCCAGTTCGACGAAGACCGCGCCGAGCCGGGCCGTCAGGAGGGACACCTGCGTCTTGGCGCCGAGCGCCTCGGCGTGGGCGATGGCGGCCGCGAAGTCCTCGGCGGCGCGCGGGAAGGCGCCGCGCCGCTCATGGGCCTCCGCGCGCGAGGACAGCGCCTCGGCCATGCCCCAGGTGTCGCCGAGCCGGGTGAAGATCTCCAGGGCCTCGTCGGCGTCGCGCCAGGCGTCGCCCGCCCAGTCGACGCGGTTGGCCAGGACGTTGGCGCGCCACTGCAGGGCCCCGGCCAGCTCCCAGGTGTAGCCGAAGTCGCGGCAGGCGGCGACGGTCCGGTCCACGATCTCCCGGACCCGGTGGACGTCGCCGCTCAGCAGGACGGCGTAGAACCACAGGCTCCCGGGGTTCCGGCAGGTCTGCGGCAGGCCCGGCCGGTAGGCCTCGCGGATGGCGCGCAGCTTCTCCTCGGCCCGGGGGGTCTGCCAGGCGTCCGGGTCCATGTCCATGCAGGACATGTGCACCAGGTGCACCCCGCGCCGGGCCTCTTGGAGCACCTCGGGCCGCATCGGCGGCGGGGCGTCGGTGCAGCGCTCGTGCAGCGGCTCCACCGGCGCGACCGGCTCCGCGAACGGGTCGGGCCCGAGCGCCATCACCTCGCGGGACCAGTGTCTGACCTCGGTGCGCAGGTCCCGCATCAGCCAGAACCAGGACAGGGAGTGCACCAGGCACAGCGCCTCGTGCTCGTCGCGGGCGGCGACGGCGCGGCGCAGCGCGGTGCGCAGGTTCTCGTACTCGCTCTCCAGGAGCGAGACGGCCGCGCGCTGGCCGTGGCCGCGCAGCTCGGGGTCGGTGCGGCGGGCCAGCTCCCGGAAGTGGGTGAGGTGCGCGCGCTCGGTCGCGGCCCGCTCCCCCGACTCGTCGAGCCGCTCGACGGCGTACTCGTAGACGGTCTCGAGCAGGCGGTAGCGCATGCCGCCGCCCGCGGCCGAAGGGGCGGCCACCACCAGGGACTTGTCGACGAGGGAGCCGAGCAGGTCGGGCACGTCGCGCGGGTCGACCTCGACGTCCCCGGCCCCGGGGGCGGCGCACACCGCCTCCGCCGCGGCGAGGTCGCAGCCGCCCGCGCAGACCGCGAGGCGGCGCAGGACGGCCCGCTCGGAGCGGTCGAGGAGGTCCCAGGACCAGTCGACGACGGCGCGCAGGGTCTGCTGGCGCGGCAGGACCGTGCGGGCGCCGTTCGTCAGGAGCCGGAAGCGGTCGTCGAGCCGGTCGGCTATCTGGCGCGGCGTGAGCATCCGCAGGCGGGCCGCCGCCAGCTCGATGGCCAGCGGGAGCCCGTCGAGGCGCGCGCAGATCTCGGCGGCGGCCTCCGGGTCGTCCGTCACCCGGAAGCCCGGGCGCGCCGCCTGCCCCCGGTCGGCGAGCAGCCGAAGGGCGAAGGGCTCCGGCAGCGGGCCGACGGGGCGCAGCGCCTCGCCGGGGACGCCGAGGGGTTCGCGGCTGGTGGCGAGGACGGTCAGGCCGGGGCAGGCCGCGAGGAGCCGCTCGGCGAGGTGGGCGGCGCCGTCGATGACGTGCTCGCAGTTGTCGAGGATGAGCAGCATGCGGCGGGGCGCGCAGTACTCGGTGAGCCTGAGGACCGGGTCGTCGCCGAGCCGCTCCGCCGCCGCGCGCAGCTCCTCCGCGCCCGCGCCGCGCAGCACGGTCTCGCGGGCGCCGAGCGCGGTGAGCACGGCCTCCGGCACGCCCTCCGGGTCGTCCAGGGGCGCGAGTTCGGCGAGCCACACCCCGTCCGGGGCCTCGATCCCCTCGGCGGCCTCCTGGGAGAGCCGGGTCTTCCCGGCCCCGCCGGGGCCGACCAGGGTGACGAGCCGGGCCCGCCGCAGGTCCTGCCGGATGGCGTCGATGTCGTCCGCGCGGCCGACGAAGGAGGTGAGCCGGACGCGGAGGTTGCCGGGGGCGGCCGCTCCCGATGCCCGCGCGGCGGCTGTCGGCTCCTCGCCCGCGCGCTCCTGCCCGGCGGCGGGCCCGGCGTGCTCCGCGGCCGCGCCGGGGCGCAGCAACTCCTCGTGCAGGGCGCGCAGTTCGGGCCCCGGGTCGGTGCCGAGGCGGTCCGCGAGGAGGCGGCGGACGTCGTCGTAGGCGGCGAGGGCCTCCGCGGCGCGGCCCGCCGCGCGCAGGGCGCGCAGGCGCAGCGCCTGGAGCGGCTCGTCGAGCGGGTGCGTGTCGCACAGGGCGGTGATCTCGGGCAGGGCGTCCTCGGCCCGGCCGAGGGCGACGGCCGCCGCGAGGCGGGCGCGCCGGGCCTCCAGGCGCCGGGCCGCCCAGCGGGAGGCGTGCGCGGCGTGGTCGGGCAGATCGGCGAAGGCGTCCCCGTGCCACAGCGCGAGCGCGTCGTCGAGGACGACGGCCGCCTTGGCCGGGTCGCCGTCGGCGAGGGCGCGCGTGCCCTCGCCGACGAGGCGCTCGAAGCGGTGCGCGTCCACGTCGTCGGGCGCCGCCCGCAGTTGGTAGCCGCCGTCCACCGAGGCGACGGCCTCCGCGCCGAGCGCCCGGCGCAACCGGCCCACCAGGGCCTGCAGCGCGCCGGCGGCGTCGGCCGGGGTCTGCTCGCCCCACACCTCGTCGACCAGGACGGCCACCGGGACGGTCCGCCCCGGCCGCAGCGCGAGCGCCGCGAGCAGGGCACGCAGTCGGGCACCACCGACGGCGGCGAGGGTGCCGTCGGGGCGCAGGGCCCGGGTGATGCCTAGAACGCGATATCGCACGCCCCCATTGTCGCCGTTCGCGCTCCGGACCCGGTTCCAGGCTCCGCCCGGGGGCCGCGGGGCCCTCGTGCCCGCCCCGTGGAACCACCTCGCCGTCGCCGGACGTTCACGTACTCCTGCTGTACGGTCGGGCACGCCGCGCAGGCCGCAGGCCTGCCGCCCGCCCGTCGGCGGGCGTACGGCTACCGCACGAACCTCAGGAGCCCCGCACCATGACCGGCCACTCCCACGGCGACCGCCGGGTCAGCCCCGTCTTCCTCGGCATCGCGGCCGTCACCGCGGTGAGCGGCTGGGCGGCCTGGACCGGCTTCGCGGACAACCCCGGCTTCGCCGTCTTCCTGTTCGTGACGGCGGCCTGGGTGGTGTCGCTGTGCCTGCACGAGTACGCGCACGCGCGCACCGCCCTGCACGGTGGCGACATCTCCGTCGGGGCGAAGGGCTATCTGACCCTCAACCCGCTGAAGTACACGCACGCGCTGCTCAGCATCGTGCTGCCCGTGCTCTTCGTGGTCATGGGCGGCATCGGTCTGCCCGGCGGCGCCGTGTTCATCGAGCGCGGGCGGATCCGGGGCCGCTGGCGGCACAGCCTGATCTCGGCGGCGGGCCCGCTGACGAACGTGCTGTTCGCGATCGTGTGCACGGCCCCGTTCTGGCTGGACGCGCTCGACGGCGTGCCGGACACGTTCCGCTACGCCCTGGCGTTCCTCGCGCTGCTCCAGGTGACGGCGGCGATCCTGAACTTCCTGCCGATCCCGGGCCTGGACGGCTACGGCGTCATCGAGCCGTGGCTGTCGTACGCGGTCCGCCGCCAGGTGGAGCCCTTCGCGCCGTTCGGCCTGCTCGCGGTGTTCGGCATCCTGTGGATCCCGGAGGTCAACGACGCCTTCTTCGACGCGGTGGACGCGATCCTGCGCGGCCTCGGCGTGGAGGAGTGGGACACCTACTGGGGTCAGCGGCTCTACCGCTTCTGGCAGGGCACCCCGGACATCCCCGAGATCACCGGCTAGCGGCGGCCTCGCGCGCCGCCCGCTCCAGCTTGGCCCGGCGGACGTAGTACCAGGTCATGTTGGACGACAGACCGGCCAGCAGGATCCATACGATGCCGAGCAGGCTGCCCTGGACGAAGGAGACCACGGCGGCGGCGACGGCCAGGACGCAGACGACGAGGGTGTACAGCGCTAGGCGGGGCATGGGGTTCGGCTCCTGATCACAGCAACACGGCATTCCGGACGGACGTACCGCACCAGTGTCCCCCATGCCCCGCCCGCCGGAGCACAGCCCTAGGGCCTGTCCTAGACGTCGGTGACCCGGAGCCCCGCGTGCGCCTTGTAGCGCCGGTTGACGGAGATCAGGTTGGCGACGAGGGACTCCACCTGGTGGGCGTTGCGCAGGCGCCCGGCGAAGACGCCCCGCATGCCGGGGATGCGGGCGGCGAGCGCCTGCACCAGGTCCGTGTCGGCGCGGCTCTCGCCGAGCACCATCACGTCGGTGTCGATCTCCTCGATCGAGGCGTCCTGGAGCAGCACGGCCGACAGGTGGTGGAAGGCGGCCGTCACCCGCGCCTCGGGGAGCAGCGCGGCGGCCTGCTCGGCGGCGCTGCCCTCCTCGGGCTTGAGGGCGTACGCGCCCTTCTTGTCGAAGCCGAGCGGGTTCACGCAGTCGATCACGAGCTTGCCCGCGAGCGGCTCGCGCAGCGCCTCGAGGGTCTTGGCGTGGCCGTCCCACGGCACGGCGACGATCACGATGTCGCTGCGCCGCGCGCACTCGGCGTTGTCCGCGCCCTCGACGCCGAGGCCGAGCTCGGCGGCCGCGGCCTCGGCGCGCTCGGCCGCGCGCGAGCCGATGATCACCTTCTGTCCGGCGCGGGCGAGGCGGTAGGCGAGGCCGCGCCCCTGGTCGCCGGTGCCGCCGAGGACCCCGACGACGAGCCCGGACACGTCGGGCAGGTCCCAGGGGTCCTTGGTGGGCGTCTTCTGCACACTTTCCGTGGAAGTCATGGTCAGACCCTACGTCCGCGGCCGCGGCGGCCGCGTTCAGGTGAGCCGGTCGAGCGGCACCCTGCGGAAGGTGATCGTCTCGTACGCGCCGAAGTCCCCGGTCTCGTACAGGAGTCCGACGGTGTCCTCGTCGAGGCGTACGAGGTCGGAGTAGGCGGCGGGCAGCCCGTCGACGGTGTGCACGGGCTGCCAGGTGGTGCCGTCGTCGTCGCTCTTGTGGATGGTCATCCGGGCGCGGAAGCCGGGGTCGGCGGGCCCGGAGAAGAGCAGCACGTCGGGGTCGCGCAGCTGGAGCACGCTGCACTCGACGACGGGTCCGGTCAGACAGGACTGCGGCCGAAACGGCTTGACGAGGCTCGCGCCGCCGTCGCGGGAGTGGGCGTCGGCGCGGTTGCCGGGGGCCGGTGAGTCGTTGCGGGTGTTGAAGTAGACGCGGCCGTCGGGCAGTTCGGCGGCGGTGGTCTCGTTGACGTTGATGTAGCCGTTGGTGTTGTCGTCGACGTAGCCGATGCGCCAGGTCTGGCCGAGGTTGTCGCTCAGCAGGCAGTGCCCGCCGTTGTACCGGCCCTCGGTGCCGTTGTCCGTGCCGGTGGGCGGCAGCGAGTGGTTGGCGGGGACGACGATCCGGCCGCCGCCGAGCTGGATCGCGTGGCCCGGCGTGGTCGCGTACCAGCGCCAGTCGGCCCGCTTCACCTGCTTGGTGATCTCCCGGGGCACCGACCAGGTGAGGCCGTCGTCGTCGCTGTGCTGCACCCAGACCCTGCGGCCGTCCGCCGCGGCCACCCGGCCGCGCCTGATGGCGTCCTCGGAGGCCGCGGCCGCGTTCCTGACCTGGACGAGCAGGACCCGCCCGGTGTCGAGGACGACGGGCGCCGGATTGCCCGCGAGGTCCGTGCCGTTGGCTCCGACGACCTGGAGCGGGCCCCAGGTGCGGCCGCCGTCGGTGGACCGCTTCAGCACGATGTCGATGTTCCCGAAGTCCTCCTGCGACCCGACGCGGCCCTCGCAGAAGGCGAGGACGGAGCCGTCGTGCGTGACGACGACCGCCGGGATGCGGAAGCTGGCGTACCCTTCGCGGCCCGCCCGGAACGGTACGGACGCCTCAACTGTCTCCACTGCCATCCCCGCCCCTTCCCCACCTCGGGGGAATTCATGGTGAACTGCGGCTGTACGAATGACTTGTTGAGGCAGTATGCGCCTCCATGGACGCGGTACGGGTCGCGCTGCTGCGCGAAGTTCTGAACGGCACCGAGTGGCCGGACGCCACGCGGCGCTTCGCCGGGGCCCTGCGCGCCGGTGTGGTGCCGCACGGCGGGGGCCTGCTCCTGGTGGGCACGCCCGAGTACGAGCCGTGGCACCTGGCCGCGCACCTCACCGACGAGGCCGCCTGGTCCGGCACGCCCGAGCTGACGCCCACGCTCGTGCGCCACCGGCCGCGGGCCGGGGCGCCCGCGCACCTGTCGGTGGGGCTCGGCCGCGTCGAGGCCGCGCGGCGCGGCGAGACGCTGCTCGTGGTGGCGCCCGGCACGCCCGCGCCCGGGCTGCTGTCCCGCGTCCACGACGCGCGGCGCGCGGGCGCGACGGTCTTCGCGCTCGGCCCGGACACGGGCGCGGGCGACGAGCTCGGGGCGCTCGCCCACGAGGCGCTCACCGTGCCGCGCGACGGCGACCTCGACCTGGACACGGTGCAGCACCTGGTGAGCGCGGCGACGGGCGAGAACAGCCTGCCCGCGCCCCGGGGACGCCGCCGCGTACGCGACCGCCTCTCACGCCTTGCGGACCAGCTGACGGCTCCACCACCGACGCGGTGGTGAGCGCGGGGCCGACGGGCGTGGGGGGCTGCGGGCGTGGTGCGGGTCTACGAGCGTGGCGTACGGGCATCGGGGTGGCGGGCGGGGGAGAAATCGTTTGCGGGGCGTCGCCCGGCCCGCTGACCATGTCCCCTTGTGAAACGAATCGCCGCGATACTGCCCGACCTCTCCCCCTGGCGCTCCAGCCGGGACTTCCGGCTCCTCTGGGTCCAGGGCCTGGTCACCTACTTCGGCAGCTTCATGGCGCTGATCGCCCTGCCGCTCCAGATCAAGCACCTCACCGACTCGCCGCTCGCGGTCGGGGCGATGGGCGCGGTCGAGCTGGTCCCGCTGATCGTCTGCGGCCTGTACGGCGGGGCGCTCGCCGACGCGGTGGACCGGCGCAAGGTGATCCTCCTGACCGAGGCCGCGCTCGGCGTGCTCGCCCTCGTCCTGTTCGTCAACGCGCTGCTGCCGCAGCCGCTCCTGTGGCCCCTGTACCTGGTGGCGGCCGGGGTCTCCGGGCTCGCCGGGCTCCAGCGCCCCGCGCTCGACTCGCTCCTCGCCAGGATCGTGCCGCACGACCAGCTCACGGCCGCCGCCGCGCTCAACTCGCTGCGCTGGAACGTCGGCGCCATCGCCGGGCCCGCCCTCGCCGGGGTCGTCGTGGCCTACGCCGGGCACGCCAGCGCGTACGCGGTCACGGTCGTCGGCTTCGCCGTCTCCGTGGCGCTGTGCACCCGGCTCTCGCCCGCGCCCGCCGCGCACGGCGCGCGGAAGCCGTCGCTGCGGGGGCTCGCGGAGGGGGCGCGGTACGCGTGGTCGCGGCCCGTGCTCCTCGGCACCTACGCCATCGACGGGGCGGCCATGGTCTTCGCCTTCCCCAACACGATCTTCCCGTTCCTCGCGGACGACCTGGACGCGGAGTGGTCGCTCGGCCTGATGTACGCCGCCGGGGCCGTCGGGTCGCTGCTGCTCAGCCTCACCAGTGGGTGGACGTCTCGGGTACGGCGGCACGGGGTGCTCGTGGTGTGCGGGGCGGCCGGATGGGGGCTCGCCATCACGGTGGCGGGGCTCCTGTCGAACGTGTGGCTCGTCCTGGTCGCCCTCGCGCTCGCCGGGGCGGGCGACACGCTCAGCGGTCTGGCCCGCAGCACCATCTGGAACCAGACCATCCCCGACGAGCTGCGGGGGCGGCTCGCGGGGATCGAGGTCCTCTCCTACAGCGTCGGGCCGCAGCTCGGGCAGGTGCGGGCCGGGGCGGCGGCCGGGTGGACGGGGGCCCGGTCGGCCATCTGGTCCGGCGGGCTCGTCTGCGTGGGCGCGGTGGGCGCGCTGTGCGCGGTGCTCCCGGCTCTGCTCTCCTACGACTCCCGCACGGACGAGGACGCCACGCGCCGGGCCGCTGCCGCTTAGCCCGAACGGCACGGGCCCCGGCCCCAGCTGCGGCCCCGACCTCTGCTTGGCCCTGCCCCTGCCTCAACGGTGACTCCGCACCCAGGGCTGTGCCCACCCTTCCCAAGCTCTCGGCTCCGCGCGAGCAGGGGATGCCCCACGCGCCCCGCGGGACGATTGCCCACAGCGCAGAGCCGGGGTCGGCAGCCAGCGGCACCGCGCTGCGCGCGGCTGGCGCGGTCCCACCCAGTCGCCCCCACCCGGGACGGGAGTCCAAAGGGCACCACCCGCAAGCGCACCGCGTCGGGGCAGGCCCGGCAAGGCCGAGGTGTCGCGGGTGGGCGGGTGGGAGAAGCCCGCCGCGGTAGCGGTGGGGGCGGGGGGCGTTGTCAGAGGGGCGTGGTGCCATGGGAGGCATGACTCAGAAGCTGGTGTTGCGGGTGGTGGGGCGGGAGCTGCCGGGGGCGGAGTGCGGGGAGTTCCGGGACGTGCACGTGGCGGTGCAGCGGGGCAGGGAGCCCGAGGGCCCGGTCCGCGGGGACGCGCCCGAGGCGGTGTGGGAGTTCGAGGTGGCGATGGCCCCCGCGCCCGACGGCTCGCCCGACTTCAAGGGCCCGTACGCGCAGGGCAAGCGGGGAGGGCGGTTCTTCTACCTGACGTGGGGCGAGCTGCCGCCCGGCGGCGGCTTCGCGATGTTCCGCCGCGCCAAGCTGTTCTTCGCGGACCTCCCCGAGGAGGTGCTCGAGGCCGGGGCGGGCGTCGCCGAGCTGGGGCTCACGGACGGCGCGGGGATGCCGCTGTGCGCGGCGGTGCGCCCACCGCGCGTGACGTGGCGAGCGGGCTGACCCGGGCCCGGTCCGCAGCGGGTCCGGGCTGCTATAGGCCTGGGCCGCAACGGGCCCGGGCCGCTATGGGTCCGGGTCACTCCGGATCCGGGGCGCTCTGGATCTGGGCCGCAGTGGGTCCCGGCCACTGCGGGCCGGGGGTCGCTCTGGGTCCGGCCCGCCCGGGGGCGGAGCCCTGGGGCTGGTGGAGGGCTAAGGCTTTGCGTCCCGCGCCTTCAAGAGGTCCGCCATCAGCTTGACCTCGGACTCCTGGGACTCCACCATCCCTTGCGCGAGCCGCCGCTCAACCGGCACCGCGCACCGCTCCACGCACCCCCGCGCCATGTGGATGCCGCCCTTGTGGTGGGCGGTCATCAGCCGGAGGTAGTAGATCTCCGCCTTGCGGCCGTTGAGCTTCGCGAGCCGCTTCATCTGCGCGTTCGTCGCCATCCCTGGCATCAGCGCGCCGTCGTCGCCAGCCGGGGCGTCGCCCATGCCCATCCACTTCATGGGCGCGTCCTCGGACACCTTGGGCAGCGCCCACAGGTCGAGCCAGCCGAGCATCATGCCGCGCTGGTTGGCCTGGGTCTGCGCGATGTCGTAGGCGAGCCTGCGGATCTCCTCGTTCTTCGTGCGGTCGCGGACGACGTACGACATCTCCACGGCCTGCTGGTGGTGCACGGACATGTCACGGGCGAAGCCCGCGTCCGCGGAGGTGCTCGGCGGCACGCCGTCGGCGCGGGAGCCCGAGCTGGGGGGCTCGTCGTCGGCGGCCATGGCGGCCGTGATGCCGCCCGCCGCGAGCACCGCGCCCAGGACGGCGCCGGTCAGCCAGTCGCTGCGCTTCATCACTGCCCCATCCCCGTCCTCATGGACGTGTCACTGCCCCTTGCCGTTGGTGCAGGCGGCACCCGGCTCGGGGGTCTGCTTGCCCTGGACGTACGTGGAGAAGAACGAGCCGACCTTCGCGTCGTCCGCGCCCGTGATCGCCCGCTGGTGGCCCCAGGCCGTGAGCAGCAGCGGCTCCTTCTGCTTCTTGACCGGGCTCATCAGCGAGTACGGCGTCTTCTTCACCTTCGCCTCGAGCTTCTTCAAGTCGGCGGGCTTCGCCTGGTCGTTGTACGTCACCCAGACCGAGCCGTGTTCGAGGGAGTGCACGGCGTTCTCGTTCGGGATCTCGTTCTGGTAGACGTCGCCGTTGCAGTTCATCCACACCTGGTTGTGGTTGCCGCCCACCGGCGGCGTCACCGGGTACTTCACCTTGCCCGTGACGTGGGTGCGGCCCAGCTTCTTGGCGTCCCAGACCTTCTCGCCGTCCTTGGTCCTGGTGAACTTCGCCACGGCCGCCGCGTCGCCCGCCTTGCCCGAGTCATCGTCGTCGTCGGCCTGCGACACCAGGAAGTAGCCGCCGATGCCGAGTGCCGCGACGATGACCGCGCTCAGGGTGATGGTGAGTGCGCGGGCGCGGCGCTCGCGGGCGACTTCGGCGCGCCGCATCTCCGCTATTCGGGCCTTGCGTTCGGCGCTGCTCGTCTTCTTGGCGGAACCCATGGTGTGTCCTTCTGCGGAAAGGGACGGATCGGATGGGTCGAACAGGGGGCGTTGCGAGTGCGTTGATCGTAGCCCGCGTGCCGCCGAGCGGAAGGGCCGCTCCTCCAATCTCCCAAATCCAGCGCGGGCGGCGCCCCTTGGCCGTCGCCATCCGGCCGACCGCGCGCGGGGACGGGGACGGGCGCCGCCGACCCCTCCCGGAGGCGGCGGCCGCGGCGGCGCGCAGCGGCCGGTCCGGGCCGCGCCGCTCCCGGGGCCCCGCCGCCCGCCCGCCTCGAAAATTTGAACCCCTCATGCGCATTCCCTACGCTGCGCGACATGCGGCTCCTGCACTCCACCGACCTGGCCCTGCGCATGCTCATGCGCCTGGCCGTCGCGGACGCGTCGGGCCGCCGCCACGGGGACGCGCCCGCGACCGGCGCCGCCCCCACCACCCGCCGGGTGGCCGAGGACATGGCCGTCCCCTACACGCACGCCGCGAAGGTCGCCGCGCGCCTGACGCACCTCGGCCTCGTCGAGGCCCGCCGCGGCAGGGGCGGCGGGCTCGTGCTCACCGAGGCGGGGCGCACCGCGTCCGTCGGGGCGCTGGTCCGCGAGTTCGAGGGCGACGGGGACGTCGTGGACTGCGAGGGCGCGACGCCCTGCCCGCTGAACTCGGGGTGCCGGCTGCGGGGCGCGCTGCGCCGCGCGCAGGAGGCGTTCTACGCCACCCTCGACCCGCTGACCGTCGAGGACATCGTGGCCTCGCCGACGGGGCCGCTGCTGCTCGGGCTCGCGAGCCACAGGTCGGGGCCGAAGACCTCGTAGTGGACGGCGGCGGGCGCGACCCCCTTGGCGAGGAGCTGGGAGCGTACGGCCTTCATGAAGGGCAGCGGCCCGCACAGGTACGCGTGCGTGCCGGGCGGCACCGGCAGGGCGGTCAGGTCCACGCGGCCCGTGCGGTCGGCGGGGTGGCCCGGCTCCGGGCGCTCGTACCAGAAGTGGGCCGTGGCGCCCGGCAGCGCGGCCGCGTGCGCGCGGTGGGCGGCGCGCAGCGCGTGGTCGGTGGGGGAGCGGTCGGCGTGCACGACGGTGACCGGGCCGCGGTGCCCGGCGGCCGCGAGCTGTTCGAGCATCGCGACCATGGGCGTGACGCCGATGCCCGCGGAGGCGAGAAGGAGCGGCGCGGGCGTGTGGCCGTCCGGGCCGCGCAGGACGCTGTCGTCGAGGACGAGGTCGCCGTAGGGGGCGGAGATCCGCAGCCGGTCGCCCACCTCCACGCGCGCGTGGAGGTGGGCGGAGACCTCGCCGTCGGGCCCGGCGCCGCCCCGGACCCGCTTCACGCTGATCTGCCGCACGTCCGTGCCCGCCAGCCCTGACAGGCTGTACTGGCGTATCTGCCGGGCCCCGTCCGCGAGCTCGACCTGCACGGACACGTACTGGCCCGCGCGGAAGGCGGGCGGGGGCGTCCCGTCGGCCGGGCGCAGCCGGAAGGTGGCGACGTCCGCCGTCTCCTCGATCCGCTCCACCACGTCCCACGCGCGCAGGGCGTCCGCGCCCGCCGTACTGCCCCGCTCGGCGTAAAGGCGGGCCTCGATCGCGATGAGGGCGTTCGCCATCAGCCAGTACACCTCGTCCCAGGCGGCCGCCACCCGGGGCGTGGCCGCGTCGCCGAGGACCTCGGCGATGGCGGCGAGCAGGTGCCGGTGGACCGTCTCGTACTGACCGGGCGCGACGCCCAGGGACGCGTGCTTGTGCGCGATGCGGGCGAGCATCACGTCGGGCCGCTCGTCCGGGCGGTCCACGAGGTGCGCGGCGAAGGCGGCGATGGACCCGGCGAGGGCCCGGCGCTGGGTGCCCGCGGCCTGGTTGCCCCGGTTGAAGAGGTCCCGGAGCAGCTCCGGGTGGGCGGCGAAGAGCCGGTCGTAGAAGCGGGCGGTGATGTCCTCGATGGCGGCCCCGACGGCGGGCAGCGTGGCGCGGACGGCGGCGGCGGACTGGTCGGACAGCAAGGTGCCTCCTCTCGCGGGACGAGCGTCCCGGCGCGCGCGGCGCGGCGCCCCGGCCCCCGCGGAACCGGGGCACGGCTCCGCACGGGAACCGGAGCCCGGCCCGCGTAAAACTTGCATCTGAGATACCACTTTAAGCGGATGGTCCGACGCGGCTGTCACCGCCTCCGGGGAACCGTGCAGTATGGGCGATGAGCGGCCGCAACGCGCGTGAAACCGTGTGGTGGGATGCTCATGTGCCGGGGCGACGTCCCATGGCTTGGGAGCAGCCGGTTCCGACCAGCAAGGATGGGTGGAAGTCGAGATGGACAAGCAGCAGGAGTTCGTGCTCCGCACTCTGGAGGAGCGCGACATCCGGTTCGTGCGCCTGTGGTTCACGGACGTACTCGGCTTCCTGAAGTCGGTCGCGGTCGCCCCCGCCGAGCTGGAGCAGGCCTTCGACGAGGGCATCGGCTTCGACGGCTCGGCCATCGAGGGCTTCGCCCGCGTCTACGAGTCCGACATGATCGCCAAGCCGGACCCGTCCACCTTCCAGGTGCTTCCCTGGCGCGCGGAGGCGCCGGGCACGGCCCGGATGTTCTGCGACATCCTGATGCCGGACGGCTCCCCGTCCTTCGCCGACCCGCGCTACGTCCTCAAGCGCGCCCTCGCCAAGACCTCCGACCTCGGCTTCACCTTCTACACGCATCCCGAGATCGAGTTCTTCCTCCTGAAGGACCGGCCCCTGGACGGCTCGCGCCCCACCCCCGCCGACACCAGCGGCTACTTCGACCACACCCCGCAGAACGTGGGCATGGACTTCCGCCGCCAGGCCATCACGATGCTCGAATCCATGGGCATCTCGGTCGAGTTCAGCCACCACGAGGGCGGGCCCGGGCAGCAGGAGATCGACCTGCGCTACGCGGACGCGCTCTCCACGGCGGACAACATCATGACGTTCCGCCTGGTCATGAAGCAGGTGGCCCTGGAGCAGGGCGTCCAGGCGACGTTCATGCCGAAGCCGTTCTCCGAGCACCCCGGCTCCGGCATGCACACGCACCTGTCCCTCTTCGAGGGCGACCGCAACGCGTTCTACGAGTCCGGCGCCGAGTACCAGCTCTCCAAGGTCGGCCGCTCCTTCATCGCGGGCCTCCTGAAGCACGCCGCCGAGATCTCCGCGGTCACCAACCAGTGGGTCAACTCCTACAAGCGCATCTGGGGCGGCTCCGAGCGCACCGCGGGCGCGGGCGGCGAGGCCCCCTCGTACATCTGCTGGGGCCACAACAACCGCTCGGCCCTCATCCGCGTGCCCATGTACAAGCCCGGCAAGACCGGCTCGGCCCGCGTCGAGGTCCGCTCCCTCGACTCCGGCGCCAACCCCTACCTCGCCTACGCGGTCCTGCTCGCCGCAGGCCTCAAGGGCATCGAGGAGGGCTACGAACTCCCGCCGGGCGCCGACGACGACGTCTGGGCCCTCCGCGACGCCGAACGCCGCGCCCTCGGCATCGAACCCCTCCCGCAGAACCTCGGCGAGGCGATCCACCTCATGGAACGCTCCGAACTGGTCGCGGAGACCCTCGGCGAGCACGTCTACGATTTCTTCCTGCGCAACAAGAAGCAGGAGTGGGAGGAGTACCGCTCTGAGGTCACCGCCTTCGAGCTGCGGAAGAACCTGCCGGTGCTGTAAGCGCGGGCCAGAACGCCTTTCGGGCCGCCTTTCGGTGAGGGGGCACGGTCACCGACCGTGCCCCCTCACCGCCGTCCGCCTGCCTCTGGACCCGCTACCGGGTCGACTCTTCTTCAGGGAGGGGCAGATGGCGGCCTCGGAGCCCGGGACCTGTACGCGTACACGTTGATCGTGTGGTGCGACAACGGCATGCGCCAGGGGTCGAGTATTCCCTTTCGTGATCCTTTTGGCCCGTTCCGGCCTCATAGCAGGGCCTCCGTGGCCGCTACGTTCACCCCCGACCGGACACACACGTGACTAGGGGGAATGGGCAACGATGCGTTCCATAGGACCCGTCAGTCGCGTCGGCAGATCGCTCACGGCAGTGACCGCTACGGTGGCCGCCTGTGCGGTCACCGCCGTGGGCCTCGCCGCCTCACCGGCTGCCGCGGCACCCACCAACACGTCATCGCCCCGGGCAGGCGACACCTGTACGGCGGCCGACCTCGGCACGCGTCACCCGTACATCAAGACCACCGAAGTGGCGCCGACGATCACCCACTTCAAGGGCTGGTACGTCACCGAGGGCACCACCGGCCAGCAGACCGTCACCACGAGCACCCAGACGACCATCTCGGTCTCCGCGGGCACCAAGAAGGTCACCGGTACGTACGGGAGCCTCAACTGCAACCGTGTCCAAGGGGGCGACGGCAGTTGGGCGTTGAAGTGGATCGAAGGGCCCGGCGGCGGCAACTTCACCACCTACACCACCCTTGAGGAAGGCGCGGTGCGCTGCCAGGACCAGGTGCCCCCGGGCAGCATCATGGCCAAGGCGCAGACCCTCCTCGACTGCGGCTCGGCCGCCGCGAAGGCCGAGCACCCGGCGGGTGCGGTCGCGCCGACGGCGAAGCAGAAGCGGGACCGCCTCGTGCAGCGCCCGGCCCGCACCGGCGGCACGCCCGCCGGACAGCCCAAGGCCACTGGGCGTGGCGCGCGGGCCGCTCTCGACTGCCAGGCCGAGGTCTACAAGATCGCCGTACCCGGCAAGCCCCTGTCCTGGGGCGCGCCGGTCCTGGCGTCCGACGGTGTCCGCCTGCGGCCCTCGTCGATCTTCAGCGCCCACCTGGACAACTGGCGCCTGTGCAACGTGACGGAGCGCAACGGAGTCATCGAGGCGTTCCTGTGGAACTGGGGCAACGGCGGGTGCGCGATCATCGCCGCGCAGAACCCGGCCACCGAACGGGCGGTCCTGCAGACGCTCCCCTGCGCGGAGGACGACCTCCAGCGGTTCTACATCTACCGCGACGTACCCGGCAGCCCGAAGATCGGTGTGCAGAACAAGTACACCGGCTCCATGATGGGCTACGACCGGTACGCGGACGGGGAGTTCATACGCCAGTACTCCAGCGGCAGGCAGGACGGCACGGGCACGTACGACCTGACCCGAGTCTGACGCCCCACACCTCGTGAGCGGCCCCGCACGTGCCCCCCTGACCTCCCGCTCTCGTGCGGGGCCTCTGTACCCCTGCTCCGGGCCCGGCCTTGTTTCCTTGCGGCGGTGGCTCCGGGGCTGGTTGCGGTTCGGAGCGGGGTACGTCGGACTGGCTCGGCAAGAAGGAGAACAACCGTATCGAGCTCGACTCCTGGCTGCCCCTACGTACGCGGAGGCGGAGCGTGAGGAAGCCAACGCCCTGCTGGCGCTGACGTACCAGGGCGCGGCGATGGTTCTCGGCAAGCTCGGGGAGAACGAACTCGCGTGGATGGCCGCTGACCGCGGACTGGCCGCCGCTCAGCAGAGCGGCAACAACGTGATTACGGGATCGCTCTTCCGCTCCGTGACTCACTGCCTGCTGTCGACCGGACGATACGAGACCGCCGTACAGCTCGTGGGCGACGCGGCCGGATTCCTGGAACCAGGACTCAGCGAAGCGACGCCCTCGTTCCTGTCCGTCTACGGGACCTTGTTCCTTGCCGGGTCGATGGCGGCCGCCCGTGCGGAGGACCGCGCGACGACCCAGGCCTTCCTGCGCGAGGCGGAAGCGACGGCAATGCGGCTCGGCTCCGACGCCAACCACATATGGACCGCCTTCGGCCCCACCAACGTCGCCATCCACAAGGTGGCCACGGCCGGGGAACTCGGAGACTTCCAGGTCGCCTCCGACCTCGGCGCGCAGATCGACACGAGCGGCCTGCCCGTCGAGCGCCGGGTACGCCATGACCTCGAAGTGGCGCGGGCCCTCACCGCCCGAAACCGCACCGACGAAGCGCTCGCCGTGGTCCTCGAAGCCGAACAGCTGGCCCCCGAGCAGGTCAGGCACCACTACATGAGCCGCGAGCTCGTACTCGGCTGGGTTCGCGGCACGCGAGGTCGGCCGAGCAGCTCCGTGGCCGACCTGGCCGACAGGCTTCGAGTCGTATGAGGTGGTTAGGCTCGGTCACGTGAGCGAGACCGAGAACGAACACGAGGCGAAGATGGCGCGCCCGCGCATGGCCGCGTCATGCTCCTTGAGCCGACGTACAAGGACTATCGGGACATCCCGGTTGGTATGTCGACGCCAGGAGTCCCCTCTGTAGATGTGGACGGGAGGTCCGCGAGGAGTGGGCATCACGCCCAGGACCGGCCGTCTGCTTGCTGTCGACTGGGCCCCCAGCCCTGCTGAAGGTGACAAGGTGCTGTACCTCTTCGACGGCGGTCTTCTACCCGCACGCCTTCAGGAGCAGATCCAGTTGCAGCGTCCCGAGATCAGGGCGTACGCCTTCCACAGCCTCGACGACGTCGACTCCCTGACGATTCCACGCTTCGCACGTCGGGTCGGGGCTGCCGTGATCGCTCGCAGCGAGGGTTAGGTGGCCCACCTGGAGCACGGTCAGCATCCAAAGCGGTAGGGGCCGGAAGCAGCCCGTGGATATCCGCCGACTGCCCCCGAGTTCATGAGGTGCCCGCATCCGAAACGCTCTGCGCGAGGTCACTCACGGTACGCAGGATGCCTCGGCCGACGTCGGTCAGAATCATCGCAACAGTGCCCGCGTTTGGGACCGGTAATGCCTCTGGCCTGGGCGTATGGGGTGCCCGCTCTACGGTCTTGGAAACCGTCACACTCCCAGGGAGTACAACGTTCTCCACTCCATCAAGAAGCTCTCTAAGATTCTCGATATTGCTTCAGGAGCTCTTTTGTTTCAAGCGTCCACGGGTGGTTTGGCCCGAGGGTCACGGTCCGAGCTTCTGCAACCTCTTTCAGGTGCTCAATTGCTTCAGTGTTGTGGCCGAGCGCATGCAGAATCATGCCTAGTGTGTATCGGGCGTTCAGGGTAATGGGGTAATTTGAACCAAAGCGTTGCGTGAATTTCACAAAGGTGGAGCGAATATACGGCAAGGCCTCTACCGGTCGCCCGATGCGATTGAGCGTAAAAGCGTAGTTGAGTTCTGCCGCAAGCGTAATAGTGTGGTCTTCTCCGATCTTGCGACGGCATTCCCTGACTAAGTTTGACTCGGCGTCCACATCTCTCGGTCGAGTGGACTCTCCGAGCAGGTCCGTCCGTGCGATAAGTGTAAGAGGGTGCCAGGGGCCGAGTGCTCGAAAGTATCCGTCTGCTGCTCGCCGGAACAGTGAAATTCCATCCGATGCCTGATCAAGGTTGAATAGTGGCTTGGCTAGCCTTCTGCAAGCCGCCAAGGTGTCCGGTGCTTCTATTCCTAGCACCCTTTCGCACTGCTCTAGAATCCTCCGCAACAGCGTCTCGGACTCCCTGAATCGCCCAAGTCGGAAAAGAGCATGTCCTACACGTTGGTGCAACCTGATAAGCCAAATATTATCTTCGCTGAGTTGCGATCCAACTAGCTCCACAGCGTCACTTCCAAGGCTGAGCGCGGAGGCATAGTCGCCAGCCCTGTGAATCGCGATGACTAACCGGAGGGCGCACTCTGCCACAGCTTCCACTACCGAGTGGCTGGCCCCCCAGCTCGCCGCCCTCTGCAGAAGTGCGATCACATGCGGCGCGAGCAGGTTCACCCGGGGGTCCTGCGCTCCTCGGTCGGGCACCTCTGGCAAGAGAGCAAGGCATAAGTGTGCAGCAGTGAAGCAGAGTTGCTCACGCTGGTCAGCAGGTGTGGCTCGGGCCACGCTGTCGAGGAGCACGCCATGGGTGCGTAGGCAGCGCACCTGCCCAGGCACTAGCTCGGTAAGGGAGTGATCAAGTAGGCCACGCAGGGCCGATTCGACGTGAGACGCCGGGAGTTCCTCGCCAATTTCGGCCCCGAGCATGACTGACAACGGCAATGGGTCGCTGGACCAACAAGCGAGAAGCCGCAGAAGGTGACCCGCTTCAGGTAGGCCTCCTGCCGCTAGGGTATCTAGGGAAAGTTGCCAAGTGCGACTGGGTAGGTATCGAGAATCGCCACCGATGGCCGTGGCGCCTTGTTCGAGGAGTTCGATGGGGTCAAGGCCAGTGCTGCCGTCGAGACGGCGACCGTAGTCGGCAAGGCTCCACGGGGCAATCACCTGATGGGCGAGGAATCCGCCAGCGAGGGTGAGAGCCAGAGGTAGTCTTCCGAGGCGGTCGGCGACTTCCGCGGCGTCCTCGAATGAGCCGGCGTGGGGTGCAAAATCACGCAGAACCAGGGCTGCATCCTCACGTGGGAGTACGCCGAATTGAAGCAATTCTGCCCCGGGCCACCAGTGAGCTGCCGCATGGCGGGTCGTGACGACAGTGGTGCCGGTGGGGCTGGTGCGCAGCCAGCCGCCGTCACGGAGGATAGCGGGGGTGTCGGCATTGTCGAGGACCAGGAGCCAGGGTTGGTCGGAGCGGTCAAGATAGTGCCAAACGAGATCGGCGGCGGGGCGTAGTCCGCTGCGTGCTCCCATCAGTTCACCGTCGGTGGCTCCGCGGTCGGCTGCAACGGCAAGCATGCCTGCGCGTAGGGAGGCGGGGTCGGAAGCGTTGACCCACAGTCCGATTCGGTTGGCCTGGTGGGTGGCATGCTGGAAGAGTGCGTAGGCAACGGCGGTCTTGCCGCAGCCGCCCAGGCCGTGGAGGACATAGACCCTGTTGCCGACGCCGGGCTCGACGGCGGCGTGCAGCCGGTCCATCTCTCCGACGCGGTCGCGGAGGACCACGGGGGCGCGGCCGATTGCTGGACGGCGTACGGAGTCCGGCCCCGACCAATCAGGGGCGTGGTGGTGGTGCTCAATGAAGTGCTGGTCACCGGAGGCTTGATAGATGCGGCCCTGGCCGTCGGCCCGGGCATCGTTGTGGTTGCTCATCGGCGGTCGAAGTTCTGGTCTCGCCCGGCCTGGTAGATCCGGGCATGGCCGGAAGCGGTGGCGTGCTGGGAGACTGAGGTATCGGCTGGTGCGAGCGTCTGCAGCTCGTTGACGAGCGTGCGAAGCGCTTCAACTTCTTCGGGGTGTGTCACCAGTAGCCGTCGGATGCGGCCACGCCACTCTGTGTCCAAGTCGTCCCGGGATTCGAGGTCTCCACCGGCCTGAGCAGCTAGCAGGTCTGTTCGGGTCACGTCGAGCTCGGCGGAGATCCCCTCGGCTCGATCTGGCTCAGCGCGGCGCCACAATGAGGCAATGCCGTCTCGGGCTCGTTGCCAGGCTTCGGTAGTCAACAAGGTGACCAGGGTTGTGCCCGCCGTACCCGCCAGTGCGGCCGTCTCTGGATCCATGAACTCACCCCTCCTAGAGGGTAGTTATCTGTGATCCCAGAGTAGCCAGGATGCTTGGCGGCTGCATGATCTTGTGCATGTATTGGACACTGGATAGGTGGCCAACACTTAATGACAGTTCCGAGGAGCGGCACCACTTTCGGTAGCCCCTGCGTTTCCTGGTTCGTCACTGGGCCGTCAGCGGTCGACCCAGAGCGATCAACAACGACCATCCATGACCTTCCGACTGCTGGTCACGGGGGATGGAGCCCTGGTTGCGGCAAGTGGCCGCTGGCGCTCATTAGTTCCTGCAAAGCAAGAAGCAGGAGTGGGGGAGTACCGCTCCGAGGTGACCGCGTTCGAGCTGTGGAAATACCTGTCGGTGCTGTAGGGGGAACCCTCCGTTGGGCCTTCGCCGGGGTGCTGCCGCCCCGTCTCGTACGGGCCGAACTGGGTCGATATGCCCAGTACTTGGCGGCTCGCGTCGTCGGGGAGCCCTTGGGGGCCGCGGTCGAGCGCTGGGCCGCGGGGCGGTCGTCGCGTTCCGAACGCCTCGCGCCCGTAAATGAGTTGCTCGCCAGCCGTGGCGCGCGGTTAGCGTCGCGGGCATGGACGAAGAGGAACTGCTGAAGCGCTCCGGCGGCCCCGTGACCCGGGGGCGGCTCGCGCGGGATCTGCGGGCGCTCGGCCTCGGCGCCGGTGACGTCGTCATGTTCCACACCCGGATGTCCGCCATCGGGTACGTGGCGGGCGGGCCGCAGACGCTCATCGGGGCGCTCGGCGACGTCGTGGGGGAGCGCGGCACGCTGATGGTGACCTGTGGGTGGAACGACGCGCCGCCGTACGAGTTCAGCACGGAGTGGCCCAAGGAGTGGCAGGACGCCCTGCGCGCCGAGCACCCGGCGTACGACCCGGAGCTGAGCGAGGCCGACCATAACAACGGGCGGCTGCCCGAGGCGCTGCGCCGGCGGCCCGGTGCCGTGCGCAGCCGCCACCCCGACGCCAGCTTCGCCGCGCTCGGCGCCGATGCGGAGGCGCTGATGGCCGACCACCCCTGGGACAACCCCCACGGCCCGGACAGCCCCCTCGCCCGGCTCGTGGCGAAGGGCGGCCGGGTGCTGCTGCTCGGGGCGCCGCTCGACTCGCTCACGCTGCTGCACCACGCCGAGGCCCTCGCCGACGCCCCCGGCAAGCGGTTCGTGGGCTACGAACAGCCCGTCCTGGAGGGCGGTGAGCGCGTCTGGCGGCGCTTCCGGGACATCGACTCGGCGGAGGGCGCCTTCGATTACTCGGCGGTCGTGCCGGACGGCACGTGGCCCTTCGAAGTCATCGGCCGTGAGCTGCTGGCCACCGGCAAGGGCGTACGGGGGCTCGTCGGCGCCGCCGAGAGTCATCTCCTTCAGGCCCGGGACGTCGTCGACTTCGGCGTGGCCTGGATGGAGGCGAAGCTCAGATGACCTCCCGCAGCGGCCGGGTCGCCCGGACCTTGTACTCCTGGATGGACCAGCCATTGCCGTCCGGGTCCGTGAAGTACATGAACGTGGCGCCGTCCTGCTCCGCGTACTGGACCGGCTCGGAGACGTCCAGGCCGCGGGCGGTCAGCTCGGCGTGCGCCTGCTTGATGTCGGTGACGCACAGCTGGAGGCCCTGGTAGGAGCCGGGCGCCGAGGTCGGGCCCGGCGTGGTCTCCCAGATGGCGGTGGAGAGCATGATCGAACAGCCGGATCCGGGCGGCGTGAGCTGGATCAGACGCGCGCCCGGCAGGACGTCCCCATCGAAGTCGACGTGGAAGCCGCACTTGTTCTCGTAGAAGTCCTTGGCCCGGTCGAGGTCGCTGACGGGCACGCCGATCACTTCGAGTGTGTAGTCCATAGGAGAATCCAAACAGATGTTCGGGTGCGGACGCCGGTGTTCCGCGTAGTTGCCCTTACGTAAAAGGGTCGGGGCTCACCCGGCGAACCGCCACCGCGTCTGGCTGAACGGCTCGCCCTTGCCGAAGCCGAACACCGTGCGCGGGGCCACCGCGAAGACGTACGCGTGCCCGCGCCGTGGTGGAAGCAGCCGTCCCGCACCTCGTAGTGCCGGAAGCTGCCGTAAGGGCCCGGCCGGGCGCAAGGCGCGGAACCTGGCGGCGGCCTGGGCAGACCGCGCACGCGCGGGAAACTCGTCGGACCGTGCCCCGTCACCGCTCGGTAGGCTCTGGCCAGGACAGGCGAGCGAAAGGCGTGCGGATGACGCTGCCGCAAGGGCGCAGGAGCAGCACGTTCACGCGGCTGCTGCGGCACGGATTCACCGACCCGTCGGCCGCCGAGCGGCTGCTCGCCGCGGACGGCCTCGACGCCGTCCGCGCCGACCCGGTGCTCCTGGACGCACTCGGCGCCACCGCCGACCCCGACCTGGCGCTGCGCGGCCTCGTACGGCTCGTAGAAGCGCAGGACGGTGAGACCGACCGGCGCGAGCTCCTCGACACCCTCGTCAGCTCCAAGCCGCTGCGCGACCGGCTGCTCGGCGTCCTCGGCGCCTCCGAGGCGCTCGCCGACCACCTCGCCCGGCACCCGCGCGACTGGCGCGCCCTGGTCACGTACGAGGCCGCCGATCTGCACCCGGGCGTCGAGGAGTTCGAGCGCGGCCTCGCCGAAGCCACCGACCCCGTGTCGCTGCGCGTCGCCTACCGCCGGTGCCTGCTCTCCATCGCCGCCCGCGACGTGTGCGGCACCACCGACGTCGCCCAGACCGCCGCCGAGCTCGCCGACCTGGCCACCGCCACGCTGCGCGCCGCGCTCGCCATGGCCCGCGCCGCCGCGCCCGCCGACGCCGCCCAGTGCCGCCTCGCGGTCATCGCCATGGGCAAGTGCGGCGGCCACGAGCTGAACTACGTCTCCGACGTCGACGTCATCTTCGTCGGCGAGGCCGCCGACGGCGTCGACGAGGGCAAGGCGCTGCGGGCCGCGACCCGGCTCGCCTCGCACCTGATGCGGATCTGCTCGGACACGACGGTCGAGGGCACCATCTGGCCCGTCGACGCCAATCTGCGCCCCGAGGGCCGCAACGGCCCGCTGGTGCGCACCCTGTCCTCGCACCTCGCCTACTACCAGCGCTGGGCCAAGACCTGGGAGTTCCAGGCGCTGCTCAAGGCCCGGCCCGTCGCGGGCGACGCCGAGCTCGGCCAGGAGTACGCCGACGCCGTCGCGCCCCTGGTCTGGCAGGCCGCCGAGCGCGAGAACTTCGTCGCCGACGTGCAGAAGATGCGCCGCCGCGTGATCGCCAACATCCCGGCGGGCGAGGTCGACCGCGAGCTGAAGCTCGGCCCCGGCGGCCTGCGCGACGTCGAATTCGCCGTACAGCTCCTGCAGTTGGTGCACGGCCGCGCGGACGCGTCGCTGCGCAGCGGTACGACGCTCGACGCCCTGGCCGCGCTCGCCGCCGGGGGCTACGTCGGCCGCGTCGACGCCACCCAGCTCGACGACGCCTACCGCTTCCTGCGCTCCCTGGAGCACCGCATCCAGCTGTACCGCCTTCGCCGCACCCACCTCGTGCCCGAGGACGACGCCGACCTGCGCCGCATCGGCCGCTCCCTCGGCATGCGCACCGAGCCCCTCACCGACCTCGCCCGCGCCTGGAAGCGGCACACCACCGTCGTCCGCCGCCTGCACGAGAAGCTCTTCTACCGCCCGCTGCTCGACGCCGTCGCCCAGCTCGCCCCCGGCGAGACCCGGCTGAGCACCGAGGCGGCCCGCGAGCGGCTCGTCGCCCTCGGGTACGCCGACCCGGCCGCCGCCCTGCGCCACCTGGAGGCCCTCGCCTCCGGCGTCACCCGCAAGGCCGCCATCCAGCGCACGCTCCTGCCGGTCCTGCTCGGCTGGTTCGCGGACTCCGCCGACCCCGACGCGGGCCTGCTCGGCTTCCGCAAGGTCTCCGACGCGCTCGGCAAGACCCCCTGGTACCTGCGCCTGCTGCGCGACGAGGGCGCGGCGGCGGAGAACCTCGCCCGGGTCCTCTCCGCCGGGCGCCTCGCCCCCGACCTGCTCCTGCGCGCCCCCGAGGCGGTCGCCCTGCTCGGCGACGAACGCGGCCTGGAGCCGCGCGGCCGCGCCGCCCTCGAACAGGAGGTCCTGGCCGCCGTGCGCCGCGCCGACGGGCCCGAGCAGGCGGTGGCCGCCGCCCGCGGGGTGCGGCGGCGCGAGCTGTTCCGCACCACCGCGGCCGACCTCATCGCCTCGTACGGCGGCGCGGACGGCGACGCGGGCGCGCTCGTGGACCGCGTGGGCGCGGCCGTGTCCGACCTGACCGCCGCCACCATCGCGGGCGCCCTGCGCGCCGTCGTCCGCGACGGCTGGGGCGACGAGCTGCCCACCCGCTTCGCCGTCATCGGCGTGGGCCGCTTCGGCGGGCGCGAGCTGGGCTACGGCTCCGACGCCGACGTCCTCTTCGTGCACGAGCCCCGCGAGGGCGTCGACGACCAGGAGGCGGCCAAGGCCGCGAACAAGGTCGTCGCCGAGATGCGGCGCCTGCTCCAGCTGCCCTCCGCCGACCCGCCGCTCCTCATCGACGCCGACCTGCGCCCCGAGGGCAAGAGCGGCCCGCTGGTCCGCACCCTGAAGTCGTACGCCGCCTACTACCGCCGCTGGTCCCTCGTCTGGGAGTCCCAGGCGCTCCTGCGCGCCGAGCCCGTCGCGGGCGACGCGGACCTCGGCCGGGCCTTCATCGAGCTCGTCGACCCGCTGCGCTACCCCGCCGAGGGGCTCGGCGACGAGGCGGTCCGTGAGATCCGCCGCCTGAAGGCCCGCATGGAGACCGAGCGCCTGCCGCGCGGCGCCGACCCCACGCTGCACACCAAGCTGGGCCGCGGCGGCCTCTCCGACGTCGAGTGGACCGTCCAGCTCCTCCAGCTCGGCCACGCCTGGGCCGAGCCGGGCCTGCGCACCACCCGCACCCGGGAGGCCCTCGCCGCGGCCTGCGCGGCCGGGCTCATCCCCGGCGAGGAGGCCGGGATCCTCGACGAGGCGTGGGTGCTCGCCACGCGGGTGCGGAACGCGGTGATGCTGGTGCGGGGGCGGGCGGGCGACACGTTCCCGTCCGACGGGCGCGAGCTGGCGGCCGTCGGCCGTTACCTCGGGTACGAGGCCGGGCACGTCGGGGACATGCTGGACGACTACCGCCGCACCACCCGGCGGGCCCGGGCCGTGGTGGAAGAGCGCTTCTACGGGGCCTGAGCCCCGCCGGGGCTCAGGCCCTGAGCGGTGGGATCTGCTGGGGCAGGGCGTACGGGAAGGCGCCGTACCAGAGGCGGACGACCGCGTAGCCGAAGGCGAGGCAGATCATGCCGCCCACCGCGTCCAGCCAGAAGTGGTTGGCGGTGGCGACGATGACCACGAGCGTCGCCACGGGGTAGAGCAGGCCGAGGACCTTCGCCCAGGGCACCGAGGCGAGGGCGAAGATGGTCAGGCCGCACCACAGGGACCAGCCGATGTGCATGGACGGCATCGCGGCGTACTGGTTCGACATGTTCTTGAGGTCGCCGGACGCCATCGAGCCCCACGTGTTGTGCACGATGACGGTGTCGATGAAGTCCCCGCCGGGCATCAGCCGGGGCGGCGCCAGCGGATACAGGTAGTAACCGAGCAGGGCCACCGCCGTGGTCGCGAAGAGGGCCAGGCGCGTGGCCGCGTACCGGCCGGGATGACTGCGGTACAGCCACACGAGAACACTGAGCGTGACGATGAAGTGCAGCGTCGCGTAGTAGTAGTTCATGCCGACGATCAGCCATGTCACGGAGTCCACGGCGTGGTTGACGGAGCGCTCCACGGCGATGCCGAGGGTGTTCTCCACGTCCCAGATCCAGTCGGCGTTGCGCAGCGCGGCGGCCTTCTGCTCCGGCACCGCGTTGCGGATCAGCGAGTACGTCCAGTAACTCACCGCGATCAGCAGGATCTCGAACCACAGCCGTGGTCGCCGGGGCGTACGCAAGCGGCGCAGGAGATTCCGCCCAGAGCGGTCCTTCTGCTCGCCCGAGGTGGGTGATGTGGTGGGCCGCTGGCGGCCTTCCAGTGTCGTCACAGTCATCTCACCCATAGGCACAGAGTCTGCCAGATACCCACCTCACCTCAGATCATCCCCCCGATGGGTTCCGGGCGCACTCCCTACGCCTCAGGGACGAGCCGCTTCAGGCCGGTTTCCTAGGGGGCGGACCCGGCTCCCGGCCGCGCGTCCGGGCACATCGCCGTGGAGCCGCGCACCACCAGCTCCGGCATGAAGACGAACTCGCTGTGCGGCGCGGGCGTCCCCGCGATCTCCTCCAGGAGCGTGCGGACCGCGGCCTGGCCCATCGCGGGCACCGGCTTGCGGACCGTCGTCAGGGGCGGATCCGTGAAGGCGATGAGCACCGAGTCGTCGAAGCCGACGACGGAGACGTCGTCCGGCACCTCCAGACCCCGGTCCCGCACGGCCCGCACCGCGCCGAGCGCCATCATGTCGCTGGCGCAGACGACGGCCGTGCAGCCCCGGTCCAGGAGCGCGGACGTCGCCGCCTGACCGCCTTCGAGCGTGTACAGGGAGTGCTCGACGAGCTCCGCCTCGACGGTGTCCGGCGCCAGCTGGAAGCGCTCCCGCATGGTGCGCGTGAAGCCCTCTATCTTCCGCTGCACCGGTACGAAGCGGCGCGGGCCGAGGGCCAGGCCGATGCGGGTGTGGCCGAGCGACGCCAGGTGCGTGACCGCGAGGCGCATGGCCGCGCGGTCGTCGGGCGAGATGAACGGCGCCCGCACCGCGGGTGAGAAGCCGTCCACGAGCACGAAGGGGACGCCCTGGGCGCGCAGCCGTTCGTAGCGCTCGGTGTCCGCGGTGGTGTCGGCGTGCAGGCCCGAGACGAAGATGATGCCCGCGACGCCCCGGTCCACCAGCATCTCGGTCAGCTCGTCCTCGGTGGAGCCGCCCGGGGTCTGGGTGGCCAGGACGGGCGTGTACCCCTGCCGGGTGAGGGCCTGCCCGATCACCTGGGCGAGCGCGGGGAATATCGGGTTCTCCAGCTCGGGCGTGATCAGGCCGACGAGGCCCGCGCTGCGCCTGCGCAGTCGTACGGGCCTCTCGTAGCCGAGGACGTCGAGCGCGGCGAGCACGGACTGACGGGTGGCCGCAGCGACGCCCGCCTTGCCGTTCAGGACCCGGCTCACGGTCGCCTCGCTGACCCCCGCCTGGGCTGCGATGTCGGCCAGTCGCGCGGTCACAGGATTGGACTGTACCGGGCGACTCTCACGCTGCCCACCAGACCGTCGTGTCGGGAGGTACGACGGTGCCCGCGGCGGAGCCGTCCAACTCGGCTCCCGACGGGTCCGAGTTGGCGCTGCTCAGGAGCGGCTGGCCGGGAGTGGGGAGCGTCACCGGGCGGTCCGTGAGGTTCACGGCGACGACGACCGCGCCGCCGGGGCCCGCCGCGGCGTGCCTGCGGAAGAGGAGGACGCCCTCCGGGGCCTGAAGCCACTCCACGGCGTCGCCCGCCCCCAGCGCCGGATGCGCCCGGCGCGTGGCGAGCGCGGCGCGGTACAGCGCCAGCGTCGAGCCCGGGTCGGCCTCCTGCGCCTCGACGGTCAGCTCCTGCCAGGCGGCGGGCTGCGGCAGCCAGCTCGGGCCGCCCTCCACGGGCCCGAAGCCGAACGGCGCCCTGCTCCCCGACCAGGGCAGCGGCACCCGGCAGCCGTCACGGGTGCCCTCCTGCCCCGAGCCGTCCCGGCCCGAGCCGCGGAAGAACGCCGGGTCCTGGCGCACCTCGTCGGGCAGGTCCGTGACCTCGGGCAGGCCGAGCTCCTCGCCCTGGTAGAGGTAGGCCGAGCCGGGCAGCGCCAGCATGAGCAGGGTCGCGGCGCGGGCCCTGCGCAGGCCGCGCGCCGGGTCGTCGGGGGCGAGGCGGGTGGCGTGCCGGACCACGTCGTGGTTGGAGAGCACCCAGGTCGCCGGGGCGCCGACGGCGTTCATGGCGGCCAGTGAGCGGTCGATCACGGCACGCAGCGCCGCCGCGTCCCACTCCGTCGTCAGATAGGCGAAGTTGAAGGCCTGGTGCAGCTCGCCCGGGCGCAGGTACAGGGCGCTGCGCTCCACCGTCGGCGTCCACGCCTCGGCCACGGCGACGCGCTCGCCGTCGTACGCGTCGAGGATCGCGCGCCAGTCGCGGTAGACCTCGTGCACGCCGTCCTGGTCGAAGTACGGCGTGGGCCGCACGCCGAGCAGCTTGACCTGCTCGCCGTGGCCGACGTCCGGCAGGCCCGGCGCCTTGACGAGGCCGTGCGCCACGTCGACGCGGAAGCCGTCGACGCCCAGGTCGAGCCAGAACCGCAGGACGGAGCGGAACTCCTCGTGCACCGCCGGGTGCTCCCAGTTGAAGTCGGGCTGCTCGGGCGCGAAGAGGTGCAGGTACCACGCGCCGTCCGCGGTCCGGGTCCAGGCCGGGCCGCCGAACACCGACTCCCAGTCGTTGGGGGGAAGTTCGCCGTGCGCGCCCTTGCCGGGGCGGAAGTGGAACCGCTCCCGCAGCGGCGAGCCGGGGTCGGCGAGGGCCGCGCGGAACCACTCGTGCTGGTCGGAGCAGTGGTTCGGCACGATGTCGACGAGCACGCGCAGGCCGAGCCCGTGGGCCGTACGCACCAGGTCGTCGGCGTCGGCGAGGGTGCCGAACACCGGGTCGACCGCGCGGTAGTCCGCCACGTCGTACCCGGCGTCGGCCTGCGGCGAGGCGTAGAACGGCGAGAGCCACACGGCGTCGACGCCGAGTCGCCGCAGATGGGGGAGCCGGGCGGTGACGCCCGGCAGGTCGCCCATGCCGTCGCCGTCGGAGTCGGCGAAGCTGCGCGGGTACACCTGGTAGATGACCGCGCCGCGCCACCAGCCGGTGGGCGCGGCGGCGGTGCGGTCGGGGTCGTCGGCCGGTGCGTCGGTGAGGTGCTGGGTCATGAAGTCCCTTGCCGGTACGGGGATCGACTGCGGCCCCCCGACGGCGTGCGCGGGGGAGCCGGACGTCCTGGTGAACGCCCGGTGGGAGGCGAAGGTCACGAGCGGGCGGGCCCGGTGCGGGCGGCGCGTTCGCCGCGGGCGGGGGCGCGAGAGCGCCATGCGCTCCCCAGAAGCGTGTCGGAGCGCTAGCGTGGACGGGCGATCCGAGCGTGCCGATGGGGCCCGCTGTCGTCCGCAGCTCCGGGGGGCAGTCCAGGTGGGCGTCATGGAGAACGGCACGGGCCGGAAGCGAGAGGCCCGGCCGGACCCCACCACCGTTCTGGTGGTCGACGACGTGCCCGCGAGCCGGTACGCGCTGGGCGCGGTCCTGCGCCGGGCGGGCCACCGGGTCCTGCTCGCCGGGAGCGCGGGCGAGGCCCTGCTCGCCCTCGACGCCCGGCTGCGCGCGGGCGAACTGCCCGACGTTGCGCTCGTCGACGTCGGCCTGCCCGACATGAGCGGCTACGACCTGTGCCGCCGCATGAAGGCGTCACCGACGACCGCGGCCCTGCCCGTCGTGCACTTCTCCGCCGTCGCGCACGGCACCCTCGACCGCTGCCGGGGCCTGGACGCGGGCGCCGAGGCGTATCTGACCGTGCCCGCCGAGCCGGAGGAGATCGAGGCGGTGGTGCGCGCCGCCGCCCGCGGCGCCCGGCGCCGCAGCGCGGCCACGAACCGGGCGGGCCGGCTCACGCTGCTCGCCGAGGCCGTCCTCGACATCCAGGCCTCGGGCTGCCCGGGCGAGCTGGCCGAGACCGCGGCCACCCAGGCGGCCCGGCTCAGCGGCACGCCCGCCGCGGCCTTCGTGCTCGACGACGAGGGCGGGATGCACCGCGGCCTGTCCCGCCGCAGGGCCGCCACGGCGCTGCCCGACCGGGGCGCCCACGACGCCGTGGCCCGCCTCCTTCGCGGCCTCATGTCCGGCAGGACCGGCGCCCACAGCACGGTGATCCCCACGCCGGTCTGGCCCGCCGGGTTCTTCGGCGCGGGCCCCTTCGCGGCGGGCCCCGAGGTCCTGGAGCCCCACCCGGACGCCCGCGCGGGCAACGGCCACGGCGGCGGGCGCGCGGGCGACGACCCGCTCCTCGCCCCGCCCGACGGCGCGCTGCTCGCCCTCGCCCGGACCCGCGAGGACCACCCACCGGTGTGCCTGGCGACGCCCGCTCACGCGCGCGACCACGCCGCCGAGCTGACGCGCCTCGCCCACGCCACCGCACGCGTCGCCGAGCAGCTCTTCCTGTACGAGAAGGAGCGCCACGTCGCCCTCACCCTCCAGCGCAGCTTCCTGCCCGCCCGGCTGCCGCCCACCCCCGGCGCGGAGGTCGTGGTCCGCTACGAACCGGCCTCGCGGCAGGCGGAGATCGGCGGCGACTTCTACGCCGCGCTGCCCACGTCCGCCGGTGTGCTCGCCGGCATCGGCGACGTCGTGGGCCACTCCCTGGACGCGGCCACGGTGATGGTGGAGCTGCGTCACGCGCTGTGCGCCTACTGCGTGGAGGACCCGGACCCCGGCGCGCTCGCCGAGCGCCTGGACCGCATGCTCCTGTGCTACCACCCGGACGTCACGGCCACCCTGTGCCTGGCGCTCGTCGACCCGGCGACGGGCCGCGCCCGGGTCGCCAACGCCGGGCACATCCCGCCGCTGGTCGTCCACGACGGCGGTACGGCCGCCTACGTCGCCGCGCGCGGCCCGCTGCTCGGCCTCGGGCTGCCGCGGCCAAAGACCACCGAGGTGCGCCTGACGCCCGAGGACCGCCTCCTGATGGTCACCGACGGCCTGATCGAGACGCGCGGCACGGACCTCGCCGTGTCGATGGAGCACCTGCGCGTCGCGGCCGCGGGCGCTCCGCACGGCGTGACGGCCCTGTGCGACACGCTCCTGGAGTGCTTCGACCGCGAACGGGACGACGACATCGCGCTGTTGGCGCTGCGCCTCACCGGCGACGGCCGACGCGCCGTCGACGGGCCCGGGAGCTAGGACGGCAGCACGGCGGGCGGCGCGAACGCGGCGAGGCGGGACAGCAGGTCCGCGAACGGGCCGTCGGCCGGTTCGTCGGCGAGGACCTGGCCGAGCAGCTCCGCCATCTCCTGGTCGTACGCCGCGCTGACCGCCGCCAACGCCGCGAAGTCGTGGACGAGTTGCCGCTCCAGCTCGGCGCGCGGGATGCGGCGGCCGTCCAGCCAGATCAGGGCGGTGGACTCGGCGAGGGAGATCCAGGAGCGCACGACGAGCTCCAGGCGCGCGGGCGGCGCGGCGATGCCCAGGTGCGCGACGATCTGGTCGTACGCCGCCTGGCGCACCGAGTCGATCAGGGCGTTCGTCGTGGAGGAGCCGACGGCGGGGCCGCCGCGCATCAGGGCGTAGAAGCCGGGCCCGTGCTCGTCGACGAAGCCGAAGAACCGGCCCGTCACCCGCAGCAGGCGGGCGCCCAGGGGCCCTTCGTGCGGCTCCACGAACCGCTCGGCCAGCTCGTCCGCCGCGCGTTGCAGGGCGGCCTCGTACAGGCTGAGCTTGCCGGGGAAGTAGTGGTACACGAGCGGGCGCGAGATGCCGGCGGCCGAGGCTATCTCGTCGATGGAGACGTCCTCGGGCGAGCGGTGGCTGAACAGTTCGAGCGCGACCCCGATCAGTTGCTGCCGCCGCTCCTCGACACCCATCCTGCGCCGCGTCCCCGTAGTCATGCGAACACTCTACCGATCCGTTCGGATGGCGAACGGAGGCCCCCGCTCCGCCCGTTCGCCGCCGCCGGGCGTGCTCACAGGTCGAGGACGATCCGCTCCCCTCGCGCCCGGGACACGCAGATCAGCATCGAGTCGCTCCGCTCGCCGTCGGTGAGGAGCTCGTCCCGGTGGTCGATCTCGCCCTCCAGGACCCGCTGTTGGCAGGTGCCGCAGAAGCCCTGCTCGCAGGAGTACGGGATGCTCGGCAGCTCCTCGCGGACGGCGGCGAGCACCGTGGTGTCGCCGTCGACGGTCACCGTGCGGCCGCTGCGGCGCAGTTCGACCTCGAAGGCGCCGCCGTCCGTGGGGGCGCGGGGCGCGAACCGCTCCAGGTGCGGCGGGCCGCTCTCGGGCAGCGCGGCGACCACGGCGTCCATCAGCCCCTCGGGCCCGCACACGTACACGGCGGCGCCCTCACCGGCGGCGCCGTCGAGGAACCCGGCGACGTCCGGCCGCCCGTCCGTGTCCTCGGCGACGACGGTGACCCGCTCGCCGCCCGCCTTCTCCAGCTCGTCGAGGAAGGGCATGGAGGCCCGGGAGCGCCCGCAATACAGCAGCCGCCAGCGGCCGCCGCGCGCCTCGACGGCCCGGACCATGGGCAGGATCGGGGTGATCCCGATGCCGCCCGCGACGAACACGTACGCGGGGGCGTCCGCGACCAGCGGGAAGCGGTTGCGCGGCCCGCGCACCTCGACCTCCGCGCCCTCGCGCAGCACCTCGTGCACCTCGCGCGAGCCGCCCCTGCCACCCTCGTCGGCGCCGATCCTGCGGGTGGCGATCGTGTACGAGGTGGGGTCGTCGGGGTCGCCGCACAGCGAGTACTGCCGTACGAGCCCCGAGGGCAGTACCAGATCGAGATGGGCGCCCGGCTCCCAGGCGGGCAACGCCTGCCCCTCCAGGCGCAGTTGGACGACACCGTCGGCGACGGGATCGTGGCGGGCCACGCGCAGCCGCAGCGCCCGCGAGCGCGGCTGCCCCGAGACGGGCGTCTCCAGGGCGGGCAGCGGCCACAGGGGGGACGCGCCGATGCGGCGGCGCAGGGCGCGCCTGGTCCGCCCGGCGACCAGGACGGCGCCGGTGACGAGCAGGGCGGTGCGGGCGGTGCGGGGCAGCGGCATGGTCACGCGGCTCCGTTCGCGCGGGCCTCGGCGGCGGTGGCGGCGGGGGACGAGGCGAGGTAGGCGACGGCCTGGGCCGTGCTGCCCTCCTGCGAGGGGTGGTAGGAGCGGCTCAAGTACGTGGGGATGGACCGGAGCATGGCGCCGGTGCTGGGCAGCGTGCCCGCGCGGCTACTCCGGTGGAAGTCCCTGAAGGTGGCCTTGCCGCCCCGCAGCGTCGGGTCGTTCTCCATGAAGAAGCGGGCGCCGCGCTGCCACAGGAACACCAGCGCCGTGAAGGCGGTGGCCCAGGTGCGGGCCCGGCGGCGGTAGCAGCCGTCGAGGTGCACGAACAGGTCGAAGGCGACGGAGCGGTGCTCGACCTCCTCGGCGCCGTGCCAGCGCAGCAGGTCCAGCATCGTGGGGTCGGCGCCGCGCCGGTCCAGCTCGTGCGCGTTCAGGACCCAGTCGCCGAGGAAGGCGGTGTAGTGCTCGATCGCCGCGATCATCGCCACGCGTTCCAGGAGCCACCAGCGGCGGGCCCGGCCCGGCGGCAGCGTCCGGTCGCCGAGCAGCTTCTCGAAGAGCCAGTCGACCTGCGCGGTGTACGGGGTGGGGTCCAGGCCCTGCTCCCGCAGGTGCGGCAGGACTTCGTCGTGGGCCTGGGAGTGCATGGCCTCCTGGCCGATGAACCCGATGACGTCCGCCCGCAGTCGCTCGTCGCGGATGAGGGGGAGCGCCTGCTTGTACACGTGCACGAACCAGCGCTCGCCCGCGGGCAGCAGGAGGTGCAGGACGTTGATCGTGTGCGTGGTGAAGGGGTCGCCCGGGAGCCAGTGGAGGGGCGTCTTCTCCCAGGAGAAGGAGACGTTGCGGGCCTTGAGCGGTATGTGCTCGGAGGCAACGGGCTGGGGGAGCCGGGCCTTCGTATTAGACATGGCGTCAATGTACGACCGGGTAACCCAGTGGGTACACCCCTTGGCGGTGGCTTTTCCCACCCGCCCCTTGAGGGACAGCGCCCCGAAGGGGCGCGGGGCTGTGTCGATATGCGGCTCCGCCGCGCGGGCGCGCCCAGCCACGACGGCCCGCAGGCGCCAGACGGCCCGTCGTGGCATTCCGGCGCAGCGCTCAGTGCAGGACGCTGAGCGCGGAGCCATCCGCGAGCCTCGCGGTCAGCTGAAGCCGCTCCCCCCGCTTCGCGGGCAGCGCGGCCACGGCACCGGCAACAGGCCCTCGCCCAGAGACCCGCACGGAGGCCACGTCCCCGCTGCCCGCGGCCAGGACGTACCAGCTCCCCGTACGCGCCTTCCACAGCACGCCCGCGAGCACCCGCGGCTCGCGCTCACCGCAGGCGGGCGAGTTCTCGGCCTTGGCGGCGACCGCGCCCGCCGCCGCGCCGGGCGTCAGGACCTGGGCGAGGGCCCGGCTCCCGGTGCCCTGCCAGGTCTCCGCGCGGGTGCACACCCAGCGCGCCTGGCCGCTGCCGTCGGGCAGGGCCTGCCGGGCGTACTGCCACGCGTTGACCGACCGGACGCCGTGCGAACGGGCGGCCGCGAGGGAGCAGGCGGTCCGGTCCCAGTCGGCGGCGCGGGCGTCGCGGGGCGCGGTGGGCTTGCCCGCGGTGAGCCGGGCGGGGGTGAGCTCGCCGAGGTCCGTGGAGAGCCGCGTGGCGCCGTCGGCCTCGCGCAGCTGGAGCGCGTTCCAGGACCGGCAGTCGCCCGCGAGGGCGGGGCTCGCGAAGGGCGCGGTGACGCCGTCGGGGCCGCGCCGCAGCGCGGTGGCGGCCGCGCTCGGCCTGAGCAGGTCGCGGACGGCGGCGGAGCGCACCCAAGGAGCCGTCAGATAGCGGACGTTGCCGTCGGCGCGGCCGAGCACGACCGCGCCGGAGTCGGCGGCGGTGGCGCCGTCGACCCGGGCGAAGTCGAGCGCGGCGCCGCCGGTGCCGTCCTTGGGCTCGGCGTACCGCACGACGCGCAGGCCGTCGTGGAGGAGGACGACGCGGGCGGCGTCGACCTCGCCCGCGAAGAGCAGCTGCGCGGGCCCGGGCGGCGCCCCGGACGCCGTGCCGGGCGTCGCCGAGACCCGTACGGACTCGCCGGGCCGCGCCCACACCGCGAGGGCGCGGCGCAACAGGGCGGTGTCGCCGGTGAGTTCGCCGCGCGCGGGCCACACCGTGAAGTCGGTGCGCGGGGAGCGCTTCCAGGCGGCGGGCGCGGCCTTCGTGAGCTTGGCGGGGTCGAGCGCGGCCTCGGCGGCCGGGTTCTTCGCGTACGGGGGCGCGGCGGCGCCGTCCGGGGCCCAGCCCTCGCCCGGCATGCCGAGCAGCGCCCCGCAGACCACGGCGGCAGCGGCGGCCACGGCCGCGGCCCGCAGGTGCTGCCTGCGCCGCATCAGGTCGGTGGGCCTGGCCTGGAGGGAGCAGGGGTCGAACTCGGGGGACTCCAGGAGCGCGTACAGGGCTTCGACGCCGTCGGCCTCGGTGAGGGCGGTGTCCGGGTCGGCGACCCCGGCGGCGTCGAGGGCGCGGCGCACCTCGTCGTCCCCGAGCCGTTCGAGGCCGCGCAGCACATAGGCGGCGCGGGCGGGCCCGGACAGGGCGGAGAGCCGTTGGTCCAGGGCGAGTTCGTCGGCGCCGCCGGAGCGCGGGAACAGCCTGAGGCCCCACACCTGGGGCAGCAGCGGCGGCAGCTGGGACCGCTTGGGCCAGGCGCGGCGCCGCAGCGGCAGGCCCGCTTCGAGGGCGGCGCGCAGCACGTGGCGGCGTACGTAGGCGTAGCCGGGGTCGGCGCTTCGGCCGGGGCCGCGCTGGTCCGGCACGACCGCGGTCTGCGTGCGGCCGCGGGGCAGGGCCCGCTGGACGAGCGCGTGCGCGGTCAGGACGCGGCGGTTGCGGCCGAGGCCGGGCGGCAGGACCAGGTAGGCCAGGCGGACCAGGCGGGGGTAGTGCTCGACGAGGGCGGCTTCGGCCTGCTCGACGTCGACGACGGACCTGGCGGACCCGGTCTCCCCGGACCCTCCGGTCGGCGCGGCGGCTTTCGTGGACTGCGATGACGACACGTTCAGCAGAACGAGCGAATGGTCCGACGGTCACTTCACACTGGGGGCTGCGGCCCCCGTGCTCCCCCCTTTTTTTGGCGCTTCGCGCCTCGTCCTCAAACGCCGGACGGGCTAAAACTGTCGCCGGTTGCGGCAGGGATTTCAGCCTCTCCGGCGTTTGAGGAGCGGGGGTCTGGGGGCGGAGCCCCCAGGAAGCATCAGGCCAAGTGCCAGGCGCTGAACTGAACGGGGCCCCGGGCCCCCGTGCCGCCGTTGGTCGCGGTCATGAAGAGGCCCACGTCCTGAGCGGCGGCCACCCCGGGCAGGGACACCGTGGCCACCACCCGCCAGGAGCCCCCGTCGTCCGTGGACAGCTCCCCCGTGAAGGCGCCCCCCGCCCGGGTCAGGCGCAGCAGCACCGGCGCCTTCACCCCGGTGACGCGCCGGTACGTGTCCAGGGTGCCGTCGCCGGTCGTGTCGTAGGAGAGGACGACGCCGTTGGCGGGCGTGACGGCCAGGTTCAGGAAGCCCGGGGAGCCGGGGGTGGACAGGGAGTTGCGGGCGACTAGGCCCGCCCGGGCCCAGGGCCCCGTGGCCGCCTGGGAGTCGACGCGCACGGTCACGGAGACCCCGTCTCGCAGCGCCCCCGGCCTGAAGAGCGTGCCGAACTCCGCGGTGCCGCGCCACAGATCGGCCCCGGCGCCGTCGATGGCGTACCGCCCGTCGAGCTCGCCGAAGACGGCGGCGTTGTTGGTGTAGGTCCGCCAGTCGGGGCCGAGCGGCCCGGCTTCGAAGAGGGTGCCTTCGTGGACCGTCCGCACCCGTGGCTCGCCCCGGGGCCCGTACTCCACGGCGATCGTGTACGGCAGGGGCCGAAGCGGCCGGTCGAGGGGCGTGTCGGGGGCGTGGGCGCGCCAGGCGACCGTGCCGGAGCCCCCGGCGGGCACGCGGGGCAGCGACGTCGGCCCGTCGGGCGCGGCGTCGATGCCGGTGAGGGCGAAGTCGACGCGGCCGGTGGCGCGCAGCCCGTTGACGTTGCGGAAGCGGGCCTCGACGCGGGCGCCGCCGCCGGGCGGGAACGCGGGCGGCTCGGCGGTGACTTCCAGGGAGCCCTGGTAGGGCGCGCGGGCGAGTGTGTCCCGTACCCGCGAGGCCGTACGGTATGCGTCCGTGACCGGCCGCAGCGGATGGTCGTCGCGGCGGCGCGTCCACGGCTCCTCGAACGAGCCGAACCAGTCGACCGCCTTAGGCGGGCGCCCGGCCGCGAGCGCGTCGGCGAGCTCGTCAAGCCACCGCTGCCAGCGCGGCGTGTAGAAGTCGCGCAGCAGGCCGTGCCACTCGCGGTTGCCGTAGTCGTGCAGATTGCCGCCCTCGGAGGTGGGGCGGTCGCCCCACACGGTGATGAGGACCCGCGCGGTGCGCTCGAACTCGGCGCGCTCGGTGTCGTTGGTGGCGAGCCGCCGCGCGTCGTCGAGCCACGGCCCGAGCAGGAAGGCCTCGTGCGCTCCGGTCACGTCGTCCGCGAGCAGCATCAGGCGCAGCCACAGTGTGGACAGGGCCCGGAAGGTGTCCTGGTCCTTGCGCAGATAGGCGGCTCTGAGCTGGGGCAGGAGCTGGCGGCTGCGGTGGGCGAGGGCCTGGCGGGCCACGTCCACCACGTCGTACTTGTACGCGGTGCTGCGGCGCAGCCGGGGTGCGACGCCGAGCAGGCCCGCGAGGGCCGCGTCGAAGCGGGCGGGGTCGTAGGTGAGGGCGCGCGGCGCGTACTCGGCGGCGCGGTTCGCGGCCAGGTCGGGGCGGGCGGCGAACAGCGAGTCGTGCGGGTCGCTGCGCTCCACCGCCGTGTGCTGGTACGCGGTGTCGTGCAGGGCGCGCCAGGCGGACCGCGCGGCGCGGTCGTGCCCGCCGTAGCGGAAGTCGGCGTAGGAGGAGAACCACGCGGCGCGGTCCACCTCGGCGTCGCGCCAGGCCAGTTCGGAGAAGAGGGCGAAGGCGGCCGGGTCGCGGTCGGTGGCCTCCGGCAGATAGGCGGTGCCGACGAGCGCGCTGTCCGGCTTGTCGCGCCAGGCGAAGAATTTCTCCTGCCAGACGTGCGCGCGGGCGCCGATGGTGGTGCGCCCGCCGAAGTTCGGGATGGTGCCGAAGCAGTAGGGCGTGCCGCCCCAGTCCTTCTCGCGGTCCGTGACGCTGGCGTAGCGGTCGGAGACGCCGTCGACGATGAGCATCTTCTTCTTGTCGATGGCGTCGAGCAGCTCGGGCAGCGGGTTCTCCTGCCAGCCGAGGATCACCCAGGTCGCGTCCGGGTGCGCGGTGCGCAGGGCCTTCTCCACGCCGCGCGCGGCGTCCGGCACGGGCACGTCGCCCGCGGTGCCGCCCTCGTGCAGCAGGTCCATCTTGAAGTGCCCGGCCGCGCCGAACAGATCGCGCTGGTGGCGGTAGAAGGCCGCGGCGACCCGCGCGAACGCGTCGGTGCGCGGGTCGAGCCAGTCGGGCCGCTTGAAGCCGTGCCAGGTGCCCTGCGGCACGACCCGGGCGTCGCCGCCGTTGCGGGTGACGAAGCCGTCGGGGACGTGTCCGTAGTAGCCGGGCAGGACCGGCGCCATGCCCAGTTCGCGCAGCCGGTCCACGATCCGGCGGCCGAGCTCCGCGCGGCGCGCGATGAGCTCGGGCGAGAGCGGGCCGCCGTAGCCGGACAGGTTCTGCAGCAGCCACCAGGGCTGGTGCGAGGGCGCGGGCAGCCAGGCGCGGGACTCGGCGTCGGTGTACTGGAAGTCCTTCAGGAGGCGGTGGTAGACGGCCTCGGTGCCCGCGATGACGAAGACCTCGTTGCAGCCGTGCAGGGCGAGGAGGTCGATCATGCGCTCCCAGTACGGCCAGTCGGCGTACGGGGCGGTGTAGCCGTCGTTGGTGTCGTTGAGCGCGAACCGGTGGGGGAGCGCGGTGGACCGAGTGAGCGGGCGCGCGGGCGCGGGGAGCCGGCGTGGCAGGTTGAGCTGGCCGCCGTTCCAGGCGAGGTGCGCGCCGCACACGTACTTCAGGTACCAGTGGACTCCGGTGAGCAGCACGGCGGGCGTGGTGCCCGACACCTCGACGCGCCCCGTCGTCCCGGTCACGCGGAAGCGGTCCCGGCCGCCGCGCGCCGGGACGAGTCTGAGGCGGAACTGGTCCGCGTGGTGCGGGAGTCGACGATTGAGCACGGCGCGCGCCGCGTCCGTATCGAAGGCCGGGCCCCGGACGGGCCCCTCGGCCGCGCGGGCCGGGAAGGCCGGAAGGGCGGTGCCCAGGCCGGTGAGGCCGAGGGCGCCCGCGGTGCCGAGGACGGAGCGTCGCGATGGCTCGTACATGTGTACCCCCTGCGTCGATGGCTGCGGCGCACGGTATCCGGGCGGCCTGCGGGGCGCGACGGAACGCACGGACACGGCGCGTTCACATCACCTGATGAGACGGGAGCGGCGGATGAGGAGCATGGTGTGGGCGGCCGGGGCCGTTTCGGCCACCACGATCGGCCTGGTGATCGCCACCGGGATCGTGGGAGACGGCGGGGGATCCGGGGCCGGGCCTGCCCGGCCCGCGGCCACCGGCACCCTGGAGCAGCTCGCGGCGAAGGCCGAGTGCGCGCCCGACGTCCAGACGGACGCGGCGGAGCTGCGCCAGGCGAACTGCCGCAACGGGGACGGCCGCTTCGTGCTCGCGACCTTCGCCACCGACCGGGGCGAGCGCGAGTGGCTCAACCAGGCCAAGGACTACGGCGGCAGCTACCTCGTGGGCCGCAAGTGGGTCGCGGTGGGCGAGCCGGGCGTGCTCAGGGCGCTGCGCGGCCACCTCGGCGGGACGGTGGAGGAGTCCTCGCACCACTCGTCGGAGAGTGGCGGTGGTGGGGGGATCGAGGACACTCGCCCTGGGCACGAAGGGCGCTCCGGTCACCGCACGAGCTGACCGCGCAGCTGTCGGGAGGGGGCTAGCTGCAGCGGCGGTTGTCGTTGATGCACTGGGCGACCCGTCGCATCAGCCGCTGGTCGAACACGTTGATGAAGTCACCGTGGTCGGTGACGGGCTTGTGGAGCTGCTCGGGGAAGGAGTCCACGGCGAAGCCGGGGCCCGGCGGTACGTCGTAGACGATGCGCTGCACGAGCTGCGGCACGGCGCGGAAGCCCCGGGGGCAGCGGCCGCTGCGCGGGTCGGCGAACGCCACGTGCGTGCGGTGGTTGGCGCTGTCGGTGTTCCGGCCGTCCCAGCAGCTCTGGAAGCGGAAGGTGCGGACCACCTCGCTGCCCTCGGGGCAGATCGGATACTTGTCCTTGAGCTGGCGGTTCTCGAATCCGGTGCAGCTCCAGGACGCGTTGGCGTTCGCGTCGCCGTTGGTGAACGCCTTGGCGTCGCCGGTGATGACGCGCAGGAACCGCGGCATCGCGGTGACCTTGCCGACGGGGCTGCCGACGAACTTCAGCGTGACCTGGTCCGGCGTCTGGATCTCGCCGACGTTCTTGTCCCGGCCGCCGCCGTCCGCGCCGGAGTCGTCCTCGTCGTTGCCGTTCTGGAGCCGCAGGACGGGCCAGTAGTACGTCGACTTGTCGCCCTGGTTGCGGCAGCTGGTGCGGCCCCCGGCGAGTTCCTGGTCGCTGGAGAAGGCGTCGGTCTCCTGGTTGCCGACGTAGTCGTGCATGTGGTGGGCGCCGTTGCTCACGCCGGGCGCCACGATGACGTTGTCCGGGTTGAACTTGCCGTTCTCGTTCGTGCCGCAGCGCGTGGTGAAGGTGCCGCGTGACGCGCCGGGCTGGTTGCGGGGCTTTTGGACGTTGGGCCGTACGGAGGTGATGTCGACGAAGTCCCCGGCCTCGGGGCCGTTGCCCGCCTGGCCCTGGCCCTGGCCCTGGCCTTGGTCCTGGCCCGGCCCCTGGTCCTGGTCTTGGCCCGGGCCTCCCGGTGGCGGCCCGTCGTCGTCGGCGCGCATGGTGCACGGTGCCATGCTGTCGAGGTTCTCGGGGGCCTTGCCGCTGCGGTCGATCGCCGCGCGGATGGTGTCGAGGGTCGGCCGCCGCTGCTCCTCCAGCGGATCGAGGACCGCGCTCTGGTCCTCGGGGTTCTGGGCCTCGGCGAAGCGCGCGTACGCCTGGGTGAGCTGGCTGTCCAGGGCGGCGAGTTCGCGGTCGACGTCGGCGCGCGCGTCGTCGGGGACCTCCGGCAGCTGGTTGCCCACGTCCGGGCAGCTGATGGTGGTGGCCCGGACTCCGCCGTCCTGCGCCTGCGGCGGCGGACTCTCCTCGGCGTTCGCGTAGACGTTCACCGCGACGAGTCCGCCGCCGCCCAGGATGAGCGCCGCCGACGCGGCGATCGCCCGCCCGGCCAGCTTTGATCGTTTTCGTGACGTGCGTCGTGTGGTGCGTCCCATGGGATGACGTACGCATCAGGCGCCCGCCGTGTTCAACGCGGAGCGGGTAAATCCCGTACGGCCAACGGCAGTTGATCAGCGGCCCTGATCGAGGAAGGCGAGGACCGCGAGGACGCGGCGGTTGTCGTCGTCCGAGACCGGAAGGTCGAGTTTCGCGAAGATGTTGGAGGTGTGCTTGGCGATGGCCCGCTCCGTCACCACGAGCTGCGCGGCGATCGCGGCGTTGGACCTGCCCTGCGCCATCAGCTCCAGGACCTCGCGCTCGCGCGGGGTCAGCGCGCCGAGCGGCTCGTTCGCCGAGCGCCGCGACAGGAGCTGCTGGATGACCGTCGGGTCCATCGCGGTGCCGCCCGCCGCGACCCGGCGCACCGCGTCGATGAACTGCTCGGCGTCGAACACCCGGTCCTTGAGGAGGTATCCGACGCCGCCGGTGCCGTCGGCGAGCAGCTCGCGCGCGTACAGCTGCTCCACGTGCTGGGAGAGGACGAGGACCGGCAGGCCCGGGCGGGCGCGGCGCGCGGCGAGGGCGCACTGGAGCCCCTCGTCGGTGTGCGACGGCGGCAGCCGGACGTCGACGACGGCGACGTCCGGCTCAAGCTCCGCCAGGGCCTTGGTCAGCTCGGGACCGGTCTCCACGGCGGCCGCGATCTCGAAGTCGAACGCCTCCAGCATCCGCACCAGGCCGTCGCGCAGCAGGAAGAGGTCTTCGGCTAGGACAACTCGCAAGGGATCTCCATGGTCACCATGGTCGGGCCGCCAACGGGGCTGCTGACGGCGAGTATGCCGTCGAATGTACCGAGCCGCCGTTCGATGCCGCTCAGGCCGGTTCCCGCGCCGATGCTCGCCCCGCCCTTGCCGTTGTCGGTGACCGCGATGCGGAGCATGCCGTCCGCGTGGTGGACGTCCACCCAGATCCGCTCCGCCTGGGCGTACTTGACCGCGTTCGTCAGGACCTCGCTCACCGCGAAGTACGCCGCCGCCTCCACCGAGGCGTCCGCCCGGCCCGCCAGCTCCACGTCCACGTCCGTCGCCACCGGCAGGCGCAGCGCGAGGGCCCGCACCGCGTCGCCGAGGCCGCGCTCGGCCAGGACCGGCGGGTGGATGCCGCGCACCAGGTCGCGCAGCTCGGTGAGCGCCTCGCCGGAGTTCTGCCGCGCCTTGGCGATCATCTCCTTGGCCTTGGCCGGGTTCTTCTCCACGATGGCCTCGATGGTGCCGAGGTCCATGCCCATGGCGACCAGGCGGGCCTGCGCGCCGTCGTGCAGATCGCGCTCGATGCGGCGCAGCTCGGCGGCGGAGCTGTCCACGGCGTCGTGCCGGGTCTCCTCCAGGCGGTCCACGCGCCGCGCCAGCTCCCGCTCCCGCATGGTGGCCGTCGGCGCGAGCAGGGTGCGCGAGAGCTGGAAGTGGGCCCGCAGCAGCGGCGGATTGACGTACAGGCTCAAGGCGAAGAAGGCGGTGCCGAGCGCGGCGGCGGCGAACGCGGCGTTCTGCGAGGTGACGTGGATGAAGGCGAACCACTCGCCGCCGCCCGCGTCGTAGATCGGCTTCCAGACGCCGCAGGCGAGGACCCAGCCGTACGCCATGTAAAGGACCAGGGCGGGCGGGAGGATCGCCGGGACGACGCCGAAGGTCATGTTCACCAGGAGCCACTGCAGGTCCCGCCAGGTCGCCGGGTCCTTGAGCATCCGGCCGCACCGTTCCACCTGCCCGACCACGCCGCGGGCAGGGCGCGCGGGCTCCTGCCGGTAGGGGACCGGAATCGGCACGCCCGCCCACTCCCCGGCGTGCCCGCGGTGCAGCGTCGCGTACGCGCGGACGGCGGTCAGGACCAGCGGGGTGGTGAACACGCCGATCCCGAGCGGGATCAGCACGATCGACACCACCGAGAGCACGAAGAGCGTGATCGATCCGACCAGCGAGAGGACCGTCATGTACAGGCCGCGCGCTCCCGCGAGCAGGCTCTCGCGCACCCTCGACGTCTTCATGGTCTCCCTCTCCTTAGCTGGCCCCGTCCGGTCGTGGCCGGGTGTGTCCCGGCGTACGTGCGACCACCGGGCACGAGGACAGTTTCCCTGGTCGGGGCGGTCCGGGTCATTCGGTTCCGCCCCCAGAACGGGGGTGTACCTGACGACACCCCCCGGCCTCGCCCTGTGCTTCCCCGAGAGGGGGGCTCGGCGGCTGGGGCCGGGCGCCGCCCGTTCCTAGCGTGATCCCCGTCAAATCGCTTAACTCACGCTTACCAATGGGGGCGAAGGTCATGAGCGCCAAGAGGCTGAACCTCGCGGCACGACTCGGGGTGTGGAGCGCGCACCACCGCAAGAAGGCGATCCTCGGCTGGCTGCTCTTCGTGGTGCTCGCCACCGTCGTCGGCGGCGCCACGGGCACCGTCACGGCGGACGACGACGAGATGGGCACCGGCGACTCCGCGCGGGCCGCGAAGATCCTCAAGGACGCGGACATCGACGAGCCCGCGGCCGAGCTGGTGATGGTCAGCGCGCGCACCGCCGACGGCTGGCGGGAGGCCGCCGCGGACCTCGCGGCGGCGATCGAGAAGACGGGCGCGACGACGCGGGTGCAGCCGCCGCTGCCCTCGAAGGACGGCAAGGACGCGCTCCTGCGCTTCGCGCTCAAGGGCGAGTCCGACCAGGCCGCCGACCGCGTCGACCCGGTGCTCGACGCCGTCGACCGGGCCAGGGAGGCGGGCGCGGCGCACGGGATCGCCGTCCACCAGTTCGGCGACGCCAGCTCCGAGAAGTTCCTCAAGGACCTGCTCGCCGACGACCTGAAGAAGGCCGAGTTCATGGCGGTGCCGCTCGCGCTCGCCATCCTCCTGGTCGCCTTCGGCGCGGTCGTCGCCGCGCTGCTCCCCGTCGGGCTCGCGCTGACGGCCTGCGTCGCCGCCTTCGGGCTGCTCGGGCTCGCCAGCCACGCGGTGCACATGGCCGAGACCACGTACTCCGTGATGTTCCTGATGGGCCTCGCCGTCGGCGTCGACTACTGCCTGTTCTACCTGCGGCGCGAGCGCGACGAGCGGGCCGCGGGCCACGACGCCGAGACCGCCCTGCGGATCGCCGCCGCGACCAGCGGGCGCGCGGTCCTCGTCTCCGGGCTCACCGTGATGGTGGCCATGGCGGGCATGTTCCTGTCGGGCCTGCTGCTCTTCAAGGGCTTCGCCGTCGCCACGATCCTGGTGGTGTGCGTGGCGATGCTCGGCTCCGTGACCGTCCTGCCCGCGCTGCTCTCCTGGCTCGGCGACCGCATCGACGCCGGGCGCATCCCCTTCCTCAACCGCCGCGCCAAGAAGGGCGGCCACGCCGGCGGCACGCTCGCCGGGACCCTGGTGAAGCCGGTCCTCGCCCGGCCCAAGGTCTTCGCCGTCGCCTCGGCCGGGCTGCTGCTCGCGCTGGCCGCGCCCGCGCTCGGCATGAAGACCGAACAGCTCGGCCTGGAGAAGCAGTTCGGCTCGGACGCGCGGCTCTCCGTGGCGTACCAGGAGATCACCGACGAGTTCCCCGGCGGCCCCGCGCCCGCCCGCGTCGTCGTGCGCGCCGACGACATCGGGGCCGCGCCGGTCCGCGACGGCCTGCGCGCGCTCACCGCGAAGGCGGGCGAGGGCGCCGAACTGACGCTGCACAAGGCCGCGAACGTGGCCGAGATCGAGGTGCCGCTGCCGGGCACCGGCAGCGACGCGGCCGCGAAGAAGGCCCTGGACGACCTCGGAACGGACGTACGGGACTTCCGCGCCGACACCCGGGCCGACGGCCTCCAGGCCTATGTCGGCGGGGAGCTGGCCGGGTCGCAGGACTTCAGCGACCAGCTCGGCAAGGGCATCGTGCCGGTCTTCCTCTTCATCGCCGCCGTCACCTTCCTGCTGATGCTCCTCAGCTTCCGCTCGGTGGTCATCGCGGTGACCTCGATCGCCCTGAACCTGCTCTCCGTGGGCGCGGCCTACGGCGTGATGACGGCCGTCTTCCAGCACGGCTGGGGCGCCTCGCTCATCGGCTCGGAGAAGGCCGGCGCCATCGAGAGCTGGATGCCGCTGTTCGTGCTGGTCGTCCTCTTCGGCCTGTCGATGGACTACCACGTGTTCGTGGTCTCCCGGATCCGTGAGGCCCGCGACCAGGGGCTCGACAACCGGGCCGCGATCCGCGAGGGCATCTCGCGGACCGCAGGGGCCGTGACCGGGGCCGCGGTGATCATGGTGGCCGTGTTCGCGGTGTTCGGCATGCTGTCCATGCAGGACATGCAGCAGATGGGCGTGGGGCTCGGGGTCGCCGTCCTTCTCGATGCCACGGTGGTCCGCATGATCCTGCTGCCGTCCCTCATGACCCTGCTCGGCGAGCGCAACTGGCACACCCCCCGGGGTCTGCGCTGGCTCCCGCGGGTCTCCCACGGCGAGAGCCCGGCGGAGGCCCCGGCCCGGGTCAGGGTCCCGGCGTAAGGGCCTTCGCCAGGCGCCCCGGGCAGCGCTATGCCAGGGCCTTCGCCTCCTTCGCCGGGGAGAGGCCCACCGCCGGGCGGTCCGGGCGCCGCGGGGCCACCCCGCCGAGCGCCCGGAGCCAGGTCCAGGTGTCGGCCACGGTCGAGGCCAGGGGGCGGCAGCGCGCCCCGGCCTTGGCCGCGCTCGTGTCGTGCATCGTGTCGTACAGCTCGCCCGGCGGCAGCCACACCGGCAGCTCCGACCACGGCTCGATCCCCGCGGCGAGCACGGCCTCCGGCGCCGTCCACCGCAGCTCGGCACCGGGTCCCCCGGCCACGTCCACGCAGGCCTCCAGGAGGTCCCCCATCGTGGCGTGGCCCTGGGGGCACACGAGGTTGTAGGGCCCGTGAAGCCCGGCCGCCACCGCGTCGAGCGTCCACTGGGCGAGGTCCCGTACGTCGATGTACTGGATGCCCGCCGTCCGTGGCCCCGGCGCGAGCACGGGACCTCCCCGCGCGACGCGGTTCAGCCACCAGGGGAGGCGCCCGATGTTCTCGTAGGGGCCGAGGATGAGCCCGGCCCGCACGAGCAGCGTCCGCTCGGGCCCGAAGGCGGCGTCGGCGGCGAGCTCACCGCCCCGCTTGTCCTCGGCGTACGCCACCGCGTCCGCGTCCGGGTCGCCGTCCACGACGGGGAACGACTCGTCCGAGCCCGCCTCGCCGGGGTAGCGGTACACCGAGCCGCTGGACACGTACACGTACCGCCCGGCGCGCCCCGCGAGCAGCCGCGCGGCGTCCCGCACGGCCCGCGGCGCCCCCGACCAGGTGTCGACGACCGCGTCCCAGGTGCCGCCGTCGGCGGCGAGGGCGGCGAGCCCGTCGGGCGCCGCGCGGTCGACGGTGACCGCCCGCGCCCCGGTGGGCGCCGGGTGCCGACCGCGGTGGCAGACCGTCACGTCCCAGCCGCGCGCGAGCGCGGCCTCCGTGACGGCCCGCCCCACGAATTCCGTACCACCGAGCATCAGGATCCTCATGATCCGAACTCTGCCCGCCAGGACCGGCCCGCGGGAACCGGATTCTGCCGACAGGAGAACGGGCGGGTCAGCCCGCCGTCGGCGGCGCGTACTTGTAGCCCACGCGCCGGACCGTCTGGATCGTCCTGCGGTGCTCGGCGCCGAGCTTGCGCCGCAGCCGGGCGATGTGGACGTCGACGGTCCGCCCGTCGCCGACGTGGCCGTAGCCCCACACGGTCGTCACCAGCTGGTCGCGCGTGTGCACCCGGTGCGGGTGCGCGACGAGGTGCGCGAGCAGCTCGAACTCCAGATACGTGAGGTCCAGATGGCGCCCGTCGACGTGCGCGGAGCGCCGCGCGGCATCGATCCGCACGGGCCCCTCGCCGCTCGCCCCCGCGGCCTGTTCGGGCTCGGCCGCGACGGCCGCGAGGTGCTCCTGCCCGGCGGGCAGCAGGACCAGATAGCCGATCATCGGCGGCTGGCCCGGCAGCGTGGGCAGGGTGTGCTGCGGCGCGGGCAGGAGCGTCGCGCCGGGCGGCAGGAAGCCGGAGAAGTCGGCGAGGTCGGAGATCCGCGCCACCTCGTCGGGGGCGACGGCCCGCAGCCGTCCGCGCGCCGAGGGCACGGCGGGACGGGTGGCGGTGGCGGCGTTGGCGGCGGTGAAGGTACGGGAGTTCGCCATGAGTCAGCTCTTTCGCGCTAAGGAGTCGTCGAGGACGTACGTCGTGCGCGTCAGGCCGGAGGCCGGGGGAACGGCTTTAGAGGGCCCGCGCGTTCAGCGCGCGGCAACACACCCGGTCGAAGTCGTGGTGCTGCCGGGAAGGCCAGAAGGGCTCAAGGTCATGATGACCCGTCGCGGTGTTCTGGAAGCTGCCCATGGCCCCATTGAAGCAGATGGGAACGGGTCCGGCGGACCCCTTCTCGTACGTTGATACGCCGTCTTGGCATCTGGATGGCCTGAAGTGGCGCCCCTCACAAGGGGCGTTGAGCAGCACGAAAGGGGCGCCCACCACGGCGGTGGGCGCCCCTGTCGAAAACCGGCACAACGTACGGAACGGGTCAGACCTGACCGGCCTTCTCCAGGGCCGCGCAGCAGGTGTCGACGAGCAGTCGCGTCACCACGTACGGGTCGACGTTCGCGTTCGGGCGGCGGTCCTCGATGTAGCCCTTGCCGTCCTTCTCGACCTGCCACGGGATGCGGACCGAGGCGCCGCGGTCGGAGACGCCGTACGAGTACTCGTTCCACGGGGCGGTCTCGTGCAGGCCGGTGAGGCGGTCGTCGATGCCCGCGCCGTAGTTCTTGACGTGGTCCATCGGCTTGGAGCCCTCGCCGAGCGACTCGCACGCGGTGATGATCGCGGCGTAGCCCTCGCGCATGGCCCTGGTGGAGAAGTTGGTGTGCGCGCCCGCGCCGTTCCAGTCGCCCTTGACCGGCTTGGGGTCGAGGGTCGCGGAGACCTTGAAGTCCTCGGCGGTGCGGTAGAGCAGCCAGCGGGCCACCCACAGCTGGTCGGAGACCTCGAGCGGGGACAGCGGGCCGACCTGGAACTCCCACTGGCCGGGCATGACCTCGGCGTTGATGCCGGAGATGCCGAGACCGGCCTTGAGGCAGTTCTCCAGGTGGGCCTCGACGATGTCACGGCCGAAGATCTCGTCCGAGCCGACGCCGCAGTAGTAGCCGCCCTGTGCGGCGGGGAAGCCGCCGACGGGGAAGCCGAGCGGGCGGTCGCCCTCGAAGAAGGTGTACTCCTGCTCGATGCCGAAGATCGGCTCCTGCGCCGCGAACCGCTCCTCGACCTCGGCGAGCAGCGCCCGCGTGTTGGAGGGGTGCGGCGTCATGTCCGTGTTCAGGACCTCGCACAGGACCAGGATGTCGGCGCCGCCGCGGATCGGGTCCGGGCAGGAGAAGACCGGCTTCAGGACGCGGTCGGAGGCGTGGCCCTCCGCCTGGTTCGTGGACGAGCCGTCGAAGCCCCAGAGGGGGAGCTCGGCGCCCTGTGCGTCAGCGGTGAGGATCTTGGTCTTGGAACGGAGCTTGGCGGTCGGCTCGGTGCCGTCGATCCAGATGTACTCAGCCTTGAAGGTCACGGGCCTCATCCTTAGAACACGTGGTACGGCGCAGTCGTGCGGGTGCTGCGGGCCGTGCGATGACGGCAGCGTGTCAACACGCGATTTCCCGTCCGTTGCCCGTATGTGAACCCCGTGTTACCTGGGGCGGGAGTGGTGCGGCTCACCCCGCGGGGCCGGTGCCGCGCTACTTGATCACCGCGTTGGCCGCCGCGATCAGCAGGCCGATCGCCGCGTCGGCGACGCCGATGAGCACGGCCGAACGCCTGCGGTAGCCCGAGCGCAGCGCGGCGAAGGTGCCCCAGCCGAAGAGCAGCGCCGCGTTCAGGCCGAGCCCCGTGTACGTGACGCTCCGCTCGGGCCAGTCCATGATCCCGGCGAGGACGAGGAGCGCGACGGTCGGCCAGCAGGCGATGACCACCGGCCACTCGTCGGCGAGCGCCCAGCCGAGCTGGCGCCAGCGGTGGCCGCCGCTGCCCGGCTCGTGCGTGGCCATGTGGTGGGCGTAGCCGTGGGCGAGCGCCGCCGTGCCCGCGGTGACCATGACCCAGGCGGCGTCGTAGTACGGCGTGAAGCGCTCGCCCTCGGACTGCAGGGCGGCGAGCAGCGCGCTCGCGAGCACCGTGCCGTAGACGCCCCCGGCGAGCCAGCTCTGCACGGGCCGCTCCCTTCACTCGTCCCGCGCCGCCGGTCCGGCCCGGGGGGAGTGCTCCACCCTACGTACGGATGCGCAGGGGTTTGTAAAGATTTGCCCGCTCTTGTCGCTCGGTCGGGCGGCTAGCGGCCGAGCGCGTCCCGCACCGCCTCCTCCGTGCGGGCCACCACCGCCGTGCCGTCGTCCGCGGTGATGATCGGCCGCTGAATGAGCTTGGGGTGGGCGGCGAGGGCCTCGATCCACGCCTCGCGGCCGGAGTCGTCGCGCGGCCAGCGGGCCCGGTCCTTCAGGTCGAGCTCCTTGGCGGCGGCCTCCTGGGTGCGGGTGATGTCCCAGGGTTCGAGGCCGAGCCTGCCGAGCACGTCGCGGATCTCGTCTGCGGTGGGCACGTCCTCCAGATAGCGGCGCACCGTGTAGTCGGCGCCCTCCGCGTCGAGCAGCGTCAGGGCGCTGCGGCACTTCGAACAGGCGGGGTTGATCCAGATCTCCATGCCGCACACGCTACCCCCGAACCATCCGCCCCACGCCCCCTCAAACCCCGTCTGGCCAGCGGGGATTGCCTCTGTGGGCACGGGCCGTTGTCAGTGCCGCCACGTAGAATGGAAGCAATGTTCGAAGGGGCCCGCGAGGGTTCCCGAACCGCGACAGGAGGATGTCCGTGCCCGCTGCCGCAGTCCCGTCCCTGCCCGCCAAGCCGACCGCCCGCTCCCGCAACCGCACCCCGTCCCGAGCGTCCCGCACCCCGTGCCAGGGCCAGCAGCCGCTGCTCGACGTGCCGTACGTCCCGATGGAGAAGCACCCCCTGCCGCCCGGCCGCCCCCGCGAGTGGTACATCACGCACAACCGCCGCCTCAAGGCCATGCGCCTGGCCATCGCCCTGCTCGACGCGGGCGTCTGGGTGCCGAACCAGGCGAGCAACGTACGGATACGCACGATGGCCGAAACGGTGGGCATCCACCCCCCGTCCGACACGACGTGCCACATGGTGCGCGCCTTCATGCGCTACAACCGCTGACGCGGATCATCGCCGGGGCCCGGCGTCACCCGATCGGCGGACCCGACATGCGCGCCCGCGCGCTCCGGCGTTGGCTGCGACAGACGGGGACGCGAGGGGAGAGCCCCTGACCACGGGACGAGGGGCGGGCCCGGGGTGCCCCGCGAGCACCCCGGGCCCGCCCCGCCGAAAGGGGACCGCCCATGACCACCGCGGCCGAGCGCGCGGAGCGGGGCAAGGCCGCCCGCAAACGGGCCTCCCGGTCCTCGCACGGGAGCTGGATCCCCTCGGCGGACCGGCCCGACCCGGTGGCCGTCCTGGAGCGGCAGGCCGCCGACCGCGTGCAGGAGCTCCTCCCGATCCGCTACGGACGCATGGCCGCGTCCCCGTTCGCCTTCCTGCGCGGAGCCGCCGCCGTGATGGCGGGCGACCTCGCCGCCCAGCGCCACACCGGCCTCACCGTGCAGCTCTGCGGCGACGCGCACCTGCTGAACTTCGGCGTGTTCGCCTCGCCCGAGCGCCGCCTCCTGTTCGATCTGAACGACTTCGACGAGACGTACCCCGGCCCCTTCGAATGGGACGTCAAACGCCTCGCCGCCAGCGTCGCCGTGGCCGCCCGCGAGATGGGCGGGAGCGAGGACGGGGCCCACGACGCGGCCCTCGCCGCCGTCACCGCCTACCGCACCGGCATCCGGCGCCTGGCCCGCAAGGGCGAGCTGGACGTCTGGTATGCCAGCGTCGACACCGCCGACCTGCCGCGCCTCCTGGACTCCGCCCGCCAGCGCGAGCGCGCCGCGGCCCGCCTCGCGCACGCCCGCCGCCGCACCAGCCTCCAGGCCCTCGGCAGACTCACCGAGGTCGTCGACGGCCGCCGCCGCATCGTCCACGACCCGCCCCTCCTTGAGCCGGCGGGCGCCCCCGACATGGCCGCCCTGCGCAAGATCTTCGGCGACTACCGCTCGACCCTCGCCGAGGAGCGCCGCCTCCTGCTCGACCGCTACCGCTTCGTCGACGCCGCCCGCAAGGTCGTCGGCGTCGGCAGCGTCGGCACCCGCTGCTTCATCGTGCTGCTGACCGGCCGGGACGCCGAGGACCCGCTGTTCCTCCAGATCAAGGAGGCCGTGCGGTCCGTCCTCGAAGAGCATCTGCCCACCGGCCCCTACCTCCACCCGGGCCACCGCGTCGTCGCGGGCCAGCGCCTGCTCCAGGCCGCGGGCGACATCTTCCTCGGCTGGATGACGGGCCCGCAGGGCCGCGCCTACTACTGGCGCCAGCTCCGCGACATGAAGGGCTCCGTGGACCTCGCCGCCCTCGAACCCGCCGAACTCCTCGCCTACGCCCGCCTCTGCGGCACCGCCCTCGCCCGCGCCCACGCCCGCTCCGGCGACCGCGTGGCCATCGCCGCCTACCTGGGCTCCGCCGACACCTTCGACCGGGCCGTCGCGGCCTTCGCCGTACGCTACGTCGCCCAGAACGCGACCGACCACAAGGCGCTGACCAGCGCGATCGAGGCCGGGGTCCTCACCGCGACCACGGCGTACTGAAGGGCCTCGCCGCCCGGGCCTTCCCCTGTGACGCGGGCAACCACGCCTCCTGGTTTCGGGCCTGTGCGGGCCCGGGGAGAGCGTCCGGCATGACCACAACCGTCAGCGTCTTCACCCTCGGCGGCACCATCTCCGCCCAGTCCGGCGGCGGCTCCGCACGCCTCACCGGCTCCCAGACCCTCGCCACCGTCCCCGTCCCCGACGGCGTCAAGACGGAGCTGCACGACGTCCGCAGGCTCCCGGGCTCCTCCCTCACCCTGGAGGACCTGGCCGACCTCGCGGAGCGCGTGGACGAGGCCACCGCCGCGGGCCACGGCGTCGTGGTCGTCCAGGGCACCGACACCCTGGAGGAGACGGCCTTCCTGCTCGACGTGGTGTGCGCGCCGCGCGCCCCGATCGTGGTCACCGGCGCGATGCGCCGCCCCGACCTGCCGGGCCCGGACGGCCCGGCGAACCTCGCCGCCGCGCTCGCCGTCGCCGCCGACCCCCACTGCCGGGGCCTCGGCGTCCTCGTCGTCCTCGCCGACGAGATCCACGCGGCCCGGCACGCGCGCAAGGCGCACACCACCTCGCTCACCACCTTCGTCTCGCCCGGCGCGGGCCCGCTCGGCCGCGTGGTGGAGGGCGTGCCGCGGATCCTGCTGCGGCCCCAGGAGCCCACCGTGGAGCGTCCGCTGCGGCTCGGCACCACCGTCCGCGTGGCCCTCCTGACCCTCTCCCTCGGCGACGGCGGCGAGCTCCTGGACGCGGTGGACGACTGCTTCGACGGCCTGGTCGTGGCGGCCTTCGGCGCGGGCCACGCACCCCAGTGGCTGGTCGAACCGCTCGCGGCCCGCGCCGCCCGGATGCCCGTCGTCCTCGCCTCGCGCACCGGCGCGGGCCCGCTCCTCAGCGAGACCTACCGCGGCCCCGGCTCCGAGACCGACCTGCTGTCCCGCGGCCTGATCTCCGCGGGCTCCCTGGACGCACCCAAGGCCCGCCTGCTGCTCCACGCCCTCCTCGCGAACGGCGCGGACCGCGGGACGATCGAGGCGACGTTCAACCGCCTGAGGTGAGCGCCCCAAAGGGGCGCGGGGCTGTGCCGATGTGCGGCTCCGCCGCGTGGGCGCGACCAGCCACCGACGGCCCGCAGTTCTCCACCGGCAGCGCAACGCTCAGCCAATCTGCTCCGGCGTAACAGTGAGCCACCGCTTGTCCGCGGTCACGGGCAGCCCCAACCCCCGCTGACGCGCGGCGTTCTTCCGCTTCATCGCGTCGAGCTGCTTCATGTAGCTGTCCTTGCGGTCGACCCACACGCGCACGCCCCCGTTCGCCACGTCCACCGAGTGGAAGAGCATCGGCCCGTCGCTCGACGGCGTGTCCCCGGCCACGAGGACGGGCTTCTTCCACTCGTCGATGTACGTGGAGATCGCCGCGGGCTTGCCCTGGTACCAGGTCAGCGGCGCCCACAGGTGCGGCGTCAGCTCATAGCGGGCGAGCCGCGCCCGGTCCCTCGGCCCGAAGCGGCCCTCGGCGATCTCCTTGCGGGAGCTGGTGACGCGGCCCGTCCTCGGGTCCTTGAGCTGGAGGCCGACGCCGATGACGTTGCGCGGCTTCACCCCGTACCCGTACGTGGGGTCGGCGAGCACCATCCGCACCAGGTCCTCGCTCGCGGCGCTCACCACGTACACCTCGATCCCGTGCGCGCGCAGCGCCCGGTACAGCTCCCGCATGCCGGGGGAGAACTCGGGGCGGTGGACCTCGGTCCGCGTCACCTTGCCGTTCTCGTAGTACGTCGCCGGGATCGGCCTGTCGTACGCGAGCAGTTCGTCGACGTACCCCTTGAGCGTCTTCAGCGTGAAGCCGGAGAAGATCTGCGCGGCCCAGGGAGCAGACCTGGTCGTCGACCTCGCAGAGGCGGTTGTAGTAGCTGTAGAGGCTCTCCTTGTGCGTGGCCGTGTCCTTGAACGGGATGACCTTCAGGGACGGGTCCATCGCCTTCCGGGTCAGGACGCCCTTCATCTCCAGGAACGGAAGCAGCGCCTCCTCCAGGTCGTTGCGGTACGTCGTGTTGTCCGCGTCGAAGACGGCGTACGCGCCCTTGTGGGCGTTCTTGGCGATGACCTCGCCGAGTTCGGCGGCCACCGGCTTCGGCCAGTGGGCGAGCCGGACGGGCGCGTCGGCCGGGCGCGCGTCGGCCGTGCCCGCGCCCGGCCACAGCACGCCGCCCGCGAACACCGCCGCCGCGAGCGCCCCCGCGAGCCCGAGGGCCGCCCGCCTGCCCCTGCCCTGTGCTCCGCCGCGTACTCGTACAGCCATGGTGTCCGTTCCTCGGATCCTCGGGAGAGATGCGCCGCCCCGTGCGGAGCGGCGGGACATGCTACGAGCGTGCCGTGGCGATTCCCATGATCGATGTCACCGTGCGTGGCGGGCATGGGACGCGGAGGAGCGGGTAGGTGAGGGCCCGCGCCCGGACCCCTCGTACGGTCACAATGGACGCATGGACACCGCCCGCCGCGAGTTCGTCCGCGCCCCGCTCCCGCCCGAGCAGGGCGGCAAGGTCGTGTCCGCCGTGGGCTACCGCACGAGCGGCGAGGCGCCGGGCCTGCACCGCGGCCTGCCGTCGCCGTATCTGACGCTGATCTTCTCGCTGGACGGGCCCGTCGTCACCGGCGCCACCGCGGAGCAGGCCACCGGGCCCGGCGCCGAGCGCACCGACATCGTCGTGGGCGGCCTGCACCAGAGCCCGGCGTACGTCGTGCAGCCCGAGCACCAGGCGGGCATCCAGCTCGCCGTGCACCCGCTCGCGGCCCGCTCGCTCCTCGGCCTCCCGGCCGCCGAGCTGACCGGGCGGCTCGTCACCGACGGCACGGACGTCCTCGGCCGGATCGCCGCCGACGTCCGCGAGCGGCTGTGCGAGGCCGACGGCTGGGACGAGCGGTTCGCCTGCCTCAACGCCTACTTGGCGCGCCGCGCCGCCGACGCCGGGCGCCGTGCGCCGGTGCGCCCCGAGGTCGCCGAGGCCTGGGCGTGGCTCGCCCGGCACCGGGGCGCGGGCACCCTGCGGGGCCTGGCCGCGCACGTCGCGCTCAGCGAGCGCCGCCTGACGGCCCTGTTCCGCGCCGAGACCGGCGTGACGCCCAAGCAGGCCGCCCGCCTGCTGCGCTTCCAGCACGCGAAGGCGCGGGTCGTGCGCGCGGTCGTCGCGGGCGCGCCCGCCGACCTCGCCCGCGTCGCCGCCGACTGCGGCTACTACGACCACTCTCACCTGGTGCGCGACTTCCGCCAGTACACAGGCGTGAGCCCGAGCGCCTGGCTGGCCGAGGAGTGCCGGAATATCCAAGCCGGGGGACACCGCGACGGCGAAGACTGAGGGCCATGAAAACCAACGAAGCGGTACAGAACGGCCACACTTCCCCGACCCCGCGCACCCCGGACGTCTGGCCCACCTTCCAGGCCCACGACGCCCCCGCCCTCATCGACTTCCTCGTCACCACCGTCGGCTTCCTGCGCACCGCCGTCTACGAGGACGGCGGCCGCGTCGCCCACGCCCAGCTCGACTGGCCCGAGGGCGGCGGCGTCATGCTCGGCTCGTACGACCCGGAGTCGGCCGAGTGGTGCCTCAAGCCGGGGACGTTCGGCGCGTACGTCGTCACCGACCACGTCGACGCCCTCTACGCCCGCCTCAAGGAGGCGGGCGTGACGGTCATCCGCGCGATCGAGGACCAGCCGTACGGCAGCCGCGAGTTCGCCGTCGCCGACCCGGAGGGCAACAAGTGGTCCTTCGGCACCTACCGCGGCGAACCCCGCCCCGAGCAGGGGTGACGTCCTTACGGCCCGCGGCGGGGTGATAGCTTGCGCACGCCAGTCGCGCCCGCACCCGGGCCAGGGAATCCGGTGGGAATCCGGAACTGACGCGCAGCGGTGAGGGGGACGGGCGGGACCAGCGGCCACTGGATGTCACCGACATCCGGGAAGGCGGCCCCGCCCGGACGAACCCGAGTCCGAAGACCTGCTGGCACCGCCGACCGCGCGCCGGGCGGCGGGGTTTCGCCGACCAGGCTCCGCGCATGAGCCATGAGACCCGGGAAGTCCTGTGCCTCCTTACGCCCCTCGCGCACCCCGCGCGGCCGCCCGTCCCCGCACCACCGCCCCCGGTGCCCGCTCCGGTCCGGGGGCGCGCCTGACCGCGCTGCTCGCGGCGGGCGGCCTGCTCCTGCTCACCGCCTGCGGCGGCGGCTCGGCGAAGCGGCAGGACGAGGGGGCCAAGGCCCCCGGCTACCCGGTGACCGTCACCTCCTGCGGCGAGAAGGCCGAGGTCACGGCCCCGCCGAAGCGGGCGGTCTCCCTCGACCAGGGCTCCACGGAGATCCTGCTCTCCCTCGGCCTCGCCGACCGCATGGCGGGCACCGGCACCTGGACCGACCCGGTCCTGCCCCGCCTGAAGAAGCAGAACGCGAAGGTCGAGCGCCTCGCCGACCGCTACCCGTCCCTGGAGAAGGTCCTCTCCAAGGAGCCGGACTTCGTCAGCGCGTCGTTCCTCTACACCGTCGGCAAGGGCGGCGTCGCCGACCGCGCCAAGTTCACCGAGCTCGGCGTCCCCGTCTACGTCTCGCCCACCGACTGCGCGGGCAAGGACAACGGCGGCGACGGCGACGGCACCCGCACCAAGACGCTCACCATGGACACCGTCTACGGCGAGATCCGCGACCTGGCCCGGGTCTTCCACGTCCAGGCCCGCGGCGAGCGCCTCGTCGCCGACCTCAAGTCCCGCGTCACCAAGGCGAAGCGGACGCTCAAGTCGTCCGACGCGTCCGTCCTGTACTGGTTCTCCGACTCCAAGGCGCCCTACATCGCGGGCTGCTGCGGCGCGCCCGGCGTCATCACCCGCGCCCTCGGCGTCCGCAACGTCTTCGCCGACACGCGCGCCGAGTGGCCCCAGATCAACTGGGAGACCGTGGCCGACCGCGACCCGGACGTCCTCGTCATCGGCGACCTCACCCGCAGGGCCCAGTCGGCCGAGAGCGCCCGCCAAAAGATCAGGTTCCTGGAGTCCAACCCCGTCACGAAGAACCTCACGGCCGTGAAGAAGAAGCGGTACGTGCTGCTCAGCGGCCAGGCCCTCAACCCGACGATCCGCACGGTCGACGGCATCGAACAAGTCGCGGCGGGGCTGCGCGCGTTCGGCCTGGCGCGGTGAGCACCGCCGTGCGCGAGCGGACGCGCGGCTCCCGGCGCGGACGCCACGGCGCCGGGCGCGCGGCGCTGCTGTGGGCGGCGGGCCTGGTGGCCCTGCCGCTGTCGGTGGCCGTCGCCGGCACCATCGGCCCGGCCGACATCTCCGTACCGGACGTCTGGGCGGCGGTGGCCGCCCACCTCGGCTGGGGCGAGGCCGAGCTCACCCCGCTGCGCGACGGCATCGTGTGGAACCTGCGCATGCCGCGCACCCTGCTCGCGGGCGTCTGCGGGGCGGGCCTCGCCGTGTGCGGCGCGGTCCTCCAGTCGCTGCTGCGCAATCCGCTCGCCGACCCCTTCGTGCTCGGCGTGTCCTCGGGGGCGTCCACGGGCGCGGTGGCGGTGGTGGTCCTCGGGGTCGGCGGGGGAGCGGTGTCGGTCTCCGGCGGGGCCTTCGTCGGCGCCCTGTGCGCGTTCGGCTTCGTGCTGCTCCTGAGCCAGGCGCTGGGCGCCACGACGGACCGCGTGGTCCTGTCCGGGGTCGCGGCCATGCAGCTCTTCTCCTCCCTCACCTCCTTCGTCATCCTGACGGCCGCCGACGCGGAGACGACGCGCGGCGTCCTGTTCTGGCTGCTCGGCTCGTTGAGCGGGGCGGACTGGACGGACGTGGCGGTGTGCGCGGCGGTCCTCGCCGTGGCCCTGGTGATCTGTCTGTCCCGGGCCCACACCCTCGACGCGTTCGCCTTCGGCCAGGACGCGGCGGCCGCCCTGGGCGTGCACGTCACCCGGGTCCGGCTGCTCCTGCTGTGCACCACGGCCCTGCTCACGGCCGCCCTGGTCAGCGCCGCCGGGGCCATCGGCTTCGTCGGCCTGACCCTGCCGCACGCGGCCCGCGTGCTCGTCGGCCCGCGCCACGCCCGCCTGCTGCCGGTGACGGCCCTGACCGGCGCGGTCTTCCTCATCTGGGTGGACACCCTGGCCCGTACGCTCCTGGACCCGCAGGAGGTGCCGGTCGGGGTGGTCACGTCGCTGATCGGCGTCCCCGCGTTCGTGGCGGTCCTCTACCGCACGAGGAGGGTCGGATGAGCGCGGCGGAGTCCCGGGCGGAGTCTTCGGCAGGCGCTCCGGCAGGGCTGTCGGAGGGCCCTCAGGCGGAGCCGTCGGCGGGCCCTCCGGCGGAGTCTTCGGCGGGCCTTCCCGTGGAGGGCGGCGCGGGCCTGAGCGCGGACCGGGTCTCCCGGACCGCGGGCGGGCGCCTCATCGTCGACGGCGTCACCCTCGCCCCGCGCCCGGGCACGGTGGTCGGCCTCCTGGGCCCCAACGGCTCAGGCAAGTCCACGCTCCTGCGCCTCCTCGCGGGCGTCCTGGCCCCGACCGCCGGGGCGGTCACCCTCGACGGCGAGCCGCTGCGCGACCTGGGCCGCCGCGCGGTGGCCCGCCGCCTCGCCCTGGTGGAGCAACAGGCGGACACCCAGGTCGACCTGACGGTGCGGGACGTCGTACGCCTGGGCCGGGTCCCGCACCGCCGAGCCTGGGTGCCGTCGACGGCCGAGGACGAGCGGGCCGTGGCCGAAGCCCTGGCCCGCACGGGCCTGGCCGACCGCGCGGGCCAGCCCTGGCACACCCTCTCCGGCGGCGAACGCCAGCGCTCCCACCTCGCCCGGGCCCTGGCCCAGTCCCCCCGCGAGCTCCTCCTCGACGAGCCCACCAACCACCTGGACATCCACCACCAGCTGGACCTCCTCGCCCTGGTGGCCGCCCTCCCCGTCACCACGGTGATCGCCCTGCACGACCTCAACCTGGCCGCGATGTTCTGCGACGAGATCCTGGTCCTGAAGGAGGGCAGGGCGTACGCGCACGGCACACCGGTGGAGGTCATCACCGAGCCCCTCATCGCGGAGGTCTACGGCGTGCGGGCCCGGGTCACCCCACCCACCGCGCCCCAGGACCACCCCACGGTCACCTTCCTGCGGCCGTCGGACCCGCCGCCCGCACTCCCCGGATGACCACGTCCGAGGACGGACAGGGCTGGACAGCCACGCCCCTGTCGTAACAGAATCAGTTTCGACAGGGCGGCCGAGCGAACCGAACGAACCGAGCGACCGGAGGACCCGTGAGCGCCAACAGCCGCATGACCGTGGCCACGCACGCGCTGACGTGGATGGCCCTGGTCTGCCCCAAGCGGCCCGACGGCATCGTGACGTCCGACGAGATCGCCGCCAGCGTCAACACCAACCCGGTCGTCATCCGCCGCACGCTCGGCGGTCTGCGCGACGCGGGCCTCGTGGTGTCGCAGCGCGGCCAGGGCGCGGGCTGGCGCCTCGCCCGCGAGCCCGGCGCGATCACGCTCCGGGACGTCTACCTCGCGGTCGAGCCCGACCCGCTCCTCGCCCTCCACGCCTCCGCCCCCAATCCGAAGTGCCCCGTGGGGCGCGGCATCCCGCCGGTCCTGCGCGGCGCGTACGACCGCGCGGAGGAGGCGATGAAGGCCGAGCTGGCCGGGGTCACCGTCGCCGACGTGCTCAAGGAGACGGTCGCCTGACCCTGCCGAACGGGCCGGTCCGGGCGGACCGGCCTTTCTTGAGCCTTGTGTCGTAACAAATTCTGTTACGTCACCTGCGTGCGCAGGGCGCCCAGCGCGCCCCCGTACTCACCACACCCACCACACCCGCCGCGCCTGATGGGCGCGCCCCCGACACCCACCGGAGGTCCCGCCCCCGTGTACCGATCACTCCTCGTCCTCGCCGCCGGAATGTTCGCCATCGGCACCGACAGCTTCGTCATCGCCGGGATCCTGCCGGACGCGGCCGACTCGCTCGGCGTGTCCGTGGGCACCGCCGGATGGCTCCTGACCGCCTACGCCTTCACCTACGCCGTACTGGGCCCCGTCATGGCCGCGTGCACCGCGCGCAGGGCCCGGCGGCCGCTGTTCCTCGCCGGGTTCGCCGTCTTCACCGCGGGCAACCTCCTGACCGCCTTCGTCCCCGACTTCGGCGTGGCCCTGGTCGGCCGGGCGCTGGCCGGGTTCGGCGGGGCGATGGTCACCCCGGCGGCCGTCGCGGCGGCCGCGGCCCTCGCCCCGCCCGAGCGGCGCGGCCGCGCCATCGCCACCGTGATGACGGGCCTCAGCGCGGCGACGGCCCTCGGCTCGCCCCTCGGCACGGCGATCGGCAGCGCCACCGGCAACTGGCGTCTCACCATGGTGTTCGTGTCGGCCCTCGGGGTCCTCGCCGCCGCGGCCATCGCGTTGCTGCTGCCCACGATCCCCACGCCCCCCGCGGTCCCGCTGCGCACGCGCCTCGCCCCGCTCGCCGACCGCCGCATCGGCCTCACCCTCCTCACCACGCTCCTCGTCTACACCGGCCTCTACACCGTCTACTCCTTCATCGGCGAGAGCCTCGACCGCGCGACGCACGGCAGCGGCACCACCCTGGCGGTCCTGCTCTTCGTCTGGGGCCTGGCGGCGACGGTCGGCACGCTCGGTTCGGGCGGCCTGGTCGACCGCTTCGGCGGCCGGAGGGTCATCAACACCTCGATAGCCGTGGCGGCGGTCGACTTCGCCCTCCTGCCGTGGACGAGCGCCCATCTCCCGTCCACCGTCGTGGCGTTGCTCGTCTGGGGCGTGTGCGGCTGGGGCCTCCTCGCCCCGCAGACCCACCGCCTGATCACCGCCCTGCCGACCGCCGCCCCCCTGCTCACGGGGCTGGCCTCGGCCATGGTCTACGTAGGCGTCTCTGCGGCCCCCCTGGTCGGCCAGGCGGGCATGGCCTGGGCGGGCCCCCACTGGCTCGGCCCCATCGGCGCGGCCTTCATCGCCCTCGGCCTCGCCACGGCGGAGGCGGCCCACGCCGCCATCGCCCACGGTTCCCCGTCAGGGACAACGGCTCCCGCCGCCGACAGCGGGCGGCTGATACCCGGATGACACATGTTCGCGGGCCACTGGATGCACGACCCTGACCGGTTGGATGCGCGCTCCGCCAAGGCTTGGCGGCGTGCGGGGACCACCGCACGTGCCGGGCTGCGGAGAGGTGCTTGCGGTGAGGGATCGTCGAGTACGGGACGTCGGGGCTGTGTGCGGGGCCGCCGGGCTGCTGGCCGTCGTCGGGGTCGGCGGGTGGCTCGGGCTCGCCGGGAACGAGGACGGCGAGGCTCCGCCGTCGTACGGGACCGCCGCGGTCGCCGGGCGGCTCGACCTGCCGTGGCCCCGGGAGGGGCAGACGAGCGTCGCGGTGGAGGGCATCGGCGGCCTCGGCCGCGCGGGCGGCCACGAGCCCGTGCCGATCGCGAGCGTCACCAAGGTCATGACCGCGTACGTGATCCTCAAGGAGCATCCGCTCGCGCGCGGCGAGCAGGGGCCGCGGATCACGGTCGACAGGGCCGCCGCCGAGGAGTCCCACTCGCTCAGCGAGTCGACGGCCCCGCTCCGCGAAGGGCGGCGGCACACCCAGCGCCAGCTCCTCGAACTGCTGCTGCTGCCCTCCGGCAACAACGTCGCCCGGCTGCTGGCCCGTTGGGACGCCGGGAGCGAGAAGGCGTTCGTCGCGAAGATGAACCGCGCCGCCGAGCGGCTCGGCATGAACCGGACGACGTACACCGGGGCCAGCGGCTTCGAGGCCAGCACCAGGAGCACCGCCGACGACCAGCTCAAGCTCGCCCGGCAGGCGATGAGGGAGCCCGTGCTGAGGGCGGTGGTGGCGCTGCGCAGCACGAAGGTGCCGGGGGTGCCCGGCACTGTCACCAACACCAACCGCCTCCTCGACGAGCCCGGGGTGATCGGGCTCAAGACCGGTTCGAGCACGCCCGCGGGCGGCAACCTCATGTGGGCCGCGGAAGTGACCTCCGGCACGCGGCGGCACCTCGTGCTCGGCGTCGTCCTCGGCCAGCGCGCCCGCACCACTCCCGCCCAGGGCCTGGACGCCGCCCTGGAGAAGAGCGGCGCACTGATCGAGGCCGTACGAACGGGCCTTCCCGCCGCGCTGCGCGACGGTGAGCGGGCGCGGACATGACCTTCCTGCCGGAACACGCCGACGCCCGGACGCAGCCGTGGGCCCCACGCGGGGCGAAGCCACCCGAAGACACGGCATGTCGTCCCGAGCCCCCCGAAGGCGCCGCTCGTCGTCGCGAGCCGATGGAACGCGCCGCTCGCCGGGCGGAGCTGTCTGAAGGCGCCGCTGGCCGTCCCGAGCCGATGGAACGCGCCGTTCGCCAGGCCGAGCTGCCCGATCGCGCCGACGACTGGATGGAGGAGTCCGCCCCGCTCTGTCCGGAGCTGCCCGTCCGCGCCGACGGCCGGGCGGAGGCGCCCGCCGCATGCGGGGCGGAGCCGCCCGAAGGCGCCGCTCGCCGGGCGGAGCTGTCCGAGCGCGCCGATGACCGGGCGGAGGCGCCCGCCGCACGCAGGGCCGACCTGCCCGAAGGCACCGCACACCAGCCCGAGTCGCCCGACCACGCCGACTCCCACCCCAGGAGCGGACGTTCCGCACGGCCCCGTTGGCTCGGCACCACCCGGACGCGTTGGCTCGGCACCACCCGGTCCGGTTGGCTCGTCGCCACGCTCGCCGTGCTCGTCGCGCTGCTCATGCTCGGGCACTCGCTCGTGCCCAACACCCCCGGGAACCTCGGCAGCCTGCTGGAGACCTTCCTGCCCTGGCTCGGGGTGAGCGTGCCCGTCCTGCTGGCGGCAGCCCTGCTGCGCCGGTCCGCCGTGGCCTGCGCCGCCGTCGCGCTCACGGCCGTGGTCTGGTGCTCCCTGTTCGCCGGTACGGTCATCGACAAGGGCTCCACGGGCGGAGACCTGTCCGTGGTCAGCCACAACGTCCACGACGGCAACCCCGACCCGAAGCGCACCGCCCGCGACCTCGCCGCCTCCGGCGCCGACGTCATCGCCCTGCAGGAGCTGACCTCGCGCACCGCCCCGGTGTACGAGCGGACGCTGGCCGACGCCTATCCGTACCACGCGGTACGGGAGTCCGTCGGGCTGTGGAGCAAGCGCCCGCTCCGCGCCGCGGAGCCCCTCGCGATCATGCCGTGGACCCGCGCCCTGCGGGCCACCGTCGACACCCCCAAGGGGCCGCTCGCCGTGTACGTCGCCCATCTCGCGTCCATCCGCGTGCACCCGAGCAGCGGATTCGCCACCCAGAAGCGCAACGAGGCGGCCGCGCGGCTCGCCGGTTTCGTACGGGAGGAGCGACTGCCCCGGGTCGTCGTGGCGGGCGACCTCAACGGCACCACCGACGACCGCGCGCTGCGCCCGCTCACCTCCCGGCTCAGGTCGGCGCAGGAGGAGGCGGGGCAGGGCTTCGGCTTCAGCTGGCCCGCCGCGTTCCCGGTGGTCCGGCTCGACCAGATCCTCGCGCGCGGCATCACGCCGGTGTCGGCCCGGACCCTGCCGCGCACGGGAAGCGACCACCTGCCGGTCGCGGCGTCCTTCCGGCTGTGAACGGCCTCCGCGCCCACGCGGCCGGTCGATCGACACCGCGGCAACGATCTAGGGTGACGTAATGGGACAGAACCGTGGCGACGGCACCGCCAGCGTCCGCATCCTGCTGGTCGAGGACGACGAGACGATCCGCAGGTCCGTCGGCATGGCCCTGGAGCGCTACGGCTACCAGGTGGCCGCGGCACCGGACGGGCTGACGGGCCTGGAGATGTTCCGGGACGGGCGCCACGACCTGCTGCTGCTCGACGTGATGCTGCCGTTCCTCGACGGGATCGGGCTGTGCCGCAGGATCCGTGAGACGAGCCAGGCCCCGATCCTGATGATGTCCGCCCGGGGCGACGCGCTGGACGTCGTGGCCGGACTCGAAGCGGGCGCCGACGACTACGTCGTCAAGCCCGTCGACACCACGGTCCTGGTGGCCCGCATCCGCATGCTGCTGCGCCGCGCCACGTTCACCGCGCCCGCGCCCGGGACGGCCGACGACGGCGGGGTACTCACCTTCCGGGACCTCACCGTCGACACCCGGGGCCTCGAAGTGCGCGTCGACGGACGCCCGGTGGCGCTCACCCCCACCGAACTGCGGCTGCTCCTCGAATTCGTGGCCGCGCCCGGAATCGTCCTGGAACGGCAGCGACTGCTGCGCACCGTGTGGGACTACGGCTGGGAGGGCGACAGCCGGGTCGTCGACCTGGCGGTGCAGCGGCTGCGCAAGAAGATCGGCGCCGACCACATCGAGACCGCGCGCGGTTTCGGCTACAAGTTCCGGCGCTGACGTGGCACGTGACACGGGCCGTGAGGGCCGCGCGCTGCTGCGATTCGCCGACCCCCGCTCGCTGCGCTGGAAGATCGCCGCCGGGGTCGCCGCCGCGGCCTGCGCGATGGCCGTCGGCATCGGGGTGCTGGTGCACCAGCGCACCGAGGAGCGTGGGCTGAGCATCGGCCGCGCCGCGGCGATGCGCGAACTGGACCTGGCCAAGGCCGACTTCCGGGGCGAGCGGCCCACGCGCCGCGACCCCCGGGAGCGCTCGGACTACGTCCTCGGCGACGAGGTGCCCGACCCGCTGCGTGACCGGCTGGACTCCTCGACCTCCACCATCGTGACCTGGTACGACACCCGCAAGCCGCTCCAAGGGCCCAGCATGTGGGCGGCCGAACGGGTCGACGGCACCGTGATCGCCGTCAGTACCAGCATGCTCGGCGAGCAGCTCAGCCTCGAAGCCCTCGACCGGCACATCCGCTACGCGGCCATCGCCACGCTCGCCGTCGTCGTCCCCCTCACGCTCCTCGCCGCCGAACTGGTCGTACGACGCCTGCGGCGCGTCGCGGGGACGGCCCGCCGCATCCGGCACGGCGACCTCGACGCACGTACCGAAGGCCGCGGCCATGACGAGATCAGCGAGATCTCCTCGGCCGTGGACCACATGGCGGACGCGCTCCAGGAGCGGCTGCGCGGCGAGCAGCGCTTCACCGCGGACGTCGCCCACGAGCTGCGCACGCCCCTGACCGGCCTCGTCACCTCGGCCTCGCTGCTGCCCGAGAGCGAGGCCACCGACCTGGTCCGGGACCGGGTGCGGGTGCTGCGCGGCCTGGTGGACGACCTCCTGGAGATCTCGCGCCTCGACGCGGGCGCGGAGCGGGCCGACGTCCAGCCGGTGCCGCTCGGCGAGCTGGTGACGGAGTCCGTGCGCAGGGCGGGCCTGGCGGACCACGTCACCGTCACCGTCGTCGGCCACCCCGTGGCCGAGACCGATCCGCGCCGCCTGGACCGCGTCGTCACCAACCTGGTCCTCAACGCCCACCGCCACGGCGGGGCCCCGGTGGAGGTCACCGTCGACGGCACGACCATCGTCGTACGCGACCACGGCCCCGGCTTCCCCGAGGACCTGCTCCGCCACGGCCCGCAGCGCTTCCACACCGCCACCACCGAACGCGGCCACGGCCACGGCCTGGGCCTCACCATCGCCTCCGGCCAGTCCCAGGTAATCGGCGCCCACCTCACCCTGACCAACACAACCCCCCAGGGCGGCGCCACCGCCACCCTGACCCTCCCGGGGCCACCCTCAACACCACACCGCCCCACCGACGACAAAGGCCGCCACCCCTAGGGCGACGGCCTCCCACGCGGAGTTCAAGCGGCTGATCGAAGCCAACAAGGTGCGGGAACTCTTCCGTCTGCCGCAGCTAGCGGCGGCAGACGAGCATGCCGCCCAGGCAGTGGATCTCGAATGCCCCATGCCGGGCGATGTGTTCGTCCAGGATGGTGTGGGCCCGCTCGATCGTGGCCTCGAAGGGCACGTCGTGCTGGTCCGCCCACGCTTGGTACGAGGCCATGTGCGCCACCACCGGTCCGGCATCGCGGACCGTGATGGTGCCGGGCAGTTCGATCGTCTCCACGTGGCCGAACTCCTCGCCGAGGAAGGCCGGCGCCTTCTCCAGAGAGAACCGGGCGCTGAGGGAGATCCGCGCGGGACCGCGCCCGGTGCCGAGGACATCACCGGCCGCGCGCATCCACAACTCGTCCAGCTCGGCCTTGTCGCGGTCGCTGTTCGTAGACGCGATCAGCAGGCCGTCGGTGGTCACGACGCGGGCAAGCTCGCGCACCGCCTGGGCAATGTCCGAAGCGTGGTAGAGCATGTGCAGCGCCAGGGCGGCGTCCACGCTCGCCGTGGCCAGCGGGAGCCTCGCCACGTCCGCCACCGCGACCGCGACCGCGCCGGGCACGTCGGCGAGAATGCCGGGCGCGATGTCCAGGCCCAGAAGTTCGACATCAGGTCGGTCCTGGCGCAAGCGCTTGATGAACTTGCCGTTCCCGCAGCCGACGTCGACGACCCGCCCGTGGACGGCGCTCAGCTGCTCGGCGACGATGCCGGGCAGGTCATGGCGAGGCATCTGCCACTGATAGAGGGACTGCCGGGCAGCCAGGTCCCGGTCACCGTTGTAGGCGCTCCTGGCCAGGCGGTCGCGGTCGGTGACAGCGGCGTCGTGTGCGGCGGAGAGTTCGGTCACGTCGGCAGCTCCGGAGGACGGGCGGCAGGAGGGGCCGCGAGGACGGCCGTGTGCTGGATGCGCTCGCGCAGTTGGGCCACCTGCGCAGCTCCACCGTACTGCCGCCCGCCCAGCTCCCGTCCGAGATCGACCAGCCTCCGCACGATGCTCGCAGATACCCGCTCCACTGGCGCATCGAGCACGAAGCCGACCATCGCCTCGGTGCCGTCTAGGTCGTCCAAGAGCATGTGGCCACGGGCGAGATCGAGGTGGGCGGCGAAGAGGTCACCGACCGACTGGTCGTCGGCCTCGGCGCCACGGTAGAGCCGGATCGCCGTGCCCGCGCTGACGATGGCCTGCTGCACGTGGACACGACCGCCGATGGCCAGGTGCGTTGTCCCGGCATACGCGAACTGCTTGGCGGCGGGGAAGGCGAAGACTCCTGGAGCGTCATCGCGTCCGAGCATCTCCTCGCGTGAGCGCTCCGCATCTGCCAGGGCGCTCGCGGCGCTCGCCTTGTCGCCTGCTATCGCCAGTGAACGCGCCTCCAGGCTCGCGAGACGGGCGCCAATGCTTCCTCCCGCTCGGTGCTGACGCCCCGCCTGAGCGAGCCGGGCCGCCTGCTCGTAGCGCCCGGTCCAGTAGGCGATCAGCGCTCCCACCGCCCGCACCCAGGCCAGCATCCCCTCGTGCCCCGCGGCCTCGGCACACGCGCGGGCGGTGCGGGCATGGGTGGCTGCCGAGTCGTAGTGCCCCAGATCCAGGCAGACGTGGGCGCACAGCCCGCACAGTCGCGCGGCCGAGACGTACAAGTCACTGGTCTGCCGAGGTCGTTGGCGCCCGCGCAGCAGGTCAAAGAAGCCCTCCCGTAGCTGCTTGATTTCAACGTAGAGCTCCAGCAGAGGGTGGCTGACGTACGAGCGCGCGAGCCGCGCCACGTCGGCCTCCAGCTGCTCGACGACCACCTCGTCGGCGTTGCGCTGCGTGATGAACCTGGCGAACTCGGCCGACGACGAGGCGTCCGCCGACACGGCGCCGGCCACGGACCGCTCTGCGGGGCTCAGAACCGCCAGACCATCTGGGCCCTCCGCACCGTCCCCACCGCCACGACGCCGCTTGGTGAGCGCGACAGCGCGGTCAAGGACATCGACGTCGACCGCGAAGACCTGAGCCAAGTGACTTCGGGTGTACGGGACCGGGATGCGCGCCTCACGCTCGTAGCGCCCGATCTCCTTGCCGGTCATCGCGGCACGGCCCTCTCGGGCGTTGTACTCGTCTGCGACCTTCTGCTGGGACCACCCACGCCCCTTGCGCAGTCCGAGGAGCAAGGCACCGATACCCGTGTCGCCCATCCCGTCTCCCCGGAGCATGTGGATTCTGGCCCCTATGGTGGCCCCCTGCTTGGCCCCCGCGCTGGCTCCCGACCCAAACGAGCGACGGCGGTTGGCTGTTGGGCATGCCCAACAGACCACGCGATGAGCCGAATACCGACGAGCTGGATCACGCCGCAGGCACCACAGTGCAGCGCGCGATGCTCTTCGCCCGGTGCAAGCTCACTGCACACGCAGCCCGCGAGTTCATCGCCGAGACCCTTACCCAGTGGGGCTGCGGCGAACGCCTCGACGACGTCCGTCTCTGCACGTCGGAACTCGTCACGAACGCGCTGCTGCACGGGACTTCGACCGACGATGTGATCCTCGTACGCGTCGAGTTCCACGACGCGCAGCTACTCGTCGAAGTCCACGACGGCGGTGACGGCACACCCAGGCAACACCAAGTGCGGGACACCAGCGACAACGGACGCGGCCTGTTTCTGGTCGCCGCCATCGCCGATGACTGGGGCGTCGCAGCCCGTGGGGGACCCGGCAAACGCGTCTGGGCATCCTTCAAGGTCCCGGCGGTGAGCCCATGCTGATCCCCACCCGAGCCACCGAGCCGCACACCCCGCCCCCTGGGCTGATCACCTCCCTCGCGACCGCCACCTGGCTCGACAGCCGCCCCGCAGCCCGTACGAGACGCCCGCGACCATCGAGCAGCGCATGCGTGCCGTCGCGACCTCACTCGGCCTCGGCCCCGCCACAGCACCACCACCCGACATCGGGCCGCGCCTGCGCCCGCTCAGCCCGACCGACGTCGCCCTGCGCTTCAACGGAACTCCGTACCGCAAGCGCATACCCGCAGGCAGACCCTGGACCCTGCTTCTTCGCCAGCGCACCCCGGCCGCCCTCGTGGTGGGCCTCGACGCCCTCTCGCGTGCCGCCGCACCCGCTGAGATCGACGCCTGCCTCGACCGCGCCACGCTCCAGCGACGGCTCCTCTTCGGCCACACCCGGACCGAATGAAATGCTCCCCGACGCAAGGGAATCCGCCGTGACAGTGCACCCCGTCTCGCCGAACACCGTGCTCGCCAACGCCCTCCACCACGCCGAGGACGTCCTGACCCCGCGTATCCTGGCCGCCCCACCGGAACGGATCGTGCTGGTCGTCGGCACCCAGATCAACGGCGCCCCGCACATCGGCACCTCGCTCGTGCAGTCGCTGGCCTTTGCTATGGCCGCCCGCCTTCGCGCCCGCTTCGGACTCCCCGCCGAAGTTCACTTCGGCGCGCTGGACAATGCCCCCTACGACCTGACCACCGACCCGGCGACCGGCCACCGCTACCAACGCGCCTACGCCCAGGTCCTCGGCGCCCAAGCTCTCACCGACCTCGTCGCCGCCCTGTACGAGCCCCTGTTCACCGCGCTGTCCCGGCGCCTGGGCATCCCGTACCGCGTCGAGACGTACACCCAGCAGCAGGCCGGCGAGCACTTTCGCCGCACCTGGTTACGGCTCCTGCCGCGCATCGACGCCGCCCGCTGGTGGCTCGCCCCCTCGACGGGCACCCCGCACATTCGCGTTCCGTGCCCGCATCTCGGATGTGGCTGGGCAGAGAAGTACGCCGAGCGCACGCAGGCGCACGCCAGCAGCCCAGAGGCCGCCACGGTGACCGCTGTGTGCCTGCACCACGGCCCTTACGAGACGACCATCAAGCCCACTACAGGTGCGTATCTGGACCTGGCCACCCTGTACCGCAACCTCGTCAAGGAACTCGCCCTGTCCAGCCCACGCGGCACGCTCCACGTCATGGTCAAGGGCGGCGACTGGGTCTTCGGCTCCCACCTCGTGGACGAAGCCCTCCAGGCGGTCGGCCTCACCCGAGCCCAGCTCCCCGCGCGCCTGTTCTGCCCTCAGATCGTCACCGACACCGGCGCGAAGCTGTCCAAGTCCCTGATACGCGAGGGCAACGCGTCCTTGCCCGACGGCGCCGCCGACTGGATGCTCGACACCCGGCAGTGGCCCGGCTCGTTGCCCGAGTACGCCGAGCAACTGCTCGACCTGACCGAGACCCTGCTGTCCGACCCCCGCCACTTCTTCCGCTCGTACTCAGCTGCCGAGATCGGCCGCATGATGACGACACCAGCGCCCAGGAGCGTCTCCGCCCCATGACCGACACCACCGCCCGCGTCCACGAACTCAACCTCTACCGCCAGTACTTCGAGCTCGTTACCGCAGGCACCAAGACCATCGAGGTGCGGGTGAAGTACCCCCACCTCCAAGACCTCGCCGCAGGCGACTCCATCCGCTTCCGCATCAAGGGCACCGACGAGACCTGCGAAGTCCACGTCCTGCGCGTCACCGAGTACGAGACGTTCGAAGCGCTCCTCGACGGCGAAGGCCCAGCCAACGTCAACCCCCGTGCGAGCCGCGACGAACAGTTGGCCAACATCCGCTCCATCTACGACCCCGAGAAGGAAGCCCTCGGCGCCTTGGCCATTGAGATCAAGCGCGTGGTGGATGACCGGGCATGACGTCGGACCACACCCGCAAGGCCGTCTCGATTCCGCGCTCGAACCACGTGGCTTGGCCCACGCCCGACGGCCGCCCTCAAGAGCTCAAGCCCGCCCTCGAATCCATGACCCTGCTGGTCGCCGCCGTCATCGTCCACGACAGGGTCACCAACCGCGTCGTCCTCCTCCAACGCAGCCAGAACGCCAAGTTCGCCAAGGGCATGTGGGACCTGCCCGTCGGCAAGAGCGAACCCGGCGAACCCATCACCGAAACCGCAGTGCGCGAGCTCTACGAGGAAACCGGCCTCACGGTGAAGCCTGAGTCCCTCAAGGTCGCCCACATCATTCACGGAGCCTGGGGCGTGGAAGCGCCAAATGGCTTCCTCACAGTCGTCTTCGTCGCCCACGAATGGACCGGCGAACCCGAAAACCGTGAACCCTGCAAACACGCTCAGGTCAGTTGGGTGGATGCCAGCGCCGTCCCCGAGGAGTTCGTCGACACTACCGCTAGCGCCCTTCACCGATACCTTGACAATGGCCCACAGGTGTCTCTCGCTGGTTGGCGCCAGTGAACACTCGCCCGTTCGTAAGTCCCGGCGACGGCAATGGCTCCGAGGAGCCGACCGTAAGCTGTGAGTAGCTGCCCCGCTGCAATGCCTGCAGGCACTATCTCTGATGGCGGGGGAAGCCTTCGGACGGACATGGACGACGGCGACTGCAGTCAGTCCGCATTATTCCGGTGGCCTCGAGGGAAGGGGGCACCGTCTGGCCAGTGTTCGGGCAGACCGAGGGCGGTGTGGACGGGGTCGGCCGGTGGCTGGTAGCGAACCTGGGTATTGACCAGTTGTGCCGTTTTCCAGGCGGAGAGGACGGGAGCCCGAAGCGAACTGGGGTCGGGGCTCTGCCAAAGGACGGGGGTGTTCTTGGTCCAGGTCCAGGGCGCCGGGTTGTTTACGGTGAGCACGCCACTGACCCGGCTGTGAGCGTGGGCGTAGGTGCCGGTCCAGTAGCCGTCGGGTCGTCGGCCGAAGGCTGGCGCGCTGTTGTGGACGTACTGGACGGATGTCCCGTACAACGCGGTCGCTACGTCTTCGTCTTCAGGGAAGAAGCCCGCGCGGCCAACCGCCACGATGAACGGCAGCGCTAGATCGCCGTACTTCCCTCCCTTCTTCTTGACTACCTTGCGTACTTGATCCGACTCGTCATTGATCCAGGCCATCGCGGGGTAGATGCCGATTGTCCTGCTCGTGGGATTTCCTCGCTTGCTGGGGCTGCGAGGGATTGCTTCGAACGAGAGGCACCAGTTGGCTTCCTGCCAGGTGTGTTTGGGCAATGGCGCCTTTCGCTCGTAATCAGCGATGACCTGATCGGGGTCAAGGCTGGCGAGCCAACGCTGCAGCTCATCCTTCAGCCGCCTCTGCGATGGTGTTGCCGACCCTGCCTGGTGAATCCTGTAAGACACGAAGAAGTTGGGGCTGGGCACAGCATCGATAGCATCGATCAGGATGGGTGGGAGCTGCCTGTTGGGTACCGTTTCGTCCAGGCGCTGAACCGTCCACTTTGCCTCGACGACGAATTGCTTGCCCTCTTGGCTAACCAGGAAGTCGGGATTCGCACCGCGAGTGCCGATTCCAAGCTCGACCTCCACGGTGCAACCGGAGCGAATGAGCATCTCGTGCAGGTACAACTCCCACAGCGCGGAGTAGACGTTCGCGTCGAAGTTCCGATCCAACAGCCGACTGCGCAAACCGGGCCGGGCTTGGTCCGGGAGGTGTGACCACCATTCGTTGATCACATCCCGAACCTGATCCCAGAACGGGCCGGCGATCCTCCCAAGGAACTCGGACTGCGACTCTGCTGCATGCTTCGGCGAGGAATCCGTCCGACTCTGGCTCGCATATACGCCCATGACCAACGATCGTAGAACCGCCCACCCGACAACGCCCACACGTTTTCTGCGGCGAGGTGGCACGCAGGCTGGGTCTGGTTCTCCGACAGCTTCCATGCCTCTCACAGTTCCCTTGAGGAGGCCGGGGCAGGCGAGGGCTCACATGGGGGTGATGTCGTGGCGGCATACGGCCTGAGTAATGAGTGAAGGCCGCCACCCGTAGATGACGGCCTTCACGTCGTGACTGACGCTAGGTCAAGATTTCGTCGTCCGGTGCACACTCGGTGCACAACGCGGCGGAAATCAGTCGGGAACTGTGAGAACTCACGAGGAGTCTTCTCGCAGGTCGCAGCACGTTCTGGATGACCCTTGCAGGTCACCCGACCCCGCCCTTTAGATGTCGAAGTACACCTCGACAAGTGCTCTGAACTGCGCAAATGCTCCCGTTTCAAGATCATCTTGCACAACCGCTCCACATCACGGATCAGGCCGCCTTCGCGTACATGCCCCGGAGGGCTCCCCGGACCTTCGTCGTGGCCTTCGCGACCCGATGAACATACTTACGGAGAGTAAACGCCGGATCGGCGTGCCCCAGCCGGTCCGCGAGCGTGTAGACGTCCACTCCGCCCTCGATCATCATCGAGGCGTACAGGTGCCGGAGGGCGTGCATCATCTTGTCGCGGGACTTCTCCCACCGCCGCTTCCCCTGGCGCTTCAGCTCGGGGTCTAGGTCCGCGATGACCCCCACGGCCGCGAGGGCGGGCTTCCAGACGTAGCTGTTGAAGTAGTTCCGGTTCAGCGCCTTCTTCTCGCGGCTGTAGAAGATCAGCCGCACCGTCATGGGCTCGCCGTCCTTCGTCGCGTGCGGAAGCGTCACTTCGACCGGTGGGAACCGCGCCATGTGGTCCCTGAGCGCTCGCGCATCGTCCTCGCCCAACTCCACCCAACGATCCTTGGGATTGTCCTCGTTGTCGCCCTTGGCGCCGTCGAAGACGAGGGCGGAGCCGTCCATGGTTACCTGCCGCTGAATGTGCACCATCGGGCCGTCGGGATGGTCCCAGCAGATGTCATCCGGGCTGAACCCGAAAATCTCGCCCTGGCGCATCCCGAGCCCCCGGCCGCAGTTGACGGTGGCCTTGTACCGGTCGGGCAACTCGATCCGGATCTTCTCCGACTGGTCCCAGTCGATCGCCAGATCCTTCGGCGTCGGCTTCGAACGCTTCGGCTTCTTGTTCTGCACTGTCCGGGAGCGGCACGGGTTCTTCCGAAGGAGATCGTCGTCCACCGCGAGGTCGAACATCGACATCAGATGGGTGAAGACCAGGCCCACCGTGGTCTCGTCGAGCACCTGCCGCCGGTCGCTCAGCCATGCGAGCAGCACGGAGGCCGTCACGTCCTTGAGCTTGAGGCGCCCGATCGGAAGTTCCTTGATGTGCACGCGGACGCGGGACTCGTACTGCGTGGAGGTGCGGGGATTTTCGAAGCTCTGGCCGGCCATCCACATGTCGACGAGCGCGGACACCAGCGTCTCCCCGCCCTTCGGGCTGATGTACGTGCCGTCAGCGACGCCAGCCCGCATTTTGTCCTCGTACTTCTCGGCGTCGCCCTTCTTCGCGAACAGCTCTGTCTCCTGGACGCCCTCCGGGTCACGCCAACGCGCCTGCCAGCGCTTCCCGACCCCGTGGTCCCTTGCTCGGAACATACCTTTGTGCTGCTTGCACAGGGGGGCTTCCGGGTGTCGCTGCTCGCATTCCTCGGGCGTCGTGTGCGGGCACTCCAGAGCGGCCTTCGGCGGTCGGCTGAGATGCCAGCGGTCGTACGGCATGCGGTAACTCCTCAGTGCTGGTGCGGCTTTCGATCCTATGAGTGCAAGGTGTGCTGATTCGGCCGCCATATGAGCGAATAGGGAAATTGATCCCTTGTGGGAAAAAATCGCCGCTATCTACCGTCGTCTGATACGGGAAGCGACCAGCAGAAGACGGAGAGATTCATGGCGTCAAAACAGCCACGAGCAGGCGGCGAGCCGCCTCGCGCCAAGGCGACGGCGGAGGAGGTTGCAGCATACCTACAGGTTGACGTGAACACCCTCTATAAGTGGCGCTATGCGGGAACGGGGCCGCAAGGCGTCCGCGTCGGCAAGTACCTCCGCTACGACTGGGATGACGTCGAAGCGTGGTGGGACGAGCGGAAAGCCCAGCAGGCTGCGTGACATGCGACCGCGTGCCTATGGACGCCCAGGGAATTCACCGAACTTGTCGTTTCTCTGACGCGATGCGGGCCGTCCAGGTGAAGTTTCAGCAACGGAGTCCAGGTGCCCCAAGGGGCCTATTTTTCTGGAATTTTTGGCTTCCCAGATGGCGCTATCGGGACATTATTCGGCTGTTGCATGATCGGTGTGATTCGCCCCCACCTCGCGATGAGAGGTCCGATCATGCGTGTGCCATTTTCCGCTGTTCGTCTGCGTCACTGGATGCTCGTCCGCGCCGTCACCGATGAGGAGTTGGCGTCCCGCATCGGCCGCAGCGTATTCAGCGTCGGCGGATACCGGCGGGGCCGCATCAACCCTCCACTCCCCACGGTCCGCGCCTTGGCCGAGGCCCTGGAGGTCGCCCCCAGCGACCTTATGGACCTGGACTCCCCGGCGTCTGCGACGTCGCACTCGGCCACTGTCTGACCCCCCGAAAACCACGCCGCCTCCCGGCCGGCGCAGGCGCGGGAGGCAGATTGGAGTTCTTTGTATGGCAACAACCATGGTGCAGCCGGGGGCTTCGCCCGGTCCGGAGGGCGCCGTCCGCTACGTCCACCGCAAGGGGGAGCCCTGGTTCGTCGCCCGTGATGTGTGCGTGGCGCTCGGCTTCCAGAAGAACGGCCACAAGATCCTGCGCGGCCTCGATGACGATGAACGCCTGAAGCTCATGCCGTGGGAGTTTGCGCAGGTCAGCGGGGGTGATGTCCTCAGTACGGAGACCGCATTCCGCGCCCACGGTGCGGCGTTGGTCAACGAGCCGGGCCTGTACCACCTCATGTTGGTCTCCCGGAAACCGGAAGTGCGGGCGTTCAGGAAATGGGTGACCCGGGAGGTGCTGCCGGCCCTCCACGAGACCGGCTCATACGACATCCGTACCGCGCCACCGGAGACGCTGGAGGCGCTGAGGGGGGCTCTGGCGGTGGTAAACGCCCTGGAGGCTCTGCACTTTGACGAGAACCCGCTTCAGCGAGCCCTCATGAAGGCCGTGGCCGACTACGAGGCGACGCCGGTCGAACAGCGTGCCGCGAAATACGGCGAACCGGCCGCGCTCTTGGCCGTCGGATGACCGGTACAACATCTTCGCAGGTCAGCGAGGGTGATGTCCTCGCGAATGAGCTGAGTTCAAGGAAAACCGGAGGTCGCGCGGTATGACACACACTCTCCAGCCGGAAATTCCAGCAGATGAGGATTATGGGCAGGTTTTCCGCCCCGACCGGAATTACGGCATCCTGCTGGCCTTCCGCCCTCTGGAGTATCTGGCGGAGTGGGAGGACGGGTTCGGCAAAACGCAGCCAGCGGTCATTTCTGAGGTGGCCGTGCTGGAGCGGGTCAAGCGGGAGCGACCGCACCTTGATTCCGGCGGTGAGCTGGTGCCCGTCGAAGACGCCAAGGCCAGGACAGTGACCGTGAAGCACGTCTATCTCGTCGAAGCTCTTCGTCCAGTGGCAGGCCGGAGTATCGTCGCGGGGCGGGTCGAGCGAATTAAGAGTCCTTGGGTGCTGATGCCCCCGGAGATTCACGCCTATCACGATGTTGTGGCTCACTGCCAGAAGCTGGGCTGGGTCTAGCGCCGTCTGCGTTCCCGGCGCAGCACAAAAGAAAGCACTGGCTCCTGCACTCCCTTCGGTCGTGCTGGCTTCCCCCGCTCCCTCCGGTCGCTATCGGGGAACCCAGAAATACAAACCCCTTCGGAAAACCATCCGGACACCCGATAGCGACCGGAGGGAGCCGGGTGTGCGGCACGACCGGAGGGAGTGCAGGAGCCATACGCGGAAAATGCTTGAGCTGCCGCCCGGCCTGCGCACAGCACCCCGCCTTTAGCTTCGCTATAAGAGGGCGGCGACCAGAACCCTTGCAAACATTGGGCAAGGACTCCTTTTGGAGTGACAGGAATGTCACTTCGAATGACAGGAATGTCACTTCCGGGTAACTCGGGGGCGGACGTCACTCTTGCGGAGACTGTTCCGTCTTTTCCTTGGATGCATAGGATAGTGACACGGTCGAAACGCCCCCTCTCTCAGGCGGATGGTCCTCCGGTGGCCAGAGCAACGACGATCCACGAGGACGGGCGGATGTCCTACGCCTACGCAAGAAGGCAGCATTACGACCGGACTACGGTCGACAAGGTGAGCGGCGAGAAGCGCGAGGAGGAGGTCACCCAGGTAGTCAGGTCCGGCTATGCGATCGACTACCGCGCCCCGTACGGGACTCTGAGCGACGCGGCGTGGGAGCTGATGGACATCATGGAGTTCACCAGCAGCGACAGGAAACTTTTCGGGCACCTCATCCGCCGGCGCTCCCGCACGGAGCACGGCATGGTGCGTACTGGGCCGAAGAACAAGCTCGCCGCAGATGTGGGAATGAACCTTCGGACTCTGCACCGTGCCTTCGCGATGCTTGAGAAGAGCGGCCTCATCTATCCGGTCTCTCCTGAGACGTGGATGCTCAATCCCCGCTGGCTGTTCAACGGGGGCGGGGAAGCACACCACCGCGCGCTCCAGCAGGTACCGGCCTGGGTACCCGACCTCTTCCACTTGACCTCGTACGGGCGGAAGAACACCGTTTCCTCGTGGGACGGCGTTGCCCCCGGTTCGCGGTCTCGCCGTCACGCCCAGCGCGCGGCCTGACTGCCTCGCTCGTATGGAGAATCGCCGAAGGAGAGCATCATCATGAACCGGCGTCACCTACTCGCACCGGCCGTCAACCCCATTGCACCGGGCCTTCGCTTCGACCTCTCACCTTCCGCGTACAAGGTTTTGTTCTGGCTCCTCGGTCACCAGAACTGCCGCAAGAACGGGACCGTCATCGGTCCTGCGCAGACCACCATCGCGAAGGGCATCGGGATGTCACAGGCCACGGTCTCCCGCGCCGTAGTTGAACTGGGGGAAGCCGACGTCGTCCGCCAGAAGGACCGGCGCCTGTGGCTGATCAACCCTGACTATCTGTTCGGCCTGACACCGGACGATGAAGACCCGTACTACGAGCACTTGGCGGACATCGTCCCCCTGTTCCCGTCAGCGGCCTGACCAACGGCACCGGCACCGCGAACGTCCCCTCCACCCCGGAATCGCGCGGGCCGGCCGCCGCTGTACGGGTGGCACCTTCTGGAGGGCGAGTGAGTGAGGGCGACGGCGGGAAGTCTCTGGCCTGCCGCCCAGGCGGCGTCAGGAGCCCTCGAAGGAGTGACCGTTCCTAGCGATTTATGGGGATGTCAGTGCGACGTGCTTCACTGCCACCAGAGCCTTTTCGGGGAAGGACACCATCATGCCGACCGTCGTGGACATGACCCGGGCCGAGGTGGAGCAGTGGCGCTCCGGACTGCTGGCCCAGACCCGGCTGAGCTACGAGGAGCTGTCCGCGCGAGCCGAGCTGTACCAGCTCAGCGCTGACGAGATGGACATCTGGAGCACGATCCAGGGCCTGGACTATCTGCTTGCCGATGACGAATGATCAACGCCAGGCCGACGTGGCCTTGCACAAGGCGGCCGAAGGCTTCGCAGAGGAGCTGACCTCGACTATGCGGGGCGTTCTGCCGAGCGCGCCCCGCTTCCATGCCATCAGCCAGGGGCGAAGGGTGTGGGTCACCACGGCCTGTGAGGACGAGGACGGCCTAGATCCTCGGAAGTGCCGCATAGAGGTACTGATCGGCGGGGCGGTCGAGATGACGCTGGCCGTGGGGTATTACTGCTGCTGGGACCAGGCGAACCAATTCCTCGCCGTGGATAACTCGGGCATCGAAGTCTTCTTCCAGCACGATGTCGAGCCGCTGTTCCGGTACGAGTACGTGCGCAAGGCGACCGGGCGGGGATGGCCGCCGGGAGCGCACTTTCACATTCACGCACACCACAATCTCCTTCCTTGGCTGCAACGGCTGTCCGGGACGGGCAGGCCCGCGACACGGATACGGCAGGGACGCCGCCCTGGCCTGGCGGAGCTGCACTTCGTCGTCGGCGGACATCGGATGAGACCAAGTCTCGAAGACGTCCTGATGATGGTCGTCCGCGAGTTCGGAGTGGACACGGTGGACGGCTGGGAGGCCGTACTCAACGACGGCATCCGCAAATGGCGGGACAAGCAGCTCCGAGCCGCTGTACGGGATTCCCCCGTGCAGGCGATTGAAGTCCTGCGCTCGCTGGGATGCAAGATCGACGTGCCGGACCATCTCCTGGAATCCAGCGAGCCGCCGAAGCTCTACCTGCCCTGAGGACGTTCCCGCTACCGCTCCGGAATCGCGCAGGTCGGCCGCCGGTCAGAAAAGCGCCTCCTGCACCTCGTCGGCCGCCTCCTGGCCCACAACGGCCGCCGACTCCTCCGCGTGCTGCGGGAGTTCGTCCTGCCAGGCATTCGCGGCGGCGTACGGCATGTGCACCTCGCTGCCAGGGCACAAGATCAACGCTTTGCGCTCCCGTTTGTGGTCCGCGACCGCGCCGTACCCCGCCCTCCGCGTCGGCAGGAGGGCCGTAGGACGGCCGCAGGAGGGGCAGGGCGGGCAGGGCGCCTTGGGGAGCTGCATGGGGCCAGGATGGCGCAGGGGGGCCGCTCCGGGACAGCGGACACCGCGTTGTCAGTGGGCGGCGGTAGGTTCCGGTGCTATGTGGTGGAATGAAGCATCCTGCGTCCTGTGCACCTACCCCCTCGATGCGGAGCCGCCTCTCGGGCTGCAATTGTGCACAATATGCCTGCGGCTGCATCGTCGTACGCGGCGATACGGCCTGTCGTTAGCCCGGTATTTCGCGATCTTGCGCGTCCAGGACCACCGCTGCGCCTTGTGTCAGCACTACCGGCCCACGGACGACGTGAGTATCGGGTATCGCGTCTGGCACATCGACCACGACCACAAGTGTTGTGGGATCAAAAAGGGCTCGAATGCGTGCTGCGTGCGGGGCATCCTGTGCTATCCCTGTAACCGACACTGGTTGCCTCACTACGAGAACCGGCCGATGGGGATTTCCGAGGAAAATCTACGACTCAGTGCTTACCTCAAAGATCCGCCCGCGCGGCGGCCCGAGGCTGAGGTCATCAAGGGCTACGACGGCGAGTTCATCCCTGGGACGTTCAGCGAGGAGGTGTACGAGGTCGGCAGGATGCTGGACGACCACCTGGGCCGAGAGTGGGGATTCGTGCGCTGAGCTGGCGCCGTTGCCGGACGTGCCAGAGAGAAGAAGACCGCTAAGCAGGGTGAGAGAAAGGGCGTCGGGCAGCTCTACGGGCCGCAGAGAGGCGTTGCAGCTCACCAGGGCGCCCTTGAAGTCGCGGTGCATGCCGGGGTGGTCGTGGCGCGTGATCTTCCACTGCCCGAGCCCGCTGGGGATCGCGGCCACATCCCGCCCGCAGGCGGGGCAGGTGATGCGAGACATCTTCACAAGGGTCAGGATGCCGCAGACGCCCCTCTGCGGGACAGCGGACACCACTACCCTCCCCGACACCGAACGCGCCCTGACAGAGCCGGAGACGGCCGTCAGCGGCCTCCCCGCGCCGTCCTCGTCCGCGCCTTGCGGGCCTTCGCCACGCTGGGGGCATCCCCGTTGGGCTTGCGGTGGGAGACGGTCTTCTTGCCCGTGGCCTTCTTGTCGAGGTCCATGTCGTCGGCGACCTTCTTGACCGCCTTGGGAACGCGCTTCTTCATTTCCGTACTCCCTTGGTCCGCTTTTATCGCAGCGTACGGGTGCGCATTTCGCTTCCGGAAAAGAGGGAAGCGGGCGCCGGCCGCCTCCGAAGAGGGGTTGGTACCCAGCGCCCGCTGTGAGAGACCAACGCGACGTGGGTTTCTCGCGGCAGAGATTACCAGAACTGGCACCGGCTGATACTGTCCGGGCACTGCCTTAAGGCTACTTCCTCCATGCGCTTCGCGGTGAGAAGTGTGAACGGGCAGGCACCGCAATTCCGGCATTTCCAACCTGATGGTGCCCATACCTCGAATTTCCCATTCCCGGGCACCCTGGACATTGCCTCAAGGTCCAGTGAATTCCTTCAATTTCTCGAATGCTGGATATGGCATTCTTCACCCGCTCGCCCTTCTTTTTCTCTGGTACCCTGCGCCCCTTTTTGAGAAAATGGACCCCTGCCCAACACGGGCGCGCCGGTTTGGTACCCGGCGACCAACGCGACGACTCACGATAGGGGTTTCTCAGAAATGGCAGTTCCTTCCTCGGTACCCCCTGCCCAAAACCTGCCCGCCAACGTAGCGGCGTTCGTCGACCATGCCCGCGCGCATGGGTGGGACGTACGCACCGTGCAGGAAACCGCACCGGGTGAATTTGGTGTGGTCGTGGCTGGCCTTGCAGGGGGGCATCACAACCGTTTCGCACTGACGTGGCGCAACCGGAAATTCGTCTCTGCCGCGTCCTCGTGGTGGCAGTGGGAAGCGGGAGCGGAGGAAAGCCAGGGCATCGGCCGTACCGAAGATCTGGGCATTCGCTGGGTGAAGTCGTTTGTAGCGGAGCACCCGCAGTCTGCCCCCGTCGCGCCGGAGCCGGAAGCGGCGGACGGCGAGGACGGCGGTCCCGTGTGGACCGAGGAAGACAGGCAGCGCGCGCACGCGGCGCGTGACGCTGCCACGCGTGCTCATGACCGCGCGGTCAAGCGGATCGCCGCTGTGGAGTACGCAGCACAGTGTGCGGAGGCGTGCGCCCGTTCGGCACGCGAGTCTGCCGGGTTGGCGCGCGAGTTGGCGGACGCTGCGGAATCGGTCCACGCGGCGCACCTTGAGCGGCTGGAGCGTGCCATGTGGGCGCAGACCCCGGGGACGCCGGGGTACCGGCGCGCGTTCGGCGAGTGGGTGGCGGCCGGTTGGGTCGACGTGCCGGAAGCGGAGGCGGCGGACGCGGCTGAAGCTGCGGCCGAGACTGCCGAGGCGGCGGCGGAATCCGCGCGGGAAACCCTCACGGATGCCGCGCGGGTGCGAGACGACGTCATGCACGCCTACAGCGAGGCTTTCGAGCGGGAGTGGGGACTTCTGCCGCTCCCCGAGGACTGCGAGTACGCCGCGCGGGAGTGCGCGGAGTTCGCTAAGACGCTCGCGGCGTGCGTCACGGACGTTGAGGCAAGCGCGTGTGAGGCAGCGTGGGAGGACTCCGGCGCCGAGGACGCGTGGACGGAAGCCGAGGAGGAGCACGACGGCCGTTGCATGGCGGCGGCCGAGTCCCTGTTTGAGGCGGCCGAGGCACTGACCGGCCACGCGCGTACGGTGGCCCGTCTGACGGCCGTACAGGTACAGCGCGGCCACCTGGCGGCGGCGGTCGACGTCGACCAGGACCAGCCGGAGCCCGCGCCAGTTGAGGCCGAGGACCCGTACCCGGCCCTCGTGGGGCCGCTGCCGTTCTCGCCGGAACAGGTGGTGGAGGAGCTGGAACCCGGTTATGAGCGGGTCATTCAGTGGGGCACCGAATGGCGGATGCGCTCCGATCACCGGGGTCGGGTGATTGAGGTCTACTGGGTTGGCACCCCGCCCGAGCAGCGGCACGCGTGCGACATCTCCCGCGCGCATGCACTGGAGACGGCGATCCGCTGCCGTTCCTTTTCGTCGGTCGCTTTTGTGCCCGGGGCGCTGGAGTTGGTGGGCCTGTGGGACACCACCAAGGTCCGCTGCGAAATGTGCGAAAGCGGCTGGGCGTGGGGACGCGGCGACTCACCCAAGCTGAAGATCCGGGTAGGCGGACGCTACGAGGTGGCCGTCTGCAACGGCAGATTTCACGGCGGACTGTTGGGCCTGGCGCCCGAGGAGTTCACCGACGGATACAAGCACGTGGACCAGGAAAACGCCGCACTGGTGGCGTACGCGGCGTGGGTCGGCGGGACGGGTGAGAAGCCGCTGACGGTGGCCGAGCGCGAGGCGGCCAAGCCGCCGAAGAAGCCACAGACGGCCGTCTCACGGCCTGCCAGCGCGGTCAAGGTCGGGGATATCGAGTTCTCAGCTGACAAGCGGTCAGCAACCCTGTCCGGTCACGCCTACGCCCTCACCGTGTCCGGCAGGGACTACGACGTCGTACACGTCGCGTCGGGCGAGCGGCTGACGGTGGAGGCCAACGCCAAGGGTGTGAGGGCGCTGCCGATGGCGAAGCGCGCGCTCCTCGCGGACGCCATCGCCCGGGGCCAGGTCCTCGCGGCCGCCGTGCCGGAGCAGCCGCAGCCTGCGGTGATTCCCGCGCAGCGTGAGGCGCAGCGCGACCCGCAGCCGCAGGAAGAGCAGCCGGACAACGTCCAGGAGCAGCTTCGCGCGGGTGTGGAGGCGTGGCGGCTGCCGGTGGACTCCCAGGGGCGCACGGTCAAGGTCGGCATGCTCGCCGTGCAGGACTTTTTCGAGCAGACCCACGCGCGGCGGGTTGTGCGGGTTTACCAGAACGGGAATTGGCTGGCCGAAATGGTCAGCGACAGGGACGGCTCGGTGACCTCGGACCACACCAACCGCCTCGCGGTCGTCACCCAGGAGCAGGTGGACGCCCTGGTGAGCGTGGACGTGGAAGACGCCGGGTACCGGGGCCGTATCACTCAGGCCCTGGTGTCCCAGCATGCTGGGCAATTTCGCGTGGTCTGCCAGTGCGAGGACGGGATGGAGGTCTGCGAGCCGGGCCACTCCCGCAAGATCGCATGGCGGGCGACGGTGGAGGAAGCACGGGAGCTGTGGGAGCAGCACTGCTCCGCGCACACCGCCGCGCCCGTCGAGGAGACCACCGACACGGCGGAAATCCCCGCCCAGCGACCCGGCCTGTACGCCCCCGTCGTTCAGCACGAGGAGCGGGAGGGCGCCGACGCTGAGGAGTGCCGCGCGGGCGGTCACCGGTACGTGTGGCTGTGCGTGGAGGCCGAGGGCGTCGCGCGCATCCTGCGGTCGTACCTGACGTGCGCCTGCATGGGCGAGAAGCTGGGGAACTTCGGCCGCTCGGGGCCGTCCATGAGCCAGGGCACGCAGCGCAAGCCCCTGGGTATCCGGGACGCGTCCACCGCGTCCGCCCTGGGCGTCGCCCAGCGCAATGACCACAGCATCGCCGGTCCCTGGGCTGTCGTTTCCGACACCCTCAAGCGGGCGCCCGTCCGCTGGGACCACGAGGTACCGGCCCCGGCTGTCATCGACCCCAACAGCACCGCGCAGCGCCGCCGCTCCGCCGTCCCCGAGCACGCCGCGCCCTGCTCCAAGCCCTCCGCCTGGAAAATGATCTGCGGCGGCGGGGAGGTCTTCAACCTGGTGGTGCCCCAGCCCTCTAAGCCTGCCGTAGCTGTCGACACCTGCGAGCCTGCCGTGACGGAGGAGGACGCGGATATCGTCATCCGGCACACCCACGAGAACGGCACCACCGTTGAGGGCAGCTCGAAGGGTGACGGCGTGTGGGAGGCGTTGAAGCCGCTGGGCTGGACCTACCGGCGCAACCCCGGGATTTTCATCCGGGGCAGCCGCTACAAGTCCGGCGACCGCTGGAAGATCGACCGGGCTGCCAAGGCGGTGCGGGTGCTGGGCTGGTCGTGCGCCGTGGTCATCGAGGAGACCATGACGTTCGCGCAGCGGGAGGCCGCCCGCGTGGACGCGGCCGAGGACCGCGCCGAGCGCTTCGAGGACCGGGCCGGGCGCGCTGCGGCAGCCTCGCAGACCGCACGCGAGGTCTCCGACAAGATCAGTGAGCGGTTCTGGATGGGCCAGCCGATCCTCGTGGGCCACCACTCCGAGGGGCGCGCCCGCAGGGACCAGGAGCGCATGCACAACGCCATGCGCAGGAGCATCGCCGAGGGCGAGCGCGCGGGTTACTGGGCCGACCGTGCGCAGGCGGCGGAGGCGTACGAGCGCTACCGGAAGAACCCGGGGCGCACACTGCGCCGTATCGAGAAGCTGGAGGCCGAGCGGCGCGGGGTGCTGCGGCAGCGCGACGGCGACCGGTACAAGGCCGGACGCCTGCGCAACCCCTGGTGGACCGAGCCCAGCGCAGAGCGGCGGGCGGAGCTTGACCGCCTCATCGCCGAGTACGACGAGGAGCTGACGTACTGGGCGGAGGTCATCAAGGAGGCCGAGCGGCGCGGCTTCAAGGTGTGGGGCAAGCCGGACTTTGTGAAGGGGGATTTCGTCCGCTACCGAGGCACCTGGTACGAGGTGACCAGGGTCAACGCGAAGTCGCTGACGATCCCCCACATTCACGCGGCCTACGACGGCGGCACCGTGGGCGCGGTCGGCGGGTGCCGCGTGGTCACCGTGGCCGCGACGGCCACCACCCGTCACAAGGGGTCCACCTACACCGCCGGGTACAACGACGGCGTCACCGACCGCATGTCGGCCGTACAGATGGCGGCGGCGCTCGCGGGCGAGCCGATCCCGGACGACCCGCGCGACGTGCGGTCGGAGCCCGCCGCCGACGAGACGGAAATTTCCGGCGTCGAGGGCCAGGCGCTCGCGGTGCTGCCCGACACCGAGACCGGTCCGGGCGGCATGGAGGCGTGGGAGAACGAGGGCGGCGCCTGCGAAGGCATCACCGCCCCGGCTGCCCCGTTGGTCATCTGCGGCGGCCTGTTCACGCCGACAGCGCCCAAGAGGCAGCTCAACACGGGACGGCGCTATTGGGACAGCGGCGCCAGGGTCACCCTCGACGGCCGCGCCGGGCGTACCCGCCAAAGCGACATCAAGCGCGGCGTGCGCGTGGTGTGGGACGACGGCGGGGAACTTTGCGCGACGTGGGAGGACCCCTGCGCCCTGTGGCTGGAAGGAACCGAACAACCCGCGCCGTACGTCAAGCCCGCGCACTACGGCACGGATGACTTCTACTTGGCGCCGCCCGCGCCGAAGCCGTACGTCCGGCCGGACTTCTACGACGACGGTGATTACCTCCTGGCGCCGCCGGTCGTCGTCGCCGAGCCGGACCCGCTGGAGGAGCTGCGCCGGGAACTGGAGGAGCTGCGCGCGGACGTCGAGACCTGGGCGGAGGACGTCGCTGCCCTGGCCGTCGCGGAGGCGGAGCGCGTCGTCGCCGACGTGGCCCGGGACCTGCGCGCGGCCGAACTCCTGGAGCTGCGGCGGGAGGCGGCGGCCGTGCGCGAGGAGCTGCTGGAGGTGGTGCCCGTTCCTGTGCCGACGCGGGTGCGGCCCGTGCGACGGGCGCTGACAGCGGCAGCGGGGTGGGCCGTGGGGCTCGGGAGTCTGGCGGCGGCCGGGTTCGCCGAGGGCTGGGCGGAGGGCATGAGGCAGTAGCCGGGCCTGGGCCGGGGTGGTGAGCGCGCCGCCGCCCCGGCTCCCTCGGGGAGCTGGTCCTAGTGCTCGTCGTCGGCTGGTGAGGAATCCTGCGCGGGCTCGCCGGCTGCGAGGGCGGGGACACAACTCCTTGATACTGCGTTCGCCGGGGGAATCGCTCTGGGCTGTCGCCGACCACTCCTCGCGGGAGCCGTACTGCCGTCCGGGAAGGGGCTGCTCGACGGTCGGTCCAGAGGAACGAAAGCCCCGATCGGTTCAGTCGGCGATGGAGTGGGGCAAGCCGGGCGGTGGGCTGGGTGATCCGGACCACAAGATCGTGGAACCGGGAGTGCGAGAGCTGGACTCCCAATAATCTCACATATACCGGGTCCAGTATCCGGCAAAAAGCCCATCAGGAACGAGGTATGACGAACCTTCACGAGCCGGGCGCGATCCCGGTCCCCGGCCCCCGCGCGGGCGCCCTGGTGCAGCCCGAGGAATTCGACGCCGAGACCCGGGCGGTGCTCGATCGCGTCGGCCTGGCCGCCGAACAGGTCGTCCGCGACAAGCGACCGGAAAACACTAGAAAATCGTACGGAACCGACTGGACGGCCTGGGAGCGCTTCACGCGCGAGAAGAACCTGCCCGTCCTGGCCGTCGAGCCCGGCACCCTGACCGCCTTCGTGCACTGGCTGTGGGAGCAGCCCGGCAAGAAGGCCGGAACGCTGATGGCCCCCAACACCATCGACCGCCGGATCTCCGGCGTTGTCGTCACCGCCCGCAAGGACCACCACCTCAAGCTGGACCCCGACGTCGGCGCGCTCGCCCGCGAGCTGCTGAAGGCCCTGGTGAAGGAAATGGAGCAGGCCGGACAGCAGCGCGGCACCGGCCCCGCCCCCGCCCTGCGCATCCGCCACATGAAGCGCATCTCCAGGGCCCTCCCCGGCACCCTGGCCGCCCTCCGCGACCGCTCCCTGATGACCCTGCACTTCGCCATCGCCGGACGGGAACACGAGGTGGCCTACCTACGGCTGCGCGACATCACCGAGGACCCCGAGGGGCGCGGCCTGATCGTGGACATCCGGGTTTCCAAGGTGAAGCCCCGCACGGTCAAGGTCCTCTACCTCCAGGACCCCGCGATCTGCCCCGTCCGCTGCTGGTGGAAGTGGGTGGAGGCGGCCGGCCTGGAGGACCCCGACGATTTCGCTTTCCGCCGCATCCACTCCAAGGGCACCACCCTCCTGCCCGGCGGCCTGTCCCCCGAAGCCGTCGGCGACGTCATCACCCGCCTCGGCGAAACCGCCGGACTGGAAATCCGTCCCACCGGCCACAGCCCCCGCCGCGCCCTGGCCAGCGAGGGCAAGAAGGCCGGGAACGACCGCTCCGCCATCGCCCGCCAGGGCGGCTGGGCGCCCAACAGCCGGGCCATGGAGGGCTACTTCGAGGAAGAGGACGGCTGGGAGGAGAACGCCCTGAGCGGCGTCGGCTGACCCCGGAAAAATGAGCGTGGCCCGGTGGTGCAGGCAGCACAAAAGCCCCCGCGCAGGACGGGGGCTTCGCTGTGCTACTGGCAGGGAACGGTGAGCGGCAGGAAATTGCTCTTCTCTGCGATCTTCGTATCCGGCCCCCAGTACGGGCCTGTCTGGATGTAGTAGTAGTCCGTTTCCAGCTTCCCGCACGTCGTGATCTCGACCGGGTCCCCGAGATCAGGAGAACCCGCACGCGCCGGAGTGTTCCAGACCGCGTTACGCGTCGTCTGCGAGACACCGACCGACCCCGGCTGATTGATCGTACGGCCCAGGCTGTAAGAGGCGATCGGGGAAGGGATTCCCGCCCCATTGGCATCGTAGATTGTGGCGTAGAAAACGCTGATCGCCGCCGGATACGTGGAGGAGGCCGAGTACCACACGCCACCCCACTTGTACGTCACCTTGTTCGTGTGGACATTGACGACCGTGGCAAGGCCCGTCTTGAACGTCAGGCACATCTGCACTTCGGCGTAAATGTAACCATCCGGGCTGTAATACGGAACCGTCGCACTGCAATACGTCCCCGGAACAGGAGCCGGCGCCGCAGCCGACGCCGGTACCGGAGAAAGCGCCAGAGCGGAGCCCGCTGCAACGGCAACCCCGGCACGGCGCAGACGTGAGAACCAGGAGAGCGGTGTGCGGGTGGCGGCACGACGATTCATGAGGACTCCTCAGCAGAAAAGGAGGGGGATACCCGTACCGTAGGCCCTGATTTTCCGCAGAAAACCCCGGCGACTTGAGCGAGCGGCGAGGGGGTTTCCCGGGAGAGGAGGTTACTCCTCAGTGGAATCCGGTGTTCTACGTGCTCGCTAGGCTACCTATCCATGACGGCACCCAAACCCGCGCTCGCCCCCGTCACCCGTACGGAGGACGCCACCCTCCTCGGCCTCTGCCCCGGAGCCGGTCTCGGCCGCCGTGCTCGGCGACCGGGGGGCTTCGGTGACCTCCTCGCCGACCTGGACGCCCGCCTCACCGCCGCCTGACTAGCGCGCGTACCCTACCCCGGCTGCCTACGGGTGGCCGGGGCTTCGGGCGTACTTCCTCAGAAGCACCACCGGCATGCCCGCGACGCTGCTAAAACGGTGGACCACCGGGCGACGGGGGACAGGAGGCTCGGCTGATCGACAAGGACCGTGGATCATGGCCATGAGCCAACAAGACTTGATCGACTATTTCACGCGCCCGTCCCAGAGGCCGCTCAAGATGGACGATCTTAAATTTGCTGTGATTGTGCACCCTTGGAAGGAGAAGAGGGGCAACAAGTCGAAGGATTCCAAGGAAGCTATGGGTGGCCTAGGATTTGGCAACATTATCGTTGTCGATCTCTGCGCCGAGAAGTTCCTCTTCGTTCGGCTCGATTCCAGCATTCTCCAGCGGTCAGGCAGTCCAGTTGAAACGATCCCGTCCAGCAGGCTGGGGCTGAAGAATCTTATGCCGGATGTCTCTCATGACGCCCTGGCCGAAGCGCTGCCCGCTGATTTCGACCATGAGCGCGACTGCGTGGCTTGGTTTGACACCTTGGCCGAGGCGGAAGCGTGCTCCGCTGCTCTCCGGCAGCTCCTGAATTAGCACCCTGATTGCTTGCGGCTAATTGATGCCCCCGGTTGGCTTTTGCTGGCCGGGGGCATTTTTGCGTCGAGGTACTGCCTGAAGATTATTTCTGCGGGCACTGCCTCCCTCCCTGACTTCAGCAGGGGCAGGGGAATGAGCGGGTGACTGGCTCCGACTTCACCGTGTGCTCCAGCGGGTTACCTAGTTCCCGTAGTGGCTCCAGCTTCACCGCATACTTCAGAGGGTTGCCCGGGTCCCGCAGGTGGCCATAGCTCTGGCCTGCTGCCCGCCTTCGAGGTGTCGTCGTGTCTCTCTGTCTCTCTGTGTATGGGAGGAGGGAGCCTTCGCACCCCGGGATTTTTTAGCTGGAGGTTCCTGCTCCGGCTCTCGCGACACCGGCAGCGTTCGGGTGGTCCTACTCCTCTATGGGGAGAGAGGGATGCTTCGAGCCCCCCCCGATTTTCGGCACCCCGCGATTTAAAGGGTGCCGTCGCCACCTTGGTTCTCTCAGGGGAAACCTGCGAGTCCCTGCGATGCCGAGGAGGAGGGGGCGCCGCAGAGATGCGCGTGGCGCTACTTCGCCGGGCAGCTCGCGCCGTCCTGCTTCGTGAACGTGCCGCTGCCCTTCTTGAGCTTGATATCGCCGTCCCACAGGCCCGGCGTGTAAGAGCCGTACGCCAGCAGGTTCAGCATGGCCACCTTGTCACCGCTGGCCTTAGTGCCGCCTGTCGAGCAGGCAATACGGATCTGGTGTTGGCCGGCTTCCTTGCTCCCGTTGGCGACCTTCTCGAAGACAGCGCGCAGATTGTCGGTCGTCTTGACCTCGACGTCGATGTGCGGGACGCCGCTCACGAGTTTCTGAGATGTGATCTTGTATGGCGGTACGGACTTCGAAGGAGTCGAGGAGGCTGAGGGCTTCTTGGCCTTTTCCTCGGCCTTCGGTTTGTCGTCGGTCCCCCCGCAGGCGGTCAGAGCGAACGCGGTGAGCAGGGTGAGCCCCACGGCCACGGTCTTGCGATGAATCACGATCTGTTCTCCCCAGCGCGCAGGCGTGGGGACGGTCCCCGGCACCCATCGGCGCGTAAGGATCTTAGGTGATCTGGGAACTGTCAGTGGTGCGCGCCGGGAGCGGACAGGGCGTCAGAGTGGGTGGCGTGCACAAGGGTTGGCGCACGGCTCTTACCTGGTCTTCCTGGACCAGTGAGGGGGGCTGCTTGAGCGAGTTACCGCCCGAGCCAGCGGCCCGCGCTCCTCACGGTGACCAAGGTAAGGTCCTCGCCTATGGCAGCGACTCCCGCACGCATCCGAAGCCCGTACTGGTGGGACGAGATGCACAACCCTTGTCGATGTACGACCTACAGGGGCCGTAGGTGCGGTGCCTGCCTCGCCCGCGCCGACGCCCGAACCCTCCGCATCCTTGGGTTCTTCTGCTTTCTCTGGCTGTTCATTCTCGAACTGTGGTTGATGTGGTGGGCGCTGCGTGTGTATATCGCCGTGGCGATCATGCTGTATCAGCTGATCAAGACGCGGAGGGTGGATTTCCGAGAAGCTTTTGCGCCATGGTGGCGCTGGCAACCCCGCTGCTGGCTCCGCATCCGCCTCGTCTGGTAGATATTTCCGCCTTGATTAGGGGCTACGTCGAATCCCCGCTATCACAGGAGCCCAGCGGGCGCTCCAGGGGCGCCCTGACGGTGTTGGTCCCTATAAGGAAGAGGGAAGCCTGTTGCTCCCCGCTGAATTTTCACCGGAAGCTCTCCCTGGGCGCCCGTGGCTATCGGACCAGAATTCACTCGGGAGACGATGATGGCGAGGAGATGCCCCTTTCGCCATGGCGGGGGCCTCTCCTTTATCGGTAATAATCCCCGCTGTGGCCGTGTGGCATGTCCTGGGCTTTCTGGGGCTGGGATTCTGAGGGGCCGTTCCGGGAGCTGGAGGAGAAGGAGCCTGAGGGGCGACGCCCCGCAACCGTCCCCCCGGAGAACTGGACGCTTTCGCTGAGCGTCGCGGGGTGAATTTCCATCAGGTCGGGCTCGATGTCAGGAGTGTTGAAGAAGCTGGGCGGCTCGTATCCGGCGATGTGCTGATGCCAGTGAAATTCCGGTGCGATCGGTGAAGTCTGTTGGCCTGCTTCGATGTGGCGGGCTTCCTTCTGTGCGTCAATCCTGGTGTCGTTCAGTCTCCAGCGCATGCGGGCCTCCTCGGGGGTGGACGTCTCTTCAGTATTGCCCGCCAATTAATTCAGGGCATAGTGGGCACGGCAAGACGTGTTCTCTGACTCAAGGAGATTTCCATGTCCGACACCGTACGCATCAAGCCCCTGGCCGAGCCCATCGGAGGCGGGGCGAACGTTGCTGAACTCCGGCGGAATTCCCACCTGCGCGCTGTGACCAACTACCGAGCCACGGCGGGGCGGATCAATCCGACGGGATGGCATCACGCGGCCGTCCAGGGAGGTCTGTTCGATGGCCTGGCGGAAGACGCGAACGCCCCGCACCGCGTTTTCTCCGACGTGGTGTGAGGCGGCCGTGACGACTGTCCCGCCCGAATTCGCGGACGCCTATCGCTCCATGGCTACGCCCTACGCGCCACCTTCGTACGCCGCCCAGGCCCCGCGCACGCTCCCGGGGGTCTCCATCTACCCCGAGCCGCCAGCGAATTGCTATTGGGCGAGCGGGAAGCTCTGGTGGCGGGTCAGCAGTGGCACGGTGATTCTGCGCTGCCGGGGCACGGTGCGGGGGCACAATGATCATGATTGGATTACCGCCGCTCTTACCGATCTGCGGTTCGGCGACGGGCGCGAGCTGGACGGCGTCCACCTCCCCAGCAGCAGCCTGAGCCGCGACGTGCAGCCCTTCGAGCAGTGGGCGCCGGTCCGCATCCTCCGTGACGGCCCGCAACGCCCCTGGAGGGCTGCTCCGGTCCCTGAGGGGCCGTGGCATGAGTGGGCGCGGCGGCTCAACACCGAGGGCGGCTGACGTGCGAAGGCACCGCTGCCCGTGCTTGTCCCGGGGCAACTCGCCACAGCCTTGCGCGGCTTGGGGGTACTGCTGTGGACGGGCGAGGCGAGTTACCCCCTCGTTCCGCACTTCGCCGTGTTCGTCGACGGACCCGGCTGCCCGTCGTGCGTGCCCGCCTGGCCGTCCTGATGAGGCACGGTCAGCGGTGCGTGCGCCGTACCCGAGGAGCTGAACGTCGTGAAGCTGCCGAACTTCCTTCGCCGGGGCCGGCCGGCCCCGATCACTGACCTTTCCACCGTCGAGGCCCAGCGGGAGGCCCGCGACGCCCTGGAGGCCAAGGAGCGCGCTTTGGCGAACCGTGGAGTCGTGTCCTTCGCCCGGCCACCGGAGCCTCCGCACGTCCGCCGCCGGGGCTCGGCTGATCCAGCGCCGCTGTATCGCCTGGTGCGTGCGGCGCCACCACCGCCCCCGCCGACGACGCCGCAGGTCGTCCCCGATGTGTGGGGGGACTGATGCGGGCCGCGAAACGGCGCCAACGAAGGCGCCAGATACGTACGCGGGAGACCGAGTTCACGGAGGTCTCCGGCGCCGACGCTGAGCCGGATGAGCCCGAGCCCGTAGAGGCCCCTGCGAGCCCCGTTCGGGAGTACGCCCTAGGCGTGCTGGACGAGGCCCCTCCCGTGTCCCCTACGGCCCCCTGGAGCCCCGAGCCTCCGGCCTGGATGGTCCAGCCGACGCCGGTCCTGAACGGCTCTGGGCGGCCAGCTGAGTGGGTGGACGAGGCCCCGTTCAACGCCTGGCAGGCGCGCGTCGGGCAGGCATCCTACGACTTGCTACGCGAGGAGGAGCGGGACCGGCTCCGCGCGGCGGGCGAGGAGCAGAAAGCCGAACGGCCCTGGCGCGGGTACCCGCAGGCTGACCCCGCGTTGCGCACCAATTCCGTGATCAACCACCTTGCGGCGCGGCTCACCGCGCAGGAGCGCGTACGGCGCGGCTGGGTGCTGCCGTGGAACAGGACGGCCCCGCCCCGGCAGGAGGACGAGGAGCTGCCCCAGGCCGAATGCGGTTGGGCGCCGTGGGCGTACTGATGGAGGTTACGGAGCGGTGGCTTCCTGCTCGCCCAGGATGGCCGTGCGTGCTGCCCATGCGAGGGCGCTCTGTGTCCTCGTGGGCAGCCCCAGGCGGTTCCAGTGGAAGATCACGTGATGGGCAAGGACGGCGCGTACTCCTCGATCGAGTAGCCCGTGGCGGGCGGCACTTCCAAGGGCGTCGCCGATCTCTTCAAGAGCGGCAAACCAGCCTGAGACAAGAGTGAGTGAGTCATTGTTCCGCACCAGGGTGCTGGTGGGGCCTGCGTCCACCATCATGAGTTTCCGCACGTTGGCCGCCATATCGTGAACGCGGTCAAGAGGAACGTCCGGTGACAACGGGCGCTTCATGGCGACGCGGCTCCAGATGTCGCCTTGTTCGTGCCACTCCTGGTCTGCGCTACGCATCAGGAGGCTGCACAGCAAGATCGATAATTCGCGTCGCCCGATCGCGGGAGTATCGCCGCAGTGGCTCAGGTAGTCGAAGACGCCTCGGCTGTCGTGGTGAAAGAGGCGGTGCGCGATGTCCATGCTCGTGGTGCCGCCGAACGCGAACGTCTCGGCTTCGTAGATAGTCTCCCACCACTGCCTGATCGCGTTCTGACCTTGCATGCTGTCGAGAGCGCGGCCTATGGCCGTCTTCAGCTCCGTGGGCGTGGCGTTGGCTCCCGGGCGGAGGCGCAGCCGCCAGCACGGCGCCTTGCGGATGAACCACCACGAGGAGCTGACGCCTGCGGATTCCGCGTCCCGCAGCATCGGCCACAGGTGGGCGACGGCGATCTCCTCGGCGGTGTGCCAGTCGGGGAACTCGATGTGGACCTGATGCCAGCCGTCGCAGTCGTGGTGTGCTTCGAGCGCCGCGTACCCGGCTGTCTTGTACGTCGTGATGGCGTCGGCGAGGTCTGGCGCGCGCATGGATACCTTCGCGGCGGCCTCGTCCAGGGGAGCACCCGAGAGAGCTGCCAGTACTGCCCTCTGTACGGCCTGCGGGGGCACGCGATCCTCCACCAGGTCCTCCTTGTCTTCAGCGGCCAGAGCGCCCGTACGTCAGGTGAGCAGGAGGCAGGCGTCCCAGCCGCTGGTCGGGATGCTGGTGGATGGGTCCGTGAGCGCGGCGAGTTCACCCCCGGTACGACCTTGAAGGAGGCCGTCCTCCCTCGCAGGGGCCTGGGCTAGGAGGAGTTCGCGGAGCTGGGTGAGGTGGGCGGTCAGTTCCGGCCGCTGGGCGTCCTGGGCGACGCGGGCCGTGGTCAGGAGCAGCCCGGCGGCGCCGTGGCACAGGCCGGGGCTGGTGATCAGGGAGAGCTGGGCGGGGCTGGACACGCACCATAGAAGGGCGTCCTCGGCCATGCGCTGTCGGGCGGTGTCATGGAGGGCGAGGGCGGCGAGTTGGAGGCTGCGGGCAACACCGGGGGTGCCGTAGCACCAGGAGGGCCGCAGCGGTCCGGGCTGCGTCGCGGTGTGGCTGCGTTGTTCGGCGCGAGTGATCCATTGGGGCCACCACGTTCCGGTGTCGGTCTCTTGCCGGAACGTGTCCAGCCATGAGCAGATGCGCTCGATTGCTTCCATGTGCCCGCGTACGACGGTGCCGTGGCGGAGAGCCAGGGAGAGCAGTGCCAGGGGGCCGGTGATGCCGTGCGCGATGCCGACGTTTCCGTGGCCGCCGGGGAACGCCTCCGACACGCGGTTCGTGGGGTCAAGGTAAGTCCACCAGCCCGGTAACCGCTCCTTGTCTCCGGGGAGCGGTTCCGTCAGGCGCACGAGGTAGGTGAGCACGTCGTGCAGGGGTTCGCTGGCGGGGTTGCGTTGAAGCAGGTAGGCACCCAAGCCGGTGAGCCCGTACAGAAGGTCGTACTCGGCGGGCCGGGGGCGCTCCGCCCGGTCGATGCGGGCGTGTGCTGCTGCGAGGCGTCGCCGGGTGAGGTTGGTGACGGTCGTGTCGAGGTTGCGCAGCGCCCCCGCGTAGCGGTCGGTTCCTGCGGCGGCGGTGTGCAGGACGAAGGCGACGGCCGGCGCCCCGAGGAAGAGCGCGGCCTGGTCGCTGGCGATGAGCGGGTGTCGGGTCGTGGCGGTGATCGCGGCGTGTGCGGTGTGCCAGTTGTCGGCCCCGTGGTGGGCGCGTTCGACGTGGGCGAGGGCGATGCCGATGGCGCCTTGGGACAGGGACTGTGCTCGTGCAGCGGAGTTGCCCGCGATAGTGCGCGTGGTTGTGGCGGTCATGGTGTGACTCCTCGTGCGGTCCAGGAGAGGGCGGCGGCGCGGGCCAGGCGTCGGCATGTGCGCTCGCACTCCTCGTTGATGCCGGTCACGCGGATGTGATGCATGTGCAGCAGGCTCGGCAGCACGGCAGTGGGGCCGTCTGCGGTGGTGAGCTGATGCCGGTAGGCGTCCAGCGCGGCCCTGCGGCGCTTCCATGCTTCGTATGCGTCCTGGCCGCCGGGCAGGGCACGCAGGGCGGTGAAGTCGGTGGACGGGTCCGCGAGGCGCATCGCCTCGTTCTCAAGGGCGCGGGCGAGCGGCGGTCCGGAGGGTTTCGGAAGGTGGTGGGTCAGCCAGTGCATGCCGTCGGTGGTGCTGCCGATGATGGCGGCTGCGAGGTCGATGAAGCTGGCCGCCGTGATGGCGGGCTGCGATGTGCGCGGGATTCTCAGTTGCGCGATGGCGGCGGCTGAGTCGGCGGCGAACACCTCGTGGGCGGCGTCCATGGCTCGGTCAATCCCGTAGCGGCCTGTCTCGGGATCGTATGTGTCCCATTGCACGCGCCCAGCGAGGCCGAGGCGGCGCAGGTCCGCCGCCCAGACTCCGACGCGCCGCACTGTCTCGGCGTAGTCGTCGGGGTGCGTGAGGTGGATGCGCAGGCGCAAGTGGGGCTCTGGGTCGCGGTAGGGCACGTACCACCACTGGGGTGGGGTGTCCCATGTGTTCAGCAGGCCGGGGAGGTGGGTGGTGAGGATGTCGGGGATGCGGTCCGGGTGGGTGTAGAGCTTGGCGAAGGCCCACTCGGAGGCGCCCAGCAGGTGCCCGTGGTCCCGTCCGATGACGTCCGGTGAGACAGGGCGGCGGGGTGCGGGCGCGGTGGTCTGGGTGGTGGCGAGAGCGAGGCTGATTTCGTGGGCGCGCCCGTCGAGCCACCCGTACGCCGAGGAGTCGGGGGCTTCGTGCAGAGTGGCGTGGTCGGTCTTCTCCAGGTGCGCCCGAAGCAAGTGGAGATGGGCCTGCTCGCCGAGGTCGAGGTGGAGGCGTTGGTCGTCCCCGCCAAGCTGGACCGTGGCGGGGAGGCGAAAGCGGTCGCGCCACACGGCCAGCGCCTCCGCCCACTGATCCCAGGGGGCCGCCGGGCCGGGGAGGTTGCTTGCCCGCAGTCGCCAACATGCCTCGGCGAGCACCGTGCGCCCGTAGCGCACCCGGGGCAGGAACGGCATGCGGGATGCGGCGCCCCAGGAGAACGGACCGAGGACGGCGGCGCGGGCCCGAGGTATCTCGCACAGGAACCGTGCGAGGGGGTGGGTGAAGTTCGTCAGTTGTACGGCGTTGAGCAGGGCAGGCTCGATGGTGCGTTCGGTGGAGAGGGACACGAGGTAGAGACCCTGGACGTCCGCGCTGACGGCGAGGTCGCCCAGGGGCAGCGTGCGGGGGGAGTCGTTGTGCTCAGCCAGGGGGATGACGGTTGGCAGGGTTTCGGGGGTGCGGGCGACGTTCTCGGTGCGGGTGCGCAGCGGGGGGCCGGTGATCTGGGCGAGCGCGGCGCCCGAGGTGAGGGTGGGCAGGGCGGCGTAAGTGGTGGCCACGCGTTCGCGGTCGGGGATGTCGAAGAGATCGAGGAATCTGCCGGTGGTGGTGCCGGCGCCGGGTGTCAGGCCGACGATGACGAGATCAAAGAGACCGTCCACGAGGGCGGTTCGGGTAGGGGCGTGCAGGCGGAAGCACAGTTGAGCGTGCGCCGGGACCTGTGGGAGCTGCTGGGGCGAAAGGGCGTCGATGGTCTGCTCGTCCAGCGTGATTTCATCGGCCCTGTCCATGGTGGCCTGCTGGACGAGCGTGAGCAGGTGGTCATCCCGGAGACCGGGGCGCGGGTGCGGGCGCTCCCGCAGTGAGCCCCGGTACCCGGCGGGGAGGCCGAGCCCCGTATTGGGGTTGGTGAGTTCACGCACGGGCACCAGAGCGCCAGGGCCGTACCGCTCCAGGAACCGCGCGTGGTAGTCCTGCCACGCCGGGGAGCCGGACGGGAACGGGCTCAGGCGCGCGAGAGTGTGGACGGCCGTCGCGGCTTCGCGGCCTACATGGTCCGGGAGGATCAGGTCGGCGTCGAGGCGAAGGTCGACGGCCAGAGGTTGACGCGTGGTGGCCGACAGGGCCGTCATCTGCCCGGCGAGCTGCGCCCGGGATTTCCTGCGGGCGTCGGGGATGGCGTGGTTGTGCTCGGTCAGCGTGCAGTGGATCTGCCGAAGTTCCTGCACGGTGGGTGCCACGTCGCTGATGGAGTCGGCATGAGCGGCGGCCAGTTGATCGATGACATGCCCGAGCGCGTCCGTGGCGGTCATGGGCGGGCGCAGGCTGGTGAGCAAAATACGTAGGCCCACCAGGTCGGACAGGAGGCGGCCGATCACGTCTGCGGTGGCGTCCGGATAGTCCACGGCGAGCTTGCCCGCCAGGTCCCCCACGAGGATCGGTGACTGTGCGGCCTGCGTCGCGGTTTCTACGGCGCGGGTGTAGCGGACGCTGACCTCTGCGGACGAAGCGAGTGCGGCGCTGCTGCCGTGGGCGGGCTGCTGGCATGGCACCACCAGTGAGCTGCCGCGTATGAAGGCGGTGGAGTCGGCCATGACCGGCAAGCGGCGCAGAAGCTCGGGACACGCCTCCAGGCGCGCGATGATGTCGGCCAGCCACACGGCGTCAGGATGTGCCACCGCTTGGTGCTGGTTGCCCCATCGCGCGGTCAGGGTGGAGCCGAAGCGGGCCGGTGCGATTCCAGCGAACGTACCGAAAGGGGTGGCACGGTGGCGTGCGCGCAGCAGGTAGCGAACGACGGAGAGCACCGTACGCCTGACCTGCCGCACCCGCACGGTGCGCCCCTCGCAGACAGCGCGGACAGCATCGGCCAAGGGTGGGCTGGCGATCTCGACCGCCTCGGCGAGGTGTCCGTCCGCCAACACGTGGGTGAGCCACCTCCGCCACTGCTCCACGTCCCCGCGCCCGCCGTCGGCGAGGTCGGGCCAGGGCGGCAGGCTCCATAAGTCCGGGTGGGCTGCGGCCCGTAACACGGCGGCGTCCACATACCTGTACACGCTCAACCACACCTCTCCTTCGATACGCGAGGGCCCGGTGCCGGAGCCGGTCAAGGTCCCTGGCACCGGGCCGCTGGGTCAGCCGCAGGTGCTGTTGGAGCACGCGCTCTGGCACGTGCTGCCGCAGCCATCCCCGGTGTCGTTCAAGAGGTCGGCGATGATCGGCCCGTGCTCGACGACCGTGACGTCCAGGTCGAAGTCCGAAGATGTGGCCTTGCTACTCGATATTGCTGCGCCCATCTCAATTCCTCCTGGTAGGCGGTGTGGTGGTGATCTAGCAACCTGACCGTCAGCTCTGCCGCTGCTACGGCCAGGAGATCGTGACTCGTGTGTGCCGCTTGTCGACCACGCGGCCCGCAGGAAGCCGATCGTCCGGCGTGCCCGCCGGGTACACCTCGAAGCGCGCCTGATCGGCTCGGTGATCGCGGTCCCAGATCCGGATCTGCTCGACGAGCCGGTCAGCGACCTCCTTTGCCGCTGGGCCGTGTCCCATCGCCCCGAATTCGAACCGGGTCCGCCCGTCATCCAGCGGGCGCAGGGCGCGATAGGCGAAGCTGCCGCCATCGACCAGCGTCGCGGTCCCCATCGGCGAGGCGGTGGTGACGATGCCCTGGTCCCGGGCCGCTGGCTTCGCGGTGAGCAGGACGAATTCCGGCAGAACGGTCGCCAGCCACAGGTCAAGCTGGTCCCACGACTCGAATCCGCCGATGGTCACGCCCGACCACGCTTCGACTCGCGGCTCGGACAGTGCCGTGCGCAGGCGCTCCGCGTCCACCTGCTGTGTGTCGTCCAGCCGAAGGCCGACGTCCTCACCGTGCAGCAGGACAAGCCGCACACGGTTCTCGCCGGCACCCTGCATGGGCACGAATCCGCACAGCTCGTAGTTCTGGCTCACGAACCGGTCGCCCTCGCGCTCGAACGCGATCGACCGGGTCAGACCTCGTGTACGCAGAGGAACGACGATCCGGCCGCCTTCGGCGAGCTGATCCGTCCACGCACGGGGGATGTCCCAGGCCCCGACCGTGACAATGATCCGGTCGTACGGGGCGTGCTTCGGCTCGCCTTCCTCGCCGTCGGCGAGCACGGCGTTCACGCGTTCGTACCCGGCATTGGCCAGCAGTCGCTCCGCCCGCTCGACCACGTCCGGGTCGATGTCGATCGTGGTGACCTCACCCTCCTCACCGACCAGCTCCGCGATATACGCCGCGTTGACTCCGCCCGATCCGATCTCCAGCACGCGCATACCGGGCTGGATCTCGGCCTGCTCCAGCATGAACGCCTGGATGCGAGCGGCGGAGACGGAGCTGACGGCGATGCCGTTCTCGTCCTTCTTGGTGATCACGGCTTCTTCGGCTGCGTATGCCTGGGAGAGGGTTGCCTCGGGGGCGAAGAGGTGGCGGGGAACCGTGCGGATTGCCTTCTCGACGGCTTCGGTTCGGATCGCGTCCAGCTCGCGCAACTGCTCGATGAGGGATTCGCGCAACTGGGTCTCGGTTACTGGCTGTTGTGCTTGTTCGTTGTTCACTTCGGGCAGGCTAGTCATCTGGCTTTCCACTTCTTGGCAGCGCGCGCCGGGTCGCTGGCGGCTTGGCTGAAACCCTCTCCGGGGCGATCACCTTCCTGTGGTCCTGGACGGCCCCCGGTGCCGTCTCCACCCGGTCGGTCTGGCCGGGGCTGTTCCGGGCGGAAATCTGCGGGTGTTACAAGGAGCCGCGCAGGCCCTGAAGGACCCGTACGAGGAGCGGCGCTTCGGGTTCGCTGGCTTCGACGGCGGCCCGCCCTTCGGCGTGCCATTCGCCCAGGAGCTCCCGCCAGACCGCTTCGGCCCTCATGACCTCTGTACGGATGTCGGCGAGGGTCAGTTCGGTTTCCGTACGCAGCCGTACGAGATCGGCGGGGGTCAGGCGCAGGGTCCGGATCGTGATCGCGTCCTCGCAGCGGCGGGGCACGGCCAGTTCCACGCACCGTTCCGGGTCGGCGACGCCGGTCAGCTCGCCCTCGGACATCAGCCGCAGCGTCAGCAAGGTGCCACCAGCTCCGCCCACACGATCTTTCCCCAGCGGTGCAGGTCATAGCCCCACCGCCAGCTCAGCGCATCGATCAGGACCAGGCCGCGGCCGTCCTCAACGTGCGCGCCGGGCCGCTCCTTCACCGGTACGTCCCGGGACTTGTCGGCGACGCTGATGCGGACCAGGCCGGCAGAGGGGTGCCCCACCACGACGCGGCACAGGCGGCACTGGGTGTGGTGGACGGTGTTGGCGACCAGTTCGGAGACGATCAGCGCGCCGACGTCAGCCAGGTCTCCTATGCCCCATGCGCTGACGGCGGCGTGGACAAGCAGGCGGGCGCGGCGGGCGGATTCCGGTTCGCAAGGCAGGGTTTCGCTGTAGTCGGGCGCTCCGACGGCGCTGGATCTGGTCATGGTGGTCACCAGGTCATCCCTCTGCCTGTTAGGAGGGCAGCGAGCCGCTGGGCACGGGGGCGCCTCGGTGCCTGGCCGTCTCCGGTGACCCGCTGCCGGTCTAGGGGCCGTCCAGGGCGTGTTGTTCCTCAGGTGGCGCGGAGCGGATCTGCTCCGAGCCAGAATCCCGGACGGCGTGCAGCAATCAAACGGCTCGGTGCAGATGCGGGGAGACTCCGAGAGGTGACTCCGACATGGAGTCGCTGACCGTCGCCGCACATAGCATCGGGCTGGCGCGCAGCAGAAGGGCGACTGGATGGACCGTCAGGTGAACGATCCGCGTGAAGTGGTCGCGGGACTGCTCGACGATGCTCGTCTACTCTCGGCCTGCCGCGACAGGGACATGGGCACGCTGTTCCGGCTGCTGAACCACCGAGGGGTGAGTACTCGTCGGATCGCGGCGGCCGTCGACATCACGCAGGGGCGTCTCTACGACTACATGAACGGCAAGAGCCGGGTCGAGAAGCTGAGTCTGTTCGAGCAGATCGCCGACGCTTTCCATATCCCCGGGCATTTGCTCGGGCTCGCCCGGCGGCCATGGGAGCCAACTGTTCATGAACAGTCCCCGCGACCGCAGCCGCCCCCGGACCGGGACGACTTGGCGGCGATGGACGCCTTCCGCATCGCGGACCGGCAGACCGGCGGAGGGCGCCTCTACGGGGCCGTGGTACGCCACCTCCATGACCACGTAGCCCTTCGGCTCGTCGACACCCGCAGCGGACCAGAGGTGTTCGCGGCTGCGGCGGCGCTGACGGAGATGGCTGGGTGGATGGCCCACGACTCCGGACACGACGACCTTGCCGTACGGCACTTCGCCCGGTCCCTGTCCCTGGCCCAAACCTCCGGAGACCTTCCACTAGCCGCACATGTCGCTGCCTCCAGCAGCCACCTCGCGCTCCAGACCGGTGACGCGGCAAAGGCAGTGCAGTGGGCGCGAACCGGTCTCGACCTCGCCGGCCGGGGTCCGAGGATTCCCGCGCTGGCCGCCCGGCTGGACGCGATGCAAGCCCGCGCACTCGCAGCCGCCGGGCAACACACCCCGGCCGCCCGTGCACTCGACCGGGCTCGCAGCGCTCTCGATGCCTCGGCGGACTCCGGGCACCCGTGGCTCAGCCCGTTCGACGCTGCCGCGTTAGCGAGCGAATCCGCCTTGGTCTGGCGGGACCTGGAGCGCTACGACGAGGCATGTAGGCACGCCGAGGACGGGGTTCGGCTGCGTGAGGACGGCCGGGCGCGCTCTCTTGCCCTGAGCCGCATCACGCTCGCCGCGATCCACGTGCAGCGGCACGACCTTGAAGCCGCAGTGGCGGTCGGGCACGAACTCCTTGCCACCAGCCCCACCCTGGGCTCCGTTCGTGTCGTCCACCAACTCGACGACCTCCGGCTGTTGCTGGAGCCGCACAAGGGATACGGGCCGGTCCGCGAGTACCTGACGCGGTTCGACGAAGCGCGCCGGGCCAGAATGCTACTGCTCGCGGACATCATCACCCCCAGGGGAGGCACCCGCGCATGAGGCCCACGCCCGAAGACCCCGACGCCTGGAACGCCTACCTTGCCGAGGGCAACGCCAAACAGGCCCGGAAAAGGGTCGCGGCCGATGTACTGCTGCGGGACACGGCCGGGCGGGTGCTACTCGTGAATCCGACGTACAAACCTGGCTGGGACCTTCCGGGCGGCATGGCGGAGGACAACGAGCCGCCGGAGGAGACGGTGCCCCGGGAACTGCGCGAGGAACTGGGCTTGCACATCGTCCCGTGCGGACTGCTGGTCGTTGACTGGGTCGCCCCCCACGGGCCGTGGGACGACCAGATCGCGTTCATCTTCGATGGCGGCACGATCGACGCACCCGCTGAGCTGCACCCGCACGATGACGAACTCTCCGAGGCCCGGTTCGTACCGGTGGAGACGGCGCTGACGCTGGTGGGGGTGCGGATGCGCCGCAGGCTGGAGTGCGCCGTGCGGGCGCTCCACGATGGACGGCCTGTGTATCTGCACGACGGGGCGCTGCTCTGGTGAACGCTGGGCCCATGGTGACAGCCCCCGCCGGGTCCGGATTGCTCCGGGGCGAGGGCGTTCTGAGGGGCGTGCGACGATGCTCGGCTACGGGCCGTCGGTCACTGTGCGGCACTGCTGCTCGTAGGTGTAGGCGTTGCTGTAGCCATGGCCGTACGGAACTTGGACCATTTCGCACACCTGACGCACGCGGGGCTGGGACTGGCGTGGCGGCTGGGCAGGTTCATCTACCTGCTCTTGATCCGCTGCGTCGTCCGCGTCGTCTTCCACTGGGCACATGGCCCCTGTCACTCCGCAGGGAGTCTTGCGTGGCTCGGGGGTGCCGTCGCTGCCCGTGATGGCCCAGCCCACAATTAGGCCCATGCCAACGGAAACCAGCCCTATGAGGACAGAAGGCCATGCCCGACGAGGCGAACTGGAGCCGTTGGGTGGCGGCGTTGTGGGAGGTTCGCTCGGTAGGGGCGGAGTAGGGCCGGGTAATGCGCCAGGCATCGTGAGGACTCCAGGGCAGCGGCAGGGAGTTGAGGCTTGAGGATCTTATGTCGTACCGAGCGGGCCGAGTAGAAAGCCCCCGCCGGGCCGGATACTCCGGGGCGGGGGCTTCAGCTCTTCACGTGGTCAGCGTCGCCAGCGTTCTTGTCCCGGGCCTTTGCAGGTATAGAGGTTTCCGTTGCTGCCCACACCGGTCGTCCCGGGCGTCGAGCAGAACGCGCCGGGCGTGACGGTCCCGACGCCCCCGGTGCTCGATCCGCCGGAAGAAGAGCCGCTGCTCGAACTGCTGTCGTCGGAGGAGTCGGAGCCGCCAGTGGTGCTGCCGCCGGTCGATCCGTTGTCCGGCTCGGGCTCGTGCGTGGGCTCCGGGTGCAGTTCGGTGCCCTCGCGCTTCGGGCACTTGGTGCCCGGCGCCACCAGGGAGAGGACAGGGTCGGCGTACTCGCGTACGAGCGTCGCGCCCGCCGTCGGCCCCTGGAAGCAGACGATCCAGTCGTCATAGTCCTTGGGCAGCTCGACGTCCGTGTAGGCGCTGTCCGCGCGGACGTCGCCGTCGATCAGCTTGCCGATCCGCTTTGACGCCTGCGCGTACGTCTGCGTCACAACGTTCGGCATAGGCGCGTCGCTCGGCGTCGGCGTGGGCTCAGCCGTCGTCGCGGAGGGCGTGGCGGTTGCCGTCGCGGCTGGCTTCGGGTCAGCAGCCGCCTTCTTCTCCTCGGGCGGGTCCTGGAAAAGGATGAACAGGAACCATACGAGCGCCAGCACCGAGGCGATGATCTTCGTCTTCGGCTTCCAGGGGCCCAGCCACGCGAGCACGATGCCGACCGGGGGCAGGAAGACCAGCAGCACGATGATCAGGGCTGGGTGTTTCCACCACCGCCGGGCCGGGGTGGGCGGCTGAGGGCTGTAGGGCGGGGGCGGGGGCGGGTAGGGAGACGAGGCGGACATGAGGCTCCGGCGAGATGAGGAGGAGGAGGACAGCCGAGCACTCTACCTGCTGGCATAGACCAGATAAGAAGGATCTCGCGAGCGGGCCCCCGCCGGGGAGATCCAGCGGGGGGCACGGCGTGTGGGGCTACTCCTCGGGGACTACGACGGTGAGGTAGGCGCGGGTGCCGGTGCTGTTGCGCATGGGGCGGTAGTCGGCGGGTCCGCAGCTTCCCGAGCGCTGCATGGCTTCAACCAGACGCCTGACGGCCTGGTCGCCGCCCATGAGACGGACCTGTACCGGGGAAGGCCCCTGTGGAGTGCTGGCGGCGGTGGGGAGTCGGTGGTGGGTCATCGGTTCGTCTCCTTCGATATCAGGCGGCCGGGGACGCGTTCGGCGCGCAGCTCGGCGCGCTCGGCTTCGGTGATGTGCTGACAGGCGTTCCGCTCGACCGAGGCCCAGAAGAACTCGGGGCGGCTGGAGTGGATGCCGTAGGTGGGGTCGGCGGCCCGTGGCCGTCCTCGAACCGGTGCGCATCTCCCCGAACGGGGCGCGGGCTTCCGGGCCGAGGACGACCATGTGATGCCGGGTCAGGCGGACGCGGCTTCGTCCTCGCCGTCGTCCTTGGCGGTGTCCTCCGCCGCGAACTTGGCGGCCTTGAGGACGCTCCCGGCCCTGTCCTTGCCGATCTTGAATTCGCGGCTGATGCGGCGGACGCTCAGCGGTCCGGTGAGGGCGTGGACTCGGGCCGTCAGTTGCTCGTCGGTGAGGTGTGCGAGGGACGTACCGCCGTCCTTCGCGGTGTCCTTGGTGAGCGCCCTCGAACGCCTGGAGTGGCGGCCCCGAGGTGCCGTCGCCATGGTGTCCCCGCTGTCCTCTGGCGTGTCCTCGGGGTGTCCCTGCGGGGCGTCCTCGAAGGTGTACCGGCCGGTGTCCTTGTGGAGATCAACGTTGTCCTCGGCTACGGCCGATGGGGTGTCCTTCGCCGTGTCCCCGGTGTTGTCCCTCGGATGGCCTTCGGTGTCCTCGAAGGCGTCCCTGACGATGCCCTCGAAGGCGGGGGAGGGTGTCCTTGAGGGCGGGGTCTCGGGGACGGTGACGATGTCCTCGGGGTGTCCCTGGGGTGTGTCCTCGGCGGTGTCCCTGGCGCGGATTCTGGACCACCAGGCGGACGTCTTCGAGGTGCCCTTGGCGGTGTCCTCCGTGCCGTCCTCGTTGGCGATTTCCACACCCCGGTGCATCAGTCCGGCGACCAGAGCCCAGCCCCCGCCGCAGGCGACGGCCGCGACGATCAGCGCCCAGGTGTCGGTCTCGGAGTGCTGGAGGTGAACGGTGATCTCGACGGCGTACCCGCCGATGGCCATCATGGCGCCGCCCAGGAGAATCCACCAGCGCCGCAAGATCGCGTTGAGGACCATGGTGGCCTCCCCGGCGAGGATGGCGATCTGGACCGCGACGGGGACGGCCAGGGCGACGCCGGGCAGGGCGTTGGGCTTGTCGAGGTAGGAGTGGATGGCGGCCACGTTGACGTACGCGGTCCAGCCGGACGCCACGAGCAGCGCGGCCAGGACGGCGGGCAGCATCACCGTGAACGCGGCGACCGCGATCCACTGGGCTTGCGCCCTGACTTTCCTCTGGACCTTTCCGGATCGGGCGGTCACTTCGCGCCCTCCTCGTACACGTCCACGTACACGTGGATGCGGATGTCCCCAGCCTTTCCGAGGGCTGCGTGGCGCCAGGTGTCCAGCGACCGCACGGGCGGCTTGACCTCCAGGTCGAGGTGTTCGGCCCACAGGTGGAAGATCCCCAAGGGGTCGGAGTGGAGGCTGTCCACGGCGCCCCGGATTTCCATCAGGCCGACGACGGTCCAGTTGATGGCGGGCAGCTCGGCCGCGTCGGCGCGTTTGAGGAGGGCGGCCAGAGCGTTGACCGAATGGATCTGCCAGCGGCGCCCGTCGGATGCGGTGTAGTAGGGCGAGGTCATGCGGGGTCTTCCTTTTCGGTGCGGTAGGCGAGGCGGGCAGGGCCGTCGAGCTGATGGCGCTCGCGCAGGACGGCGGCGAGCTGACGGTGAGGGGTCACGAGATGACCTCTGCGATGACGCTCACGGTGGCGGTGCCGCTGGTGCCGATCACTTCCGCGAGGGGACCGGTGAAGCGCAGGCCGGGGGCTTCGACCGCCTCTCGGACGGCCTCCATGAGCACGGTGGGCACAGGGTGGTGGAGCTTGATCGTGATGTCCGCGCCGATCCCGGCGACGTCGGTCAGCAAGTCGATCAGCTTCGCGAACAGGTCCTCGGCCTGCTCGCTCCGCTCGGGGTTGGGCTGCGCGGACGCTATGGTCTGCATGCGTCGTTCTCCCTGTCTGGTAGGGGGCCTGGCGTAGGCCCCGGCCGGTGGTGCAGTCACCGGTTTCGGGGCCGCTCTGTTTGGTGCGTGGGCGGGGAGGGATTCGCACCCTCACCTCCTCGGAGGCCCTACTGAGGGCCGCCCTTGGGCTCGACCCTGAGAACCCCATCGGTCGCCGACTCCTGGGAATCCGATCCCGGCCCTCGCCACTGCCTCGGCGGGAGCTTTCTCCTGCCTGTTCATGCGCTCCTCCAGATCGCCGCACGGACCTCCGAGGCCCGGCGTGCGTTCCTCTCCTGGTGCGCGGTGGTGTCGAGTCCGTCGTGGCCGTCGAAGAACGACGCGAATGCGCGGCTGGCTTCGGCGTGGCAGTCACGGCAGACGCCATCGGCCGGACGCTCGCCCTGGCGGGGGCGCTCGCAGTCCACACACGCCCACGTGATCTTGAAGACCGGTGTCGAGGGCCGGAAGGCAACAGGGGTCCCACGTCGGTCGGCCCAGCGCTCGACGCAGATACGGCAGGTTTCACCAGTCGGCCAGATCATGCCGTCCTCGCATGCGGCCTCGGGGCAGGGGGAGTTGCGCAGACCCCGGCGCGTGATCCAGCCGAAGGGGTCGGCCACCCTCCGCTCCTCAGCCAGGTGGCGGCTGATCCGCGCGGTGATGCGCTCGACGTCGCTGCCGACCTCGGACACTGCCCGGTCGATGGCCTCGCCGGACTTCCAGCGCTGCCAGGGGCTCAGGGCCTCGGCGATGGGCAGCAGCCGCAGCACGCGGTGCGCGGCGCCCGAAATCGTCAGGCCAGTGGGGGAGTTGGGCGGTTCCGGCGAAGCCGCTTCGCGCTCGGTTGCTGCCAGTGGAAACGTCTCGGCGGCAGGGTTTTCCACAGGGCCTCGCGCTACTACGGAGGACGCCCTACGGGCGGAACCACAAGGGACCTCGCGCGCCTGTTCCGAGAGTGGTGTTCCCAGAGTCGTGTTCTGTGCAGTCGGATCGGGGCGGGGGTCTGTAGCTACTTCGGGGGCGGGGGGTGCAGCCGGATCGGGGAGGGGCACCGGAGCTGGGTGCACGTCGTACCGTGCACCCAGCCGACCGCCGCCCTCCTGGGTCTGGGTCAGCCAGCCGTCGGCGACCAGGCCGCGCACAATGAGGCGCACGGTGTCCTTGCCGGTGATGCCGCAGTGCTGGCCGGCCTGTGCGTTGCGGAATTCGGTGCCGGTGTCGGTGCAGTACGAGGCGTAGGCGTAGACCTTGAACCGGTTGCCCCGCAGGGCGTTGCGGGCGTAGGTGGAGACGCGGAAGAAGCGTTCCAGCGGGGCGCCATGCTCGACGCGGCGCAGCGGCCGGAGCCTGCGAGTGACGGTGGCGCGGTGGGTGCGCTGCACGGTCATCGCGCGGCCGTCCTCCAGTCGCTCCAGCTCACGCATGTAGCCGTTGACCGTGACACGGTGAAGGCCGAGAACGTCACCGATCCATCGGTCAGAGGCGTAGGCGCCCTGACCCCTGTGGCCGAGGTCAGTGATCAGGCTCGCGACGCGGACGGCATCGCCGGGAAGGGCGGCCAGCCATGCCAGCGGCATCAAGGTCTGGAAGGGCTCGACGACGGTAGCCGACGTGAGCGATTCGCCCCCACGTAGGGAGTTGTCGGGTGGCCATGCCGCATCTGGGCATGGCAAACTAAGCGCGTTCACGGCTTACTCCGTGAAAAGCGTCTCTAGCCCCGGCAAGGGCGAAAGACGCAGGGCGAAGGTCGCTTCGCCGCTAGAAGGTCCGAGCTTCTTGGAATGGGACGGCTCCACCCGTCCCTGGATGCTCGGGCCTTCTTGGCGTTTCAGCGGCCATGGGCATGGTTCTCCGACGCCGAGGCGTCGCACGGCTGCACAGCGGCTCCCTCGCAGAGGTGCGCAGTGCGACCGCGAACGGAACCGTAGCACCACATTGGGTGACGGGAAACGAGGGCGCCGAAAGACTGCCAAAGCTCTGGCCTGCGTAAATACGGGCAAATAGCCAAGACCCCGTCACCCTCCGTGAAGAGTGGCGGGGTCTTGGTCGTATGAAAATCTACCTGACTCGCCGTCAGCTTTCCTTGATCATCTTGCACATCGGTTGCACAAGAGGTCGGAAGCTACCGGAAGCCACGGGAAGTCTCCGGAGGGAGTTTCCCCAGGTCAGCGGGCAAATTCGGCGGCGATCGCCACAGGTGGCGAATTTACCGATTTGCCCACCTTTCTAGATGTCGAAGTAAAGCTCAAACTCGTGCGGGTGCGGGCGCAGCTGGATCGGGGCGATTTCGTTCGTGCGCTTGTAGTCGATCCAGGTCTCGATCAGGTCGGAGGTGAAGACGCCGCCGGCCTGGAGGTACTCGTTGTCCGCCTCCAGGGCGTCGAGGACCGCGGGGAGGGAGGTGGGGACCTGGGGGACGCCCGCGTGCTCCTCGGGGGCGAGTTCGTAGAGGTCCTTGTCGATCGGCTCGGCCGGCTCGATCTTGTTCTTGACGCCGTCGAGGCCCGCGAGGAGGAGGGCCGAGAAGGCGAGGTAGGGGTTCGAGGAGGGGTCGGGGGCGCGGAACTCGACGCGCTTGGCCTTCGGGTTGGAGCCCGTGATCGGGATGCGCATCGCGGCGGAGCGGTTGCGCTGCGAGTAGACCAGGTTGACCGGGGCCTCGAAGCCGGGGACCAGGCGGTGGTAGGAGTTGACGGTGGGGTTCGTGAAGGCGAGCAGCGACGGGGCGTGCTTGAGGATGCCGCCGATGTAGTAGCGGGCGGTGTCCGAGAGGCCCGCGTAGCCCTGCTCGTCGTAGAAGAGGGGCTCGCCGCCGGACCACAGGGACTGGTGGACGTGCATGCCCGAGCCGTTGTCACCGAAGATCGGCTTCGGCATGAAGGTCGCGGTCTTGCCGTTGCGCCAGGCGACGTTCTTCACGATGTACTTGAAGAGCATCAGGTCGTCGGCCGCGGCGAGCAGCGTGTTGAACTTGTAGTTGATCTCGGCCTGGCCCGCCGTGCCCACCTCGTGGTGCTGGCGCTCGACCTTCAGGCCCTGCTTGTCCAGCTCCAGGGAGATCTCCGCGCGCAGGTCGGCGAAGTGGTCGACCGGGGGAGCCGGGAAGTAGCCGCCCTTGTAGCGGACCTTGTAGCCGCGGTTGTTCTCGATCGCGCCGGTGTTCCAGGCGCCCGCCTCGGAGTCGATCTCGTAGATCGAGCGGTTGGCGGAGGTCTCGAAGCGGACCGAGTCGAAGACGTAGAACTCGGCCTCGGGGCCGAAGTACGCGGTGTCCGCGATGCCGGTGGAGGCGAGGTAGGCCTCGGCCTTCTTGGCGACGTTGCGCGGGTCGCGGGAGTACTGCTCGCCGGTGATCGGGTCGTGGATGAAGAAGTTGACGTTGAGTGTCTTGTCACGGCGGAAGGGGTCCACGCGGGCTGTCGACAGGTCGGCGCGCAGCGCCATGTCGGACTCGTGGATGGCCTGGAAGCCGCGGATGGACGAGCCGTCGAAGGCCAGCTCCTCGTCGGGGTCGAACGCCTCCGCCGGCACCGTGAAGTGCTGCATCACACCCGGCAGGTCGCAGAAGCGGACGTCTACGAACTTCACGTCCTCGTCCGCGAGGAACTTCTTGGCGTCGTCGGCGTTCTGGAACATCCAGCTCCTCCTACTCCCGCCCAGGAGGAGCGGGGTTGCAGCTCGGTCGTGCGGCCAGTGCGGTGGCACACGCTGGACCCGACCATAGGGAGGGGGCATTTCTCAAGCGTGACCCGTTTGTTTCGCCGAAGTTAACCGGGCGGGGGTGCCGGGGCCCGTCGCCCCCCTCCTACCCGGACCCCGCCGGGCCCCGTACGGGAGGGGGCGCAGTACCGTGGACGGGTGGACAACAGGCAAGCAATCGGATCGTGGCTCTCCGGCCCCCGCGCGGCGGCGGAGGACGCGGGCGTCGACTTCGGATACCGGGGAGAGCGGCTCGGCCTGCCCGAGGAGGGCCCGGGTTCCATCGCCCGGCCCGGGCGCAGGCTCGGGGCGATCGCCGTGGACTGGGCCCTGGTCATGGTGATCGCATACGGCCTGTTCGCCCGGGACAACGCGCAGGCAGCGGGCAACTGGGCGCTCGGCCTGCTCTTCGTCATGAGCGTGCTGACCGTCGGCACGGTCGGCTGCACGCCGGGCAAGCGCCTGTTCGGCCTGCGCGTCATCGCCGAGGACGGCGGCCGCCTCGGCCCCGGCCGCGTCCTGGTGCGCAGCGTGCTGCTGTGCCTCGGCATCCCCGCCATCATCTGGGACCGCGACGGCCGCGGCCTCCACGACCGCCTGGCCCGCGCGGTGCAGGTCCGCGGCTAGTTCCCGTACGTTCCCGTACCCGTACGTTCCCGTACGCGGAGCGGACGCACAGACATAGACAGACGCCGATGGGGCGGCCGGAACCAGAGGGTTCTGGCCGCCCCATCGGCGTATACGCGTACGACGCGCTAGCGCGCCTTCGGACCGCGCGGCATGCGCACGTTCTTGGGCATCGGCCCCTTCGGCAGGGGCATGTTGCTCATGAGGTCCCCCATCGCCTTCAGCCGGTCGTTGGTGGCCGTCACCTGGGGGCCCTGGAGGACGCGGGGGAGCTTCAGGAGCGTCGTGCGCAGCTTCTTCAGCTCGACCTGGCCCTCGCCCGTGCCGACGATGACGTCGTGCACGGGGACGTCCGCGACGATGCGGGCCATCTTCTTCTTCTCGGCGGCCAGCAGCGGCTTCACGCGGTTCGGGTTGCCCTCGGCGACGAGGACGATGCCCGCCTTGCCGACGGTCCGGTGCACCACGTCCTGGCTGCGGTTCATCGCGACCGCGGGGGTCGTCGTCCAGCCGCGGCCGATCTTGTCGAGCACCGCGGCCGCCGCGCCGGGCTGGCCTTCCATCTGGCCGAAGGCCGCCCGCTCGGCGCGGCGCCCGAAGACGATCGCCATCGCGAGGAAGGCGAGCACGAAGCCCAGGATGCCGAGATAGACGGGGTGGTCGATCCAGAGGCCGATCGCGAGGAAGACACCGAAGGTGACGATTCCCACAGCTGCGATGACGAGACCGATCTTGGAGTCGGTCCGTCGGGTCATCTTGTACGTGAGGGCGATCTGCTTGAGTCGCCCCGGGTTCGCCGCGGCGTCCGCCGCGGTGGTTTCCTTCCTCGCCATGCCGTGAAGTCTACGTGTCCCGGCGGGCTCCTACGACGTGCGGGTTGGTCCCGCCTCTTCCAGTACGCGCTGGGCCTCGACCCGGTCCTTCGCGCGGCGCCGGTCCTCGAGCACCGAGGTCCAGGCGTTGCGGCGGGCGGTGCGCTGGCCACCGCGCAGGAGCAGGGACTCGACGGCGCGCAGCGCGTCGGTGACGGACGGAATGGCGGTGGCGCGTACGGGCGCGGCCTGCATGGTGATGCCCTCCGAGATCCGAGAAGCGATGGTGAACGGGGGAACGCTACGAGTGGCTCTCGCTGGCACTGCGTCGTGCGGTGGGGGCCAGTGACCGGTACTGCCGCCAGGCCTCTGGGTAAGGCCCTACGTGCGGTAGTTCCAGCGTCACTGATTGGTGTTACCAGGGCGTGACCGAGCGGTCAAACACCGATGAAGCCTTGACGCGAAGGGCCCGAACGCTGACGCGGCCCATACGGTCGCCCCTACCTGCACAGACCGTATGGGCCGTGAAAACTCGGCCACTACCGAGTGGTAGCTGCTTGTGCGCGGATTCACACGCGCCCTGCCCAGACCGGTTTGCCGGGCACGCGCCCTGCCCGGACCGGTTGCCGGGCACCCGCCCTGCCCGGACCGGTTGCCGGGCACCCGTTCGTACGTCAGACCGCCTGCGAGGCCACGTACGCGCCGCGGCGCTCGATCGCCATCTGGTAGAGCCGCCCCGCGCGGTACGAGGAGCGGACCAGCGGGCCCGACATGACGCCGGAGAAGCCGATCTCCTCGGCCTCCTCCTTGAGCTCGACGAACTCGTGCGGCTTCACCCAGCGCTCCACCGGGTGGTGGCGCACCGACGGGCGCAGGTACTGGGTGATCGTGATGAGCTCGCAGCCCGCGTCGTGCAGCTGCTGGAGCGCCTCGCTGACCTCCTCGCGGGTCTCGCCCATGCCGAGGATCAGGTTCGACTTGGTGACCAGGCCCGCCGCGCGGGCCTCGGTGATGACCTTCAGGGAGCGCTCGTAGCGGAAGCCGGGGCGGATGCGCTTGAAGATGCGCGGCACCGTCTCCACGTTGTGGGCGAGCACCTCGGGGCGGGCGGAGAAGACCTCGGCGAGCTGGTCCGGCTCCGCGTTGAAGTCGGGGATCAGGAGCTCGACCTTGGTGTGGCCGCTCTCGCGCTCCGCCGTCATCGCGTGGATCTGGCGGACCGTCTCCGCGTACAGCCAGGCGCCGCCGTCCTCCAGGTCGTCGCGGGCGACGCCGGTGATCGTGGCGTAGTTCAGGTCCATCGTGACGACGGACTCGCCGACGCGACGGGGCTCGTCGCGGTCGAGGGCCTGCGGCTTGCCGGTGTCGATCTGGCAGAAGTCGCAGCGCCGCGTGCACTGGTCACCGCCGATGAGGAACGTCGCCTCGCGGTCCTCCCAGCACTCGTAGATGTTGGGACAGCCCGCTTCCTGGCAGACCGTGTGCAGGCCCTCGCTCTTCACGAGCTTCTGGAGGGCGTTGTACTCGGGGCCCATCTTCGCCCGGGTCTTGATCCACTCGGGCTTGCGCTCGATGGGGGTCTGGGCGTTCCGGACCTCCAGGCGCAGCATCTTGCGTCCGTCGGGTGCGACTGCGGACACATCGGCTCCCTGCTAGCTGGCGTAACTTCGATTCATCGGCGCTCCCCAGGGTACGCCCGTCATCTCATGGGGCTTACTCCCGGCCAACCTCTGGCCAAGGGGGTGCATTCCCGTACGCGCCCCCGGCCGCGCGGCGGCTAGGAGGCGGCGGTCTCGGGGACCCGCTCGGCGGCCGGTCCCGCGGCGGCGTGCCCGGAGGCCTCCGCGGGCTGCCGCTCGATGACCCGCGGCTTCAGGTCCGCGTTCTCCAGGATGTCCTTGAGGTGCTTCTCCACCACCGGCAGGACGTCGGCGATCGTGACGTCGCGGCCCAGCTCGTTGGCGATCGACGTCACCCCCGCGTCGCGGATGCCGCACGGGACGATCTTGTCGAACCAGGTGTTGTCCGGGTTCACGTTCAGCGCGAAGCCGTGCATCGTGACGCCCTTGGCGACGCGGATGCCGATCGCGGCGACCTTGCGGTCCTCGCGGCGCTGGCCCGCGTTGGAGGGCGCGTACTCCGGGCCGTTGAGGCGGGGGTCGAACTCGTCGTCCGTCAGGCGCGGGTCGAAGTCCAGGCTGAGCCCGCCGAGGGCCGCGCGCCGCTCCACCGGGTCGCCGAGGACCCAGACGCCGCTGCGGCCCTCGACCCGCGTGGTGGCCAGCCCGAACTCCGCACACGTTCGGATAAGTGCCTCTTCCAGGCGCCGTACATGTGCTACGACGTCCACCGGACGGGGCAGTTTCTGGATCGGATAGCCGACGAGCTGCCCCGGGCCGTGCCAGGTGATCTTGCCGCCGCGGTCCACGTCCACGACGGGCGTGCCGTCCAGCGGGCGCTCGTTGTCGGCCGTGCGGCGGCCCGCCGTGTACACCGGCGGGTGCTCGAGCAGCAGGCAGGTGTCGGGGCCCTCGTCCGCGAACCGGGCCGCGTGCACGCGGCGCTGCTCGTCCCAGGCCTCCTGGTACTCGACGTAGTCCGGGCCGAAGCCCAGCCGGATGAATCGCAACTCGCCCACGGGGCGTGCCTCCCTAACCTCACCGTGCACCGGAACCTCACCGCACACGGAAACCTTCACCGTGCACGGACCGCGCCCCAGCCACTGTACGACTGGCGTTCTCCCGTCAGCCGTCCGGCCAATCCTCACACGATCGGATGAATGCGGCTTGAAGGTCCCGATGGGGGCGGTGCAGGCCGTTACATTCACGCCGTTCACGAGGCCAAATGGGCTGCTCAAGGCAGGCCCAAAGGGCAGGAGACCGCACAGCTGATGACGGAACGACCCCCGCAGCGCACCCCCAACCGCCAGCTCGCCGCACTCATCGCGGAAGCCGGATTCTCCAATGCGGGCCTGGCCCGTCGCGTCGATCAGCTAGGGCTCGAACACGGGCTCGACCTCAGGTACGACAAAACATCGGTGACACGCTGGCTCCGTGGCCAGCAGCCGCGCGGTACGACGCCCGCGCTGATCGCCGAGGTCTTCACCCGCCGCCTCGGCCGCCGCCTTTCCGCGCAGGACCTCGGGCTCGACGCCTGCGCGCCCGTCTACGCCGGGCTCGAGTTCGCGGCGACGCCCGAGGAGGCCATCGACATCGTCGGCGGCCTGTGGCGCAAGGACTCCGGCAGCCACGCCGAGCTGCGCAAGATCGCCTTCACCCCGGCCGGGCTCGTGGTGCCGAGCCGGGACTGGCTCATCGGCCGCGCCGACGAGCGCGTCGCCCGCGGCGGGGAGCCGCCGCAGCCGCCGCGGGTGCCCTCGCAGGGGCGCCCCGGGGTGCCGCGCCAGCGCCGCGACACCGACCGCGGCCCCGGGCACCGCGTGTCCGGCGGCGACATCGCGGCGCTGCGCTCCGTCGGCGAGCTGTTCCGCGCGCTCGACCACGCCTACGGCGGCGGCCACGCCCGCCAGGCCCTCGTGCGCTATCTGGAGCACGAGGCCGAGCCGATGCTCCGCGGCACCTACAACGAACAGGCCGGGCGCCGCCTGTTCGCGGCCGCCGCCGACCTCACCCGGCTCGCGGGCTGGACGTCGTACGACATCGCGGCGCACGGCCTCGCCCAGCGGTACTTCGTGCAGGCCCTGCGCCTGTCCCAGGCGGCGGGCGACCGCGCGTACGGCTCCTACGTCCTGATCACGATGAGCCGCCAGGCCGTCTATCTGGGCCACGGCCGAGAGGCCGTGCAGCTGGCCCGGGTCGCCCAGCAAGGCGTGGGCTCCTCCGCGCCGCCGGTGGTGCAGGCCCTGCTGCACGCCGTGGAGGCGCGCGGTCACGGCGTACTCGGCGAGGTGAGGGCGTGCACGGCCTCCATGGTGCGCGCCGAGCGCGCCCTGGAAGCCGCCCGGCCGGGTGACGAGGTCCCGTACTGGGCGCGCTTCTTCGACGAGGCCCAGCTCGCCGACGAGTTCGCGCACTGCAACCGCGACCTCCAGCAGTACCGCGCGGCCGCCCAGCACGCCGAGCGCTCCCTCCAACTGCGGGCCCCCGGGTACGCCCGCTCCCGGCTCTTCTGCCGGGTCGTCCTCGCCACCTCGCGCCTCGGCCTCGGCGAGCTGGAGCAGGCCTGTCAGCTGGGCGCGGAGGCGGCCCAGGCGGCGGGCGAGATGCGCTCGGTGCGGGCGGTGGAGTACGTGCGCGACTTCGAGCGGCGTCTGGAGCCGTATCGGGACGCGGCGCCCGTACGTGGGTACCGCGACAAGGTCGCGGCGCTCGGCTGACCATGGGGGCGCCTCCGGCGGGGCGCCCCCCTTCCCCCTCTTTTCGCTGCGGGTGGGTGGGGGCTGGTCGCGCAGTTCCCCGCGCCCCTTCGGGCGCAGCCCCTGAAAGGGGCGCGGGGAACTGCGCGACCAGCCACGACGCAGGCGCGGACGAACGCGGCGGGGAGCGCTAGGCCGCTGTCGGCAGGCAGCCCGGCGCGGGCGTGAGGTTGACGCCCAGGTCCGCCAGCGCGGCCGCAGCGGCCCGGCGGCCCGAGTGCAGGGCGCCTTGCACTGTGCTCGTGTCGCGGTGGTCGCCGCACACGTACAGGCCCGACAGGAGCCGCACCGGACGGAGCAGGTCGTGCGGCGGCGGCATCGCGGGCACCGCCTCGCGGGTGTGGTGCGCGGCGAGCAGCTCCCACCGGTCCGTCGGCGTGCCGTACAGCTCGGCGAGGTGGGCGAGCACGGTGCGGTCGAGGTCGTCCGGCGGCGGGCCGAGGACGGTCGACGAGACGAGGAAGCGGCCCGCGGGCGCGCGCGTGGGGTCGACGTGGCTGACGACGGCCGTGTGCGCGACCGGGCCGCGCCGGTCGGCGTCCAGGAGCAGCGCGGGCTCGCCGAGCGGCGGCTCGGGGGCCGCGTGGTGCACGACGGTCATCGGGTGGAAGGACGGCACGCGCAGCCCGGGAAGCAGCTCGGCGGCGGCGCGCGCGTCCGTGGCCAGGAGGACGCCCCGGCAGGTCAGCTCGCCGTGCTCGGCGGTCGTGACGCGGTTGGCGGCCACCGCCGTGACGCGGACCCCGGTACGCACCGTCCCCGGCGGCAGCGCGGCCGCGAGCAGCTCGGGCAGGGCGTCGGCGCCGCCCTCGGGCAGACACAGACGGCCGCGCGCGAACGCGTGCAGGGCCAGGTCGGCGCACCGGCTCGACGTCGTCAGGTCGGGGTCGCAGAGCAGTGCGGACAGCAGCGGGCGCAGGAAGCCCTCGATGGTGCGGGCGGGCAGGCCGCGCGCGGACAGGGCCCGCGCGGCCGGGAGTTCGGGGCGCGCGAGCAGCCGCCGCACCGGCGTTGCGGCGAGCCGGGCCAGCGCGGCGCCGAGCCGGGCCTGGTCGAGCGCGCTCCCCAGCGGGGTGCTGCGCGCGGGCGGCCGCGACGGGCGCAGCGCGCGGCCGGACGGGGCCCCGCCCGGTGGCCGCAGCGGTGTCCTGGCCCCGGTGCGGGCCGGGCGCGGGACCAGGGGGGCGCTCGCAAGGGCGCGTGCCGCGTGGAGTGCGCCCCTTGTGCGCCTGGGGCCCTGGCCGCCGATGAACTCCGCCGCGCGGTGGTGCTGGCCCTCGCTGTGGACGAGCAGGCCGGGTGCGAACGGGCGCAGGGCTAGCGCGTCGAGACCCGGCGTGTGACGTAGTTCCGGATACGACGTGCTGAGCAGCTGCCCGATCTTGTCGAGCCGGAAGCCGTCCACCTTCTCGGTCGACATGCGGCCCCCGACGTAAGGGGCGGCCTCCAGGATGACGGTCGTTACTCCGGCCCTGTTCAGCTGGTGTGCGGCCGACAGTCCCGAGACCCCGGCTCCCACGATGACGACATCCGCATGGTGCGCAGGCTCTGGCACGTGCTCCTCCCGGAGGTTGCGCGGCTGCTGGGGACGCTTATGCCCGTCACAGGGCGGCGGAATCCCCGAGTTCCGCTTGAGGGTAGGAGCCCCGCGCGGCGTCGGCAGTCGCGCATCGACCGGGCATGGTCGCACGACGGTCGCACGCGGACGGCGAGACGGTCGGGAACGGTCACACGGGGGCGCCGCGACCGCCCGGCCCGTACCCCGGTGGCGCCGCCGACACGCCCGCGCCCCGGCCCGTCCGCGCCTGCGCCCCGCGCGGCGGAGCCGCACATCGAAGCAGCCCCGCGCCCCTACGGCACGCAGGCCCGCACCGCCTCGTCGACCGTCGGGTGCGCGAAGGAGAACCCGGACTCCAAGAGCCGCGCCGGAAGCACCCGCTGGCTGCCGAGCACGTCCCCGGCCATCTCCCCGAGCACCACGCGCAGGACCGGCGCGGGGGCCGGGAACAGCGTCGGCCGGTGCAGCGCCCGGCCCATCGCGGCCGTCACCTCGCGGTTGGTCACGGGCGTGGGCGCGGTCAGGTTGAAGGGGCCCGACAGCTCGTCGCGGGCCAGCAGGTGCCGCAGGGCGGCCACCTCGTCGCGCAGCGCGATGAAGCTCCAGTACTGCCGCCCGTTCCCGAGCCGCCCGCCCAGGCCCGCCTTGAACAGCGGGAACATCCGCCCCCAGGCGCCGCCCGAGCGCGCCACCACCAGGCCGCTGCGCGCGAAGGCCGTGCGGATGCCCGCGTCCTGGGCGGGCCGGGCCGCGGCCTCCCAGTCCACGCACATCGACGGCAGGAAGCCCTCGCCCGCGGGGGCGCTCTCGTCGACCGCGCGGTCACCGGTGTCCCCGTAGTAGCCGATCGCGCTGCCGTTCACGAACACCCGGGGCGGCTCGTCCAGCGAGGCCGCGGCGGTGGCGAGGGCCTTCGTGCCGAGCACCCTGCTGTCGTACAGCTCCCGCTTGTACGCGTCGCTCCAGCGCCGGTCGCCGATCCCGGCGCCCGCCAGGTTGACCACGGCGGTACAGCCCGCGAGCCCCGCCGTGTCCACGCGGCCCGCCGTGGGGTCCCAGCGCACCTCGTCCGCCGTGCGCGGGGCGCGCCGGACGAGCCGCACCACCTCGTGTCCGTCGGCCGCCAGCGAGCGCGTGAGGGCCGATCCGATGAGTCCGGAGGCACCGGCGACGGCGACGCGGGTGGGCTGTTCCGAAGGGTCCGAGGGCTGCGGACGCGTAGGCTCCATGGGCCCATCCTGCCGCGAAAAGCGCGGGTGGGGCGTCGTACTCGCGCCGTACAGTGACGCTCATGCAGCAGACGTACATACGTGCGGCCCGTGCGGGCGACGACGACGTGCTGGCCCGCCTGGACCGCGAGAACTGGTCCACCGTGCACTCCGTGCAGCCCCGCCCCGCACCCCCGCACGAGCCGTTCTTCTCCGACCGCTTCGGCCCCCGCGACCACCTGGTCGCCGAGGTGGACGGCCAGGTCGTCGGCTACGTCCGGCTCGGGTTCCCCACCCCGCTCGCCGTCAACGCGCACGTACGCCAGATCCTCGGCTTCGTCGTCGACGGGCAGGCGCGCGGCAAGGGCGTGGGCCGGGAGCTGATCAGGGCGGTCGTGGCGGAGGCCCGCCGCCAGGGCGCGCGCCGCCTCACCCTGCGGGTGCTCGGCCACAACGCGCCCGCCCGGGCGCTGTACGAGTCCGAGGGCTTCGTGACCGAGGGCGTCCTGCCCGGGGAGTTCCTCCTGGACGGGAAGTACGTGGACGACGTGCTGATGGGCCGCCCGCTGTGACCTGCCAGGACCCGGCGGTCCGCCCGGCCGCGGAGCCGTCCCCCGCGACCCGCCCGGGCGGCCGCGCGGGGGCGGAGCGACACCCGACCTGACCGGCCCGGCGTGCGGACGCCCCGCGCCCGTAGGAGCGTGAGGACGACGCCCGTCGCCGGGAAGGAGCCCGCATGCCCAGGCCCGCGGTGGGGCGGCGGAGCGCGCGCGACCCCGACCTGCCGGGCCGCCTGCCCACCACGCCCTGGATGCGCTGGCCCGCGCCCGCGCTCCTGGTCCTGACCGTGGTCGTCCAGGTCCTCACGCCCAAGACCCTCGACCTGAGCTTCCTGCTCGCGGCCGTCCCGCCGCTCGCCGCCCTCGCCTACGGGCCCGCCGCCACCGCGCTGCTCGGCGGCCTCGTGCTCCTGATGCTCAACCTCCCGCGCTACGACCTCGGCCACCCCGGCGAGAGCGACACCGCGACCGTGGCCTTCGTGGCCGTGCTCAGCGTGGTCTTCGCCGCCGTCCGCAGCCGCAGGGACGCCCAGCTCATCACCGTCCGCACGGTCGCGGAGGCCGCGCAGTCCGCGGTGCTTCCGCCGCTGCCGGAGCGGGTGGGGCCGGTGCGCTGCGCGGGCCTGTACCGGGCGGCGCAGCACGGCACCCTGGTCGGCGGCGACCTCTTCGACGTCCGCCGGGGCCCGCGCGGCGTGCGGGCCATGGTCGGCGACGTCCAGGGACACGGCCTCGCGGCCGTAGGGACCGTGGCCGCGCTGATCGGCGCCTTCCGGGAGGCGGCCCTGGACGAGCCCGGCCTGGAGGGCGTCGCCGCCCGCCTCGACCGGCGCCTGGTCACCGACGCCGAGGCCGTCGAGGACACCGAGGGCGCGCGGCGCGGCGAGCCCGGCGAACTCTTCGCCACCGCCCTGCTCATGGAGTTCGGGGCCGAGGCCGACGCCGACGCGCTGCGCCTGGTCTCCTGCGGCCATCCGCCGCCCCTGCTGCTGCGCGGCACCGCCGTCACCGAGCTGGAGGTCTCCCCGGGGCCTCCGCTCGGCCTCGGCATCGCCGGGGTCGCGCCGCCCCGAGAGACCGTGGTGGCGCTGCGGCCCGGCGACTGGCTCCTGACCGTGACGGACGGCGTGACCGAGGCCAGGGACGCCTCCGGGGCCTTCTACCCGCTGGCGGCCCGGCTGCCCGCGCTCTTCGAGGCCGAGCGGGACGACCCGGCGGCCCTGACGGAGGCGATCTGGCGGGATCTGGTGCGGTTCTCCGGCGGGGTGCGGGACGACGTGGCGCTCCTGGTGTTCGCGTGGGAGCGCTGAGAGGGGGCGAGGGACACCGGGGGAGGGGGCGGAGGCCGTCAGGGCCGGGGCTCAGCGGGCGGCGAACCGCTCCCACAGCTTCGGGAACCGCCGCGCGAGCACCGCGTCGTCCTCGAAGTCGATCGGGGTGCCCTCCGGCTCCGGCGGCGCGGGGGCGATGCCGAGGTCCGGCGCCACGACCCCGGTGAGCTGCTCGTACGCCTCGTCGGCCGCGTAGCCGAGCTCCTCGCCGTCGCCGTCGAGCTCCTCGTCGAAGTCGTCGAGGAGCTCGGCCAGGGAGTCCGGGTCGTGCAGCGCGCCCTCGAAGACCTCGCGGCCCTGTCCGATGAGCCAGCACCGGAAGTAGTCGAAGGCGTCGTCGCTGACGCCGTCGAGCAGCACCCACGCGGCGCCCCACAGGTCCCAGCGGTAGGCGCGGTTGTAGCGGGCCTCGAAGTGGCGCGCGAAGTCGAGCACGGCGTCCGGGTCGGCCCGCAGCAGCCGCTCGACCAGCAGCTCGGCGTGGTCCTCCGGGTCGCCGTCGGCGGCCTCCCGGGTGCTGTCCACGATCTCCCAGAACTCCGTCTCGTCCATCACGGGACAAGCATCTGCCCTGGCGGGTAGGGGCGCACGCGGAGTGCTCCGGAATGCGGCTGTGTCGTTATGTGTGCACATGCCCCTGGAAAGCCCGACAGAAGATGTCGGCTTTCGGTGGAAGGCTCGCCCCATGGAAAACGCACAGACGACCACCGCCCCCCTGTCCGGAAAGATCGCCCTCGTCGCCGGCGCCACGCGCGGGGCCGGGCGCGCCATGGCCGTGGAACTCGGCCGGGCCGGGGCCACCGTGTACGCGACCGGACGCACGACCCGCGAGCACGTCAGCGAGGTCGGCCGCGACCGCGAGACCATCGAGGAGACGGCGGAGCTCGTGACCGCGGCGGGCGGCCACGGCATCGCCGTCCCCACCGACCACCTCGACCCCGGGCAGGTCAAGGCCCTCGTGGACCGCATCGACGCGGAGCAGCACCGCCTCGACATCCTCGTCAACGACATCTGGGGCGGCGACGGCCACGTCGAGTGGGACAGGAAGATGTGGGAGCACGACCTCGACAAGGGCCTGCGCGTCCTGCGCCTCGGCGTCGAGACCCACATCGTGACCAGCCGCTTCGCGCTGCCGCTGCTCATCCGCAACGAGGGCGGCCTGGTCGTCGAGGTCACCGACGGCACCGCAGAGTACAACAAGCGCTACCGCAAGCCCTACTACTACGACCTCGCCAAGGCGGCCCCGCTGCGGATGGCCCGCGCGCTCGCCGAGGAGCTCACGGAGTACGGCTGCACGGCGGTCTGCCTGACGCCGGGCTGGCTGCGCTCGGAGGCCATGCTCGACACGCACTTCAAGGTCACCGAGGAGAACTGGCAGGAGGGCACCCGGCAGAACCCCCACTTCGCGATCTCCGAGACCCCCACGTACGTCGGCCGCGCCCTCGCCGCGCTCGCCGCCGACCCCGAGGTGGCGCGCTTCAACGGCCAGTCGCTCTCCAGCGGCGGACTCGCCAAGGAGTACGGCTTCACGGACGTGGACGGCTCCGCGCCGGACGCCTGGCGGTACCTCATGGAGGTCGACCAGGAGAGCCCGACCGCGGACGTGACCGGCTACCGGTAGGCCGTCACGCGCCAGGCCGTCACCGGGCGGCCGTCACCGGTAGAGCTCGGCCATCCGCGCCGCCGTGGCCGCGAGCCGCTCGCGCAGCTCCGGCGGCTCCAGGACCTCCACCTCCGGGCCGAGCGCGAGCATCTGCGTGTACGCGACGGCGGGGGACTCGACGGGCAGGGTGACGGTCACCCGGCCCCGCTCGTCGGGTTCGGCGCCGTCCAAGGCCTCGTGGGCGGCGGCGCGGTCCGTGACGTACGGAAGCTGCCGGGCCCCGTCGGGCGACAGCCTGAGCACGGCCTCGTCCCGCAGGATGGCCCGCGCGAACTGCGCGGCCCGCTCCTCCCAGAAGCCGGGCAGGTCGAACTCCTCGTCCCGTACGAAGCGGTCGTCGCCGGAGGCGGCCGAGGAGACGGCCGTGAAGCGGTCGATGCGGTACACCCGGAAGGATCCGGTGTCCGGGACGCGGGCGCACAGGTACCAGACGCCCGCCTTCAGGACGAGGCCGTACGGCTCCAACTCCCGCTCCACCTCGCTGTCCTGGCGGCGGTAGCGGGCGATGACGCGGCGGTCGTCCCACACCGCGTCGGCCACCGCGGGCAGCAGCTCCGGGGCCGGGGTCTCCTTGAACCAGCCCGGGGCGTCCAGGTGGAAGCGCTGCGCCGCGTTCTGCGAGGCGTCGCTCAGGGAGGGCAGGAGGGCGGCGGACACCTTCAGGCGGGCCGCGGACGCGGCGTCCTCCAGGCCCATCTCGCGCAGCGCCCCCGGCACGCCCGACAGGAACAGGGCCTCCGCCTCGCTGCGGGCGAGCCCGGTGAGCCGGGTCCGGTAGCCACCGATCAGCCGGTAGCCCCCGGCCCGCCCCCGGTCCGCGTACACCGGCACGCCCGCCTCCGAAAGCGCCTGCGCGTCCCGCGTGATGGTCCGCTCCGACACCTCCAGCTCGGCCGCGAGCTCACCCGCGGTCATCGACGCCCGGGCCTGCAACAGCAACACCATCTTGATAAGCCGGGCAGCACGCATGCCCCCATCATGCCGCGCACGCGAGGACGGCGGGAAAGCGCTCCGCGTCGGGCCCGCACCCGGCGAAGCCGTGGAGTCACGGGTGGGCGGGTGGGAAAAACCGCCGCGTCAGCGGCGCAAAAAAAAAGGGGGGTGCGGGGGTCCTGCCCACCCCGGGCAGGACCCCCGCACCCCTCGTACCGAGCCGGAGGCTTACAGGCCGTACTTGGCCCGGGCCTCCTTCACCGCGGCCGCAGGCACCGCGCCGCGGCGGGCCAGCTGCGCGAGCGCCGCGACGACGATCGACTCGGCGTCGACGCCGAAGTGGCGGCGGGCCGCGTCACGCGTGTCGGAGAGGCCGAAGCCGTCCGCGCCGAGCGAGGAGTAGTCCTGCTCGACCCACTGGGCGATCTGGTCGGGCACCTGGCGCATGTAGTCGGACACCGCGAGCACGGGGCCCTCCGCACCGGCGAGCGCCTGGCGCACGTACGGCACCCGCTCCTCGCCGCGCAGCAGCGCCTCGTCCGCCTCCAGGGCGTCCCGGCGCAGCTCCGTCCAGGAGGTCGCGGACCACACGTCACCGGCCACGCCCCACTCCTCGGCGAGCATCCGCTGGGCCTTCAGGGTCCAGTGGATGGCCGTGCCGGAGCCGATGAGCTGGATCCGCGCGGCGTTGGCCGCGGGGGACAGGCCCGCGGTCTCGGCGGTGTTGAAGCGGTACAGGCCCTTGACGATGCCCTCGTCGACGCCCGCGGGCTTCGCGGGCTGCGGCATCGGCTCGTTGTAGACCGTCAGGTAGTAGAAGACGTCCTGGTCCTCGCCGGGCTTGGCCTCGCCGTACATGCGGCGCAGGCCCTCCTTGACGATGGCACCGATCTCGTAGGCGAACGCCGGGTCGTAGGTCAGCGCCGCCGGGTTGGTGGAGGCGATGAGCGGCGAGTGGCCGTCCGCGTGCTGGAGGCCCTCACCCGTCAGCGTCGTACGACCGGCCGTGGCGCCGATGAGGAAGCCGCGGCCGAGCTGGTCGCCGAGCTGCCACATCTGGTCGGCGGTGCGCTGCCAGCCGAACATCGAGTAGAAGATGTAGAACGGGATCATCGCTTCGCCGTGCGTGGCGTACGCGGACGACGCGGCGATGAAGTCCGCCATCGACCCGGCCTCGGTGATGCCCTCGTTGAGGATCTGGCCGTTCTTGGCTTCCTTGTAGTACATCAGCTGGTCGCGGTCGACCGGCTCGTACGTCTGGCCCTTGGGCGAGTAGATGCCGAGCGACGGGAACAGCGACTCCATGCCGAAGGTGCGCGCCTCGTCGGGGACGATCGGCACCCAGCGCTTGCCGGTCTCCTTGTCGCGCACCAGGTCCTTGACCAGCCGGACGAGCGCCATGGTGGTGGCCACCGACTGCGATCCGGAGCCCTTGTCGAAGGCCGCGAAGGCCTTGTCGGCGGGGGCGGGCAGCGGGGCGAGCGCGTGCGTGCGGCGGGCCGGGGCCGGGCCGCCGAGGGCCGCGCGGCGCTCCTGGAGGTAGCGGACCTCGGGGGAGTCGGCGCCGGGGTGGCCGTAGGGCACCTGGCCGTCGACGAACTGGCTGTCGGAGATCGGCAGCTCAAGAAGGTCACGCATGGCCTTGAACTCGTCCGTCGACAGCTTCTTCATCTGGTGGTTCGCGTTCTTGGACGCGAAGCCCTCACCGAGGGTGAAGCCCTTGACGGTCTGCGCCAGGATGACGGTCGGCGCGCCCTTGTGCGCGAGGGCGGCCTTGTACGCGGCGTACACCTTGCGCGGCTCGTGGCCACCGCGGGACAGGTGGAAGCACTCGAGGATCTTGTCGTCGCTCAGCAGCTTCGCCATCTCGACGAGCGCCGGGTCCTTGCCGAAGAAGTCCTCGCGGATGTACGCGGCGTCACGCGTCTGGTACGTCTGCACCTGCGCGTCCGGCACCTCGCGCAGGCGGCGGACGAGGGCACCGGTGGTGTCGAGCGCGAACAGCTCGTCCCAGGCGCCGCCCCACAGGGACTTGACGACGTTCCAGCCCGCGCCGCGGAACTGGGCCTCCAGCTCCTGCACGATCTTGAAGTTGGCGCGGACGGGGCCGTCGAGGCGCTGGAGGTTGCAGTTGATGACGAAGGTGAGGTTGTCCAGCTCCTCACGGGCGGCGAGTGCGAGGGCCGCCGTCGACTCCGGCTCGTCCATCTCGCCGTCGCCGAGGAACGCCCACACGTGCGAGGACGAGACGTCCTTGATGCCGCGGTTGGTGAGGTACCGGTTGAAGCGGGCCTGGTAGATCGCCGACAGCGGGCCGAGGCCCATGGAGACGGTCGGGAACTCCCACAGCCAGGGGAGGCGGCGCGGGTGCGGGTAGGAGGGGAGGCCGTTGCCGCCCGCCTCCTGCCGGAAGTTGTCCAGCTGCGCCTCGGTCAGGCGTCCGTCGAGGAAGGCGCGGGCGTAGATGCCGGGCGACGCGTGGCCCTGGATGTACAGCTGGTCGCCGGAGCCGTCGCCCTCCTTGCCGTGGAAGAAGTGGTTGAAGCCGGTCTCGTACAGCCAGGCGGCCGAGGCGAAGGTGGCGATGTGGCCGCCGACGCCGTACTTGGAGCCGCGGGTGACCATCGCGGCCGCGTTCCAGCGGTTCCACGCGGTGATGCGGGACTCCATCGCCTCGTCGCCGTCGATGACGGGCTCGGCGGAGGTCGGGATGCTGTTGACGTAGTCCGTCTCAAGGAGCTTGGGCAGCGCCAGGCCCGCGCCCTCGGCGCGCTCCAGCGTGCGCCGCATCAGGTACGCGGCACGGTGCGGCCCGGCCGCCTTGGTCACGGCGTCCAGGGAGGCCTGCCATTCGGCGGTCTCCTCGGGGTCGCGGTCCGGGAGCTGGTCGAGCTCGCTCGGCTGGATGCGGGAGGGGTCGGTCATTACGCCGCCTTCCTGAGTCGGAGGGGTTCCCGTGCCTGGTCGGGCGGGGGCCCTTAACGGAAAGGGTCGGGGGTGCCCTAGGTCTTTGGCAGGACAGGGCGTGGGCTCCGGTGGGAGTCCGTCGTCGACTGTAAGCCAGCGATCGATGATCGATCAAAGCGTTGAGCGGAAAACTTCCCTCTCGGGGCAAAAGTAGGCACAGGGTGCCATGGTGCAGGGCACCGGGTGCCTTGGATTCATCGGGTTTGCGCAGGTGGGGCGACGTATGAGCGCCACTCACCCGGGATGAGCGTCACCGTCGGGCCGGGGCGCGCAGCCGAGGACATGGGCCTTCACGAGCTCCGCGATCCGGGGGTCCCGGCGCCGGAACGCCTGCACGAGGGCCTCGTGCTCCTCCGCGTACGACTGCTGGACGGTGCCGAGCCAGCGGATGGAGAGTGCGGTGAAGACCTCGATGCCGAGCCCCTCCCAGGTGTGCAGGAGCACCGAATTGCCCGCCGCCCGCACCATCTCGCGGTGGAAGGCCACCGTGTGCCGCACCTGCCCGGTGCCGTCGTTGACCCGGTCCGCCTCGTACAGGGCGGCGACGTGCGGCTCCAGGGCCGAGCAGTCGGCCGCGAGCCCGTCGGCGGCGAGCTCGGCCGCGATGGCCTCCAGGCCCGCCCGGACGGGGTAGCTCTCCTCCAGGTCGGCCGCGGAGAGGTTCCGCACGCGCACGCCCTTGTTGGGCGCGGACTCGATCAGGCGCAGGGACTCCAGCTCCCGCAGGGCCTCGCGCACCGGCGTCTGGCTGACCTCAAGCTCGACGGCGATGCGCCGCTCCACGATCCGCTCGCCCGGCTTCCAGCGACCGCTGACGATGCCTTCCACAATGTGCTCGCGAATCTGTTCGCGCAGCGAGTGAATGACGGGCGCGGTCATATGGGGGCTCCGGAGGTCGGCTACTACGGGCGACCTCTAGACAATACGGCCGCGCCCCCGTCCGGAAACCTCCGGACGGGGGCGCGGCCGCCGATGAGACGAGTCTTACAGTCCGTCTCCGGATCCTTACAGGCCGAGCTCGACCTCGAACTCGCCCGCCTCCAGGATCGCCTTGACCGTGGTCAGGTAACGGGCGGCGTCCGCGCCGTCCACCAGGCGGTGGTCGTAGGACAGCGTCACGTAGGTCATGTCGCGCACGGCGATGGTCTCGCCGAGGTCCGGGTGGTTGATGACCACCGGGCGCTTGACCGTGGCGCCGATGCCCAGGATGGCGACCTGGTTCGGCGGCACGATGATCGTGTCGAACAGCGCGCCGCGCGAGCCGGTGTTGGAGATGGTGAAGGTCGCGCCGGACAGCTCGTCCGGGGTGATCTTGCTGGCGCGGACCTTGTTGGCCAGGTCGGCGGTCGCCTTGGCGATGCCGGCCAGGTTCAGGTCACCGGCACCCTTGATGACCGGGGTCATCAGGCCCTTCTCGGAGTCCACGGCGATGCCGATGTTCTCCGAGTCGAAGTAGGTGATGGTGCCCTCGTCCTCGTTGATGCGGGCGTTGACGACCGGGTGGGCCTTCAGTGCCTGCGCCGCCGCCTTGACGAAGAACGGCATCGGGGAGAGCTTGACGCCCTCGCGGGCGGCGAAGCCGTCCTTGGCCTTGGCGCGCAGCTTCATCAGCTTGGTGATGTCGACCTCGACCACGCTGGAGAGCTGGGCCTGGCCGTGCAGCGCCTTCATCATGTTGTCGCCGATGACCTTGCGCATGCGGGTCATCTTGACCGTCTGGCCGCGCAGCGGGGACACCTCGAGGGCCGGGGCCTTCGACGCGGCCGGAGCGGCGGCCGGGGCCGCGGCGGGAGCCGGGGTGGCCTTCGCGGCCTCGGCGGCGGCGAGCACGTCCTGCTTGCGGATGCGGCCACCGACGCCGGAGCCCTTGACCGAGCCCAGGTCCACGCCGTTCTCGGCGGCGAGCTTGCGCACCAGCGGGGTGACGTAGGCGCCGTCGTCGGCCGGGGTGGCCGGGGCGGCGGGAGCGGCGGGCTTGGCCGGAGCGGCCGGAGCCGGGGCCGCGGGGGCCGGGGCCGCGGGGGCCGCGGGCTGCGCCGGAGCCGGAGCGGCAGCGGCGGGAGCGGCCGGGGCGGCCGGAGCCGGAGCCGGGGCGGCAGGCTGGGCCGGGGCGGGCGCCGGGGCCTCGGCGGGGGCGGCCGGGGCGGCGGCCGGAGCGGCCGCGGGGGCGGCACCAGCGGCACCGATGACGGCGAGCTTCGCGCCGACCTCGGCGGTCTCGTCCTCGGCGACGGTGATCTCCAGGAGCACGCCGGAGACCGGCGCGGGGATCTCGGTGTCGACCTTGTCGGTGGAGACCTCAAGGAGGGGCTCGTCGGCCGAGACCTCCTCGCCGACCTCCTTCAGCCAGCGGGTGACGGTGCCCTCGGTGACGGACTCGCCGAGCGCGGGCAGCGTGACGTCGGTGCCCTCGGCGGCGCCACCGGCCGGGGCGGCGGGCGCCTCAGCCGGAGCGGCGGGGGCGGCCGGGGCCTCCTCGGCGGCGGGCGCCGGGGTCGGCTCGGCGGCCGGGGCCTCCTGGGCAGCCGGGGCCGGGGCCTCGGCGGGAGCGCCGGAGCCGTCGTCGATGACGGCCAGCTCGGCGCCGACCTCAACGGTCTCGTCCTCGGCGACCTTGATGGAGGCCAGGATGCCCGCGGCGGGCGAGGGGATCTCGGTGTCGACCTTGTCGGTCGAGACCTCGAGCAGCGGCTCGTCGGCCTCGACGCGCTCGCCTTCGGCCTTCAGCCAGCGGGTGACAGTGCCCTCGGTGACGCTCTCGCCGAGCGCCGGAAGGGTTACGGAAACCGACATGGTTTCTGTTGCTCCTTACGAAAATGGGGAAGTCTGGTCGTCGCGTCCGTGGACTGAAGGTCAGTCGTGGGAGTGCAGGGGCTTGCCGGCGAGGGCGAGATGGGCCTCGCCGAGCGCCTCGTTCTGCGTCGGGTGGGCGTGGATGAGCTGCGCCACCTCGGCGGGCAGGGCCTCCCAGTTGTAGACCAGCTGGGCCTCGCCCACCTGCTCACCCATGCGGTCGCCGACCATGTGGACGCCGACCACGGCACCGTCCTTGACCTGGACGAGCTTGATCTCGCCCGCGGTCTTGAGGATCTTGCTCTTGCCGTTGCCCGCCAGGTTGTACTTGAGGGCGACGACCTTGTCCGCGCCGTAGATCTCCTTGGCCTTCGCCTCGGTGATGCCGACCGACGCGACCTCGGGGTGGCAGTACGTCACCCGCGGCACGCCGTCGTAGTCGATCGGCACGGTCTTCAGACCGGCCAGGCGCTCCGCCACCAGGATGCCCTCGGCGAAGCCGACGTGCGCGAGCTGGAGGGTGGGGACGAGGTCGCCGACGGCGGAGACCGTCGGGACGTTCGTGCGCATGTACTCGTCGACCAGGACGTAGCCGCGGTCCATGGCGACGCCCTGCTCCTCGTACCCGAGGCCCTGGGAGACCGGGCCGCGGCCGATGGCCACGAGCAGCACCTCGGCCTCGAAGGTCTTGCCGTCGGCGAGGGTGACGCGCACGCCGTTCTCGGTGTACTCCGCCTTCTCGAAGAAGGTGCCGAGGTTGAACTTGATGCCGCGCTTGCGGAAGGCGCGCTCAAGGAGCTTCGAGCTGTTCTCGTCCTCGACCGGCACGAGGTGCTTGAGGCCCTCGATGACCGTGACGTCCGTGCCGAAGGACTTCCACGCCGAGGCGAACTCGACGCCGATGACGCCGCCGCCCAGGATGATCGCGGACTGCGGCACGCGGTCCAGGGTCAGCGCGTGGTCCGAGGAGATGATGCGGTTGCCGTCGATCTCCAGGCCCGGCAGGGACTTCGGCACGGAACCGGTCGCCAGGAGGACGTGGCGACCCTGGATCCGCTGGCCGTTCACATCGACGGAGGTCGGGGACGACAGGCGGCCCTCGCCCTCGATGTAGGTGACCTTGCGGGAGGCGACCAGGCCCTGGAGGCCCTTGTACAGGCCCGCGATGACGTCGTCCTTGTACTTGTGGACGGCGTTGATGTCGATGCCCTCGAAGGTGGCCTTGACACCGAACTGCCCGGCCTCGCGGGCCTGGTCGGCGATCTCGCCGGCGTGCAGCAGGGCCTTCGTCGGGATGCAGCCGTTGTGCAGGCAGGTGCCGCCGAGCTTGTTCTTCTCGATCAGTGCGACGTCGAGACCCAGCTGCGACGCGCGCAGGGCCGCGGCGTAACCGCCGCTACCACCGCCGAGGATCACTAGGTCGAAAACGGTGCTGGCGTCGTTCGCCACGTCACGTCCTCCATGCATGTGCGCCGTGCGCCGGACCCCTCATTGCCGGGGACGACCGGTCGGTCGGCTGGTATACGGCCGCTCTTCTTCGGCCCTGTGGTGGGGGCCCTGTCCTGCCGAGAACCCATCTTCGCACTTGTCGGCGGCAGGCGGGACGCCGGGCCGGGCTGATCGGCCTCAGCCGGAGGTCAGGACCACGTACGCGCGTACGGATTTCATCGACAGCGAAATCCTGGTGCGGGAGGTGAGAGAGGTGCGGGATGAGCCTGCCGACGCGTACGGCCCCGCGGGCGAGGGCGCCCCGGGGCCGTACGTCAGTGGCCGCTCAGCCGAGGTCGCCCGCGGCGGTGCGCTCCGCGAGACGCACCAGGGTGCGGACGGCGGAGCCGGTGCCGCCCTTGGGGGTGTAGCCGTACGGGGCGCCCTCGTGGAAGGCGGGGCCCGCGATGTCCAGGTGGGCCCAGGTGATGCCCTCGCCCACGAACTCCTTCAGGAACAGGCCCGCGACCAGGCCGCCGCCCATGCGCTCGCCCATGTTGGCGATGTCGGCGGTGGGGGAGTCCATGCCCTTGCGCAGGTGCTCGGGCATCGGCATCGGCCAGGACGGCTCGCCGACCTCCTCGGCGATCTCGTGGATCGACGTGCGGAAGGCGTCGTCGTTGGCCATGACGCCGAAGGTGCGGTCACCCAGGGCCAGGACCATGGCGCCGGTCAGCGTCGCCACGTCGACGATCGCGTCGGGCTGGTCCTCGGAGGCCTTGGTGAGCGCGTCGGCGAGGACCAGACGGCCCTCGGCGTCGGTGTTCAGGACCTCCACCGTCTTGCCGCTGTACATGCGCAGCACGTCGCCCGGTCGGGTGGCCGAGCCGGACGGCATGTTCTCGGCGAGGGCCAGCCAGCCGGTGACGTTGACCTCCAGGCCGAGGCGCGCGACGGCGACCACGGCCGCGAACACGGCGGCGGCACCGCTCATGTCGCACTTCATGGTCTCGTTGTGGCCCGCGGGCTTGAGCGAGATGCCGCCCGAGTCGTACGTGATGCCCTTGCCGACGAGGGCCAGGTGCTTCTTCGCCTTGGACGAGGTGTACGACAGCTTGACCAGGCGCGGCGGGGCCGCCGAGCCCGCGCCGACGCCGAGGATGCCGCCGTAGCCGCCCTTGGCGAGCGCCTTCTCGTCGAGCACCTGCACCTTGATGCCGTGCTCCTTGCCGGCGGCCTGGGCGACCGCGGCGAACGCCTCCGGGTAGAGGTCGTTCGGCGGGGTGTTGATCAGGTCGCGGGCGCGGTTGAGCTCCTCGGCGACGGCCAGGGCGCGCTCGACGGCGGCCTTGTAGGCCTTGTCGCGCGGCTTGCCGCCGAGCAGGGCGGCCTCGGCGAGCGGGCCCTTGGTGTCCTTGGCGCCCTTCTTGGCCTTGGCGTCGGCGGTGCCCTTGTAGGCGTCGAAGGCGTAGGCGCCGAGGAGCGCGCCCTCGCCGATCGCGCCCGCGTCGGCGGCGCTCTCCAGAGGCAGCGCGAACGCGGCCTTCTTCGAACCGGCCAGGGTGCGCGCGGCGACACCGGCGGCCCGGCGCAGCACCTCCGCGTCGTAAGCCTGGTCCTTCTCGGGGACCGCGCCGAGGCCGACTGCCAGGATCACCGGCGCCTTGAAGCCGGACGGCGCGGGCAGCTTCGTCGCCTCACCCTCGGCGCCCGAGGCACCGAGGGTCTCCAGGACGGACGCGAGCTTGCCGTCGTACGCCTTGTCCACGGACTCGGCGCCAGGAGCCACGACCGGCCCCTTGGCGCCCTTCGCGACACCGACGACGATCGCGTCGGCACGCAGGCCGGACGCGGCGGCGGTGCTGAGAGTCAGAGCAGTCACGGTGCTGAAGTCCCTCTTTCATAGGAGGTTTCACTGAGTTCTTGCGGGCTTTGGGGTGGTGAGCCCGTCGCGAGCCTACGCCCGCAAGCAATGCGGTGTGCCTCACTGTGCGTGCTGGCCGAGGGCGAGCACAAGCAGCGCGGCCGTGGCGGCGGTCTCGGCGAGCCCGCCGAAGACGTCGCCGGTGACGCCGCCGAACCGCCGTACGCAGTGGCGCAGGAGGGCCTCGGCGGCGGCGCAGGCGAGCAGCACGGCGGCCGCGTTCCGGACGGTGGAGACGGCGGTGTCGGCGCCCGTGACCGCTCCCGCGGCGGCGGCCGCGGCGGCGACGGCCACCAGGACGGCCAGGGCCGCGCGCGCGGGGACCGTCCCCGCGACGGCCGCGCCGAGCCCCTCGGGCCGGGCCGGCGGCACCTCGGCGCGGGCGGCGAGGGTGAGCGCGAGCCGGGCGGCGGTGGCGGCCACCGCGGCGCCGCACAGACCGCGCGCCCAGCCGTCGTCGTACAGCTCGGCGAGGGCCGCGACCTGCGCGAACAGGGCCAGGACCAGGGTGATCACGCCGAACGGGCCGATGTCGGACTGCTTCATGATCCGCAGCGCGTCGTCGGCGGGCTTGCCGCTGCCGAGGCCGTCGGCGGTGTCGGCGAGACCGTCCAGGTGCAGCCCCCGGGTGCCCGCGGCGGGCACGGCGACGGCGGCGACGGCGGCGAGCAGCGGGCTCGCGCCGAGGGCCAGCAGCCCCGCCCCGAGGCCCCCCGCGAGGAGGCCGAGGACGAGCCCCGCGACCGGAGCGCACAGCATGCCCGTCCGGGCGGCCTCGCGGTCCCACCGGTGCACGCGCACCGGCAGCGCGGTGAGCGTGCCGAAGGCGAAGCGGAGGCCGTCGGCGGGGGTGGGTCTGGGCATTGGGCGAGGTTACCCGGGCGGCCCCGCGCGCCCGTCGCCGCCCTGCCACGGCGGGGGCCCCGGCCTGCGCACGGCGGCGGCGAACCGCAAGATGGGCCCATGGACGGCTGGTGGTACCGGAACGTCGTCGAGCCGGGGAAGCTGCCCCTGCTGCTCGCGCTGGTCTCCTTCGTGGGCTCGTTCCTGGTGACGCGCACCATCACCCGCCTCATCCGCGCTGGGAAGGGCCCGTTCCGGAACATCACCACGGGGGACGTGCACGTCCACCACGTCGTCCCGGGCATCTTCCTGATGCTGGTGGGCGGCTTCTGGGCGGTGGCGGCCGGGCGGCACGGCTTCGGCTCGCTGTGCGCGGCCGTGATCTTCGGCATCGGCGCGGGCCTGGTCCTCGACGAGTTCGCGCTGATCCTGCACCTGGACGACGTGTACTGGAGCGAGCAGGGCCGCAAGAGCGTGGAGGTGGTGGTCCTCACCACGGCCCTGGTGGTCCTGATCCTCACCGGCTTCACCCCGTTCGGCGTCAACGAGCTCTCCGTGACCGAGCGGCACAACCGCTTCGCCTTCGCCCTGAACATCGCCGTGAACTGCGGCTTCGCGCTGATCGCGATGTTCAAGGGCAAGCTGCGCACGGCCCTGATCGGCATGGTGGTGCCCTTCGTGGCGCTCGTCGGCGCGATCCGCCTCGCCCGCCCGGGGTCGGCCTGGGCGCGGCGGTTCTACCGCAACCGGCCGCGCGTGCGGGCCCGGGCGGCCCTGCGCGCGTTCCGCCACGACCGCCGCTGGACCGCCAAGCGGCGCTGGCTTCAGGACGTCATCGGTGGCAGGCCGGACCCGGAGCCGCGCCCCGCGCCGTCGCGCCGCAGCTGACGTACCGCCGAGACGACCGCGCACAGCACGAGCACGCCCGCGATGGCCGCCAGGTGCTCCTTGCCCGCGAGGTTGTTCTTGACCAGGACCTCGACCACCATCAGGGCGATCACCAGGGCGCCGGTCGCGTACGCCCGGTAGCGCCAGCACACGAACACCGCGAGCCCGACGACCGCCGCCGACGGGCCGGTGTCGATGACCTGCGCGTCGGAGGCGGGAAGCCCGATCCAGCTGTCGGGTCCGACGGCGATGCCCACGCGCGCGTAGAGGGTGCCCGCGAGCGTCGCCGCGTACCCGACGAGCAGCGTGCGCCACCAGCCGACGCAGATCTCGGCGATGCCGAACACCAGCAGGATCTGCGCGAGCGCGCCCCACACCGGCAGGTCGAGGGCGGGGACGAAGAGCGAGAGCGGGGTGCGGATCAGGGCGAGCCACAGCGGCTCCTCGGCCCGCACGGAGCCGATGTTCTGGACGAACTGATAGCCCCAGGGCTGGTTCTGCACGTACTGGAAGGCCCCGGTCAGGCAGACGGCGGCGAGCGTCATCGGGATCGCGCGCCAGCGCCGGGCGACGAGCCCGCCGCGCACCGTGGAGTACAGGTCGCCCCACTCGGCACGGGCCAGCCGGGACAGGGGGCTCATCTACGGGACTCCAAGTGTGTGCGGTGCAGCCATTTCGGTAGGCCCGGAGCTTCCAGGAAGCCCTCGGCGCGGGCGGACGCGACACCGATGCGCGGCAGGTCCGCGCTCTTCTCGAAGAGCAGGAACCGCGGCTCCCAGATGGGTCGGTACTTGGCGTTGGCGCGGTACAGCGACTCGATCTGCCACCACCGGGAGAAGAAGCTGAGCAGCGAGCGCCACAGCCGGAGCACCGGGCCCGCGCCGAGCCGCGAACCACGCTCGAAGACAGATCTGAACATCGCGAAGTTCAGCGACACCTGCGTGATCTGGATCTCCGCCGCGCGCTGGAGCAGCTCGATGACCATGTACTCCATCAGGCCGTTGTCGGAGTCCCGGTCACGGCGCATGAGGTCCAGGGAGAGGCCGTGCGGCCCCCAGGGGACGAAGGAGAGCACGGCCCGCAGCTCGCCCTCGGCGTCGGTGCACTCCAGCATCACGCACTGGCCGTCGTCCGGGTCGCCGAGGCGGCCGAGCGCCATGGAGAAGCCGCGCTCGGTGGCGCCGTCGCGCCAGTCGTCGGCGCGTTCGAGGAGGCGGGCCATCTCGTCCTCGGGGATGTCCGCGTGGCGCCGTACGCGCACCTGGTACCCGGCGCGCTTGACGCGGTTGTAGGCCTGGCGGACCGTGCGCATGGCCCGGCCCTCCAGGGTGAAGTCGGCGATCTCCACGATGGCCTCGTCGCCGAGCTCCAGGGCGTCGAGGCCGTGCCGGGCGTAGATGGTGCCCGCCTCCTCGCTCGCGCCCATCACCGCCGGGGTCCAGCCGTGCTCGCGCGCCTCGGCGAGCCACGGCTCGATGGCGCCGGGCCAGGCCTCGGGGTCGCCGATCGGGTCGCCGGAGGCCAGCGAGACGCCGCCGACCACGCGGTAGGTGACCGCGGCCTTGCCGGTCGGGGACCAGACGGCGCTCTTCTCGCGGCGCAGCGCGAAGTAGCCGAGCGAGTCGCGCTCGCCGTGCTTGGCGAGCAGGGCGCGCAGCCGCGCCTCGTCGTCCTCGCTGAGCGGGTCGACGGCCCGGCGGGAGCGGAAGGCCGCGTACAGGACGGCGATGACCAGGAGCGTGCTCAGGACGTTGATGGTGACGTTGACCCAGCCGGGCGTCGAGATGCCCGCGAACCGGGAGTCGTCGGCGGCCAGCGACACCAGCCGCATGGTGCCGTAGCGCCAGCGGTCGAGGAACGTCGAGCGGTAGTCGTCGTGGGCGTGGTTGGTGACGGTCACCAGGAGCGCGGCGAGCAGCGAGGTCGCAAGCAGCCCGCCGACGGCGACGGCCGCCGCCAGCTTGGGGTTGGACCGGTCGCCCTTGGCGTAGAACTCGCGGCGGCCGACGAGCAGCGCGGCGACGAAGCCCGCGGTGAGGACGAGCGAGATCCAGTTCTGCGCGTACTGCCGGATCTCGGGGAAGAACATCGCCACCGCGAAGAGCAGCAGGAACAGGCCGCTCAGCACCAGGTTGAGGATCCAGGAGGCCCGTTTGCGGCGGCGCATCGTGACCGCGAGGAACGCGGTGAACACACCGGAGGCGAACCCCGCGGTGAGCATGTACGGGGTGAAGTAGTTCTCCGTGTTGTGCCGTCTGAGGTCCTGCCCCAGGGAGACCCAGACGGCACTGAGGAAGTTGACGAACGCGACGGCCCGCAGATACCAGACGGCGGCCGCCGCGGCTCTCCGCGAGGCCGGGGTGGACGTCGTGCGCTGTTCTTCCTTCGGCCGTTCTTCTCCCATACAGCGGGATCTTATGGGGTGTTGTGGTGTGATATGGGGCTTGCTGTCCCGCTTCCCCGCCGCGACCTGCGGCTACGCGGAGACGGAGAGCCCCGCGGTGACCCGGAGACGGGAGCCTCCGCGGTGACCCGGGGACGGGAGGCTCCGCGGCTACTCGGAGACGGGAAGCTCCGCGGCGAGCGCCGCGGCGGAGCGCAGCAGCGGCACCGCGAGCAGCGCGCCCACGCCCTCGCCCACCTTCACCCCGTGGCTGAGCAGCGGTTCGAGCGCCATCCGGTCGAGCGCCTTGGCCTGCGCGGGCTCCCCGCTGTCGTGCCCGGCCAGCCACCAGTCCGGCGCCCGGAAGGCGACCCGCTGGGCCACGAGGGCCGCCGCCGCGGCCACCACGCCGTCCAGGACCACGGGCGTGCGCCGCACCGCGGACTGGAGCAGGAACCCGGTCATGGCCGCGACGTCGGCCCCGCCCACCGCCGCGAGCAGCTGCAGCTGGTCGCCGAGCACCGGTCGCGCGCGCCGCAGGGAGTCCCGGACCGCCGCGCACTTGCGCATCCACGCCAGGTCGTCGATCGGCCGCCCGCCCCGCCCGGTCACCACGGACGCGTCGGTGCCGCACAGCGCCGCGATCAGCGTCGCCGCGGGCGTCGTACCGCCGACGCTGACGTCGCCGAGCACGACCAGGTCGGTGCCGGAGTCGGCCTCCTCGTCGGCGAGCGCGATGCCCGCGCGCACCGCGCGCTCGGCCTCGTCGGCGGTGAGCGCGTCCTCGATGTCGATGCGGCCCGAGCCGCGCCGCACCCGGTGGCCCGCGACCTCGGCGGGCAGCTCGTCCGGGTCGCAGTCCAGGGCCAGGTCGACCACCCGCACGGGCACGTCGAGCCGCCGCGCGAGCACCGCCGCGGGCGCCTCGCCGGACAGGACGGACCGCACGAGGTCCGCCGCCCCGCCCGCGGGCCGCGCCGACACGCCGAGCTCGGCGACGCCGTGGTCACCCGCGAAGAGCAGCGCCTTCGGCCGCTCGATCGGCTTGACCGGCACGGACGCCTGGGCCGCCGACAGCCACTCGGCGAGCTCGTCCAGGCGGCCGAGGGCGCCGGGCGGCAGGCCCTGCCGCTCCCTGCGCTCCTCGGCGTCGCGGCGCACCCCGCCGTCGGGCCGCTCGATCAGGTCGGTGAAGTCGTCGAGAATCAGCGAGCTCATTCGGCGAACAGTACCGGCGGGCGGTGACAGGCGCGCGAACGGCCCCGGGCCGGTCCGCCACCGGCGGGACAGGCCCCGCGACGTCGTTGCCCTGCCACCACTGATCCCATACGTTCCGTTTGTGCCGAAACGCCCTGTCCCGTCCGTCCGTCAGCAGGCCACCGACGACCCCGTCGAGCGCGTCCTTCGCGCCCGGCACTCCACCCGGCGCCACCGCGCCACGGCCCACGCCCTCGCCCGGCACCTCGAACCCGAGAGCTGGCTCGACGTCGGCACCGGACACGGCCGCCTCCCGGCCGCCGCCAAGGACGTCCTGCCGTACACCGCGTACGACGGCACGGACCCGGGCGGCGCCGTCGAGGAGGCCCGTGAGGCCGGGCACGTCGAGGAGGCCCACCAGGGGCTCCTGCCGGACCTCGCGCCGCGCCTCGCCGACCGGTACGACGCGGTGAGCATGGTCCACCACCTGGAGCGCGTCCCCGACCCGGACGCGGAGCTCGCCGCCGCCCGCACCGTCCTGCGCCCCGGCGGACACCTGCTGATCGAGGCCGCCGACCCCGAGTCCCGCTCCGCCCGGCTCCTCGGCCCCTGGTGGCCGCCGCACGCGCGCTCGCAGCAGCCGTGCCTGCTGCCCCTCGGCCGACTGCGCGGTGCCCTGGAGGACCTCGGCTTCACCCTCGTCGACGTCGAGCGCCGCGCACCGCACCTGCCGCTGGACCTGACCGGCGCGGCCGTCCTCGTCGTCGGCCGCCGGCTGCCGCGGGCCGCCGGGCCGCGCCGGGCGTGCGGCTGGGCGGCGGCCCCCCTGATCGTCCTCGCCTACGCCCTCGACCAGCTGCTCGCGCCCCTGCTCGTCCGCACCGGCTTCGGCAACACCTACCGCGTCATCGCCCGCCGCGAGCGCGACGACTGAGCCCTCCTCAGCCGCGCAGTGCCAGCGCCTGCCCCGCCACCACGAGCAGCACGTGCTCGCACTCGGCGGCGAACGCGGCGTTGAGGCGGCCCAGCTCGTCTCGGTAGCGGCGCCCCGACGCGGTCGCGGGGACGATGCCGGAGCCGACCTCGTTCGACACCGTGACCACCGTGCGCCGCGCGGCCCGCACCGCGTCCGTGAGCTCCGTGACCCGCTTGCGCAGCGCCCGCTCGCCGCCGCCCGCCCACTCGGTGTCGTCCCACGCGTTCACGTCGTCCATCGCGTGCGTCAGCCACAGCGACAGGCAGTCGATGAGCAGCGGCGGCCCCGGCTCGGTGAGCAGCGGCACGAGGTCGCAGGTCTCCGTGGTGCGCCAGGAGCCGGGCCGCCGCTCGCGGTGCGCGCGCACCCGCTCCGCCCACTCCTGGTCCCCGCCGCGCAGCCCGCCGGTGGCCACGTACAGCACGTCGGGGAAGGCCTCAAGGCGCCGCTCGGCCTCCACCGACTTGCCCGAGCGGGCGCCGCCGAGCACCAGGGTGCGGCGCGGCACGTCCGGCACGTCCTCGTACGCGCCGACCTCCAGGGTCGTGCCGTCCGGCACCGCCCGCGCCCCGGCCGCGGCGAGCCGCCGGGCCAGCTCGGGGCCCGGCGGCACCTCGTGGCCGATGTGCACGGCGAGCACGTCCGTGGTCGGGCCCGACGCACCGGCCGCCCGCAGCCGCGCGAGCCCGTCCGGGCGGCCCACGACGTCGGCCACGACCATGTCGTACACGGGCTGCCCGCCGCCGTTCTCGGGGCCCGCCCCCGCGGGCGCGCAGCCCGGCGGCAGATACAGCAGCCGCTCGCCGTCGGGGCCGGTCACCTCGTAGCCGGTGCCGGGCGCGTCCATCGCGACGGCCCGCACCCGGTGCCCGGTGAGCAGCGCGAGCTCGCGGCCGTCCGGCACCCGGACCGGCTGCGGCAGCCCGGCGGGTACCTCCACGGCGGGCCCGTCGTGCGGATGCGAGAGCAGCACCTGGCGCACCCCGCCGAGCGAGTGCCCGGCGCGGGCGGCGGCGAAGGCGGCGCCCGGTGTCAGGTCGAGCAGCAGCACGCCGTCCACGAGCAGGGCCGTCGCCGCCCGCGCCTGGTCGCCGAGCGCGGTCGCGCACGCGGCGCAGGTACAGCCGGGGCGGGGCAGCTCCTCGGGGGCTCCGGTGCCGAGCAGAGTCAGTTCCACAGGAAGATCCTCCCGCGTCGCCCCGCGCGCCGCGCGCCCGGCTAGGCTTCAAGCGGCTTACGGGACACCACTGGACCTCGGGAGGCTGACATGGCGGCATGGACGTGGCGGTTCGAGACGGCGGACGGGACGGAGGTCCAGCCCGCGGTGCAGCCGGAGGAGTTCACCACGCAGGGCGACGCGGAGACCTGGATCGGCGAGCACTGGAAGGAGCTCGCCGAGGGCGGCGCGGACCAGGTGACGCTCTTCGAGGACACCTCGGAGGTCTACGGCCCGATGAGTCTGCACGCGCAGGACGCGGCGCAGGCCTGACGCGCTGGATCCACGCACGCGCAGGGGGCGGGGCCAACGGCCCCGCCCCCTGCGCATGCCCCCTACATCTCTCCGAGGGTGACCTCGGCGGTCCGCTCGTCGCCGTCCCGTACGTACGTCACCCGCTCCTTGTCGCCCGGCTCGTCCCCGGCGAGCGCCTCCGAGAGGGAGGTGACCGTGGTGATCTCGTCGTCCCCGAGCCCGGTGATGATGTCGCCGGGCCTGATGCCCGCCTTGTCGGCGCCCCCGCCGTCCCTGACCTCGGCCACGGCGACGCCCGCGGGCCGGTAGTCGTCCCCGAGGACCGTGCGCCCGCTGATGCCGAGCGCGGCCCGGCCCGAGTCGGTGACCTTGCCGCTCTTCACGATCTGGTCGGCCACCGTACGCACCATCGAGGCGGGGATCGCGAAGCCGATGCCGGGTGCCGCGCCGTCGCCCATGTCCGGGTCGGTGGCGGCGAGGGTCGGGATGCCGATGACGTCGCCGTCGAGGTTCACCAGGGCGCCGCCGCTGTTGCCCGGGTTGATCGCGGCGGACGTCTGCACCATGTTCCCGATGGTGGCGCCGGTGCCGCCGCCCGCCCGGCCCTCGCTGACCGTGCGCCCGGTCGCCGAGACGATGCCCTGGGTGACGCTGGACGACAGGCCGAGCGGCGAGCCCATCGCGAGCACGATCTGGCCGACCTCCACCTTCCCGGAGTCGCCGAAGTCGGCTGCCTTCAGGCCGCGCGGCACCTTGTCGAGCTTGATGACGGCGAGGTCCTGCTCCGGATACGCCGATACGAGCGTGGCTCCGAGGGGCTGCTCACCGGTGGCCGTGGTCACCTTGAAGGTCTTCTCCCGGCCCACCACGTGGGCGTTGGTGACGATGTGCCCCTTGTCGTCGTAGACCACCCCGGAGCCGAGGCTGTCGGAGGCGTCGATCTGGACGACGGAGGGCAGCGCCTCCTTGATGACCTTCAGGTAGTCGTCCTGGAGGTCATTGGCCGCGGCGGGAGCGGCCGCCTGAGTCGTCGACTCCTTCTCCCGGGAGCCCCCGCTCTCCCCGGCACACCCGGCCACCACCGCGACCGAGACCAGCACCCCCGCCACCACGAACCCGCGCGAAGCTCTCATACCCCCCGAGTCTCACCGCCACCGCCCCGACCGTCCTCCGGTACGGGGCCGAACAGGGGGCGCCTCCCCGAGGGGGCTCAGTCGCGAGCGCCGCAGACGTGGAGGAGGGCGGCCACCGTGCGGTAGGGGTCGGTGCGTCCGGCCCGCTCCTCGGCGGCGAGGAGCACGTCGAGCTCGGCCCCGGCGGCGGGCACCGCGTCGGAGAAGACCCGCACCCCGTACCAGGCCCGCAGCGGCGCGGCGATGCCCGCGAGCGCCCCGGAGACCGCGTCGAGGCGGTGCGCCCGCGCACGCCCCCCGGAGGGGTCCTCGTACGTGTCGGCGCCGAACGCGGCGAGCGCCCCGCCCCAGTCGCCCCGCAGCGCGGGGGCCATGGCCAGCGCGTCCGCGTTCCGTACGACCAGGGAGAGCAGCCCGCCGGGGGCGAGGACCCGCCCGAGGCCCGCGAGCAGCGCGTCGGGCTCGTCGACGTACATGAGCACGCCGTGGCACAGGACGACGTCGAAGCTCCCGGGCAGGAAGTGCACCCCCGTGTCCCGCCCGTCGCCCTCGACGATGCGCATGCGGGACCGGATGCCCTCCGGCTCGGCGGCCGCCGCGGCCCGCGCGGCGGCGAGCCCCTCGGCCTCCCGCTCGACGCCCGTCACCTCGTGTCCGGCCCGGGCCAGGCGGAGTGCCTGCACCCCGTGCCCCATGCCGACGTCGAGCACGCGCAGCCGCCGTCCCACCGGGAACCGTGCCGCGATCTGCTCGTCAAGCTGCCGCGCCACCAGTTCCTGGCATACGGCCGTGCGCTCTCCAGGGCCTGCGCCCTGGATCTCGCTCAGGGTCGCTCCCCGCGCTTGACCTGCGGCTTCGGCAGCCGCAGCCGACGCATCTGGAGCGAACGCATCAGGGCGTACGCGACGGCGCCCTTCTTGTGCTCGTCGGGGAAGCGCTCGTTCAGGCGCTTCTTCAGACGGAAGCCCGTGACGATCGAGTCGAGCACGATCAGGACGATCACGACGAGCCACAGCAGCAGCGCGATGTTCTGCAGCTGGGCGACGCGGACCAGGCTCAGGACGAGGATGAGGATGGCCGTCGGCAGGAAGAACTCCGCCACGCAGAACCGGGAGTCCACGAAGTCGCGGGCGTACTTGCGCACCGGGCCCTTGTCCCGCGGCGGCAGATACCGCTCGTCGCCGCTGGCCAGCGCCTGGCGCTGCTTCTCCATGTTCGCCCGGCGCTCCTCGCGCGCCCGCTTGGCGGCCTCCTTGCGCGTCGTCGGCGTGTTCATCACGCTGCGGCGCTGCGACTGGGCCACGGCACGCTTGGGGGTGGGGCGGCCCTTGGGGGCCTGGGGGTCACGGGAGGACGTGCTCTCGGCTACCGGCGCCTTGGCGGCCGGGGCCTTCTCGTCCTTGGATCGGCTACGGAACACAAAAGCCAAGGGTACGGGGTCGGCCGGAGGCGTGGGGCCGGAGGACCCCTTTCCCGGAGCCTTCCCGGGGCTTTCCCGGGGCGCACCGGGGGAGGACCGGGGGGCGCATGGACCGGCGCCCTCCGGGGAACGATCCCGCCACACCGGGCGTCTTGCTGATGTGGCCGAGCGACAGAAGGGGGCCGTCCCGGGCCGTTCCCGGGGGCGCACCTACTCCTTGCGCCGGAGAGGCGGGCGGAGCAGTCGTCCTTGGGGATGAGCGCATCCACCCGCGAACAGTGCGGTAATGGATACAGACCCCGTACCGTGGGTTCTGTTGCAGCAGCTGGAGCTGGAGTCCGTCAGAAGGGGGCGCGCGAAGCCCATGAGCGGTGTCATGAAGCGTATGGGGATGATCTTCCGCGCGAAGGCGAACAAGGCCCTTGACCGGGCCGAGGACCCGCGCGAAACCCTCGATTACTCGTACCAGAAGCAGTTGGAGCTGCTGCAGAAGGTGCGCCGCGGCGTCGCCGACGTGGCGACCTCCCGCAAGCGCCTGGAGCTCCAGCTCAACCAGCTCCAGAAGCAGTCCTCCACCCTGGAGGACCAGGGCCGCAAGGCGCTCGCGCTCGGCCGCGAGGACCTCGCCCGTGAGGCGCTCTCCCGCCGCGCGGCGCTCCAGCAGCAGGTCAGCGACCTGGAGACGCAGCACCAGACCCTGCAGGGCGAGGAGGAGAAGCTCACCCTCGCGGCCCAGCGCCTCCAGGCCAAGGTCGACGCGTTCCGTACGCGCAAGGAGACCATCAAGGCTACGTACACCGCGGCCGAGGCCCAGACCCGCATCGGCGAGGCCTTCTCCGGCATCTCCGAGGAGATGGGCGACGTCGGCATGGCGATCCAGCGCGCCGAGGACAAGACGGCCCAGCTCCAGGCCCGCGCCGGCGCGATCGACGAACTCCTCGCCTCGGGCGCCCTCGACGACTCCTCCGGGCTCGCCAAGGACGACATCCAGACCGAGCTCGACCGGCTCTCCGGTGGTACAGATGTAGAGCTGGAGCTGCAGCGCATGAAGGCCGAGCTGGCCGGAGGCTCCAGCGCCGCGCCGAAGCCCGCCATCGAGGGCGGCCAGGGGCACCCGCAGGACGCGCCCCGCTTCGACAAGCAGTAGCCACCGCTCACGTCCGAGGAGGGCGTCATGATCGTAAGGATCATGGGGGAGGGGCAGGTGAGGCTGGCCGACGGCCACTTCGCCGAGTTGAACAAGCTGGACGACGAACTGCTCGACGAGATGGAGGGCGGCGACGAGGCGGGCTTCCGCCGCACGCTGCACGCCCTCCTCGACAAGGTCCGCGAACTGGGCGACCCCCTCCCCGACGACGCCCTCGAACCCTCGGAACTCATCCTCCCCGCCCCCGACGCGACCCTGACGGAAGTCAAGGACATGCTCTCGGACGACGGCCTAATCCCCGGCTGACCCCGCAGCACCCACGGGAAACCGCCCCGTCCCCCCCCCGCTGTGGGCAATCGTCCCGCAGGGCGGGACGGGTGGGCACAGCACCAAGGCGCCGCCGGTCTGTGAAGCAGGGGCTCAAACGCCAGGGGCCGGGGGGTGACGTCAACCCCCGCCCCCCTGAACCCGCTTTCCGTTCCCCCCGCCGGACGGCGCCCCGTACGGTTTAGCCGTGACCAACTTTGAACGGTGCCGCGGCTGGGCCAGAACGCACCCGTTGGCCGTCGACGCGCTCCTCGCGGCCGCCGCCCTCGTCTTCATGGTCATCGGCTCCTTCGCCGAGCCTTACGGGGAGCGGGGCTCCAGCTGGAACGTGCACGCCCCGGGCGCCATGAGCGTCACCCTCATGGTCGCCGGCGCGGCCGCCCTCGTCTTCCGCCGCCGCGCCCCGTGGACGGTGCTCGCCGCCACCTCCGCGTTCTCCATCGTGGAGCTGGTGTCGACCGGCCCCCGCGCGCCGGTCGTGATGTGCGCCGTCGTCGCCCTGTACACCGTGGCGGCCCGCACCAACCGCCCCACCACCTGGCGCATCGGCCTGATCACCGTGGCCGGGCTCACCGGCGTCGCCATGGTCGCGGGGCCCCTGCCCTGGTACGGGCAGGAGAACCTCGGCATCTTCGCCTGGACCGGCATGGCCGCCGCCGTGGGCGACGCGGTGCGCAGCCGCCGCGCCTTCGTCGACGCCATAAGGGAGCGCGCCGAGCGGGCCGAGCGCACCCGCGAGGAGGAGGCCCGGCGCCGGGTCGCCGAGGAGCGGCTGCGCATCGCCCGCGACCTGCACGACGTCGTCGCCCACCACATCGCCCTGGTCAACGTCCAGGCGGGGGTCGCGGCGCACGTCATGGACAAGCGGCCCGACCAGGCGAAGGAGGCCCTCGCGCACGTCCGCGAGGCCAGCAGGTCCGCGCTCGGCGAGCTGCGCGCGACCGTCGGCCTGCTGCGGCAGAACGGCGACCCGGAGGCGCCCACGGAGCCCGCCCCCGGCCTGGCCCGCCTCGACGACCTCGTCGACACGTTCCGGCACGCGGGCCTGCCCGTGGAGGTGGCCCGCGGCGACAGCGGCCAGGCACCTCCCGCCGCCGTGGACCTGGCGGCGTACCGCATCATCCAGGAGGCGCTGACGAACGTGCAGAAGCACGCCGGTGAGCGGGCCAAGGCGGAGGTCAGCGTGGTGCGGGTGGGGCCGAACCTGGAGATCACGGTGCTCGACGACGGCGCGGGCCACGACGTGCGGCCCGTCGACGACCCCGACCGCGGCGGCGGACACGGGCTCCTCGGCATGCGGGAGCGCGTCAGCGCGCTCGGCGGGCGGTGCAGCGCGGGGCCCCGCTACGGAGGTGGTTTCCGCGTCCATGCGATCCTGCCGGTCACGACCGTGAAACAGGGCGGCCGGGAGCACAGCCCGGCCAGGGGAGGGACCGCGTGACGATCCGGGTGCTGCTCGCCGACGACCAGGCGCTGTTGCGCAGCGCGTTCAAGGTCCTCGTCGACTCCGAACCCGACATGGAGGTCGTCGGCGAGGCCTCCGACGGCGCCCAGGCCGTGCGTCTCGCGAAGGCCGAGGCGGCCGACGTCGTCCTGATGGACATCCGCATGCCGGGCACGGACGGCCTCGCCGCGACGCGGATGATCAGCGAGGACCCGGCGCTCTCCCACGTACGCGTGGTCATGCTGACGACCTTCGAGGTCGACGAGTACGTGGTGCAGTCCCTGCGGGCGGGGGCGTCCGGGTTCCTCGGCAAGGGCGCCGAGCCCGACGAGCTCCTCGGCGCCATCCGGATCGCGGCCGCGGGCGAGGCGCTCCTCTCGCCCACCGCGACGAAGGGGCTCATCGCCAAGTTCCTGGCGCAGAGCGACGGTTCGGACGGTGACGCGCCCGGCCGCGGCGAGCGGCTCGACGCGCTCACCGGACGCGAGCGCGAGGTCCTCGTCCAGGTCGCGGGCGGCCTGTCGAACGACGAGATCGCCGAGCGCCTGGAAGTCAGCCCGCTGACCGTGAAGACCCATGTGAACCGGGCCATGGCGAAACTCGGCGCCCGCGACCGCGCCCAACTCGTCGTGATCGCCTACGAGTCGGGCCTCGTGCGGCCGCGGGGCGACTGACCGCCGGTCGGCCGTCCCGCGACCGACCGGCACACCGCCTACGGCAGCGCCAGCATCCGCTCAAGCGCCAGCTTCGCGAACTGCTCGGTCTCGCGGTCGACCTCGATGCGGTTGACGAGCTTGCCGTCGGCCAGGGACTCCAGGGCCCACACCAGGTGCGGCAGGTCGATGCGGTTCATGGTGGAGCAGAAGCACACCGTCTTGTCGAGGAAGACGATCTCCTTGCCCTCCGGCGCGAACCGGTTGGCCAGGCGGCGCACCAGGTTCAGCTCGGTGCCGATGGCCCACTTGGAGCCCGCCGGGGCCGCCTCCAGGGTCTTGATGATGTGCTCGGTCGAGCCGACGTGGTCCGCCGCCGCCACGACCTCGTGCTTGCACTCGGGGTGGACCAGGACGTTCACGCCGGGTATGCGGGCCCGGACGTCCTCGACCGACTCCAGCGAGAAGCGGCCGTGCACGGAGCAGTGGCCGCGCCACAGGATCATCTTCGCGGCGCTCAGCTGCTCGGTGCTCAACCCGCCGTTCGGCTTGTGCGGGTTGTAGACGACGCAGTCGTCCAGGGACATCCCGAGGTCGCGCACGGCGGTGTTGCGCCCGAGGTGCTGGTCCGGCAGGAAGAGGACCTTCTCGCCCTGCTCGAAGGCCCACTCCAGGGCCCGCTTGGCGTTCGACGACGTACAGATGGTGCCGCCGTGCTTGCCCGTGAACGCCTTGATGTCGGCGGAGGAGTTCATGTACGAGACGGGCACGACCTGCTCGGCGACACCGGCCTCGGTCAGCACGTCCCAGCACTCCGCGACCTGCTCGGCCGTGGCCATGTCGGCCATCGAGCAGCCCGCGGCCAGGTCCGGGAGCACGACCTTCTGGTCGTCGGTGGTCAGGATGTCCGCGGACTCGGCCATGAAGTGCACGCCGCAGAAGACGATGTACTCGGCGTCCGGCCGGGCGGCCGCGTCCTTGGCCAGCTTGAACGAGTCGCCGGTGACGTCCGCGAACTGGATGACCTCGTCGCGCTGGTAGTGGTGGCCAAGCACGAAGACCTTGTCGCCGAGCTTCTCCTTGGCGGCGCGGGCGCGCTCCACCAGGCCGGGGTCCGACGGCGAGGGCAGGTCGCCCGGGCAGTCCACGCCGCGCTCGCTGCTCGGGTCGGCCTCGCGGCCGAGCAGCAGGAGGGCGAGCGGGGTCGGCTCGACGCCGAGGTCCACGGGGGCCGCGGGGGATTGGGCGGTGGTCACGTCACGCACCCTTTCTGTTCTGCAGACGATGCCTTTTCGTCTAATTGACGTTATCTATCATAACCGCTTCACGTCAGTTTGACGATGGCCATAGTGTCGATGTGACGCATCCCCTGTGTGTCCCCGTGTGCGAGCATGGGAATGAATTCGCGGCCACACCGGTTGGAACCGGTCGGCAAGCAGTCTCCGTACTACCCGGGAGCGATGTAGATGTCCGTATCGGACGAGACCACCACCGTCACCGACGGCATCATCCTGACCGACGCCGCCGCGGCCAAGGTCAAGGCCCTGCTCGACCAGGAAGGCCGTGAGGACTTGGCCCTGCGCGTCGCCGTTCAGCCCGGCGGCTGCTCGGGTCTGCGTTACCAGCTCTTCTTCGACGAGCGCGCGCTCGACGGCGACGTCGTCAAGGAGTTCGGCACCGTCAAGGTCGTCACCGACCGCATGAGCGCCCCCTACCTGGGCGGCGCCTCCATCGACTTCGTCGACACCATCGAGAAGCAGGGCTTCACGATCGACAACCCGAACGCCACGGGTTCCTGCGCCTGCGGCGACTCCTTCAGCTAAACCGTCCGTACGAAGGCGGCGGCTCCCCTCGGGGGCCGCCGCCTTCGTACGTTCCGGACGCGGTGGGAGCTACGAGCGCGGCGCGGGCTCGCCCTTCGCCACGCCCTCGGCGCGCGGCACCGCCGTGCCGCCGGGCGTGACGACCTTCCGGTCACCGAGCGGCTTCTCCAGGGTCACGGGCAGCGTGTAGAACTTCGCGAGCGCGATGCACACCTTGCCCTTCTCCTCCGTCGCGGTCACCTTCACGGCGACCTGCCCGCCGCTCTCCCGCGCCGACGCCTCGTACGTGCTGCACACCCCGCCCGTGAAGTGCACGGTCAGCGTCCGCCCCGACGCGGTGTAGCCGTCGACCTTGATGTCGCTGGTGTAGGTGTCGCCCTTCGTGTCCGGCTTCGGCTTCGGCTCGGGGTCACCCGGCGCTCCGGGCGCCGTCAGATATGCGGGCTCCACCGCCGGGTGCTGCACCGTGTACGAGGCCCGCGCGCCCTGCGGCCTGGCCTCGAACAGCCACGACGGCACGAGCGTCTGCCGCCCGGCCACGAAGTGCGCGGCCAGGCCGAACGTGGCGCCCTCCACGGCGATCGGCTCCTGCTTCGGCGGCACGGTCGGCGGGCAGCGCACCTCGTCGCGCCGGGTGACCCCGTCGCCCTTGGCACCCTTGTCGCTCTTGTCGCCCGCGTCGCCCTTGTGCGGCACCGGCGTCGCGCAGCCGCCGATGCCCACGCCGCCGCCCTTGCCCGACGCGTTCAGCAGGGCGAGGGCCTCGGCCGCGCTCACGACCGGGTAGGTCGCGCCCTTGTGCGGCTTCGCGAGCTGGCCGCTGCCGCCCACCACCTCGCCGTCCGGGCCCACCTGGACGCCGGTCGACCAGCCGTACGTCGGCAGGCCGCCCACCTCGGGGTCGGCGTTCACCACCCGTACGGAGCCCATGAGCTGGCGCGCGTCCAGCTTGGCGCCGTCCTGGCCGATGGCCTTCAGGACGGGCGCGGCGGCCGCCTTCGCGTCCCGCACGCTGACCGGAGTGCCGCCGTCCAGCTCCGAAGGGGTCCTGGGCGGGCACGGCTTGCCCTTCAGGCAGTTGTCGCCGCCGGGCTCGGACCGGGTGAACGACCAGGTGCCGGGGGCCTTGCGGGCCACCTGGAGCGAGGGGCCCGAGCCGTCGTTCGCCGGGCCGAGCCGCCAGGAGTCGCCCTGCGCGGTCGGCGTGCCGGACAGGCCGAGCGCCTTGGCGAGCCGGGTCACCTGGTCCTTGGTGACCTCGCCGCGCGGCTCGTACACGGCGGCCTCGTCGGGGCCATCGGGCAGCTCGCCCACGGCCCGGTAGGTCGCGCCCGAGGGGTCGGGCTCGCCCGGGGCGATGCCTTCGGAGGTGCTGGTGCCGCCCCCGCCGTTCGCCCCGTCCGTACGATCCGTACCGGAATCGGTGTGTCCGCCTGATCCGTCCGCGTACCCGTCCAGGGCGAGCGGCGGGGGCGGCCCGCCGTCGCCCGCCGGGCCGCTGTCCTTGCCGGACGGGTCCATGGCGAGATAGGCCCCGCCGCCGCCCGCCAGCAGGACCGCGGCCGCCACCGACGCGACCACCAGCGAGGGCCGTCGCCGCCGTCCGTCCTGTGCCTGATCGGTGCTCACCGCATCGCTCCTTCGCGTGCCCGGCCGTCCTCACGAGCCTGCACGGCGATCCGCCACGGCGCACGCGCGCCGCGGCGTCCCGTCGTACATGACATCCCCCCGACGGGGGACGGCGATGGGACGCGGCGGGGGAGCGACCGGTTCCCTCGACCGGTCCCGGGCCCCTCGCGTCCCAGCCCGGTGCGCGTCCCAGCCCGGGGCGCCTCCCGTCCCGTGCGCCTCGGTCCTCGTCCGGCTCGGTCCTCGTCGGCTCAGTCCCCGTACTCGGACATCCCGTCGAGGAGGCGCGCGGACGCGGCCGGGACCGTCACGCCGTGGATCCGGGACGGCGGTACGGGCGTGCCGGTGGGCACCGCGGGCACCGCCCAGTGCCGGACCATGCGCGTGCAAGCACCACGCAATGCCTCCCAGGCCTCGACTCCCTGCTCGGAAGCCTGCGGCGCTGCGCTGTCCTGCGGAAAGAGGGTCATACCGGAACCGTATGCACCGCTGAGCTCAAGGAGAAAGACCTACTATCGGGTATTTTCAGCCGTTCATCGTTCCGGGTCCGACCGGATAGCGTTAACCGTCAACCGCCCACGCGACGTCCGTCACCGCCTTGACCACGAGGGCGGTGCGCCGCCGCTACACGCCGCAGGAGCTTCCAGCCGTGCGTATCGCAGTCACCGGCTCCATCGCCACCGACCACCTGATGACCTTTCCCGGCCGCTTCGCCGACCAACTGGTCGCCGACCAACTGCACACGGTCTCCCTCTCGTTCCTCGTCGACGCCCTCGATGTCCGCCGTGGTGGCGTCGGCGCCAACATCTGCTTCGGCATGGGCCAGCTGGGCACCCGGCCCGTCCTGGTCGGCGCCGCGGGCCCCGACTTCGACGAGTACCGCGCCTGGCTCGACCGGCACAACGTGGACACCGAGTCGGTGCGCATCTCCGAGACGCTGCACACCGCCCGCTTCGTCTGCACCACGGACGCCGACCACAACCAGATCGGCTCCTTCTACACCGGCGCGATGAGCGAGGCCCGCCTCATCGAGCTGAAGACCGTCGCCGACCGCGTGGGCGGCCTCGACCTCGTCCTGATCGGCGCCGACGACCCCGAGGCGATGCTGCGCCACACCGAGGAGTGCCGCAGCCGGGGCATCCCCTTCGCCGCGGACTTCTCCCAGCAGATCGCCCGGATGAACGGCGACGAGATCCGCACCCTCATGGACGGCGCCGCGTACCTCTTCTCCAACGAGTACGAGAAGGGGCTCATCGAGTCCAAGACCGGCTGGTCCGACGCGGAGATCCTGGGCAAGGTCGGGCACCGGGTGACCACCCTCGGCGCCAAGGGCGTGCGCATCGAGACCGCCGGGCAGGACCCGATCGAGGTCGGCGTGCCGCAGGAGGAGGCCAAGGTCGAGCCGACGGGCGTGGGCGACGCCTTCCGCGCCGGGTTCCTCTCCGGGCTCATCTGGGGCGTGTCGCACGAGCGGGCGGCGCAGGTGGGCTGCATGCTCGCGACGCTGGTCATCGAGACGACCGGCACCCAGGAGTACGAGCTGCGGCGCAGCTCCTTCATGGACCGCTTCGCCGTGGCCTACGGCGACGCCGCCGCCGCAGAGGTCCGCACCCACCTGGCCTGACCCCGCCCCTCACCCACCCACCCGCCCTCTCAGGGGCGGGCGGGTGGCGACGGCGCTCAGGCGAGACCATCCAGCCCGTCCGGCGTTTGAGGACGAGGCGCGGAGCGCCGAACGACATAGGCGGCGCCGAGCCCCCTGGGCTCGGCGCCCACGTACTCGTGGCCCTGCGTCCAGCACCACGCCGGAATGTCCACGGCGGCCACCTCGTCGTCCGCCAGGACGGTCACCGTGCCGCCGATCCGCACGCGCGGCAGCGCCTTGGCCAGTTCGATGACGGGGTGCGGGCAGCGCTCGCCCAGGGCGTCGACGGTCAGGTCGTCGAGCGCCCCGCCCGGGGCGGCCCCCGACACCGGCGCGCCCAGCTTCGCGCGGACCTGGCCGACGGCGTCCGGCAGCACCTCCAGGAAGCGCTCCACGTCCGCCTCGCCCGTGCCGAGCGGCAGCGACACCCGTACGTTGCCCTCGCTGACCACCCCCATCGCCTTGAGGACGTGGCTCGGCGTGAGCGTGCTGCTGGTGCAGGAGGACCCGGAGGAGACGGAGAACCCGGCCCGGTCCAGCTCGTGCAGGAGCGACTCCCCGTCGACGTAGAGACAGGAGAAGGTGACCAGGTGCGGAAGGCGCCGCGCGGGGTCGCCGACGACCTGGACGTCCGGTACGAGGCCCGGCACCCGGGCCCGGATCCGCCCGGTCAGCTCGCGCAGCCGGGCCTCCTCGGCCGTGGCCTCGGCCCGCACCGCCCGCAGCGCCGCGGCGGCCGACACGATCGCCGGGATGTTCTCGAACCCGGCCGAGCGGCCCGACTCCCGCTCGTCCACCGGCCCTTGGGGCGCGAACCGCACGCCCTTGCGGACCGCGAGGAGCCCGACGCCCGCCGGGCCGCCCCACTTGTGCGCGCTGGCCGCAAGGAGCGACCAGGGCCCGTCCACCGGCCCCCAGGCGAGGGACTGCGCCGCGTCCACGAGCAGCGGCACCCCGGCCGCCCGGCACGCGGCCGCGACCTCGGCCACGGGCTGACGGGTGCCGACCTCGTGGTTGGCGGACTGCAGACAGGCGAGCGCGGTGTCCTCGCGCAGCGCGGCCGCGTAGGCCGAGGCGTCCACCGCCCCCGCGCGGTCCACGCCCACCTCGGTCACCGTGCCGCCCGCCCGCTCGTGCGCCGCGGCCGAATGGAGTACGGCGGAGTGCTCCACCGCGGACACCACCAGATGCCGCCCCGCGCGCCGCCGCCCGGCCAGGGCTCCCGCCATGCCGTCGTACAGCGCCCGCGTCCCGGACGGGGTGAACACCAGCTCGTCCGGGCGGCAGCCCACGGCCTCGGCGGCCGCCTCCCGCGCCGCGTCAAGCAGCAGCCGCGCCCGCCGCCCTTCCCGGTACAACCGGGAGGGATCCGCCCACCCCTCGTCAAGCGCGGCCTGCAGGGCCTGGCGGGCCACGGGGTGAAGAGGTGCGGACGAGGCCGCGTCGAAGTAAGCCACGCGGCAACGCTAAGACCTCCGGCCGGGCGGCAGCGCCCGAGGGGGCGCGGGAACCGCGCGAGCAACCGACCGCAGCCGCCGAACGGAGCCGCACTCTCCGGAGCCGTCGCGTGTCCCGAGGCCCCGTCAGAACGCGGCCCCGGAGGGGCGACCGCCCCCCTTCGGAGTGACCCACGGCGCGTTAGGCACCCTCCCCGCGCGACCCCAAATAGCGTCCAGTAGGGTTTGGTCCGCATAAACATCCAAACCCCTGCCCGACGCAGGGCGGCGACCGACCAGCGAGAAGGCCGCAGCCGAACCGCGCGGGCGAGACTCTCGGGAAGGCGCTACGTGAGTCCCAACGGCTCCGACCGCTCGCCGCGGCGCCCGATGCGGCGGAAGCTGCTGCAGGCACTGACTGCGGGCCTGGTCCTGGTAACCGCCACCGGTTGCACATACAAGGACTTTCCCCGCCTGGGTATGCCGACCCCGGTCACGGAGGAGGCTCCGCGGATCCTCTCCCTCTGGCAGGGCTCGTGGGCGGCTGCGCTCGCCACGGGCGTGCTGGTCTGGGGCCTGATCCTGTGGAGCGTCATCTTCCACCGGCGCAGCCGCACCAAGGTGGAGGTCCCTCCGCAGACCCGTTACAACATGCCCATCGAGGCGCTGTACACGGTCGTCCCCCTCATCATCGTCTCGGTGCTGTTCTACTTCACCGCCCGTGACGAATCGAAGCTCCTCGCGCTCGACGACAAGCCGGCCCACACCATCAACGTGGTCGGCTACCAGTGGAGCTGGGGCTTCAACTACATCGAGGACGTTCCGGGCTCCGACAAGGGCGACGCCAAGACGTCCAAGGACCTCGACGCCATTCCGGACCGCTTCCGCAAGGACTTCCCGGCGAACGCCGGCGGCGTCTACGAGGTCGGTACGCCCGGCGAGCGGAACCCGCAGAACGGCAACCCCGGTCCGACCCTCTGGCTCCCCAAGGGCGAGAAGGTCCGCTTCGTCCTGACTTCGCGTGACGTCATCCACTCCTTCTGGGTGGTGCCGTTCCTCATGAAGCAGGACGTCATTCCGGGCCACACCAACGCCTTCGAGGTGACTCCCAACAAGGAGGGCACCTTCATGGGCAAGTGCGCCGAGCTCTGCGGCGTCGACCACTCCCGGATGCTCTTCAACGTCAAGGTCGTCTCCCCCGAGCGCTACAAGAAGCACCTCGAAGACCTCGCGAAGAAGAACCAGACCGGTTACATCCCGGCCGGCATCGAGCAGACGGGCCACGAGAAGAACCGGGAGACGAACAACCTGTGAGCATCCTCAACGAACCCCAGGGTGCCGCCGCAGCGAACGACTCGTACGAGGACGAGCTGCCGGTCAGGCGCAAGCAGCCGGGAAACGTCGTCATCAAGTGGCTGACCACCACTGACCACAAGACGATCGGCACGCTCTATCTGGTCACGTCGTTCGCGTTCTTCTGCATCGGCGGTGTGATGGCGCTCTTCATGCGCGCCGAGCTCGCCCGTCCCGGCACGCAGATCATGTCGAACGAGCAGTTCAACCAGGCGTTCACGATGCACGGCACGATCATGCTGCTGATGTTCGCGACGCCGCTGTTCGCGGGCTTCGCGAACTGGATCATGCCGCTCCAGATCGGCGCCCCCGACGTCGCCTTCCCGCGACTGAACATGTTCGCCTACTGGCTGTACCTGTTCGGCTCGCTGATCGCGGTCGGCGGCTTCCTCACGCCGAACGGCGCGGCCGACTTCGGCTGGTTCGCCTACAGCCCGCTGTCGGACGCGGTCCGCTCCCCGGGCATCGGCGCCGACATGTGGATCATGGGTCTGGCCTTCTCCGGCTTCGGCACGATCCTCGGCTCGGTCAACTTCATCACCACGATCATCTGCATGCGCGCACCCGGCATGACGATGTTCCGCATGCCGATCTTCACCTGGAACGTGCTGCTGACCGGTGTGCTGGTCCTGCTCGCCTTCCCGGTCCTGGCGGCCGCGCTGTTCGCCCTGGAGGCGGACCGCAAGTTCGGTGCCCAGATCTTCGACCCGGCCAATGGCGGGGCCTTGCTCTGGCAACACCTCTTCTGGTTCTTCGGCCATCCAGAGGTGTACATCATCGCGTTGCCATTCTTCGGAATCATTTCCGAAGTCATCCCGGTCTTCTCCCGCAAGCCGATGTTCGGCTACATGGGCCTGGTCGGCGCGACCATCGCCATCGCCGGTCTCTCGGTGACGGTGTGGGCGCACCACATGTACGTCACAGGCGGCGTGCTCCTGCCGTTCTTCTCCTTCATGACGTTCCTCATCGCGGTACCGACCGGTGTGAAGTTCTTCAACTGGATCGGCACGATGTGGAAGGGCTCGCTGAGCTTCGAAACTCCGATGCTCTGGGCGGTCGGCTTCCTGATCACCTTCACCTTCGGTGGTCTGACCGGCGTCATCCTGGCCTCGCCGCCGATGGACTTCCACGTCTCCGACTCGTACTTCGTGGTCGCGCACTTCCACTACGTCATCTTCGGCACCGTGGTGTTCGCGATGTTCTCCGGCTTCCACTTCTGGTGGCCGAAGTTCACCGGCAAGATGCTCGACGAGCGGCTCGGCAAGATCACGTTCTGGACGCTGTTCATCGGTTTCCACGGCACGTTCCTCGTCCAGCACTGGCTGGGTGCCGAGGGCATGCCGCGCCGCTACGCGGACTACCTGGACGCCGACGGCTTCACCGCCCTGAACACGATCTCGACGATCGCCTCGTTCCTGCTCGGCCTGTCGATCCTGCCGTTCTTCTACAACGTGTGGAAGACCGCCAAGTACGGCAAGAAGGTCGAGGTCGACGACCCGTGGGGCTACGGCCGCTCGCTCGAGTGGGCGACCTCCTGCCCGCCGCCGCGGCACAACTTCCTCACCCTGCCGCGGATCCGCTCCGAATCCCCGGCGTTCGACCTGCACCACCCTGAGATCGCCGCGCTCGACCAGCTCGAGAACGTCGGTGACGGCGAGAAGGCGCTCGCTGGCAACAAGGAGGCCGGCAAGTGAAGATCCAGGGCAAGATGTTCATCTGGCTGAGCGTCTTCGTACTGGCCATGGCGATCGTCTATGGCTGGTGGTCGAAGGAGCCCGCCGGAACCACCGCGCTCTTCCTGGCCTTCGGCCTGTGCATCATGATCGGCTACTACCTGGCCTTCACGGCCCGGCGAGTCGACGCCGCCGCACAGGACAACAAGGAGGCGGACGTCGCGGACGAGGCCGGCGAGGTGGGCTTCTTCAGCCCGCACAGCTGGCAGCCGCTGTCCCTGGCCGTCGGTGGCGCGCTCGCCTTCATGGGCGTCGTCTTCGGCTGGTGGCTGCTGTACTTCTCGGCCCCGATCATCCTGATCGGTCTGTGGGGCTGGGTCTTCGAGTACTACCGCGGCGAGAACCAGAACCAGTAGGGACTACTCCCGCCGCACCCCAGGGGCCCGGACACTCCGTCAGGAGCGTCCGGGCCCCTGGCCGTTTCCGCCGCGGCCCGGCGTCCGCCTTCCGGGTGAACCCTCGTACGGGTCACTCACCGCGCACGGCGTGTCAGACCTTCATACCGTGTGGTCATGAGCCACTCTCCGCGAATCCGCACGGTACTGAGCTGCACCCTTCTTGTGGTCGCCGTCGGCACGGTCACCACGGCCTGCGGGGCTGGCGGCCATCCGCTCTCGGCGAAGCCGTACGACGCGGCGAGCCAGATCGCCTTCAACGGCCCCGCGGGCAGCAGCGGGAAGGCCGACCCGGACAAGCCCCTCGAAGTCACCGCGCAGGGCGACGACGGGCGCATCACGGACGTCACGGCCACCGACCAGCAGGGCCGCTACGTGGCGGGCGAACTCTCCGCCGACGGCACTCGCTGGCACAGCACGGTCCCCCTGGCGGCGGGCGCCCACTACACCGTGCGGGTGAGCACGGAGGACGACGAGGGCTCGCCCGGCCGCAAGGTCCTGGCCCTCGACACCGCGTCGGCCGCCAAGAAGCGGCAGCTGAAGGTCACCTTCGGCCCGGAGGCGGGCAAGTACGGCGTAGGCCAGCCCGTCACCGCCAAGCTCAGCGCCCCCGTCAAGGCCAAGGCGGCCAGGGCCGTCGTCGAACGGGCGCTCAAGGTCCGCTCGCAGCCCGCGACGGAGGGCTCCTGGCACTGGGTGGACAGCAGGACGCTGCACTACCGCCCCAAGGAGTTCTGGCCCATCCACGCCACCATCTACGCGCACTCCAACCTGGAGGGCGTGAAGGTCACCGACAAGCTGTGGGGCGCCGAGTCCAAGCCCCTGAAGCTGACCACCGGCGACAAGATCGTGGCCGTCACGGACGCCGGGTCGCACTGGATGACGGTCTACCGCAACGGCGAGGAGATCAACTCCATCCCGGTCACCACCGGCAAGCCCGGCTACTCCACGCGCAACGGCATCAAGGTGGTGCTCGGCAAGGAGTACGCCGTACGGATGACCAGCGCCAGCATCGGCGCATCGGACTTCTACGACAAGATGGTCTATTACGCCACGAGGGTCACCGACAGCGGCGAATACGTCCACGCGGCCCCCTGGTCGGTGGACTCCCAGGGCTACGCCAACACCAGCCACGGCTGCACCGGCATGAGCACGGGCAACGCCGCCTGGTTCTACGAGACGGTCCGCCAGGGCGACATCGTCGAGGTCGTCAACAGCTACGGCGCCGACATGGACCACTTCGGCAACGGCTACGGCGACTGGAACGTCCCCTGGAAGACCTGGCGCAAGGGCAGCGCCCTCCTGGCCGACACCAAGGCGGGCCGCGCGGCACTGGCGGCGACCCGCCTGCGCCCCCAGTCCGTGTAGGGGGCGGGCGGGGGCGGGGCTCCTAGGCGCTCAGGGCGGCCCTGGAGCGCAGCAGAGAGGCCAACGCGGAGGCGAACTCCACCGGCTCGACCGGCAAGGTCACGGCCGCCTCCGCACGGCTCCACGTGGCCAGCCAGGCGTCCTGCGGCCGCCCCATGAGCAGCAGCACGGGCGGGGCCTGGAAGACCTCGTCCTTGATCTGGCGGCAGACGCCCATGCCCCCCGCGGGCACGGCCTCGCCGTCGAGCACGCACACGTCGATGCCGCCGTGGTCGAGTTCCTTGAGGACCGCGGGCAGCGTCGCGCACTCGATGAAGCGGACTTCGGGGACGTCGGGGGCGGGCCTGCGCCCGGCCGCGAGGCGGACCTGTTCCCTGGTGTTCGCGTCGTCGCTGTAGATCAACACCGTGGCGGTCGGCTGCATGGTTCCTCCGCTTCGTCGAGGGATCTCGCGCGGATGCTACTCCTCCCGACACCCCGTCAACACCGGTTCGGACGGTGCCGCGATGGGCCATCCGGGCAGGACACAGGCCGCAGACACTCCGAACGGCACCCCCCGGGGTGAGGGCGGGATAAGCGACCGACATAATGTCGGTCGTGGCGACAGCAACGACAGTAGACACCGGGCACGCGCACCCGCCGGTCAATCGACCGAACCTCACCAGCGTCGGAACCATCATCTGGCTGAGTTCCGAGCTGATGTTCTTCGCGGCCCTCTTCGCGATGTACTTCACCCTGCGATCGGTGACCGGTCCCGACCACTGGAAGGAAATGGCCGATGCCCTGAACTTCCCGTTCTCGGCGACCAACACCACGATCCTGGTGCTTTCCTCTCTCACCTGTCAGCTCGGCGTGTTCGCCGCCGAGCGCGGTGACGTGAAGAAGCTCCGGATGTGGTTCATCGTCACCTTCATCATGGGTGCGATCTTCATCGGCGGTCAGGTCTTCGAGTACACCGAGCTGGTCAAGCACGAGGGCCTTTCGCTCTCGTCCGACCCGTACGGCTCGGTCTTCTACCTGACCACCGGCTTCCACGGACTGCATGTGACGGGCGGTCTCATCGCCTTCCTGCTGGTCCTCGGCCGCACGTACGCGGCCAGGAGGTTCACCCACGAGCAGGCGACCGCCGCCATCGTCGTGTCCTACTACTGGCACTTCGTCGATGTCGTCTGGATCGGCCTCTTCGCCACGATCTACATGATCAAGTAGTCGGCGTGTCACAACCGGCGAGCCGCGTACGTCCTAGAGGTGAACGGCACGCCGCAGTGGTCAACCGACACATTCCAGAAGCATCGACGCAGAAGATCCTGACACCGGGGTAATCCGTGAAAAAGCTCTCCGCACGACGACGCCATCCGCTGGCGGCGGTCGTCGTCCTACTCCTCGCGCTGGCGGCCACCGGGGGGCTGTACGCCGCGTTCGCGCCGGCGGACAAGGCGCAGGCCGACGAAACCGCTCAGTCCCTCGCCATCGACGAGGGCAAGAAGCTCTATGCCGTGGGCTGCTCCAGCTGCCACGGAACCGGCGGTCAGGGCACCACCGACGGCCCGAGCCTGGTCGGCGTCGGCGCCGCCGCCGTCGACTTCCAGGTCGGCACCGGCCGCATGCCGCTCCAGCAGCAGGGCGCCCAGGCGCCGAAGAAGAAGGTCATCTACAGCCAGGCCGAGATCGACCAGCTGGCCGCGTACGTCGCCTCGCTCGGCGCCGGCCCCTCCGTGCCGACCGAGAAGCAGGTCGACCCCAAGGGCGCCGACATCGCCAAGGGCGGCGAGCTGTTCCGCACCAACTGTGCCCAGTGCCACAACTTCACCGGTGAGGGTGGCGCGCTGACCCACGGCAAGTTCGCGCCGAGCCTCGAAGGCGTCAGCAAGAAGCACATCTACGAGGCCATGCAGACCGGCCCGCAGAACATGCCTTCCTTCCCCGACACGACCATGCCGGAGAAGAACAAGAAGGAAATCATCGCGTACATCGACGCGGTCAACAGCGAGAAGACCGAGAGCCCCGGCGGTCTCAAGCTGGGCGGTCTCGGACCGGTCAGCGAGGGCCTGTTCGCCTGGATCTTCGGCCTCGGCGCGCTGATCGCGGTCGCCGTGTGGGTCGCCGCCCGGACCGCAAAGGCCAAGAAGTCATGAGTAGCCAAGAAACCCCAGAAGAGAACCTGCCCAGCGAGCAGGAGTCCGCGCACGGCGCGGTGGCCGTCGCCGAGGACCCCTTCGCGGACCCGGGCCTGCCGCCGCACGAGAACCGCGTCCAGGACATCGACGAGAAGGCCGCCCGGCGCTCCGAGCGCACGGTCGCCATGCTCTTCACGATCTCGATGCTGGCGACCGTCGCCTTCATCGCCTCGTACGTGGCGTTCCCGGTCGACAAGAACGTCTACATCTGGCCGATCGGGCACATCAGCGCGCTGAACTTCGCGCTCGGCATGACCCTCGGCGTGGCGCTGTTCTGCATCGGCGCGGGCGCGGTCCACTGGGCCCGCACCCTGATGTCCGACGTCGAGGTCGCCGACGAGCGGCACGCGATCGAGGCCGAGCCCGAGGTCAAGGCCAAGGTCATGGCGGACTTCGCGGCGGGCGCGAAGGAGTCCCAGCTCGGCCGGCGCAAGCTGATCCGCAACACCATGTTCGGCGCGCTGACCCTGGTCCCGCTCTCCGGTGTCGTCCTGCTGCGTGACCTCGGTCCGCTGCCGGAGGACAAGCTGCGGCACACCCTGTGGTCCAAGGGCAAGCTGCTCGTGAACATGAACACGAACGAGCCGCTGCGCCCGTCCGACGTCGCCGTCGGTTCGCTCACCTTCGCCAAGCCGGAAGGCCTGGAGGAGCACGACCACGACTTCCAGACCCAGATCGCCAAGGCCGCCCTGATGATCGTCCGGCTCCAGCCCGACGACATCAAGGACAAGCGCGAGCTGGCGTGGTCGCACGAGGGCATCGTCGCGTACTCCAAGATCTGCACCCACGTGGGCTGCCCGATCTCCCTGTACGAGCAGCAGACGCACCACGTCCTCTGCCCGTGCCACCAGTCCACCTTCGACCTCTCCGACGGCGCCCGAGTCATCTTCGGCCCCGCCGGTCACGCCCTTCCGCAGCTGAAGATCGGCGTGAACGAGGAGGGCTACCTCGAGGCGCACGGCGACTTCGAAGAGCCCGTCGGTCCTGCCTTCTGGGAGCGCGGATGAGCACCGAGAACACCACGGCGACGGCGGCCCCGTCGTCCGATTCACGCAAGAAAGCGCCCGCCGGCGAGCGGGTCGCGGACTGGGCCGACGGCCGCCTCGGGATCTACTCCCTGGCCAAGGCCAACATGCGCAAGATCTTCCCGGACCACTGGTCCTTCATGCTCGGTGAGATCTGCCTCTACAGCTTCATCATCATCATCCTCACGGGTGTGTACCTGACGCTGTTCTTCCACCCGTCGATGAACGAGGTGGAGTACCACGGCAGCTACGTGCCCCTGCAGGGCCAACTGATGTCCGAGGCGTTCAACTCGACCATGCACATCTCCTTCGATGTGCGCGGTGGTCTGCTGATCCGGCAGATCCACCACTGGGCGGCGCTGATCTTCCTCGCGGGCATGTTCGTGCACATGATGCGCGTGTTCTTCACGGGTGCGTTCCGCAAGCCGCGTGAGGTCAACTGGCTGTTCGGCTTCCTGCTGTTCGTCCTCGGCATGTTCACCGGCTTCACCGGCTACTCGCTGCCCGACGACCTGCTCTCCGGCACCGGTGTCCGCTTCATGCAGGGCGCGGTCCTGTCCGTGCCGATCGTGGGCACGTACCTGTCGATGTTCCTCTTCGGCGGGGAGTTCCCCGGCGGTGACTTCGTCGCGCGGTTCTACTCGGTGCACATCCTGCTGCTGCCGGGCATCATGCTCGGCCTCGTGGTGGCGCACCTGATCCTGGTCTTCTACCACAAGCACACGCAGTTCGCGGGCCCTGGAAAGACCAACAAGAACGTCGTCGGCATGCCGCTGCTCCCGGTCTACATGGCCAAGGCCGGAGGCTTCTTCTTCCTGGTCTTCGGTGTCATCGCGGCCGTCGCGGCGATCGCCTCGATCAACCCGATCTGGGCCATCGGCCCGTACCGCCCGGACCAGGTGTCCACCGGCGCCCAGCCCGACTGGTACATGGGCTTCGCCGAGGGTCTGATCCGTGTCATGCCGGGCTGGGAGATCAACCTCTGGGGCCACACGCTGGTCCTGGGCGTGTTCATCCCGCTGGCGATCTTCCCGCTGGTCCTCGCGGCCATCGCCGTCTACCCGTTCATCGAGTCCTGGGTCACCGGCGACAAGCGCGAGCACCACATCCTGGACCGCCCGCGCAACGCCCCGACGCGGACCGCGTTCGGTGTCGCCTGGGTCACCGCGTACATGATCATGCTGGTCGGTGGTGGAAACGACCTGTGGGCCACGCACTTCCACCTGTCGATCAACGCCATCACCTGGTTCGTCCGGATCTTCTTCTTCGTCGGGCCGGTCATCGCGTTCGTCGTCACCAAGCGGATCTGCCTGGGCCTCCAGCGCCGCGACAAGGACAAGGTGCTGCACGGGCGCGAGTCCGGCATCATCAAGCGCCTGCCGCACGGTGAGTTCATCGAGGTGCACGAGCCGCTCGACCAGGACCAGCTGCACACCCTCACCGCGCACGAGCAGTACAAGCCGCTCGAGATCGGCCCGACGGTCGACGAGAACGGCGTCGAGCGCAAGGTGACGGGCTCGCAGAAGCTGCGGGCGAAGCTGTCCAAGAACATGTACGGCGAGGACAGCCAGATCCCGAAGCCGACGGTCGACGAGTACAAGGAGATCACGAGCGGCCACGGCCACCACTGACCCTTAGGTCCCCGACCGTCGTAGGTCGCCACGGCAAGAGCCCCGTCCAGCACCTGGACGGGGCTCTTCGCCGTCCCCGGGCTGGATAGGGTGGGGGCATCCCCCAGGGGCGGGGACGCCCCCTCGACGCACGCAGACGAACACACAGGAGCGGCCATGAGCGCTGTGACCCCCGCAGGAGGCGACACCGCGGCGGCCCGTTCCTGGCCCGACGTGCTGAACGGACTGCTCGACGGCCGCGACCAGAGCGCCGACGACACGGCCTGGGCGATGGACCGCATCATGCGCGGCGAGGCGACCGACGCGCAGATCGCGGGCTTCGCCGTCGCGCTGCGCGCCAAGGGGGAGACCGTCGAGGAGATCTCCGGTCTCGTCCGGGCCATGTACGCGCACGCGCACGTCATCGACGTACCCGGGCCGAGCGTCGACATCGTCGGCACCGGCGGCGACGGCGCCAAGACCGTCAACATCTCCACCATGTCCGCGATCGTCGTCGCCGGGACCGGCGCGAAGGTCGTCAAGCACGGCAACCGCGCGGCCTCCAGCGCGTCCGGCGCCTCCGACGTCCTGGAGAAGCTCGGCGTCAATCTGGAGCTGACGCCGCAGCGGGTGCGCGAGGTCGCGGACGAGGCCGGGATCACCTTCTGCTTCGCGGTGAAGTTCCACCCGGCGCTGCGCCATGTGGCCCCCGCGCGGCGCGAGCTGGGCATCCGCACCACGTTCAACTTCCTCGGCCCGCTGACCAACCCGGCGCAGGTCCGGGCCCAGGCCACCGGTGTCGCGGACGCGCGGATGGCGCCGATCCTCGCGGGCGTGCTTGCCGAGCGCGGCTCCTCCGCGCTCGTCTTCCGCGGCGACGACGGCCTGGACGAGCTGACCACCACCGCCACCTCCCGGGTGTGGGTGGTGCGCGACGGCGGCGTCCGCGAGGAGGCCTTCGACCCGCGGGACGTCGGCGTCGACCTGGTGCCCGTCGAGGCCCTCCGGGGCGCCGACGCCTCCTACAACGCGGAGGTCGCGCGGCGGCTCCTGGACGGCGAGACCGGTCCCGTGCGGGACGCGGTGCTGCTGAACGCCGCGGCGGCCCTGGTCGCCCTGGAGCCGGGCGCGGGCCTGCTCGCGGAGCAGCTCCGCGCGGGCATGGCGAGGGCGGCCGAGTCCATCGACTCCGGCGCGGCGCGGGCAGCGCTGGCGCGCTGGGTGGCCGCCAGCAACGCCTGAGCCCCGTAAGGGGCGCGGGGAACTGCGCGACCAGCCCCCACAAAGCCGCAGACGCGTCTGCCGGGATCTCAGCAGACGCGTCTGCGGCTTTTCGCGCGCTGAGCGCGCAGTTCCCCGCGCCCCTTAGGGGGCGCCTCAACCCGGCCCGGTTGACGGGGCCCGCCGGTCCGGATCGTGGACGGCGGTGTTGCACTTGCAAGATCGTGTGGCAAGATGCTGCACAGGTCATGAGTGACAGCGACTACGGCCCCGGCCCGCTGTCCGGCAACCCTCCGTCCGTGGCGGGGTGCCCCGGGTGAAGACCAGGCGGTGAACAGCAAGGTTCACCGCAAGCGCGGACCCCTCGCGTCACCAGGGGTCCTGGTCGTCGAGGGAGCAGTCTCGTGAGCCAGCGAATGCGATAGGGCCGAAGGCCCCGTTCTCCGTACCCCCCTTCTTCCTTCTCCTGTGCCGTTGACCGGTCGCGCTGTCGCGTCGACCGCTGTCCGCACAGCGATGTCGCCTGCCTCTTACGGGAGTTCGCCATGTCTGCCTCCACCGTTGCCACCGCCGTCGCCACCGACTCCGAGTCCGCCGACCCCTGCTGCGCCGAGCCGCTGCCCGTGCTCGGCCGGGACGTCACCGTGCCCCTCGTCACCGGCGGCGAGGTGACGTACGCGGCCCTCGACTACGCGGCGAGCGCCCCGGCGCTGCAGCGGGTCTGGGACGACGTGGCCGCGTACGCGCCGTACTACGGCAGCGTGCACCGCGGCGCCGGGTACCTGTCGCAGCTGTCGACCGACCTGTTCGAGAACTCCCGCAGGACGGTGGCCGAGTTCCTCGGCTGCCGCGAGGGCGACCAGGTGGTCTTCACCCGGTCCACGACGGACTCGCTGAACCTGCTCGCCGCCGTCCTGCCCGCCGACTGCCAGGTCTTCGTCTTCGAGACCGAGCACCACGCCTCCCTGCTTCCGTGGCGCGACGCGCGCGTCACGTATCTGAACGCCCCCCGTACGCCCGGCGATGCGGTGCGCACCCTGGAGCGCGCCCTCGCCGACCGGGACCCCTACGGGCCCGCCCTGGTGTGCGTGACCGGCGCCTCGAACGTCACCGGGGAGCTGTGGCCGGTGCGCGAGCTGGCCGCCGCCGCGCACGCCCACGGCGCCCGCATCGTCCTCGACGCCGCGCAGCTCGCGCCCCACCACCCCGTGGACATCGCGGAGTTGGACGTCGACTGGATCGCCTTCTCCGGGCACAAGCTGTACGCGCCCTTCGGCTCCGGGGTGCTTGCCGGGCGGGCCGACTGGCTGGGCGAGGCCGAGCCCTACCTCGCCGGCGGCGGTGCCTCGCGCACGGTGACGCGGCGCGCCGACGGGGGGGTGGACGTCGAGTGGCACGACACGGCCGCCCGGCACGAGGCGGGCTCGCCGAACGTCATCGGCGCCTACTCCATCGCCGCCGCCTGCAAGGCCCTGACCGAGGCCGGGTTCGACTCCCTGGTCGCGCGGGAGCGGCAGCTCATCCAGAAGGTGCGCGAGGGGCTCGCCGGGGTGCCCGAGGTGCGGGTGCTCTCGCTGTTCGGGGACGACGCGCCCCGCGTCGGGGTCATCTCCTTCGTGGTCGACGGCTGGAACAGCTCGCACTTCGCGGCCGCGCTGTCCGCCGAGTACGGCATCGGCGTGCGCGACGGCCTGTTCTGCGCGCACCCGCTGGTGCGCACGCTCCTCGGCAGCACCCCGGACGAGCCCGGCGAGTGCGGCGCCCCGGAGGCCGCCCCCGGCGAGCGGTCGCTGAACGCGATCCGCGTGAGCTTCGGCGCGGGCACCCCGGACGAGCACGTCGAGCGGTTCGTACGGGCCGTCAAGGAGCTGGTCAGCGACGGCGCGCGGTGGAGCTACCGCACCGAGGACGGGCGCTGCGTGCCCGACACCGCCGCCGGTGCCGCTGCCGACGCCGAGGCCACCGCCGCCTGACCCGGCAGGCGCGAGCCGAGCAGGATCATCCGCAGGGCCCGTTCGGTGGCGTCGGTGAGGAACTCGCCGCCCCGGCCGAGCGCCTCCGCGAGCGTGACGGGGGCGGGCAGGATCGCGCTGTAGGCGTCCACGCCCGCCGCCCGCACCAGGTGCGCCCCGTCGCCGATGGTGCCCGCGAGGGCGAGCACCGGGCGGCCGAACCGCTTGGCGCGGCGGGCCACTTCGGCCGGGACCTTGCCGCGCGGCGTCTGCCGGTCGAGGGCGCCCTCGGCGGTGACGACCAGGTCGGCGCGGGCCAGGCGCGCGTCCAGGTCGAGGTGGTCGAGGAGCACGTCGAAGCGGGGCAGGAGCCGGGCGCCGAGCGCGGCGAGGCCCGCGCCGAGGCCGCCGGACGCGCCGGTGCCGGGGCCGTGGAACAGGTCGGTGGTGACCCTCAGGTCGCGGGTGAGGACGTACGCCCAGCGCTCCAGGCCCGCGGCGAGCTCCTCGACCTGGGCCGGGGTCGCGCCCTTCTGCGGGCCGAAGACGCGGGCCACGCCCTGCTCGCCGCACAGGACGTTGTGCTGGTTGCAGGCGACGAGCAGCTCGGCCCCGGCGAGGCGCGGGTCGGCGGCGGAGGCGTCGACCCGGTGCAGCCGCGGCAACTCCCGGCCGCCCCGCGGAAGTTCCCAGCCGTCGGCGTCCAGGAGTCGGACGCCGAGGGCCTGGAGCGCGCCCGCGCCGCCGTCCGATGTGCCCGAGTCGCCGCAGCCCACCAGGATGCGGCGGGCGCCCGTGTCGAGCGCGGCGCGGATCAGCTCGCCCACGCCGTACGTCGTGGTGGCGCCGGGGTCGCGCAGCTCGCGCGGCACCAGGCACAGGCCCGCGGCGGCCGCCATCTCCACCACGGCGGTGCCGGAGTCGAGGAGCGCGAAGTGGGTGCCGATGCGCTCGCCCAGCGGGCCGGTGGCGGGCAGCGCGACCAGCCGCCCGCCCGCGGCCGCGGCGAGCGCCTGGGCGGTGCCCTCGCCGCCGTCCACGAGCGGGATCAGGTCGACCTCGGCGTCGGGCAGGACGCGCCGGACGCCCCGCGCGATGGCCTCGGCCGCGGACTGGGCGGACAGGGACTCCTTGAAGCCGCTGGGGGCGATGGCGACACGGCGGAGCGAGGACGGCGCGGGGGGTGTGTGCGGCATGGGGCGTACTCCTTGAGGGCGGGGGCGGGGCTCAGCGGCTGACGGGCACGCCGAGCAGCGGCCACACCGCGAGGGCGAACAGCAGGACGAGCGCGGCCGTGAGCGGGGCCAGGACGGCGGAGAGGCGCAGCAGGTCGCGCGGGGTGTAGGTGGGGGTGCCGGGGATCTCGGCGAAGAGGGCGACCGGCTTCGCGGAGGCGGGCAGGGTGTGGCAGAAGCCCGCGGCGGCCGTGGACGCGAGGGCCGCGGCGACCGGGTTCACGCCCGCGCCGACGGCGGCGGCCACGACCAGCGGCACGAGGACCGACGAGCGGGCCGAGCGGGACTGCAGGACCAGATGGGCCGCCGTGCTGACCGCGACGACGACGGCGAGGAAGAGCCAGGGCGACACGTCGACGGGGAGCCCCGCCACGAGCCACTCGGCCGCGCCCGAGTCGGCGAGCGCCACGCCCATCGCCATCGTCGCGGCCATGAAGAGCAGCAGCGACCACGGCACGGTCTTCAGGGCGTCCTTGAGGCGGACGGTGCCGAGCGCGGGCGAGGCCGCCACGACCGCGCCGATCAGCGCGACCACGGCGGGCGGGACCCGGTGCAGCGGCTCGCTGCACCACAGCGCGACGACCGTGGCGAGCAGCAGCGCGCAGCGTGTCTCCGCGGGCTCCCAGGGCCCGGTCACGGGGCGGTCGCTGTGCGCCTGGATGTCCTCGGCGGTGATCGCGACCGGCCCCTCGCGGTCCGCGCGGCGCGTGGTCGTCAACAGCACGGCCTCGGCGGCGAGGTGGGACGAGACGATCGCGAGCGGCAGGCCGAGCAGCAGCCACTTCGTGAAGCCGATCTCCTGGCCGGTGCTCTCCCACAGGACGGACACCGTGATCAGATGCGCTCCCGCCCCGATCAGGGTCGCGACCGCGGACAGCAGGATGACGGTCGGAAAGAGCAGCGCCAGCATCACGACCAGGCGCCCGCGGTCGGCGAGGACCTTGGAGAGGGCCAGGAAGACGGGCAGCGCGAGCGCGGCCCGACCTGAGGTGGCGGGCACCGCGAACGCCGTGACCACGAGCGCGGCGGTCGTCAGGTGCGTCAGCTGCCGTACGCCGCGCGCTCCGCTGACCAGGAACGCCGCCGCACGCCCCGCGAGCCCGCTGCGCGCCACGGCGGCGGCGAGCACGAACGCGCAGATCAGCAGCCACACGGTTGCGTCCCCAAGGGTGCCGAAGAGGGTGTCGCTGCTGATCACGCCGGTGGCGGTGAGGGCGAGCCCCGCGCCGAGCGCGATGTACGTGTCGTCGATGGGCGTGCCGATCCAGGCGCAGGTCGCGAGCGCGAACACGGCGAGCGTGAGCCGGGCGTCGCCGCCAAGGCCCGCGAAGGTGCCGGGGACGGCGAGGAGCGCGCACAGGCTCAGGGCCAGGCACAGGAGGGTCAGTTGCCGCGGTGTCGCTGTCACGCGTTCAGCGTCGCGGGGCGCGGTGAGCCCTCAATGAGCCGCACATGAAGGAAACTTCACCGAGCGGCTCCGGCCCGGGCCCCGGCCCGGCTCAGGCAGGCAGCCGGTACCCCATCCCGCGCACCGTCTCCAGGCGCTCCGCGCCCAGCTTCTTGCGCAGCGCCCGTACGTAGACGTCCACGATGTTGGACCCGGGGTCGAAGTCGTAGCCCCACACGTGGGACAGGATCTGTTCGCGGGCGAGCACCTGCCCCGGGTGCCTCAGGAACAGCTCCAGGAGCACGAACTCACGGGCCGTCAGGTCCACCGTGCGCTCGCCGGAGCGGGCCCTGCGGGTGCGCAGGTCCAGGGAGAGCGTGCCCGACCTGAGGACCGTCACCTCCGGCGCGCGCGCCGCCGTGCGCAGCCTGAGGCGCACCCGGGCGAGGAGTTCCTCGAAGCGGAACGGCTTGGTCATCCAGTCGTCGGCGCCGCCCTCCAGACCGGCCACCGTGTCCCGCACGGAGTCCCGGGCGGTGAGCACGATCACCGGCACCGTCACCCGGGCCTCACGCAGTTCGCGCAGCACGGTGAAGCCGTCGCGGCCGGGGAGGCCGATGTCCAGGACGACCAGGTCGAAGCCGCCGGTGAGGGCGTACTCGTAGGCCGCGTCGCCGTCGCCGACCACGGTGGTGGTGAAGCCGTTGGCGCGCAGGCCCTTCTCGACGAAGGAGGCGATGCGTTCCTCGTCCTCGACGATGAGGATGCGGTTCACGTGCGTACCTCTTCCAGGGGGCGTACGAGGTCCAGGGTGAGGGCGAAGGTGGCGCCGCCGCCCTCGGTGGCGCTGAGGCCCACCCGGCCGCCGTGGGCCTCGGCGATCGCGCGGACGATGGCAAGGCCGAGGCCCGCGCCGCTGGTGCGGGCGCCGCGCCGGGACGTGCCGCGCCGGAAGCGCTCGAAGATGACGTCGGCGTCCTGGGCCTGGACGCCGGGGCCGCTGTCGGCCACGTACAGCTCGATGTGCGGGCCCGTGACGCGGGAGCCCACGCGGACGCGTTCGCCGCGCGTGGTGTGCTGCACGGCGTTCTGCGCGAGCTGGACCATGGCCTGGGTGATGCGCTGCGGGTCGAGGACGGCCTCGCGGTCGGCGACCTCGGCCAGCTCCCAGCGGCGCTCGCCGAGCGTGCGGGCCTTCACGAAGACGTCGGCGGTGAGTTCGGCGAGCCGCACCGGCTCCGGGGTGATGAAGTCCGGGCGCTCGGCCTTGGCGAGCAGCAGCAGGTCCTCGACGATGCGGCTCATCCGGTCCAGTTCGTCGGTGACCAGGCGCACGGTCTCCTCGCGCTCGGCCGGATCGTCGCCCATCAGCTCCAGGTGGCCGCGGACGATGGTGATCGGGGTGCGCAGCTCGTGCCCGGCGTCGTCGACGAACTCGCGCTGCGCGGCGAAGGCCCGCTCCAGGCGGTCCAGCATGCCGTTGAACGTCTCGGCGAGCGCGGCGACGTCGTCGCGCCCGCGCACCGGGATGCGCCGGGTCAGGTCCTGCTCGGTCAGCTGGGCGGCGGCGGTGCGCACCAGGCGCACCGGCTTGAGGATGCGCCCGGCCACGACCCAGCCGATGCCGGTCGTGAGCAGCAGCGCGACGCCGGAGATGGCGAGGAGGATGCGGAACACGTCGTCCGCCTTGGCCTGTTCGGCGCCCGGGTGGAAGGCGACGACGAAGGCGGCCTCGGGCTCGCCGCCGTGCGGGGCCACCTCGACCTTGGCCCAGCGCAGCTCACCGGAGGCCCGGTCGAGGGTGCCGGTGGAGCCCTTCGCCGCGAAGATCTGGCGGCGGGCGCCGGGGTCGCGGTGCAGCGGGTGCGCGACGGACAGCTCACGGGCCTGGGTGAGCTGGGCGGGGCCCTGGCCGGAGCGGTGGACGAGCCCGATCAGCTCCTCGCCCGGGTCGGCGTACTGCCGCTCCAGGAAGACCTCGAGGAGGCGGCGCGGGTCGGTGAAGCCCGCGCCGGTCTCCGGGTCGACGCCCCCGTCCACGAAGTGCGTGAACTCGCCGGTCTCCTGGGTGAGCAGCCGGTTCACCCGGTGGTCGACCTCGCGCAGCAGGATCGAGCGGGTGGTCGCGGCGACCGCGGCGAACGCGACCGCCATCACCACGAGCAGCCACAGCAGGATGCGGACGCGCGCCGAGATGCGGCGCCGCACGGCCCCGCGGGAGTCGCCGTCCCGGGAGCCGGGGGAGCCGGGGGGCTCCTGCGCGGCGCGGGGGTCGCGCGGGTCGGGGGAGGCGTGCGGGTCAGCCGTCGTCGCCCGGCCCGTCGTCGTCGGTGTCGTCGGCGTCGTCGCCCGGCCGCCCGGGTCCGCCGGATCCGGAGCCCCGGTCGTCGTCATCGTCATCCGTGTCCCCTGTGGCCCCCGCGCCGTCCTTGCCGTTCCCGCTCCGCTCGGAGCTCTCGCTGACCGGAGGCCGGTCGACGACCTGGTCGCTGGGGGTGGGCTCCGGCCCGGTGGGCGTGCCCGACGGGGAGCCGCTCTCCAGCTCCACCTTGGGCGGGACCTTCGGCTCGGCGGGGGAGTCCGTCAGGGCGTAGCTGGTCGCGGCGATGCCGAGGGGGATCGCCACGACGGCCGCGAGGGCCGCCATGCGGTGGGAGAAGACCATGGCAGCGAGCGTGCGGGGCGTACCGCGTCATCTGGATGAGCCGGGGATGAAGAAACCCTCATCCGGCGCGGGACAGGCCCTAGGAGTCGAGGCCGATCGCGAACGCGGCCTCCAGGTCGTGCTGCGAGTACGTGCGGAAGGCGACGTGCGTGTCCGTGCCCTCGACGCCCGGGATCTTGCTGATCCGGCCGGGGATGACGTCGGCCAGGTCGTCGTGGCGGGCCACCCGGACCATGGCGATCAGGTCGTACGTGCCCGTCACCGAGAAGACCTCGCTGACGCAGTCGAGGGCGGCGATCGACTCGGCGATCTCCGGGATCCGGTCGACGCTGGTCTTGATGAGCACGATCGCGGTGATCACGGCTGGCTGTCTCCCTCGGTGGCCGGTCCTGAGGCTTTCACTCTAGTCCCCCGCCGACAGCACACCCAGGCGTAGACAAACCCGAGCGAAAAGCCCACGAGGTGCGCCAGATACGCCACCCCGGGCCCCTGCCGCTGCTGCCCCGCCGCCACCCACTGCAGCGCCACCCAGAACGGCAGCACCACCCAGGCCGGGAACCGCAGCGGAAGGAAGAACAGGAACGGGAAGAGGCTGGTGACCCGCGCCTTCGGGAAGAGATGGAGAAAGGCGCCGAGCACGGCGGAGATCGCCCCGGACGCACCGACGAGGGTCTGCCCGGACCCCGCGTGCGCGACGGCGTAGCCGAACAGGGCGAGACAGCCACAGCACACGGCGAAGAGCGCGTACTGGAGGTGGCCCATGCGTTCCTCGACCATCACGCCGAACACGTACAAGAACAGCATGTTGCCCAGGAGGTGCAGCCAGCTGCCGTGCACGAAGAGGGCCGTCAGGGGGGTGAGAGCGGCACGGGGCTTGCCGCTGAGGAGTTCGACGGGTACCACCCCCCAGCGTTCGAAGTAGGCCTGCTGGGCGGCGATGAGCCGGTCGCCCGTGCCGTACGAGGGGTTGAGTCCGGACAGCGGGGACAGGACGAAGACGACGCAGCAGACGGCGATCAGCGCGCACGTCACCGGGGCGGTCGGGCGCTTGAGCGCGCGGACCGCCGCCACGCCCCACGTGTTGATCATGCACAGAGCATGGCGTAAGCGAGCCAAACGGTACAGACCGCCGCACCCGGGTGGTTGCGGGTACGGGACGGGCAGCCTCCGCAGGTGCGCGCGGTGGTCCTTACGCAGGCCTTAGGGTTACGGGAAATACGCATCACGGCCTCCCGAAGGAAAGCGAACGTCACGATGACGGTTCCCCTGCCGACCGACACCACCCGATGGCGCTGCACGCTCTGCGGCAACCTCACGCGGTTCGACGTGACCCGCTCCTCGAAGGTCGTCGAATATGTGCACCTCGACCTGGCCGGAGCGCCGAACGTCGAGGAACGCGAGGTGGTCAGTGAGACCATCGAGTCGGTCCGCTGCCGCTGGTGCAACGCGGTGGACCAGGTGGAACTCGTGGACAGGCCCGGGGCCGGCTCCTGAGGGGAGCGGGCCCCGCACAGCTAGTGGGGTGACCGATGGTGGAGAGCGCGGGCGGAACGCCGGAGGACGGCGCCGCCGAGGTGCTCGACCGTCCGCTGCCCGACGGCGTGCGGCGGGCGGTCGTACAGATCGTGTCGGACGGCTTCGGCGGCCTCACGGTGGCAGAACTGCCGCCGCAGCTGCGGCAGTACGCGCGCTTCACGCCCACCCGGCGCGTGAAGTTCGCGGGCAACGCCATGGCCGCGGCCCTGGAGGGCGACCCGGTGTTCCGCCAGCGCATCGGCGAACGCCTGCGCGAGGCCCAGCCCGAGCTGACCGCGGCCCTGGACGCGGGCACGCCGCCGCCCGCCGCCGACCCGCTGGACGTGGCGGCCGCCGCCTATGTGCTGCGCCCCACCGGCTGGGTCAAGCTCGTCACGGCCGCGGGCGAGGAGGCCCAGCGGGCGGACGCCGAGCGCGCCGACGAGGAGACCCGGGCCGAGCTGGAGCGGCTGCGCGCGGAACTCGCCGCCGCCCGCGCCCACACCAAGGTCGAGACCGACCGGCTGCGCGCGGAGCTTGACGCGGCGAAGAAGGAAGCCGAATCGATGCACCGCAAGCTGCGCGGGGCACTCAGCGACGTCAAGCGCGGCGAGGCGGCCCTGCGCAAGGCCACCGCCGACGCCGAGGCCGCGCGCGCCGAGGGGCAGGCGCAGCTTTCGGCCACCGACAGCGAGACCCGGCGCCTGAAGGCCCGCCTCAGCGAGGCGGAGGCGGCCCTGGAGGCCACCCGCAGGGCCGCGCGCGAGGGCCGCAGCGTCGAGGACATGCGGGTGCGCCTGCTGCTCGACACCGTGCTCGACGCGGCCCAGGGGCTGCGCCGCGAACTGGCGCTGCCGCCGGTGTCGGTGCGTCCCGCCGAGACCGTGGATGCCGTCGAGCCCGGCCGGATGACGCCCAAGGACATCGCGGCCCGCGCCCTGTCCGAGAACGACCCGGCGATCCTGGACCAGTTGCTCGCGCTGCCCCAGGCGCATCTGGTCGTCGACGGCTACAACGTCACCAAGACCGGCTATCCCACGATGCCCCTGGAGAAGCAGCGGCTGCGCCTGCTCGGCTCGCTCTCGCAGCTCGCGTTGCAGACCGGGGCCGAGGTCACCTGCGTCTTCGACGGCGCCGAGCTGGCCGCGCCGGTGTTGCTCGCGCCGCCGCGCGGGGTACGGGTGCTCTTCTCGAAGCCGGGCGTCACGGCGGACGAGCTGATCCGTCAGCTCGTGCGCGCCGAGCCGCCGGGGCGGCCGGTGATCGTCGCCTCGACCGACCGCGAGGTGGCCGACGGCATCGCCAAGGCCGGGGCGCGGCCGGTGGCGTCCGCGGTGCTCCTGAAGCGGCTTACGCGCGGCTAGCCGGGATCCGTAACTCGCGTTCCCTATGCCTGAATTGGACCGCTCTCGCATGCGACGGAGTGTCAACTGACCACTACGGTCCGTCGATCAACTGTAAAGAAAACGCTCGTTGACCGAATTTTTCGCGGTCAGGATTTGATCTGATCACAACGGGGTCACTAGGGTCGCGGCCAGACCTCCGCTCTGTTGATCACTCATCGAAGGAGCCGCCTTCGTGGCTTCCCACCGTCGTCTCAAGCAGCCGGGCCGCGCCCGCGTGACCGTGCTCACCGCGACCGCCGCGGCGGCCGTGGCGCTCACCTCGCAGGCGGCCAACGCCGCGCCGAGCGAGAAGCCGAGCAAGGACGAGGTGAAGTCCAAGGTCGACAAGCTCTACGAAGAGGCGGAGAAGGCGACCGAGAAGTTCAACGGCGCCAAGGAGAAGCAGCAGAAGCTGGAGAAGCAGGTCGACCGCCTCCAGGACAAGGTCGCCCGCGGCCAGGACGACCTCAACGACCTGCGCGGCGGCCTCGGTTCGCTCGCCAGCGCGCAGTACCGCTCCGGCGGCATCGACCCCTCCTTGCAGCTGTTCCTCTCCGCCGACCCGGACAGCTACCTGGACAAGGCCTCCGCGCTCGACCAGCTGAGCACCAAGCAGGCCGAGGCGCTCAAGAAGATCCAGGCGAAGCAGCGCACCCTCGCGCAGCAGCGCAAGGAGGCCTCCGACAAGCTCGCCGACCTCGCCACCACGCGCGAGGAGCTCGGCAAGAAGAAGCGCGAGGTCCAGGGCAAGCTCGGCGAGGCGCAGCGCCTGCTCAACACGCTGTCCGCCAAGGAGCGCGCCGCCCTCAAGGCCAAGGAGGACCGCGCCAGCCGCGCCGCCGAGCGCAAGGCCTCGGACGCGGCCGACGCCCCCAAGACCAAGGCGCCCCAGGGCGGCGTCAAGGGCTCCAGCCGCACCATGGCCGCGTACGCCGCCGCGCAGAGCAAGATCGGCTCGCCGTACGTCTACGGCGCCAGCGGCCCCAGCTCCTTCGACTGCTCGGGCCTCACCTCCTGGGCCTACGCCCAGGCCGACGTCTCCATACCCCGCACCTCGCAGGCCCAGGCCAACGCCGGTACGCGCATCGCGTCGCAGAGCGACCTCAAGGTCGGCGACCTGGTCATCTTCTACGGCGACCTGCACCACGTCGGCTTCTACGCGGGCAACGGCCAGGTGCTGCACGCCCCGCGCACCGGCGCCGTGGTGCGCTACGAGTCGATCAACAACATGCCCTTCCAGTTCGGCGTCCGCATCTGACCCCGACGGCCGTAGCGGAGCCGCCCAATCGGGCGAATTCCGCCACCTTCCAGTGACCGCGCGCCCCGCCGATGACCTGCGTCAGAGGCGGGGCGTCACTGTGCGTAGGCACCGAAGGTCGTTGGTCGCGCCCTGATCACGCCGCTACTGTCGCGCCGGTCCCCGACAACCGGGGTACGGCTCCCGCGTCCGCGGGGGTCCCTCCAGCGGAAGGGAGAGCGGCTACCCGTGGGGTCCCATCGCCGTCCCGCAGTCACCGGCCTCGACCGGAGCGCACGCGCCGCCACCGTCACCGTGCTGTCCGCCGCCACCGCGGCCGCGGCCCTCGCGGTGCCCGCCAGCGCCGCCCCCGCCGACCCGCCGGCCGCGACCAAGGCCAAGGTCGACCGGCTCTACGAGCAGGCCGAGCAGGCGACGGAGGCGTACAACAAGGCGGACGAGCGCACGGACACGCTGCGCCGCCAGGTCGAGCGGTCCAAGGACAAGGTCGCCCGCGGCCAGGAGCGCATCAACGAGATGCGCGGCGCGATCGGCACGCTCGCCGAGGCCCAGTACCGCTCGGGCGGCATCGACCCCTCGCTCGCCCTCATGCTGTCCTCCGACCCGGACGCCTATCTGGACAAGGCCTCGGCCCTCGACCGCATCAGCGCCCGGCACACCGGCCACCTCACCAAGCTCCAGCGGGCCCAGCGCGCCCTCGCCCAGGAGCGCACCGAGGCGGGGCGCAAACTGGCCGAACTGGAGCGGAGCCGCAAGGCCGTGGCCCGCCACAAGCGCTCCGTCGAGGACAAGCTGGCCAAGGCGCGGCGGCTGCTCAACTCCCTCTCGGCGGCGCAGCGCGAGGAGTACGACAGGTCCTCGCGCTCGGCGGACGGCGGCTCGTCCCGGCCCGACCTCGCGAGCGCCGGGGCCCCGGCGTCCTCGCGCGCGGCCGCCGCCATCGCCGCGGCCCGCTCGGCGGTCGGCAAGCCCTATGTGTGGGGCGCCAACGGCCCCTCCGGCTTCGACTGTTCGGGCCTCACCCAGTGGTCGTACGCGCAGGCGGGCGTCGGTCTGCCGCGCACCTCACAGGCGCAGCGCTACGCCGGGCGGCAGGTGCCGCTCGCCCAGGCGCAGCCCGGTGACCTCGTCACCTACCGCGACGACGCCAGCCACGTCGGGATGTACGTGGGCAACGGCCAGGTCGTGCACGCGCCCTACCCGGGCGCCGCGGTGCGCTACGACCCGGTGGGGATGATGCCGGTGTCGTCCGTGACCCGGGTCTGAGTGACGCGATTGCGCGGGTGACCCGCCGTCGGCCGGAGGCGGCGCGCCCCGCCCCCGTACGATCGACAACGTGGCTGGTCGACGGCGTGGACGTGGAGTGCGGGCGGCGGGCATCGGTCTCGCGGTGCTCGCCCCCCTCGCGTTCGCGGGCTGCGGCGGCCCCGAGCCCGCGGACGCCGTGCCCGACGGGGTGCAAGAGCTCCTGGAGCGGCGCGCGGCGGCGGTGCTCGACCGCGACGAGCGGGCCTACCGGGCCACGGGCGGCCCGGTCACCGCGTACGACAACGTCCGTGAGCTGCCGCTGAGGTCGTGGTCGTACCGCCTCAAGGACGTCGACCGCGACGGGGCGCGCGCCACCGTCACCGCCGAGCTGCGCTACCGCGTGGCGGGCTACGACCGGGCGCCGCTCGGCGTCGACCGCACGCTGGTCCTGCGCGAGCGGGAGGGCCGCTGGTACGTCAGCTCCGAGCGGCCCGCGCGCAAGGCCGCCGAGCAGCTCTGGGACCAGGGCCGCGTCGAGTCCGTGCGCGGCACCCACAGCCTGGTCCTCGGCGTCGGCAGGGAGCGCGCGGACCTCAGGCGGTACGCGCGGCTCGCCGACGACGCGGTGCCCGACGTGAGCGCCGCCTGGCCGCGCCCGTGGGCGGGCCGGGTCGTGGTGCTCGTCCCCAGGTCCCTGGACGGCATGGCCGATCTCCTTGGCGCGCCCGCCTCCGGCTACCAGGGCATCGCCGCGGTGACCACCGGCGAGGCGGGCGGCTCGGGCACGGCGCCCGCCGACCGGATCATCATCAACCCCGACGCGTACGGGGTCCTCGGCGACCTCGGCAAGCAGGTCGTCCTCACGCACGAGGCCACGCACGTCGCCACCCGCGCCGACACCTCACGGGCCACCCCGCTGTGGCTCTCCGAGGGCTTCGCGGACTGGGTCGGCTACCGGGGGACGGGCCGCGCGCCCGAGCAGGCCGCCCCCGAGCTGCGCCGCGCGGTCGTGGACGGCTCGCTGCCCGCGGCCCTGCCCGAGGACGCCGACTTCGGCTTCAGCGGCGACGCGAACCGCCTCTCCCGGGCGTACGAGGGGTCCTGGCTGGCCTGCCGGATGATCGTCGAGAAGTGGGGCGAGCAAAAGCTCGTGGAGTTCTACGCGGCCGTCGGCGCCCACGACGAGCGCGCGGGCGCGGTGGAGAAGGAGCTGCGGGACGTCCTGGGCGTCAGCCCCGAGGACTTCACCGCGCGCTGGCGGGACTACCTGCGGCGGGAGCTGGGCTGAGCGCCGGGGCGGCCCCGACGGCCGTCTGCCGCCACAGCGTCCGGCAGGCGAGGAACGCCGCCGCCACGAGCAGGCCGTTGCGGACGACGAGCAGCGTCACGCCGAGCGCGTCGCTCGCCACCACGTGCGCGAACCACACCGGGAACTCCAGGAACGTCACGAGCGCGGCGACGAGCACGAGCCGGGCGGGCACGGCCATGCGGCTCTCCCGGTACGCCAGGCACACCGCCGCGAGGCCCACCAGCCACACCAGGTACTGCGGGCTGATCACCCGGCTCGTCGCGGTGAAGAGCAGCACCGCCGCGAAGGCCGCGTCCGCCGGGGTGGTCACCGACCAGGCGCGGGCCCGCGCCCGCCACAGCAGCAGCCAGCCGAGGGCCGCCACCGACAGGACCTGCGCGCCCGTGCTCACCACGGGCACATAGGGGCCGAGGAACTCCACCGAGCCGTAGTTGAGCTGCACGGTGCCCTGCCAGCCCAGGTGGCGCGCGAGGTGGAAGACGAGGGAGCCCAGCGACTCCACCTCCGTGCCCCGGTCGCGCTGGAAGGCCAGGAACGCGAAGGCGCCCGGCATCGCCACCACGGACACCACCGCGACCGTGGCCGCCGCGGCCGCCGCCGCGCCCCAGGAGCGCCGCGTCGAGGCTCCGCGCGGGGCGCCCACGAGCAGCAGCACCGGCCACACCTTCACCAGCGCGCCGAGCCCGGCGAGGGCGCCCGCCGCGCGGGCCCGGCGCGCGCCCGCGAGCAGGGCGGCGACCGCGAGCGCCGTCACCATCAGGTCGTACCGGGCGTAGGCGGTCGGGCCGAGCAGCGCCACGCCCGCCGTCCACACCCACACCCCGCGCAGCGTGCGGCCCGGCCGTCCGCCCGCGTAGGCCAGCAGGCCCGTCACCACCGCGTCCGCCGCGAACGACAGGAGGAAGAACGCGGCGGGATAGCTGAGGAACGGCAGCAGCCCGGGGCCGAGCACCGCGAGCGCCGCGGCGGGCGGGTACTGCCAGGTGACGTCGTCGAGCGGGAACGTGCCGGTGCGCAGGACGTCGTACCACCCCTGGTAGATGAACGTGACGTCGCTGGTGACGTCGGGTCCCGGCGTCACGATCACACGGAAGACGCACAGCAGGAGCAGGGCCCTGGTCAGGGTCCAGACGGCCAGGAGACCCAGCTCGTGGGCACCGGTCCGCGGTGCCGGTGCCGGGCCCGCGGCCGTGCTCGCATCCGTACCCGTACGCGTAGCCGTGTCCGTCCCCGCGGCCGTGCTCGTGCCCGTCATGCACACCTCGCCCGTTTTCCAGTACTTCATTCCTATTCGTCGGTCATGATGCCCGGACCGGGGACGGGGCCGTGTGAGGCGGGGCCGTGCGACGCGCGGGGGCGCCCGGCCGGTACTGTCAGCCGCGATGCACAAGACCCTGATCGTCACGAACGACTTCCCGCCCAGGCCCGGTGGCATCCAGGCGTTCCTGCACAACATGGCGCTGCGGCTCGACCCGGCCGAGCTCGTCGTCTACGCCTCCACCTGGAAGCGCGGCCGCGAGGGCGCCGAGGCCACCGCCGCCTTCGACGCCGAGCAGCCCTTCACGGTCGTCCGCGACCGGACGACGATGCTGCTGCCCACACCCCGGGTGACGCACCGCGCCGTCTCCCTCCTGCGCGAACACGGCTGTACGTCGGTGTGGTTCGGCGCGGCGGCACCGCTCGGCCTGATGGCGCCCGCCCTGCGCAAGGCGGGGGCGCGGCGCCTGGTGGCGACCACGCACGGGCACGAGGCGGGCTGGGCCCAGCTGCCCGCGTCCCGTCAGCTCCTGCGCCGCATCGGCGAGTCCACCGACACCATCACCTACCTGGGCGAGTACACGCGCTCGCGCATCGCCGCCGCGCTGACGCCCGCCGCGGCCGCGCGCATGGTCCAACTGCCGCCCGGCGTCGACGAGAAGACCTTCCACCCCGGCTCGGGCGGCGCCGCGGTGCGGGCGGGCCTCGGCCTCACCGACCGCCCCGTCGTGGTCTGCGTGTCCCGGCTCGTCCCCCGCAAGGGGCAGGACACCCTGATCCTCGCCATGCCCCGGATCCTCGCCGCCGAGCCCGACGCGGTGCTCCTGATCGTGGGCGGCGGGCCGTACGAGAAGGAGCTGCGCAAGCTCGCCGCCGAGACGCGGGTCGCGGACTCCGTGGTGTTCACCGGGGCCGTGCCGTGGGCCGAGCTGCCCGCGCACTACGGCGCCGGGGACGTCTTCGCCATGCCCTGCCGGACCCGCCGCGGCGGGCTCGACGTCGAGGGCCTCGGCATCGTCTATCTGGAGGCCTCCGCCACGGGCCTGCCCGTCGTCGCCGGGGACTCCGGCGGGGCGCCGGACGCCGTCCTCGACGGGGAGACCGGCTGGGTCGTCAGGGGCGGGTCCCCCGAGGCCGCGGCCGAGCGGATCCTGCCCCTGCTCGGCGACGCGGAGCTGCGCCGACGCATGGGGGAGCGGGGCCGCGCCTGGGTCGAGTCCCGCTGGCGCTGGGACCTCCTGGCGGAGCGGCTCCGGGACCTGCTGTAGCCCTGGCTTCGCCTTGATCGGCCTGCGGCCTCGTCCTCAAACGCCGGACGGGCTGGATGGTCACGGCCCGAGCCGGAGACGTTCAGCCCGTCCGGCGCTTGAGGACGAGGCGCGAAGCGCCGATGACCTGCGCGGGCTACCCCCGGTACAGCGCCTCGATCTCGTCGGCGTAGTCCTTCGCCACGACGTTGCGCTTCAGCTTCAGGGACGGCGTCAGATGCCCGGAGTCCTCCGTGAACTGCGCGGACAGGACCCGGAACTTGCGCACCGACTCCGCCTTGGAGACCGCCGCGTTACCGTCGTCCACGGCCCGCTGCACCGCGGCGAGCAGCTCGGGATCCTCCCGCAGCGAGGCCGCCGTGGCCTCGGCGGGCTTCCCGTTCTCCTGGGCCCACCGGCCGAGGAACTCCTCGTCGAGCGTGACGAGCGCGGCCACGAAAGGACGGCCGTCCCCGACGACCATGCACTCGGCGACGAGCGCGTGCGCGCGGATGCGGTCCTCGATGACGGCGGGCGCGACGTTCTTGCCGCCCGCCGTCACGATGATCTCCTTCTTGCGGCCGGTGATCCGCAGATACCCGTCCTCGTCGAGCGTGCCGATGTCCCCGGTGTGGAACCACCCGTCCGCGAGGGCCTCCTCGGTGGCGCCCTCGTTGTTCCAGTACTCCTTGAACAGGTGCTCGCCGTGCAGCAGCACCTCGCCGTCGTCGGCGATGCGGACCACCGAGCCGGGCAGCGGCTGCCCGACCGTGCCGATCTTCTGCCGGTCCCAGGGGTTGAAGGCGGTGGCCGCGCAGGACTCGGTGAGGCCGTAGCCCTCCAGGACGGTGAAGCCGATGCCGCGGAAGAAGTGGCCGAGGCGCTCGCCGAGCGGGGCGCCGCCGGAGATGGCGTACTCGCCGCGCCCGCCGAGGACGGCCCGCAGCTTGCTGAAGACGAGCTTGTCGAAGAGCCTGTGCTTCAGGCGCAGGCCGAGGGAGGGGCCGCCCGGGGCGTCGAGCGCGCGGCTGTAGGCGATCGCCGTGTCCGCGGCCTTGTCGAAGATCTTGAGCTTGCCGTCGGCCTGGGCCTTGGCGCGCGCCCCGTTGTAGACCTTCTCGAAGACGCGCGGCACCCCGAGGATCAACGTCGGCCGGAACGCGGCCAGTTCGTCCGTGAGGTGCTTGATGTCGGGGGCGTGGCCCAGCTTGATGGGGGCCATCAGCGCGGCCACCTCCACCAGGCGGCCGAAGACGTGCGCGACGGGCAGGAAGAGGAGCACCGAGCACTCGCCCGTGCGGAACAGCGGGTTGAGCCGCTCCACCACGTTGCCGCACTCCGCGAAGAAGCTGCGGTGGGTGAGGACGCAGCCCTTGGGGCGGCCCGTGGTGCCGGAGGTGTAGACGATGGTGGCCGGGTCGTCGGCGCCCGCGACCGCGCTGCGCTCGTCCACGGTCGCGTCGGACACCTCCGCGCCCGTCCGGTTCAGCTCCGCCACGGCGTCCTGGTCGATCTGCCACACGTGCGCCAGGGCCGGGAGCCGGTCGCGCACGGACTCCACGGCCGCCGCGTGCGCGTCCGACTCGACGACGCAGGCCACGGCGCCGGAGTCGCCGAGGATCCACTGGATCTGCTCGGCCGAGCTGGTCTCGTACACCGGCACGGTGACCGCGCCCGCGCTCCAGATCGCGAAGTCGAACAGCGTCCACTCGTAGCGCGTACGGGACATCAGACCCACCCGGTCACCCGGCCCGACGCCCGCGGCGATCAGCCCCTTGGCGGCGGCCCGCACCTCGGCGAGGAAGGCCGTCGCCGAGACGTCCTCCCAACGTCCGTTCGCCTTGCGGCCGATGACGGCGACATCCGGATGCTGCGCGGCGTTGCGGCGGACGATGTCGGTCAGATTGCCGTCCGCGGGGACCTCGTACAGGGCCGGAAGGCTGAACTCGCGCAAGACTGCTGCTCCTACATAGGGCGCCGACGCCACGACGTTGTGCGATGCGACGGTGCGGTCCAAGGTCGGGCAGGCGCTCAGCCGAAGGGGGCTTACGGGGGGTTCGTCGAGGTGCCGAGCGCTACTGGACTGCCCGGACGTTACCCACCGGTATGGCTGGTTCGGTAGGGGGGCCGGGCCAGATGTTCCGTGCGTCACACGACGTTGTGGTCTGAACCGCACAGTACGCCACGCACTTCCCGACTCGGAAGTAACCGCAGGTCCCCCGCCGCGCCCGGCCCCCTCACCCCGCCCTGTCCCGCCCCGCACCGGGCGGCTTAGGGTGACCGGCATGCCAGGTTTCCGGGTCCATGTGGTCAGTGACGTGCACGGCAACGCCAAGGATCTGGCCCGCGCGGGCGACGGCGCCGACGCCGTGGTCTGCCTGGGCGATCTCGTGCTCTTCCTCGACTACGCGGATCACGCGCGCGGCATCTTCCCCGACCTGTTCGGCAAGGAGAACGCCACCCGCCTGGTCGAGCTGCGCACCGCGCGCCGCTTCGAGGAGGCCCGCGTGTTCGGCGCCTCCCTGTGGGCGGGCATCGACCGGGGCCCCGCCGTGGAGAGCGCCGTCCGCAAGCAGTACGCGGAACTCTTCGCCGCCTTTCCCGCCCCGACGTACGCCACGTACGGCAATGTCGACATCCCGCGTCTCTGGCCGGAATACGCCGGTCCCGGCACCACCGTCCTCGACGGCGAGCGGGTGGAGATCGGCGGCCGCGTCTTCGGCTTCGTCGGCGGCGGCCTGCGCACCCCCATGCGTACGCCGTACGAGATCAGCGACGAGGAGTACGCCGCCAAGATCGAGGCCGTCGGCGAGGTGGACGTGCTCTGCACGCACATCCCGCCGGAGGTCCCCGAGCTCGTCTACGACACCGTGGCCCGCCGCTTCGAGCGCGGCAGCCGCGCCCTGCTCGCCGCCATCCGCAGGACCCGGCCGCGGTACTCCCTCTTCGGCCACGTCCACCAGCCGCTCGTCCGGAGGATGCGGATCGGCTCGACGGAGTGCGTGAACGTCGGGCACTTCGCGAGCGCCGGACGGCCCTGGGCCCTGGAGTGGTGACCAGCGCGCGCGGCGCCCGGGGTAGCCTTCACGCGGCAGACACACCACCCCGTACCGGACCGCATCTGGAGGAGCCACGGCGATGGCGGAACACACCAGCTCGAGCATCACGATCGAGGCGGCACCGGCCGACGTCATGGGCGTGATCGCCGACTTCGCCCGCTATCCGGAATGGACCGGAGAGGTCAAGCAGGCCGAGGTCCTGGCGACGGACGGCGCGGGCCGCGCCGAGCAGGTCCGCCTCGTCATGGACGCGGGCGCGATCAAGGACGACCAGACCCTCGCCTACACCTGGACCGGCGCGCACGAGGTCTCCTGGACCCTCGTCAAGTCCCAGATGCTGCGCTCCCTGGAGGGCTCCTACCTCCTCAAGCCCGTGGGCACCGGCACGGAGGTGACCTACCGGCTCACCGTCGACGTCAAGATCCCCATGCTCGGAATGATCAAGCGCAAGGCGGAAAAGGTCATCATCGACCGCGCCCTGGCGGGCCTGAAGCAACGGGTGGAGACGAAGTAGTCCAGCACTTCCGGCTGGGGCCGCCGGGGCCGCCCCCTTAGGGGCGCGGGGCTGTGCCGATATGCGGCTCCGCCGCGCGGGCGCGACCAGCCACGACGAGGCAGCAGACGCCCGACGTCACCGCGTGGCACATCCAGCGGCGCTCAGGTGCCGGGCAGCCGGCGACCAGGGCCCAGGACAGGAACGTACGGACGGCATGCGCACCCTCCTCATCACCGGCCCCGGCGGCGCCGGACGAACCACCCTGGCGGCAGCCACCGCCCTCGCCGCCGCCCGCGCGGGCCACCGCGCCCTCGTGCTCTCCGCCGACCCCCACGACACCCTCGGCACGGCCCTCGGCACCCCCACGGGCCCCCGCCCCCGGCCCGTCACCGACGGCCTGACGGCGCTGCGGCCCGCCCCGGACGACTCCTTCCGCGACGACCTGCTCGCCCTCCAGGACCACGCGGGCGCCGCCCTCGACCTGCTCGGCGCCGACCGCCTCGACGCCGAGGAGCTGACCCCGCTGCCGGGGGCCGAGGAGCTGGCCCTGCTGCGCGCCCTGCGCGACGCCGCCCAGGGGGCGCACGGCCCGTACGACACCCTCGTCGTCGACCTGCCCGCCGCGCCCCGCGCCCTCGCGCTGCTCGCCCTGCCCGAGCAGCTGCGCCGCTATCTGCGCCGCCTGCTGCCCCCGGAGCGGCAGGCGGCCCGCGCGCTGCGCCCCGTCCTCGGCCGCCTCGCGGGCGTCCCCGTGCCCGCGGCCTCCCTGTACGAGAACGCGGCCCGCTGGGACGCCCGGCTCGCCGCCGCGCGGAACCTGCTGGACGCCCAGGGCACCAGCGTGCGCCTGGTCGTCGAACCGGGCCCCGCCGCCGTCGACGCCGTGGCCCGCACCGCGCTCGGCCTCGCCCTGCACGGCCTCAGCCTGGACGGCCTCGTCGCCAACCGCGTGCTGCCCGACGGCGGCGACACCCCCTGGCTGGCCGCGCTCCGCGCCCAGCAGCACAAGGCCCTGGCGGAGTGGGACGCCGCCCACCCCACGCACCGCGTCCCGCACCTCGGCCAGGACCCGCGCGGCCTCGACGACCTCGCCGCGCTGAGCCCGGCGGCCCCGGGCCCCGCGCCCGCGCCCCTGAACTGGCCCGTCACCGACGCGCTCGCCGAGGAGTCCCTGCTGATCTGGACCGTCCCGCTGCCCGGCGCCGTCCGCGACGACCTCGACCTGGTGCGGCGCGGCGACGAACTGGTGCTGACCGCGGGACCGTTCCGCCGGATCGTTTCGCTGCCCTCCGCGCTGCGCCGCTGCACCGTCAGCGGAGCGGGCCTGCGCGACGGCTGCCTGCGCATCCGCTTCACCCCCGACCCGGACCTGTGGCCGCGGACCCGGTGAACGCCGTACCGCCGTTCGGGTAACGTCGAGAGTACGAAATCGTCGGCCCTGCGCAGGAGTCAGCCCGCCATGAGCGATGCCACTGAGCGTGACGCGTACGACGCGTCCGAGCCGGAGCGCCCGCGGGCCGCCGCCGGGGCCCCCGAAGCCCGCGAGGACGCCGCCGCGGCCCCGGACGACGACGCCTGGGCGACCGCGTGCGCCGAGGACCTCGCGGCGGAGAAGGCCCGCCGCCGCGCGCGGTACGGCCCGCCGCCCGGCTCCGCGGCCGAGGAGCTGCGCAAGCTCGTCGACGCCGTCTCGGAGAAGCTCTCCGGCCTCCAGGCACCGCTGCTCGGCGCGGTCGCCCAGGGTGCCGTGCAGGAGACGGTGCAGCAGGTCGTCCGCCAGGCCAAGGCCGCCGTCGAGCCCGTCATCGAGCGCAACCCCGACGTCTTCGACCACCTCGCCGCCGCGGGCTCCGAGCTGCTCGCCGCCTACCGCAGCGCGGTCACGGCCCAGGAGGGCCGCTGGACCCGCGCCGAGACGGGCCGCCCGGCCGCCCCGGACGGACCCGGGCGTCCCGAAGACGGCACCGGACCCGGCGAACACATCGATCTGGACTGACCCCCCTCCGGTACGGTGGGCCGTAGCGGGGCTCGATCGAACTGAGGGATACATGGGACTCACCATCGGCGTCGACATCGGCGGCACGAAGATCGCGGCCGGAGTGGTCGACGAGGACGGTCACATCCTGTCGACGTTCAAGGTGCCCACGCCGGGCACCCCCGAGGCCATCGTCGACGCGATCGCCTCCGCCGTGGAGGGCGCGCGCGCCGGGCACGAGATCGTCGGCGTGGGCATCGGCGCCGCCGGATACGTCAACCGCCAGCGGTCCACGGTCTACTTCGCGCCGAACATCGACTGGCGCCAGGAACCGCTCAAGGACAAGGTCGAAGAGCGCGTGGGCCTGCCGGTGGTGGTCGAGAACGACGCCAACGCGGCCGCCTGGGGCGAGTACAGGTTCGGCGGCGGCAAGGGCCACCGCAACGCCATCTGCATCACGCTCGGCACCGGCCTCGGCGGCGGCATCATCATCGGCAACAAGCTGCGCCGCGGCCACTTCGGCGTCGCCGCCGAGTTCGGCCACATCCGCATGGTGCCGGACGGCCTGCTGTGCGGCTGCGGCAGCCAGGGCTGCTGGGAGCAGTACGCCTCCGGCCGCGCCCTCGTGCGGTACGCGAAGCAGCGCGCCAACGCCGCCCCGGAGAACGCCGAGTACCTCCTCTCGCTCGGCGACGGCACCCCCGACGGCATCGAGGGCAAGCACATCTCCATGGCCGCCCGCCAGGGCGACCTGGTCGCCGTGGACTCCTACCGCGAGCTGGCCCGCTGGGTCGGCGCGGGCCTGGCCGACCTGGCCTCCCTCTTCGACCCGTCGGCCTTCATCATCGGCGGCGGCCTCTCGGACGAGGGCGAGCTGGTGCTCGAACCGATCCGCAAGTCCTTCAAGCGCTGGCTCGTCGGCGCCCAGTGGCGCCCCGAGGCCCAGGTCATCGCCGCCCAGCTCGGCAACAAGGCGGGCCTGGTCGGCGCCGCTGACCTCGCCAGGGAGCCCGACCCGGTGATGTGAACGGGGTGCGGCCGGGCGCGCCGCACACCCGTCGGCGAACGCCGGGTGAGCCGGTACCGTCCGGCCCGCCCGGCGTTTCCCGTATCTTGATCGCCATGCCCACGAGCCCGACGCGTACGCTGCCCAACTCCCGCACCGAGCCGGACGGTTCGGCCGTCATCCGGGTGCTCAGCTACAACATCCGTTCGATGCGCGACGACACCGACGCGCTCGCCCGCGTCATCTCCGCGTGCGAGCCCGACCTGGTCCTCGTGCAGGAGGCGCCCCGGTTCTTCCGCTGGCGCAAGAAGCTCGCGCGGCTCGCCCACGCCTGCGACCTGGTGACGCTCTCCGGCGGCGGCACCGCGGCGGGACCCGCGCTGCTCTGCTCGCTGCGAGCCACCGTCGAGCGGACCGAGGACGTCCTGCTCCCACTGACGCCGGGCCAGCACCGGCGCGGCTTCGCGACGGCCGTCGTCCGCTTCGGCGGCGCCCGGCTCTCCGTCCTGAGCTGCCATCTGAGCCTGCGGGACGAGGAGCGGTACGCGCAGGGCGGCATGCTCCTCGACCGGATCGCCGGGATGGGCGCCCCGCACGCGGTGGCGGGCGGCGACCTCAACGACCGCCCCGACGGCCGTACGTTCCGCAGGCTCGCCGACGGTCTCCAGGACTGCTGGGCCACCGCCCCCTGGGGCGGCGAACAGACCTCGACCCCGGCCGACCCGCACCAGCGCATCGACGCGGTCTTCGCCACGCCAGGTGTCCAAGTCCTCGGCTGCGGCGTGCCGTTGGGCCACCCCGGCGTACGCGACGCGGACCTCAGGGCGGCCACGGACCACCTGCCGGTCCTGGCGGCGCTCAGGGTGCCCGCACAGCCGCAGGGCTAGACCACGGCCCCGCGCCCGGGGTCGTCGTCCTCCTCCTCGTCACCGCTCTTCATGCGGGCCACCAGCGTCGCGAAGCCGCCGAGGAAGCCGCCGATGCCGAGCGTCGTGAGCCACCACGTCATCTCCCAGCCGAGCAGCACGGCGAGCAGGAGCAGCAGCGGCCCGCCGAGCACCGCGAGCCAGGCGAACTTGGCGGTGACGTCGGCGTCCGGCAGCGGCGGCGGCTCGGGCGGCACGAAGTGGCCCTCGTCGCTCTCGTCGAAGTCGTCGTCCGAGGCCTCGGCCGGGGCGTAGTCGCGCGGGCCGCCCCCGGCGACGCCGGGGGCGAAGGAGACGGAGCTGCCGAGCGGGCGCGCCGCGTCGCCCGCGCCGGACTTGTCGCCGGTGTCCTTGGACAGGTCGGGGCGCGGCTCGTCGTCCGCCGTGCCGTTGGGCTCCGGCTCAAGGAGCGCCAGGTCCTCCACGGACTTGAACGGCTTCGCGCCGGGCGGGTCCGCGGGCTCCTCGCCGTACCCCGCGACGATGGCCCGCCACGCGGCGTCCTCGTCCAGGGGCACCGCGCGCTCCTCGCCGGGGGGCGCGGTCTGCTCCTCGGGCTCGCGGCTCTCGTCGCGGTCCTGCTGCTCAGCCACCGGTGGCCGTCCCTTCCTTGCCTGCGCTGGGGGCGAGCCGGCCGATGAATCCGTAGCTCTCCTCGAAGATCCGGTCCGCATCGTGGTCCAACGTCGCGACGTGGTAGCTCTGTTCCAGCAGGATCTCGGTGACGTCCGTGGACGAGACGCGGCTGAGGATGCGGGCGGAGTCGGCGGCGGGCACCACGTGGTCGTTCGGGCTGTGCAGGAGCAGCAGCGGCTGGGTGACCTGGGGCAGCTCGCCGTCGACGAGGCGGAAGAACCGCCGCATCGAGTGCGCGGCGTGCAGCGGCACCCGGTCGTACCCGATCTCGGCCGAGCCGTCCTTGGCGATGTCGCTGGCGATGCCCTTGGTGGTGGGCAGCAGGAAGCGGGCGACGGGCAGGGCGTGGGCGGCCAGGCCGTGCACCTTGTTCGCCGGGTTGACGAGGACCAGGCCGCGCACCGCGTCGCCGTGCTTGGCGGCGAGCCGCAGCGCCAGGGCGCCGCCCATGGAGAGCCCGAAGACGAACACCTCCGCGCACCGCTCCAGGAGCAGCCGCAGCTCGCGGTCCACCTCCGCGTACCAGTCCTGCCAGCCGGTGACCTGCATGTCCTGCCAGCGTGTGCCGTGCCCTGGCAGCAGCGGCAGGGAGACGGTCAGGCCGCGCTCCGCCAGGTACTCGGCCCAGGGGCGCAGCGACTGGGGGGATCCGGTGAAGCCGTGACACAGCAGGACGCCGACCTCGCCGCCCTCGTGGCGGTACGGCTCGGCTCCGGGGAGGACCGGCACCTTCGGTCTCCTTCGTGAGGTGGGATGCGTGGAGTGGGTGGAACGGGGTGACGTGACGGACAGAGGCGTGCGAGGGGCAGAGGGGGCGTGCGACGAGGCTCCGGGGTGGGGCACGTCGTGTTCGGGGAGTACCTCACCGTACGCGACCGGACTGACACCGACCAGGTCCTTCGGGCCCCGCCGCGGGCGGCGGACCGGGCGGCGGACCGGGCCCGTCGGCCCCGCTCCGCAGGGAGCGGGAGCCCTGCTCGGGTTATGGTCTGATCCACAGACACAGGAGGCACTCGGTTTGATCTACGGCGCAATGAAGTTTTCCATCGGAGGGCCCCTGAAGCTCGCCTTCAGGCCCTGGGTGGAAGGCCTCGAGAACATTCCCGCCGAGGGCCCCGCCATCCTGGCCAGCAACCACCTGTCGTTCTCGGACTCCTTCTTCCTGCCCGCGGTCCTGGACCGCAAGGTCACCTTCATCGCGAAGGCCGAGTACTTCACCACCCCCGGCATCAAGGGCCGCATGACGGCCGCCTTCTTCAAGGGCGTCGGCCAGCTCCCGGTGGACCGCTCCGGCGCGCGCGGCGCGGGCGAGGCCGCGATCAAGAGCGGCATCGAGGTCCTGGAGCGCGGCGAGCTGTTCGGCATCTACCCGGAGGGCACCCGCTCGCCCGACGGCCGCCTCTACCGCGGCAAGCCCGGCGGCCTCGCGCGCGTGGCCCTCGCCACCGGGGCGCCCGTCATCCCCGTGGCGATGATCGACACGGAGAAGATCCAGCCGCCCGGCAAGGTCGTGCCCAAGCTGATGCGCCCGGGCATCCGCATCGGCCAGCCGCTGGACTTCAGCCGCTACCAGGGCATGGAGGGCGACCGCTTCGTCCTGCGCGCGGTCACCGACGAGGTCATGTACGAGATCATGAAGCTCTCCGGCCAGGAGTACGTGGACGTGTACGCGACCGCCGCGAAGCGTCAGATCCAGGAGGCGGCCAAGGCGGAGAAGGAAGCCGCCAAGGAGCTCGCGCGCGCCCAGAAGGCCGAGGCGCAGAAGGCGGAGGCCGAGAAGGCGGAGGCCGAGAAGGCGGAGGCCGAGAGGCTCGCCGCCGAGCAGGCACGGAAGGCCGACGCCGAGTAGGCGAGTAGGTCGGAAGGACACTGCGGGAACGGTCCGGCTCCCGGTGGCGTCGGTGCAAGAGGGGCGCGCCGGGCGTCCCGTGGGGTGGGGGGCATGGCCAAGCGCGAGAGAGTCATGAGGATGTCGGTCGAGCAGCCGCTGTGGCGCGCGCTGACCGGGTACCGCGTCCTGACGATGCTGTACGCCATCGGCCTGTTCGTCGCCGCGCACGACGACTTCGCCCGGCCCTGGGTCGCCGTCGCCTACTTCTCGGTGCTCGCCGTCTGGACGCTCGCCACGCTGCCGAAGGTCTCGGGCGCCGCGAACTGCACCAAGCGCTTCCTCGCCGCCGACCTCACGATCGCCCTGACCGGCATCCTGCTGACCCGGGCGGCCGACGCCGCCGAGCGGATCAGCGACGGCGGCCCGACCCTGCCCTCCATATGGACCGCGGGCGCCGTCCTCGCCTTCGCGATCAAGGGCGGCTGGCGCTGGGCCGCCGTCGCCTCGCTGCTCGTCGGCGTCGCGAACGTCGTCCAGCGCGGCGCCTTCAGCCGCGACACCGTCCACAACGTGCTGCTCGTCTGCATCGCCTCCATCGCCATCGGCTACGTCGTGGAGGTGGCACGCGCCTCCGAGCGCACCCTCGCCCGGGCCCTGGAGATCGAGGCCGCCACCCGTGAGCGCGAGCGCCTCGCCCGCGACATCCACGACAGCGTCCTCCAGGTCCTCGCCATGGTGCAGCGCCGGGGCACCGCCATCGGCGGCGAGGCGGCCGAGCTCGGCCGCCTCGCGGGCGAACAGGAGGTCGCCCTGCGCTCGCTGGTCGCCGGGGGCCTGGTACCGGCCTCACGCGTCTGTGAGGACGCCGCACAGGGCGCCCTCGTCCGCGTCGTCGACGAGCCGGACGACACCGCGGCCGCCACCGAGCCGCGCGACCTGTGCACGCTCCTCATGCCGTACGCCGGGTCGCTGGTGACCCTGTCCGAGCCCGGCGCCCCGGTGCCGCTCGCCGGGCACGCGGCCCGGGAACTCGCGGCGGCCGTCGGCGCCGCCCTGGACAATGTGCGCAGACACGCGGGAACCGACGCCCGCGCCTGGATCCTGGTCGAGGACGAGCCGGACGCCGTCATCGTCACCGTGCGGGACGACGGACCCGGCATCCCGGAGGGGCGCCTCGCCCAGGCCGAGGGGGAGGGGCGGCTCGGCGTCGCCCAGTCGATCCGCGGCCGACTGCGGGACATCGGCGGCACGGCCGAGCTGATCTCGGTGCCGGGCCAGGGAACGGAAGTGGAACTACGCGTCCCCAAGGGCGCGCGGGGGAAGGCGGAGACGCGGACATGAGCGAACAGCACAAGGAACCGACGGGGCGGGACGCCGCGGACCCGGTCAAGGTCATGGTCGTCGACGACCACCCGATGTGGCGCGACGCCGTCGCCCGCGACCTCGGCGAGTCCGGCTTCGACGTGGTGGCCACCGCGGGCGACGGCGAGCAGGCGGTGCGCCGCGCCCGGGCCGCCGCGCCCGACGTCCTCGTCCTCGATCTGAACCTGCCGCTGAAGCCCGGCGTCCAGGTGTGCAAGGAACTCGTCGGCGCCAACCCGGCCCTGCGCGTCCTCGTCCTGTCCGCGAGCGGCGAGCACGCCGACGTCCTGGAGGCGGTCAAGTCCGGCGCCACCGGCTATCTGCTGAAGTCCGCGTCCACCGACGAGCTGATCGACGCGGTGCGCCGCACGGCCGTCGGCGACGCCGTCTTCACCCCCGGCCTCGCGGGCCTGGTCCTCGGCGAGTACCGCCGCCTCGCCTCCGAGCCCGCGACCGCGACCCCCGACGAGCCGGGCGCCCCGCGGCTGACCGACCGCGAGACGGAGGTCCTGCGCCTGGTCGCCAAGGGCCTGAGCTACAAGCAGATCGCCGAGCGGCTCGTCATCTCCCACCGCACGGTCCAGAACCACGTCCAGAACACCCTCGGCAAGCTCCAGCTGCACAACCGGGTGGAGCTCGTGCGGTACGCGATCGAACGTGGTCTCGACACGGACGACGCGGACGGCACCTGACCCCCAGGGGTCACAGAAGTGACGCCCCGGCATGCCCCCTTCGGGTGAACCGGGTCGCCCTCCTGTCGGGCAACTCCCTTGGCGCGCCCGGGATTTCACCGTTCACCCCATCCCGGAGTGACGCGGATCACCATTAGCGTGGCTTGCGTCAGCGCAACCGCGGCGAAGGGACATTTCCATGCGGGTCGGAGTTCTGACCGGAGGCGGCGACTGCCCCGGGCTCAATGCCGTCATCCGGGGCGTCGTCCGCAAGGGCGTACAGGAGTACGGCTACGACTTCGTCGGCTTCCGCGACGGCTGGCGCGGACCGCTCGAGGGCGACACCGTCCAGCTCGACATCCCGGCCGTCCGCGGCATCCTGCCCCGCGGCGGCACCATCCTCGGCTCCTCGCGCACCAACCCCCTCAAGGCCGAGAACGGCATCCGCCGCATCAAGGAGAACCTCGCCAAGCTGGAGGTCGACGCGCTCATCGCCATCGGCGGCGAGGACACCCTCGGCGTCGCCGCGCGCCTCACCGACGAGTACGGCGTGCCCGTCGTCGGCGTACCGAAGACCATCGACAACGACCTGTCCGCCACCGACTACACCTTCGGCTTCAACACGGCCGTCGGCATCGCGACGGAGGCCATCGACCGGCTGCACACCACCGCCGAGTCGCACATGCGCGTCCTGGTCGTCGAGGTGATGGGCCGCCACGCGGGCTGGATCGCGCTGCACTCCGGGCTCGCGGGCGGCGCCAACGTCATCCTCATCCCCGAGCGGCGCTTCGACGTCGACCAGGTCTGCGCGTGGGTGACCTCCCGGTTCAAGGCCTCGTACGCGCCGATCGTGGTCGTCGCGGAGGGCGCCATGCCCAAGGACGGCGACGTGGTCCTCAAGGACGAGTCCCTCGACTCCTTCGGGCACGTGCGCCTGTCCGGCGTGGGGGAGTGGCTGGCCAAGGAGATCGAGAAGCGCACCGGCAAGGAGGCCCGGACGACGGTCCTCGGCCACGTGCAGCGCGGCGGCACGCCCAGCGCCTTCGACCGGTGGCTCGCCACGCGCTTCGGGCTGCACGCGATCGACGCCGTCCGCGACGGCGACTTCGGCAAGATGGTCGCCCTCCAGGGCACGGACATCGTCCGCGTCCCCATCGCCGAGGCCACGGCCCACCTCAAGACGGTGAACCCCGCCCTCTACAAGGAAGTGGAAGTCTTCTTCGGCTGAGCCCGCCCCCTACCCGCTGTGGGCAGCTGGTCCGCCAGGGGCGGAACGGGTGGGCACAGCCCCCACTGCCCCGCACCGTCAACCAGGCTAAAACGTATATTCACCCCGTACAGGACCTGCACCCCTGAACGGGAGTGAAACCGTGGAGATTCTCGCCTTCGGCGTCCAGGCCGACGAGCGCCCCCTCATCGAGAAGGCCTTCGCCCCGCACCACGACATCCGCTGCCTGGACGTCTTCCTCACCGAGGACACCGCCCCCATCGCCGCCGGCTACGAGGTCATCTCCACCAGCGTCAACGCGATCCTCGACAACCGCGTGCTCCAGACCCTCGCCGCCGGCGGCACCCAGATGGTCGCCCAGCGCTCGACCGGCTTCAACAACATCGACCTCCAGGTCGCCGAGCGCCTGGGCCTCACCGTCGCCCGCGTCTCCTCCTACTCCCCGTACTCCGTGGCGGAGTTCGCCTGGACCCTGGCGATGGCCGTGAACCGCCGCATCGTCCGCGCCAGCAACCGCACCCGCGACTTCGACTTCCGGCTCGACGGCCTGATGGGCCGGGACCTGCGCGGCCGCACCGCGGGCGTCCTCGGCACCGGCAAGATCGGCGAGGCCTTCACCCGGATCGCGCACGGCTTCGGCATGAACCTGCTCGGCTGGGACGTCGCCGAGAACCCCGCCTGCGTCGGACTCGGCATGAAGTACGTCGAGAAGGACCAGCTCCTCGCCGAGTCCGACCTCATCAGCCTGCACGTACCGCTGCTGCCCGCGACCCGGCACCTCATCGGCGCCGCGGCCCTGCGCGCCATGAAGGACGACGCGATCCTGGTGAACTCCAGCCGCGGCGGCCTCATCGACACCGACGCCCTCGTCACCGAACTGCGCGCGGGCCGCTTCACCGGCGTCGGCCTCGACGTGTACGAGGCCGAGGCCGGGCTCTTCTTCCTCGACAAGTCCCTGGAGGTGGTCGAGGACGACACCCTGGCCCGCCTCGTCACCTTCCCGAACGTGGTGGTCACCTCGCACCAGGCGTACTACACCGAGGACGCCGTCGGGCAGATCATCGAGGCCACGGTCACCAACGTCCTGGACTACCTGGCGGGCCGCCGCTCCGAGAACGTGCTGGTGCCCGCGCTCCCGGCCAGCTGACCGAGCAGTTCGCGCACCACCGCGGCCCCCCGCAGGGACAGCACCGACTCCGGGTGGAACTGCAGCGAGGCGAAGCCGGGGCCGCGGAGCGCGTGCACCTCGCCCGTCGCCGGGTCCCGGCTCACGGCGATGCCGTGCGCGGCCAGCTCCCGCTCGGCCTCGTCGTCGCAGCGCGCCGCGAAGCTGTTGTAGAAGCCCACGGTCTCCGGCCGCCCGAACAGGTCGATCGTCGTCTGCGCGCCCTGGTACGGGACGTCCTTGCGGACGATGTCCAGGCCCAGCTCCGCCGCGATCAGCTCATGGCCCAGGCACACGCCCAGCACCGGGCCGCGCCGCTCCCGGATCAGCTCGGCCGTGAGCCCGCGCAGCAGCCGCATCTTCGGGTCGGCGGTGTCGGACGGGTCGCCGGGTCCCGGCCCGAGGACCACGGGACCGCCGTGGCCGAGCACCGCGGCGCGCAGCCCCGCCTCGTCGTACCGCCGCACGCTCACGCCGAGGCCCGCCGAGCGCAGGACGTGCGCGAGCATCGCCGTGAACGTGTCCTCGCCGTCCACCACCAGGGCGTGCCCCGAGAGCTCGCGCGCTGCCTCCTGCATCCGCAGCCAGAACGGCGCGAGCCCGGCCCGCCGCGCGTCAAGGGCCGCCCGCACCCGGGGGTCGTCGGCGAGCGCGGGCCGCGCGCCCTCCGCCCCCGGCCGCCCGGGGCGCACCCCGAGCGCCGCGAGGACCCCCGCCGCCTTCGCATGGGTCTCGGCCACCTCACCGGCCGGGTCCGAGCCGCGCACCAGGGTCGCGCCGACCGGCACCCGGAGGCGCCCGGCCGCGTCGATGTCGGCGGTGCGGATCAGGATCGGCGAGTCCAGCGTCTGGGCGCCGCCCGCGTCCCGCCCGACGAGCGCGAGGGCCCCGGCGTAGTAGCCGCGCCCGCCGGTCTCGTGGCGCTGGATCACCCGGCAGGCGTTCTGCACCGGCGAGCCGGTCACCGTGGCGGCGAACATCGTCTCGCGCAGCACATCGCGCACGTCGAGCGACGAGCGGCCGCGCAGCTCGTACTCCGTGTGCGCCAGATGCGCCATCTCCTTGAGCCGCGGCCCCACCACCACGCCGCCCATGTCGCCGACCGTGCACATCATCTTGAGCTCCTCGTCGACGACCATCGAGAGTTCCTCGGTCTCCTTGGCGTCGTCGAGGAAGCGCAGCAGCCCGTCGACCGAAGGGCCCTCGGCGGGATAGCGGTAGGTCCCGCTGATCGGGTTCATCACGACCGTCCCGCCGGACATCCGCACGTGCACCTCGGGGCTCGCCCCGACCAGCGTGCGCCCACCCGTCTCCCGCCCCCGCCCTTCCGAGGAAGGCCCTTCGGGCCCCTTCTGATCTCCGGTGTGCACGACGAACGTCCAGTACGCGCCCCGCTCGCCCTCCAGGAGCCTGCGGAACAGCGCGAGGGCGTCCGCACGGCCGAAGCCGGGGATCTCTCCCTCGTACGTACGCCGGATCACGAAGTTGGCGCCCTCGCCGCGCCCGATCTCCTCGCGCAGGACCCGGCCGACGATCTCCGCGTACGCGTCGTCGCTCACGTCGAAGCCGTGGCCCGTGACCTGGACGTCGTGCCCGGGCAGCTGGGACAGGGCCTGCTCCAGCGGGAGCTCGTGGGTCTCGTCGGGGGTGAGCACGGCGAGCGGGGTGCCGTCGTCCGTGACGTCGAAGCCGCGCTCCCTGATCTGCCGGAACGGCACGAGCGCGAGCCCCTGAGGGATGTCGGCGAGCCGCTCGTACGTGGTCACGGGGCCGCGCAGGACCTCCACCACGGTGTGGTCACGGCCCGGGGTGCGGCGCCGCAGCAGGGCGAAGGGGCGGTCGTCGGTCAGGAGGTCGGAGAGGTGCATGGGCGGTTCCTTCGCTGGGAGGGAGAGGAACGGCCGGTCCCGGACACCGTCCGGGAAGCACGGAAGGCCGCCCCTCGGGCGGCCTTCGCGATGTCTGCTGGGTACGCGCAGTCAGTGGGCCGCCGGATGAGCGGGCCACCACCAGGAGCGGGTCGACTGCGTGAACATGCCCGCACCCTAGCGCATGATCAGCACGGGCCCTCGTCTCATCTGACGGGCGCGGGCAAAATCACCGGGCACGACCCCGTAAGGTTTACGGGGTGACCGTGAACGCTGATTCCCAAGCCGTCGCCGCCAAGGCGACCTGGCTAGACCTGCCCGCGGCGCAGCAGCCTGAGTACCCCGATGCCGAGGCCCTGCGCGACGTCATCGACGAGCTCAGCTCCTATCCGCCGCTCGTCTTCGCGGGTGAGTGCGACCAGCTGCGCGCCCGCATGGGAGCGGTGGCCAGGGGCGAGGCGTTCCTCCTCCAGGGCGGCGATTGCGCCGAGTCGTTCGACGCGGTGAGCGCCGAGCACATCCGGGCCAAGCTGAAGACCCTGCTCCAGATGGGCGCCGTGCTCACGTACGCCGCCTCCGTGCCCGTCGTGAAGGTGGGCCGCATCGCGGGGCAGTACTCCAAGCCGCGCTCCAAGCCCACCGAGACCCGCGACGGCGTGACGCTGCCGACCTACCGCGGCGACTCGGTGAACGGCTTCGCCTTCACGGAGGAGGCCCGCGTCCCGGACCCCGAGCGCCTGAAGCGGATGTACAACGCCTCCGCGTCGACGCTCAACCTGGTGCGCGCCTTCACCACCGGCGGCTACGCCGACCTGCGCCAGGTGCACGCCTGGAACCAGGACTTCGTGAAGTCCTCCCCCTCCGGCCAGCGCTACGAACAGCTCGCCCGCGAGATCGACAACGCGCTGAACTTCATGCGGGCCTGCGGCACCGACCCGGAGGAGTTCAAGACGGTCGAGTTCTTCGCCTCCCACGAGGCGCTGCTGCTCGACTACGAGTCGGCGCTGACCCGCGTCGACTCCCGCACCGGCGATCTGTACGACGTCTCGGGCCACATGGTGTGGATCGGTGAGCGCACCCGCCAGCTGGACGGGGCGCACATCGAGTTCGCCTCCAAGATCCGCAACCCGATCGGGATCAAGCTCGGCCCGACGACGACGGCCGAGGAGGCGCTCCAGTACATCGAGCGCCTCGACCCCGAGCGCGAGCCCGGGCGCCTGACCTTCATCGCCCGCATGGGCGCGGACAAGGTCCGCGACAAGCTCCCCGAGCTGGTCGAGAAGGTCACCGCGTCCGGCGCGACCGTCGCCTGGATCACCGACCCGATGCACGGCAACACCTACGAGGCGGCCTCCGGCCACAAGACCCGCCGCTTCGACGACGTCCTGGACGAGGTCAAGGGCTTCTTCGAGGTCCACAAGGCGCTCGGCACCCACCCCGGCGGCATCCACGTGGAGCTGACCGGCGACGACGTCACGGAGTGCGTGGGCGGCGGTGACGAGATCTTCGTCGACGACCTGCACCAGCGCTACGAGACGGCCTGCGACCCGCGGCTGAACCGCAGCCAGTCCCTCGACCTGGCGTTCCTGGTCGCGGAGATGTACCGGGACCAGTAGCTCCCGCCCGTACGCACGCGTGGGGCGCGGATCCGTGTGATCCGCGCCCCACCGGCGTATCCGGGGCTTTTGCGTGCCCGATGTCGCGGGTAAGGTTAGGTTAGCCTCACCGATCAATCGGGACGGCGTTACCGATGAGTCCTGTCCGGGAGGTGAACCGCGTGTACGTCTGCAACTGCTTCGGGATCACCGAGGCGCAGGTGAAGAAGCACGCGGAGGGCGGCGCCTGCACCCCCCGGCAGATAGCGTCGGCCTGCAAGGCGGGCACGGACTGTGGTTCGTGCGTACGGCGCATCCAGGCGCTGCTCGGCCGGGGCGCGTGCCCGCGCCGTGAGCTCGTGGACCAGGGAGAGCCGGTCCTCTCCGACCTGGACGAGGCGGCCTAGCTCTCCGGCTGCTCGATGAGCTGGGCGATGTACAGCGGCTCACCGAGCTTCTCGACCAGTTCGAGCTGGGTGTCGAGATAGTCGATGTGGTGCTCCTCGTCCTCGAGGATCGACTCGAAGATGTTCGCGGACGTGACGTCGCCCTTGGCGCGCATCACCTCGATGCCGCGCTTGAGGCGGTCGATCGCCTCCGCCTCGATCTGGCGGTCCGCCTGGAACATCTCGGTGACGGACTGGCCGATGCGTACGTGGAACAGCCGCTGGTAGTTGGGCAGGCCGTCGAGGAACAGGATCCGGTCGGTGAGCACCTCGGCGTGCTTCATCTCGTCGATCGACTCGGACCGGGTGAACTTGGCGAGCTTCGTCCAGCCGTTGTTCTCCTGCATCTTCGCGTGCAGGAAGTACTGGTTGATCGCCGTGAGCTCGGCGGTCAGCTGCTCGTTGAGGAATTCGATGACCTCGGGGTCGCCCTGCATCGCAGAGGCTCCTTCCAAGCGGGGGGACTGGCAGGTAGCGCGCATCCTTGCACCGGCGTCCGAGGGGCGTCCAGTAAGTGCACGCTTAGTAGGAGTTGCCCGAATCCGCGTATGCCTGGTCACGTCCACTGCTTCCGGTCTGTCAGGATGGAGGCATGGGTCAGCCGGTGGGTCGTACATCTCGAGACGTAGTGGAGCCGGACCTTCCGCCGGGGCAGCGACTGCAGCGCGGCTGGCCGGTCACGCACTACGGCCCGGTCCCCAAGTTCCGCCCGGAGCGCTGGGACTTCAGGGTGTTCGGCGCCACCGCCGACGGGGAGAAGCACTCCTGGACGCACGAGGAGTTCTCGGCCCTGCCGTACGCGACGGTGGTCGCCGATCTGCACTGCGTCACGAAGTTCAGCATGCTCGGCGCCGAATGGGGCGGTGTGCTCGCCCGTGACCTGGCCGAACTCGCGCCGCCCGCGCCGAACGCCACCCACGTGATGGTCTGGGCCGAGTACGGCTTCAGCTCGAACCTGCGCCTCGCGGACTTCCTCAGCGACCGCACGATTTTCGCCACCCACAAGGGCGGTGAGCTGCTCACCGCCGAGCACGGTTTCCCGCTGCGGCTCGTGGTGCCCCATCTGTACGCCTGGAAGGGCCCCAAGTGGGTCCGCGGCATCGAGTACATGACCGCCGACCGCCGCGGCTTCTGGGAGGAGCGCGGCTACCACAACATCGGCGACCCCTGGCGCGAGCAGCGCTACTCCTACCAGGAAGAGCCCGGGGACGGCCCCGAGCTCTGACTCCTGGCGGCGCTGTCCGCGCCGGTCAGTGGTGGTACTGGTGGACCACCGCGTGGCCCTTGCCGCGGCCGATCATCCACTTGTTGACCGGTGTCGTGATCACGAAGGCGGCGGCGAGCGCGATCGCGAGCAGGTACCAGAACATCGCGTCCGACAGATGGGCGTCCATGCCGCCGGGCCACAGCGCGATCACGCCGTTGTCGATGAGTTCCATGACGGCGATGGACAGCGTGTCGGCGGCGAAGGCGACCCGCAGGGCTGTCTTGAAGTCGACGCCCGCCTTGAGGATGCCGCGCAGCGTCAGCGAGTAGCCGAAGAGGAACGCGAGGATGATCGCGAGGGTCATCGTCGGCACGTTGCCCCAGCCGAGCGCGGTGCCGATGATCATGCCGAGCACTTCGCCGATGGCGCACCCGGTGAGGCAGTGCAGCGTCGCCTGCGCGGCCATGGACCAGCTGACCTTGCCGCCGCCTCCGTGATGGGCGTGCGCGCCGTGGGCCGCGTGGCCGTGGTGCTCGTGCTCCGTGTGGTGCCCGTGCTCTGTGTGGTGCCCATGTCCCGCGTGGTGCCCGTGCCCCGCATGCGTGTCGTGTTCCATGACAAATCCCCCGACGTCAGATAACGGTTCCTGCCTCTGAGCAAGAACCGTATACCCCCTCAGGGTATTCCTCAAGATCTTTGGGAGCTGCTTCCCGGGGGCCGGGCCCCTGCGCTATCCCCTGAGCTCCTTGAGCCGTGCCACGTCGGCGGCGTGCCCTTCCTTCCCGCCGGGCGTCTCGATGATCAGCGGTACGCCGTCCGTGGCCGGGTGGGCAAGGAGCTCGCGGAAGGCCTCGGCGCCGATGTGGCCGGTGCCGATGTTCTCGTGGCGGTCCTTGTGCGCGCCGACGACGTCCTTGGAGTCGTTGGCGTGGACCAGCTTCAGGCGGCCCTCGCCCACGGTGTCCACGAGCAGGTCGAGCGTCTGCTTCACGCCGCCGGGACCGGCCAGGTCGTGCCCGGCCGCGAAGACGTGGCAGGTGTCCAGGCAGACCCCGAGCTTCGGATGGGCGTCCAGGGCCTCGAAGTACGGGCCGAAGTCCCAGGTGCGGGAGCACAGCGACGAGCCCTGGCCCGCGGTCGACTCCAGGAGCAGGAACGGGTCGTCGTCGTGCGTCAGCTCGTCGAGCAGCGGCAGCATGTGCTCGCGCACCTGGCGCAGCGCCACGTCGCGGCCCCGGCCGCCGGTGGCCGAGCCGGTGTGCACGACCACGCCGAGCGCGCCGATCTCCCGCCCGCGGCGCAGCGAGTGCCGCAGCGACTCCACGGACTTCTCCACGGTGGCCTCGGTGTGCGAGCCGAAGTTGATGAGGTACGGGGCGTGGACGTACGCCGGGATCCCCTCGGCGGCGCAGGCCGCGCGGAAGGCCTCGTCCTGCTCGGGGTTGCCCGGGGGCGTCGCCCAGCCGCGCGGGTTGGCGACGAAGACCTGGACGGTTTCCGCGGCGAGGTCTCGGGCGTAGGCGAGACCGACGCGGGCGAGGCCGCCGGCGACGGGGACGTGGCTGCCGATGGGGGACTTCTTGCTGCTCATTCGAACCAGGGTGTCACGCCGTGGGGCTCCCCAATCCCGCCCCTTCCCGAAACTGGGGGCTCCGTCCCCAGACCCCCGCTCCTCAAACGCCGGAGAGGCTGAAAGATCTGCCGCAACCGGCGGCATTTCCAGCCCGTCCGGCGTTTGAGGACGAGGCGCGGAGCGCCGAAAAGGCGGGGGCACGGGGGCGGCAGCCCTCGGATCGGGAAGGGGCGGGTCTGGGGCGCCCCGCGAGGGACAGCGGTCAGCGGATCGTGATGGTGATGGCCGACCCCTTGGGGGCCTCGTCGCCCGGGTCCACCGACTGGTCCTTCACCGTGTCGCCGAAGATCCCGAGCAGCCCCCGGTCCTCATCGACCTCGAACCCCGCGGCCTTCAACTTGTCCGTGGCCTCGCCGACCTTCATGCCCTCCACGTCGGGCACCTCCAGCATCTGGGGCCCCTTGGACAGCGTCAGCGTCACCGTGTCGCCCCCGGCGAGCCGCTCCTCCGCCTCGGGGGACTGCTTGGCCACGGCCCCCTTGTCCTCGTCGGAGAAGACCCGCGTCGGCGCGATCTTCACCTTGAGGCCCGCCTCTTCGAGCTCCTCGCGCGCGTCGCTCTCGGAGTCGCCGGTGACGTCGGGCACGTCGATGGGGCTGCCCTTGCTCACGAGGAGGGCGACGGCGGTGCCCGCCCTGCGGACCGTGCCGGGCTTGGGGTCGGTGCTGATCACGGAGCCCCTGGCCACGTCCTCGCTGAAGGTCTTCGTGACCATCCCGGCGCCGAGCCCGGCGTCGTCGAGCTTGTCCTTCGCCTCGGCGAGCGGCGTGCCCTCCAGGTCGGGGACCTTCACGGTCTGCGGGCCGAGCGAGACGGTCAGCGTGACCTTGCCGTTCTGCCGGATGCGGTCGCCGACGCCGGGGTCGGTGGCGATGACCGTGCCGCGCTTGTCGGTGTCGCTGTACGCGCCCTTGACCTTGCGCACGTCGAGCCCGACGTCGTCGAGCCGCGAGCGGGCTTCCTTCTCGGTCTTGGCGAGCACCGCGGGGACCGTCGTGAACTGGCCGGAGTTGATGTACCAGACGCCCGCGCCGACGCCCAGGACGAGCAGCACGGCCGCTATCGCCACCGTTATCCCGCGCCGGGCGAGCAGCCGCTGCCGGACGCGCTCCTTGACGGAGGCGGGGCGGGCGGGCGGTGCCCCGGCGGGGCGCGGCGGGGTGCGCAGCACGCTGGTGCGGTTGAGCCCGTCCTGCCCGTCCTGCCCCGCGCGGCCGACGTCCCGGGTGGCGGGCAGCGGCAGCTGCACCGCCCGGTCCGCTCGCGGGATGACGCTCGTACGGTCCTCGGAGGTGTCGTGGCCGGTGTGCTCCGTGGCGCGGGCCAGCGGCGGCACCGTGTCCAGCTGCGCGTCGGTGAGCGCGAGGCGCGCCTCACGGAGCAGCGCGAGCAGCGCCACCGCGTCGTACGGGCGCAGGTCGGCGTTGCGGGCGGTGGCCGTGGCGACCAGCTCGTCGAGTTCGTAGGCGAGGCCCGGCACGGCCGCGGACGGGGGCGGCACGTCCTCGTTCAGATGCTGGAACAGGACCTGGGCGGGGGAGTCGCCGGAGTGCGGCTTGGCGCCGGTCAGCATCTCGTACAGGACGACCCCGGACGCGTACACGTCCACGCGGGTGTCGGCCGTGCCGTGCTCGATCTGCTCGGGGGCCAGGTACGACACCGTGCCGAGGACGGTGCCCGTGGTGTTCGTCACCGAGTCCACCGCGCGGACGAGGCCGAAGTCGGCGACCTTGACGCGGCCGTCGTCTCCTATGAGGACGTTCTCGGGCTTCATGTCGCGGTGCACGAACCCGGCGCGGTGCGCGGCGCCGAGGGCGGCGAGGACCGGCTCCAGGATGTCGAGGGCGGCGCGCGGGCGCAGCGCGCCGCGCTCGCGGAGCACGTCGCGCAGGGTGCAGCCCGCGATGTACTCCATCGCCAGGTACACGTACGGGCCGTCGGTGCCCTGGTCGAAGACCCCGACCACGTTCGGATGCGCGAGGCGGGCGACCGACTTGGCCTCCCGGATGAAGCGCTCGACGAACGAGGCGTCGGCGGCGAGCGTCGGGTGCATCACCTTGAGCGCGAGCACGCGGTCGAGGCGGGTGTCCACGGCCCGGTAGACCGTGGCCATCCCGCCGACCGCGATCCGCCCGTCCACGCGATACCGCCCGTCGAGCACCTGCCCGACGAGGGGGTCCTTAAGGGTCGTGTCCACGCTGGGAGTCTACGAGCCGCCACCGACACCGGAGCCGCCCCGGGCCCCGCCCGGGGCAGACTGCAGCGGAGCTGTGACCGAGCCCGCGGCTCAGAAGGCGGGCCGCTCCGGATCCAGGGCGGCCAGGCCCGCCGCGGGGGACGACGCCTCGGCGAAGTGCCGCCGGGGGATGCGCCCGGCCCGCAGGGCGAGGCGCCCGGCGACGACCGCGTGGCTCATGGCCTCCGCCATGAGGACCGGCTCCCGCGCCCGCGTCACCGCGGAGGCGAGCATCACCCCGGCACACCCCAGCTCCATCGCGAGCGCCACGTCGGACGCCGTCCCCGCCCCCGCGTCCAGGATCACCGGCACGCGCGCGTGCTCCACGATGAGCTGGAAGTTGTGCGGGTTGCGGATGCCGAGCCCGGAGCCGATGGGGGAGCCGAGCGGCATGACGGCCGCGCAGCCGACGTCCTCCAGCTTCCGGGCGAGCACGGGGTCGTCGTTCGTGTACGGAAGGACGGTGAAGCCGTCGTCGACGAGCGTCTCCGCGGCGTCGAGCAGCTCCACGGGGTCGGGCAGGAGGGTGCGCTCGTCGGCGATCACCTCCAGCTTCACCAGGTCCGTGCCGAGCGCCTCGCGCGCCAGGCGCGCGGTGAGCACGGCCTCGCCCGCGGTGAAGCAGCCCGCCGTGTTGGGCAGCACGCGGATGCCCAGGCGCTCCAGGACGGACAGGACGGAGCCGTGCGTACCCGGGTCGACGCGGCGCATCGCGACGGTGGTCAGCTCCGTCCCCGAGGCCACCAGGGAGCGCTCCAGGACGTCGAGGCTCGGCGCTCCGCCCGTGCCCATGATCAGCCGGGACGACAGCGTGAGGCCGCCGATGACGAGGGGGTCGTCCGCCATGTCGTCAGCCTCCTTGGACGGCGGTGAGGACTTCGACGCGGTCGCCGTCCCGGAGCACGGTGGTGGCCCACCGGGCGCGCGGGACGACGGTTTCGTTGAGGGCCGCGGCCACGCCGGACGGCGCGGTGGTCAGCTCGGCGACGAGGGCGTCGAGCGTGGTGCCCGCGGCGACGTCGCGTGCCTCGCCGTTGACCGACAGGGCGAAGGCGGCGGAGGGCGTGGTCATACGGGCAGCTCCGAAAGGTCCTTGGGCGGGGCGGGGGCGGCCGCGGCGAAGCGCAGCGGCGTGAACGGCCGGGCCTCGTCGGGCAGTTCGCCGGTGGTCAGGAGGTGTGCCATGACGTCGCCGGTGACCGGGGTCAGGAGCACGCCGTTGCGGTAGTGGCCGGTGGCCAGGTGCAGGCCGGGCAGGGCGGTGGGCCCGAGCAGCGGAGCGTTGTCGGGCGAGCCAGGCCGCAGCCCGGCCCGGGTCTCGGTGAGCGGCAGCTCGGTGATGCCGGGGACCAGCTCGTGGGCGTCGCGCAGGAGCTCGTAGACGCCGCCCGCGGTGACCGTGGTGTCCCAGCCGAGCTCCTCGCTGGTCGCGCCCACGACGAGCTCGCCGCTGAGCCGCGGCACCAGATAGACGTGGCTGCCGCGGACGACGGCGCGCACGGTGCGGCTCAGGAACGGCGCGTACCGCTCGGGCACGGTGAGCCGCAGGACCTGTCCCTTCACGGGCCGCACCGGCGGCAGGACGTGATCCGGGACGCCGGCGAGACGGCCGCTGAGGCTGCCCGCCGCGAGGACGGTCTGCCCGGCGCCGAGCGTGCTGCCGTCGGCGAGGACGACGCCGGTGGCGCGGTCCCGGGCGACGACGAGCCGCTCCGCCCACGCGCGCGTGAAGGCCACCCCGGCCCGCTCGCACGCCACCAGGAGGGCGGCGGTGAGCCGGCGCGGGTCGACCTGGTGGTCGCCGTCGACGCGGAGGCCGCCGCGCACTCCGGGGGCGAGCATCGGTTCGAGGCGGCGGCACTCGCGGCCGCTGAGCCACTCCGAGCGCAGGCCCGACTGCTGCTGGAGGAGGTGCAGTTCGCGCAGGTGGGCGCGGTCGTCGGCGTCGAGCGCGACGGCCAGCGTGCCGCACGCGCGGTAGCCGATGTCCGCGCCGGACGCCTCCGTCAGCTCGGCGGCGAAGTCCGGATAGCGCCGGGCGGAGGCCAGGTTCAGGCCGAGCAGCGTCTGCTCGCCGTGGTGCAGTTCGGTGACGGCGGCCAGCATGCCCGCCGCGACCTGAGCGGCGCCGCCGCCGGGCTCGGGGTCGACGACCGTGACGGACAGGCCGCGCCGCGCGGCCCGCCAGGCCGTGACCAGGCCGATGACGCCACCGCCGACGACCAGGACGTCCGTCGGCCCGGCGGACGGTGGTGACGTACGAGTAGGTGACGTACGGGAAACGGACGCGTTCGGTGGTTTCGTACGGGAACGCATGGGCGTCCAGCCCCTCCCTTCGCCGGCATGACCCGGATCAGGTTCGTACGGTCGGAGGCCGTTTCAGCCTCCCTCTCAGCCCGGTCGTCCGGGCTCCCGCGAGTGCTCTGCACCGGCCACCCTAGCCCGTCGCCCGCCGGGCCGGTAAGCCCGTCGTGTGCGGGCGCCGGGGGCCGTCCTACAGTTGATCGGGTGAGCGAAGAGCGGAAGCGGGCGGGACAGCGGGTCGTCATCGTGGGCGCGGGCATGGCCGGGGTGCAGACGGCCGTGGCCCTGCGCGAACGGGGGTTCACCGGCCCGGTCACCCTGATCGGCGCGGAGCCGCACCAGCCGTACGACAGGCCGCCGTTGTCCAAGGCGGTGCTCCTCGGCAAGGCCGAGGGCTCGGCCTTCGACATCGACTTCGAGGGCCTCGGCATCGAGCTGCGGCTCGGCGTCGAGGTCACCGGCGTCCGTCCCGCGGACCACGAGCTGGACACGGCGGCGGGCCCGGTCGGGTACGAGAGCCTGGTCCTCGCCACCGGTGCCGAACCGATCCGCCTGCCCGGCTCGGACGGCGTGCCCGGGGTCCATCTGCTGCGCACGCTCGACGACGCGGAGCGGCTGCGGCCGGTGCTCGCCGAGCAGCACGACGTCGTGGTCGTCGGCGCGGGCTGGATCGGCGCGGAGTTCGCCACGGCCGCGCGCGACGCGGGCTGTGCCGTGACGGTCGTGGAGGCTTCCGGGCGGCCGCTCGCGGGCGCGCTGCCCGCCGAGGTCGCGGCCCCGATGGCCGACTGGTACGCCGAGGCGGGCGCGGCCCTGCGCACCCACGCGCGCGTGGCGCGCGTCGAGCCGGGCGCGGTCCTCCTCGACGACGGCAGCAGGCTGCCCGCGGGCGCCGTCGTCGTCGGCATCGGGGCTCGGCCCGCGACGGCCTGGCTCGCCGGTTCCGGCATCGAGCTCGGCGTCCACCACGAGGTCGTGGCCGACGACCGGCTCCGCACCTCCGCGCCCGACGTGTACGCGGTCGGCGACTGCGCGTCCTTCCCCTCGGGCCGCTACGGCGAGCGGCTCCTCGTCCACCACTGGGACAACGCCGTGCAGGGGCCGCGCACGGTGGCCGCCGACATCGTCGGCGGGGCCCCGGAGGCGTACGACCCGGTGCCGTACTTCTGGTCCGAGCAGTTCGGCCGCTTCGTCCAGTACGCGGGCCATCACGCGGCCGCCGACGAGCTGATCTGGCGCGGCGACCCCGCGACCCCGTCCTGGACGGTCTGCTGGCTCCGCGACGGCGCCCTGGTGGCCGTCCTCGCGGTGGGCCGCCCCCGGGACCTCGCCCAGGCGAGGAAGCTGATCGACGCGGCCACCCCGATGGACGCGACGTTGGTCACGGACCCGGCGGTCCCGCTGAAGAAGGCGATCCGCTCCTGAGGCCCCCGCGCGCGGCGCGGCCGCGCACGCCCGGGCGCCCCAGCACACGGGCCCGAGCGGCGAAGCCCCGGCCCCCCGCTACCGGCCCCCGGCCGGAGGTGGCACGCTTGATCTGTGACCGAGATTGACGCAAAGACCGATGCTCTCGTCCCCGCCTGGCTCCACCTCCCCGACATCGCGGAGATGCTCGACATCGAGGTGACGCGCGTGCGGCAGCTGGTCAAGGAGGGCCAGCTGATCGCCGTGCGCCGCGGTGAGAACAGGACGCTTCAGGTTCCGGCGGCCTTCATCGACGGCGACAAAGTCGTCAAGGGCCTGTCCGGAACGCTGACGCTCCTGCGGGACGACGGTTTCTCCGACGAAGAGGCCCTGGAGTGGCTCTTCACCCCCGACCCGACCCTGCCCGGCACCCCCGCGCAGGCACTGAGCGAGAATCGCGGCACGGAGGTGAAGCGCCGCGCGCAGGCGCTCGCCGTCTGACCTGACAACCATCTGGCGTACGGGCCCGGGCAGCCACCTGGCCCGTACGCCACCGACATCGGGGGGAACGCTCCATGGCCACCGACACGGCGGGCGGCTCCGCACGCGCCCGGCTCGCGGACGCGCGGCTCTATCTGTGCGTGGACGCGCGCGAGCGCCAGGGGGACCTCCCGCAGTTCCTGGACGCCGTCCTGGCGGGCGGCGTGGACATCGTGCAGCTGCGCGACAAGGGCATGGAGGCCGCACAGGAGCTGGAGCACCTCCGGGTCTTCGCCGACGCCTGCCGCCGCCACGGCAAGCTCCTCGCGGTCAACGACCGCGCGGACGTCGCGCACGCCATCGGCTCCGACGTGCTGCACCTGGGCCAGGGCGACCTGCCCGTGCCCGCGGCCCGCGCGATCCTCGGCGCGGACGTCGTCGTCGGCCGCTCCACGCACGCCGAGGAGGAGGCCGCCGCGGCCGCCGCCCAGGAGGGCGTGGACTACTTCTGCACAGGACCGTGCTGGCCGACGCCCACGAAGCCGGGCCGCCACGCCCCGGGCCTGGACCTCGTGCGCTACACGGCCGGGCTCGGCACGGACCGCCCCTGGTTCGCGATCGGCGGCATCGACGCGACAAATCTGGACGAAGTGCTCGAAGCGGGCGCCCGCCGAGTGGTCGTCGTGCGCGCGATCACGGAGGCGGACGACCCCGGCGCCGCCGCGGCGGACCTCGCGAAGCGGCTGCGTACCGTCTGACGGGACGGCGGCGCCCACGGCCGTGGCGTACGCGGGACGGCGGCGCCCCCGTGGCCGTGGCATACGACGGGGGCATGAGGACCGAGGGGTACCCCGGTCGCATCAATATGTACGTACACCCGTCTGATCAATAGCTTGTGGGTGTCCGAGGAGCGGACAACAAGCTGACCAAATGGACATATCACCCGCCTTTGGTTGGGCGACCGGCGTGGCCTGGCTAACCTGCCGGTATGGCCCTAGGCACTGCTTCCACCAGGACGGACCGCGCACGCACCGTGCGCGACATGCTCGCGACCGGCAAGACCACGTACTCCTTCGAGTTCTCTGCGCCGAAGACCCCCAAGGGCGAGCGGAACCTGTGGAACTCGCTGCGCAGGGTCGAGGCGGTCGCGCCGAGCTTCGTGTCCGTGACGTACGGAGCCGGCGGCTCCACGCGCGCGGGCACGGTCAAGGAGACCCAGCAGATCGTCGCCGACTCGACGCTCACCCCGGTCGCCCACCTCACCGCCGTCGACCACTCGGTCGCCGAGCTGCGCAACATCATCGGGCAGTACGCGGACGCCGGGATCCGCAACATGCTCGCGCTGCGCGGGGACCCGCCCGGCGACCCGATGGGCGAATGGGGCAAACACCCCGAAGGGCTTACCTACGCCGCCGAACTGGTCCGGCTCATCAAGGAGTCCGGCGACTTCTGCGTCGGCGTCGCGGCCTTCCCTGCGATGCACCCGCGCTCGACCGACTGGGACTCCGACGTCCGGCACTTCGTCGACAAGTGCCGCGCGGGCGCGGACTACGCGATCACGCAGATGTTCTTCCACCCCGAGGAATACCTGCGGCTGCGCGACCGCGTCGCCGCGGCGGGCTGCGAGACGCCGATCATCCCCGAGATCATGCCGGTCACGAACGTGCGCCAGCTGGAGCGGTTGCCGCAGCTCAGCAACGCGGACTTCCCGCCCGCCCTCAAAGAGCGGATCCTCTCGGCGCAGGACGATCCCGCCGCTGTACGCTCCATTGGTATCGAGTTCGCGACGGAGTTCTGCGCGCGGCTCCTCGCCGAGGGCGTCCCGGGGCTGCACTTCATCACGCTGAACAACTCCACGGCGACGCTGGAGATCTACGAGAACCTGGGCCTGCACCACCAGCAGGCCTGACCGGTCGTACCCGCGCGGCGACCGCAGGGGAGAGGGGCGTACATGGGCTTGACGGTCCTCTACTGCGCGTTCGGCGCGGTCGCGCTGTGGCTGCTCGGCGAGGTGCTGTTGCAGTACAAGGCGCGGCTGCGCTGGCGGCTCCTCGCGTTCGTCGGCTTCCTCGGCGTGGTCGCCGGGGTGCTGCTTTCGTCGGTGCTCGTGATCGCCGCGGGCGCCGTCGCCTTCGCCGTCGGGCAGACCTATGTGACGCTGTCGTTCCGCCGCGGCTTCGCGAGCGGCTGGGCGGTCGGTGGCAGGCCCGGTGCGAGCAAGCGCCGCAGGGCGGGCTCCGGCGCCGCCGCGGCCCAGCCGACGCTCCAGGTCTCCGAGCTGGAGTACGACGCGGACGCCGCGGGCCCTCAGGCCCCCGCCGAGCCGGACGCGCTGGAGTCGACGGCCATGATGGAGGTGCAGACGGCGGGCCCCGGCGTGTACGCACCCGAGCCGATGCCCGACGACACCGGCCAGTACGGCGTCTACGACGAGGGCCCGCAGCCCCCGCCCGCCACCGGTGACGACTACGCCTTCGACACCTACGCCCCGTACGACCAGCAGGGCGCACCGGCCCCGCAGGACCCCCTGCACTTCGCCTACGGAGACACGGGGGAGCAGCGCTACGCCGCCTACTCCGACCCGTACATCGGCCCGCAGACCTACGGCGCCCAGCCGAGCTACGACGCCTACGCCGACAAGGCCGCCTACGCGCCCTACGGCGGGGACGCGTACGGCACGGGCTACCAGGACACCCCGCCCGGCGGCGTGTGGGTGCCGCACCAGCGCACCGGCGACGCCGCGCCCTACGGCGCCGAACCGCCGCTCGAACAGCCTCCGTACCCGCCGTTCGACCCCGCCGACGGCGAGCCGGACCAGCGGAACGTCTTCGGCCACGAGCCGGGGTACAACGGCGAGCAGCAGTACCGGTACTGAAGCGGCCGGGCCCTCGGGCCCGGCCCGCCCGGCTCACTGGGAGCCGCGGAACTCCGGCCCCTCCACGATCAGCCCGGCGACCAGCGTGCCGGACATGCCCGCGTGCGGCAGGCCGCCGCCGGGGTGCGCCCAGCCCCCGGCCGCGAACAGGCCTGCCACGGCCGTGCTGTTGGCGGGGTGCAGCAGGTGTCCGCCCGCCGCCGCGAGAGCGGGCGGCGGGACCGCGCCGCCCTCGGCGCCGGTGGCCGCCTCGACGTCGGCCGGGGTGCGGACCTCGTGCCACAGGAGGCGGTCGCGCAGGCCGGGGACGGCGATCTCGGCGCGCTCGACGAGGGCCTTCACGTCGGCGTCCGTGACGGTGGCGCCCGCCGGGACCGTGGCGGTCAGGGTGACGGCCTCGTGGTCCGCGTCCGGTCTGCCCGTCTCGTCGTCCGGGCGCAGGACGGCGAGGGTCGGGGCGGCGGGGAGCCCAGGGCGCGGCCCGAAGACCCGGTCGAGCTCGTCCGCGCGGTCCGGGGTGTGCAGCACCGTGCGGTGCGGGGTGCCCGCGGGGCGGGCCCCACGCAGGGCCAGCAGGACCGTGAGACGGCTGGGGAGGCCCGTCCGCGCCGGGACGTCGCCGGGAGCGCGCACCGGTGTCTCCGTGCCCGGACCGGCCGCGTCGGACAGCAGGGCCTCAAGCGCGCGCGGCGGGACGCCCGCCACCACGAAGTCCGCGTCCACCAGGGTGCCGTCCGCGAGGCCGACGCCCGCCGCGCGGCCGTCCTTCACCACGATCCGCGCCACCGCCGAGCCGAAGACGAACTCGACCCTGCGGGCCAGGCACCGCTCGTACACCGCACGGGCGAGCGCGCGCAGGCCGCCGCGCACCGACCAGGCACCGAAGGTCTGCTCCAGATAGGGCAGGACGGCCGCGCTCGCGGGTGCCGTGCGCGGATCGAGGCCGTGGGCCAGGGCGAAGTGCTCGAGCAGGGCGCACAGCCGGGGCTCGCCGCCCAGCTCGAAGGCGCCGATCTCGGCGAGCGTGGCCGCGCGCAGCTCCTTGCGCAGCAGGCGGCGCCGGGGGACCGAGGGGTAGGGCTCGCGCTCGGCGAGCACCTGCCAGTTCGGCCACAGGGGCTCTTCCAGGAGGGGGCGGCGGGTGCGGTCCCAGGCCTCCCGCGCGCGGTTCATGAACGCCGACCACTGGGCGCCCGCGCCGGAGCCGAGAGCCGTGTCCAGGGCCTCGCTGACGCCCGCCCGCGAGGCGTTCGGCAGGTCTGTCGTGGTGCCGTCGGCGAAGACGTGCCGGACCGCGGGTTCGACCTGCGACAGCTCGACGCAGTCCTCCAGGGGCTGCTTGCCCGTCTTCACGAACAGGTCGCGGTAGACCGCGGGCAGGTGCAGCAGGGCCGGGCCCGTGTCGAAGCCGAAGCCGTCGCGCTCCACGCGGCCGACCGCGCCGCCGTACGTCTCCGCGCGCTCGTGCACCACCACCCGGTGGCCCGCGACGGCCAGCCGGGCGGCGGCCGTCATGGCGCCCATCCCGGCGCCGATCACCACAATCCGTGCCATGCCAGGGACTTTATCCGCCGCCACTGACAACGCCGTCGGCCGCCCGCCCCTACGGCCTCCCGCCCTGCCGGGGGCGCGGCCCGGGAGGCGGCCGCACCGGTGGCCGTCCCGCCGCGGCGGCCAGGCGGCGCTCCTCGCGGCGCTGCGCCCTGCGCCGCAGGAACCGGCGGATGCGCGAGGCGAGGAAGGCGAGCAGCACCAGTCCGATGAGCAGCAGCACGCCCGCGATGACCGCCGCGGCCTCGGGGTGGAACATCGCGAAGCTGACCACCCCGCCGACGCCGAGGTCCTCCGCGGTGCTCACGATGGCGTTGCTGAACGGCTCCGGCGAGGTGTTGACCGCCATCCGCGTCCCGGCCTTGACGGCGTGGCTCGCCAGGGCCGTGGAGCCGCCGATGGCGCCCGCCGCCACGTCCGGGAGCGAGCCGCTCTGCCCGGCGAGCAGCGCGCCCACCCAGGCGCCGGACAGCGGCCGGACGACCGTGTGCACGGCGTCCCATACCGAGTCCACGTACGGGATCTTGTCGGCGACGGCCTCGCAGGCGAAGAGCACGCCCGCGGCGATCAGGACCCCCGGGCTCTGCAGGGCCTCGGGCACGTCGTCGGAGACCCCCGTGGCACCGAAGACGCCGAGCAGCAGGACCACCGCGTAGGCGTTGATCCCGCTGGCCCAGCCGCTGGTGAACACCAGGGGGAGGACACTCACAAGGTCACCGGCCCGCGGGAACGCGCGGCAGGCGGGCGAGGGATTCAGCACGGTTCAGCACCACCCCAGGATCATGCAGCGGCACGCGGTACGCCATCGAGAACCGGCGCGCGGCGTCCGGCGCCGCGGGCGACACGCACGGGGACCGCGGCAATGCGCGGAGCGCCGCGGGGCGAGGACTACGGTGCGGGCGTGTTCGGTCTTGTGGTCATGCTCGTGCGGCTCGGGAGCGCGCTGCGTACGGCTTGGGGAAGGCCCGCGTTCCGGGGAACGGCCTGGACGCTCGCGTTGCTGTGGACCTCGGCCACCTTCTTCTACGCGCACCAGGAGGGGTGGGGCGTGCTGGACTCCTATTACTTCGCGGTGTGCACCGGGTTGACGATCGGGTACGGGGACCTGGCTCCCGCCACCGCCCTTGGAAGGGTCTTCACGATCCCGTACGGGCTCCTCGCGGTGGGTGTGTTCGCCGCCCTGGCCACTCAGCTCGCCCAGGCCTTCACCACGAATCACGCCGACCGAGCGGCCCGGATCAAGGCCCGGAAGGGGACGGCGAGGCACGGACACGGACGTGATCGCAAGTAGCAAGCGACGTTCCGGCCTGCGCGTGAGCACCCGGGCCTGAGTATCCGTACCTAGAGGTGGAGATGAGTACGCGCGCGGATGGGGTCCGACGTGCGCGGACGGGAGAGTGATGACACGGAGAAGGGCGCGGCACCGGCACCGCCGACACGGGGCGGCGGAACGGGGCGGCGCCCTTGGCCGCTCCTCCTGCCCCTACGGGGCGGGAGCGAGGTCACGGGGGCGACCGGGGGAACGACCACGGGGGTCGCACGGGGGGCCGAGAAAGCGCCGGTCCGGTGTGCCTGTGCCAGGCCGCACCGGACCGGCGCCACGTGCCGGGGGATGCGTACGAACGGGTGAACCGGAGCCCGCCCGGGGTCAGCGGCTGCCGCTCACCCGCCCCTGGAGCAGCCGGGACAGCGCCGCGTGCACGTCGTCGAGCGAGCGCTCCGGCTGGAACGACTGCCAGTCGAGCGCGGCCACCAGGACCATGCCCACGAGGGCCGCCGCCGTCAGGGGGATGTCGATCTCCTCGCTGAGCTCGCCGTTCGCCACGCCCGCGCGCAGGACGTCCTCGACCACGGCGACGGCCTGCTGGCGGACGACCATGAGGGTGGACTGCCAGGCCCGGTTCGTGCGCCACAGCTCGGCGACGTACAGCTGGGTGAAGGCCGGGTAGCGGTCGATGAAGAGGAGACCCGCGCGGATCATCGCGTCCAGGGCGTCGACCTTGCTGCCGCCCTCCAGGACGGTCCGCTCCGCGGCGTCCTTCAGGGAGGCGGTGAGCAGGCCCACGCCGTGCCGCAGCAGCTCTTCGAAGAGGACGGACTTGCTGGCGAAGTTGTAGTAGACCGTGCCTTTCGCGACGCCCGCCCGTTCGGCGATCTCGTCAACTGTCGTGGCGGAGAACCCCTGTTCCGCGATGAGGGTGACGGCGGCCTCGTACAACTTCTGCCGGGTGGCCTCACGCCGCGTGCTGCTCGCGCTGCTTTCCATGCGCCTGATTTTCACAGGTTCCGTCCCGTTCACAGGCTCAGCTCCGGGTGCAGCCGGTCGAGTGTCCACACCTGCTTGCGGCGCGCGGTGACGGCGGTGAGCGCGAGGGCGCCCGCGGTGAAGGCCGCCAGGACCGCGCACGCCTGCCAGACCGGGCCCAGGCCGCCGCCCGTGATGAGCCTCCTGAGGGCGTCGACGACGTAACTCATCGGCAAGTAGGGGTGGATCGCGCCGAAGAAGCCGGGGCTCGTCTGCACGGGGTACGTGCCGCCCGCCGACGTCAGCTGGAGCATCAGGAGCGCGAGGACGAGGATCCGCCCGGCCGCTCCGAAGCGCGCGTTCAGCCACTGCACGATGGCCGCGAAGCAGGCCGTCACCAGGGTCAGGAAGCCGATGGTTCCGGCGGCCCGCGTCATCTGGAGCCCGAGGCCCCAGTGGAGTACGGACATCAGGGCGGCCACTTGCAGCACTCCCAGGGCCGCGACCGGCAGCCAGCCCGCGAGCGCGACGCGCCACGCGGCGGCGCCCGCGGCGAGCGCGCGCCGGTTGAGCGGCTGGATCAGCATGTACGCCACCATCGCGCCGACCCACAGGGACAGCGGGATGAAGTACGGGGCGAAGCCGGTGCCGTAGTTGGGCGCCTTGTGCAGGGACTGGGAGGCGAGCTGCACGGGGTCGGCCATGACGTCGGTGCGCTGGTCGCGGTCCTTCTTGTCGTAGTCGGGGATCTTCTTGACGCCGTCGTGCAGGCCGCCCGCCAGCTTCTGGGAGCCGTCGGCCAGTGTGAACAGGCCGCCGTTGAGGTCGCTCGCGCCCGTCTTCAGCTTGCCGACGCCCGCGTCCAGGTCCGTGGCACCGGTCTTGGCGGTGCCGAGACCCGTGTGCAGCTTCTTGGCGCCCTTGGCGACGTCCTCGGCGCCCTTGTTGAGCGTGTTGACGTCCCGGACGGTCTTCTCCAGCTGCTCGTCCAGGTGCGGGGCGCGGTCGGCGAGGCCCTGGGCCTTCTTCTGCAGCGTGGCGAGGCTCGTGTCGAGCCGCTTCAGGTCGCCGTTCTGGTCCTTGACCAGCGTGTCCACGTCCCCGGCGATGGTCGAGACGTCGGCCGCGACCTCCTTGGCCTTCTTCAGCTTCGGGCACCAGGAAGGGGCCTCGGGGGCCTGCCGACACTGCTCTTCGTAGAGGCCGTCCAGGGCGGCCGAGGCCTCCTTGGCGTCGGTGGCCGCCTTGGGGGCCCGCTCTACCAGGGTGCTCAGGTTGTGGCGGACCGCCTTGGAGGAGTCGGCGACGAGCTGCGCGCTGTCACCGAGGGTCTTGCCGTTGTCCTTCAGGTACGGCCGCACCTTGGCCGCCTCGCCGTTGACGCGGTCGGCCAGCTTCCGCGTGCCGTCCGCGACGCGGCGCGAGCCGTCCTCCAGGTCGCCCGCGCCGGTGTGCAGCTTCCTGACGCCCGAGGCGAGGTTCCCGCTGCCGTCCTTGGCGCTCTTCAGGCCGTCGACGAGGTCCTTGGAGCCCTTCTTCGCCTTTCCGATGCCGCCTTCGAGCTTGTCGGCGCCCTTGGCCGCCTTCGCCGTCGCCCCGTGGATGTCGGAGAACGAGATGAAGATCTTGTCGAGGAAGCCGCGCGAGGCCTTCGTGGAGGCCGCCCTGCGCACCTCCGAGAACACCGTGCGGGAGATCTGCCCGACGATGTAGTTGTTCGCGTCGTTCGTGCGGACCTGGAGGGCCCCCGTCTCCGGGGAGGCGCCCGAGCTCGACGCGACGCGCTTGCTGAAGTCGGACGGCATGGTCAGCGAGAGGTAGTACGTGCCGTCCTCGACGCCCTCGCGGGCCTCGGCGGCGCTCACCTCGCGCCAGTCGAAGGTCTCGCTGTCCCGCAGCTTCTTGACGATGCTGTCGCCCGCCGCGAGCTTGTCGCCGTCGACCTTGGTCCCCTTGTCGTCGTTCACGAGCGCTACGGGGATCCGGTCGAGGCGGCCGTACGGATCCCAGAACGAGCACAGGTACAGGGCGCCGTACAGCAGGGGAAGCAGCAGGAGCGCGACGAGTGCCGCGCGCGGGAGCCTGCCCCTGCCGAAGCGCTTGAGCTCAAGCGCGGCGAGCTTCGGGGAGCGCATCCGCCGTCTCCTTGTCGTCGTCGGTGGAGTCAGTGGGACCGGTAGGGCCAGTGGGGCCGGTCGCGTCGGGGCGTTCGGCGGCGGGCGCGGTCGAGACCACGACCGCGTCCTCGGGGGCCTCGCTGCACACGGCCACCACCGTCGTCCCGCGCGCGGCGACGGAGCGCAGCAGCTCCCAGGCGTCGTCCCGCTCGGCGTCCGACAGCTTGAGGTCGGTGTCGTCGACGCCGAGCAGCCGGGGGCGCCCGACGAGCGCGAGCGCCACCGAGAGCCGCAGCGCGTCGAGGCGCTCCAGGTCCCGCACCGACGTCCGCGAGCCCTTGGGGAGCGCGTCGACGTCAAGACCGGCGGCCCCGAGCGCGGTGTCGATCCGCAGCCGGGACGCGGTCGCCCGCTCCGCGCGCGGGCGCAGCAGGCCGCGCAGCGAGCCCTCGTACCGCCGCTCCAGGAGCGCGCGCTCCCGCAGGTGCTCGGCGACGGTCAGCGCGGGGTCGAGGTCGTTGACGCCCGGCACCGGGCCGAGCGCGCTGATCCGGCGGACCGCGGCGAGCTGCCCGGGCAGCCGGGCGCGGCCCACGGACGCCGTGCCCTCGGTGGCCCGCATGCGCCCCGTGAGTGCGAGCAGCAGACAGGTGCGGCCGGACCCGGAGGGGCCCTCGACGGCGACGAGCGCGCCCGGCTGGGCCGCGAAGCCGATGCCGCGGAAGGCCCAGCCGCGTGGCCCCTGGAGTCCGAAGTCCGCCGCGCTGACGGCGGCGCCGTGCGAACCGTTCACGGTCTTCCTCGCCTTTCACGTCGTCCGAAGCGTGCGGGCCGACCGGCCGACCAGCAGGGGCCGGTGTGAGCCCGAGCCGCCCGGCCGGGGCCGTCGTGCGGGGCCGTCGTGCAGGGCCGCCGTGCGGGGCCGTCGTGCAGGGCCGCCGCGCGGGGCCGTCGTGCAGGGCCGCCGCGCGGGGTCGCCGGGCGAAGTTTTTGTACTGACTGGTCAGTTCAAAAGGTAGCCCGAACCCACGAACGAGGCAAAGGCCCAGGTCAGCGCCGATTGTCAGTGGCGTACCCCACGATGGGCACATACGGCCACTGCGCCGTCACACAGACGACAGGAGGTTCGTCATGGCCCGTTCGCACGCAGCGGCCGCCGCACCCCGGCGCCGCGCCGCAGGCCCTGCCCCCTCACTGACCGGCCCGGCGAGCGACGTGCACCCCGTCCTGCGCCGCGCCACCGCCCCGCCCGCCGCCCTCGAACTGCTCGCCCAGGCCCGCGCCGGACTCGACGAGGCCGCCCGCCTGGACCCTCCGAACGAGCGCTATGCCACGGCCCATCTGGCCGCCCTGCGCACCGCCGCCGCCGTCCTCGCCGCCCGCGGCAGGCCCGAGCTCAACCCCCGGCGCAGGCAGCGCATCCGCAGCGCCTGGGACGTGCTGCCCGAGATAGCCCCCGAGCTGACCGAGTGGAGCGCCCTGTTCGCCTCCGGGGCCGCCCGCAGGGCCCGCGCCGAAGCGGGCATCCAGGGCGCGGCCAGCGTCCGCGACGCCGACGACCTGCTGCGCGACGCGGCGATGTTCCTGCGCCTCGTCGAGCGGATGCTGGTCCTCCAGCCCGTGCTGCCCCAGGCCCGTCAGGAGTCACCGGATGCGGGCTGACCTGGGCGTGCGCCACGAGGCCCGGGCTGGCCCCGCAGCGCACGCCCGGCCCGGGGGCGGCCGGGGTGCCGCCGTGAGCGGGGCCCGCGCCGCCCGCCCCCCGGTGATGCCGGGGCACGGCTCCAAAGGCAATAGGGTGGGAGCGCCCGTACCCGAACAGCCCGCCGACGCACAGGCGGAGCCGCGCCGAGGAGTCAACTGCCGTGTCGGACCCGATGCGCCCGCCCGCCTCCCCCCGCCCGCCGCAAGCGGCGTCGCTGCGCTCCGACCCCCCTCGCCCCCGCGCTTCCCTCCGTACGGCCGTGGTCTGGGAGGTCCTGAAGGACGCCCTCGACCGCCGGGTCAAGGCCACCGCGGGCGACGGCCCCGGCGGCCTGGAGGTCCTGGACACCGGCGGCGGCAGTGGCAACTTCGCGGTACCCGTGGCCCGCCTCGGCCACCGCGTCACGGTCGTCGACCCCAGCCCCAACGCGCTGTTCGCGCTGGAGCGCCGCGCCGCGGAGGCCGGTGTCGCCGACCGCGTGCGCGGCGTCCAGGGCGATGTGCACGGCCTCTTCGACGTCGTCGAGCGCGGCGGCTACGACGCGGTGCTCTGCCACGGCGTCCTGGAGTACGTGGACGACCCCGCCGAAGGCGTGCGCAACGCGGTCGGAGCGCTGCGCCCCGACGGCGTCCTGAGCCTGCTCGCCGCGGGCCTCGGCGGCGCCGTCATCGCCCGGGCCCTGGCCGGACACTTCACCGAGGCCCACCGCGCGCTCCAGGACCCGGCCGGGCGCTGGGGCGACGGGGACCCGGTGCCGCGCCGCTTCACCGCCGACCAGCTCACCGAGCTGGTCGAGGGCGCGGGCCTGCGCGTGGCCGGGGTGCACGGCGTGCGGGTCTTCGCCGACCTCGTGCCCGGCGTGCTCGTCGACACCGAGCCCGGCGCCCTGGAGGCCCTCCTGAAGCTGGAGGCGGCGGCCGCCGAGCTGTCCGCGTTCCACTCCGTGGCCACCCAGCTGCATGTGCTCGGCGAGACCCCCGAGGCGAGCGGGGCCTGAGCGCCGACGGGCCGCTGGGGCCCCTGTGACGCCTGGGGCAACCTCGCTGATCAGGGGCGCAGCAGCACATGGAGTACGCCACAGGCCCCCCGAACGGGCTATGGGCGCCGTATGATCGAGGGACACCGTCCGGCATGACAGACCGGCCGCTGGGGAATGCAGGCTTCAGCGAGCCGGAGCGACCTGACGGTCCGGTTTGGCGAAGTTGGCGCAGAGGGGCGGGTTTCACGGGGGCGATTCCCTGCCTATCCTGAAGGGGACCCCCCGGTCGCCCCGGCGACTGCACGATGAGGAGGACTCCGTGCCGCTCTCGGAGCACGAGCAGCGCATGCTCGAGCAAATGGAGCGAGCGCTGTACGCCGAAGATCCCAAGTTCGCGACAGCGCTTGAGGGAAGCGGGCTGCGTACGTACACCCGGAAGCGGGTCTACCAAGCGGTCGCGGGCTTCCTGGTGGGCATCGCCCTTCTCATGGCCGGAATGGTCGCCCAGCTGATCTGGGTGAGCGTGGTGGGATTCCTCGTCATGCTGGGCTGCGCGGTGCTCGCCGTCACTGGTTGGCGCAAGGCGCCCAAGCCGGGCGAGCAGGCCCCCGGCACCCCGAGTGGAGCCGCCGCCCCGCACGGGCGGCGGCAGCATCATCCCAGGCAGCGGCGGTCCATGATGGACCGCATCGAGCAGCGCTGGCAGCGCCGCAGGGACGAGCAGCAAGGGGGGCAGTAGCCCTTCCAGAAGACTTTCCCCGCCGCGCCTGACTTCCCTGCTCCGCCCAAGGCCCGTCGCGCACCCCGCGCGCCGGGCCTTGTCGCTGTCCGGGCCCGGCCGCCCGCGCCGCTGTCGGTACCCGGTGATCCGGAGGGGCGCTCGCCCTGAGATCAGGCCCCGTGAAGCAGTCGGCTCCGGCGTTTGCTCGCGCATGTGCACTCGCACACGAAGTAGAGGCGATGAGGCCGCGCACGACTGTGGGGTGACCACCGGCAGGTGGTCACCCCACAGTCGTTTCGGGCCAGGCCAGGGCGGCCGGACCCGGGGCCTCAGCTCCCCTCGCGCGCCGCGGGCCGGGCGGGCCACCGCTTGGCCAGACGCCGCTGCCACCGGGCACGCAGCCCGGTCCAGCGCTCCGAGAGCGCCCACATCACCCGCGCGGCCGAACGCGGCGCGAGCGCCGCCCGCAGCCGGGCCGAACGGCTCGCGGAGGCGCGCAGCCCCGCCCGCAGCCGCCGCACGTCGTCCGGCAGCCCCGTCGCGTGCCGCGGCTGCGGCGCGTAGAGGACCTGCTCCACCGCTGCGGCCACCCGGTGCACGGACTCCGCGGCGCCCGCCTCCAGCTTGCCGAGGTGGACGATCCGGGCCGCCGCCTTGCGCGGTGTCCGGGACCCGTCCGGCGGGATGCCGTGGTCCCACGCGGTGTCCGTGACCTCCAGCCAGGCCGCGAGGGTCCGCGCCGTGGCGTCCGCCCCGGTGCGGCCGCCGACGCCGAGGCGCACCGCGCGCACCCGGGTCCGCCACAGCAGCGGCAACAGGGGCACCGCGAGCACGGCGAGTCCCGCCAACGAGCCGCCCACGATCATCGCGACCGGCGGCCCGTCGTCGTCGGAGCCGGACGCGAGCTGCGGCATCGCGCTGCCACAGCCGCCCGCCTGCCGCTGGTCGCGCGGGCAGTCCGAGGACTGCGAGGGCCCCGGGGACTTCTCCGCCGACGTGGACGGCGTGGGCGCCGCCGGGTCGCTGGAGTCGTCCGACGGGGACTGGTCACGGGTGTACTCCGGCGCGGTGCCCCGGGTCGGCGTCGGCTCGAAGCGGGTCCAGCCCACGCCCTCGAAGTACAGCTCGGGCCAGGCGTGCGCGTCCCGAAGACCCACCGACATGGTGCCGTCCGCCTGCGCGGAGCCCGGTGTGAAGCCCACCGCCACGCGCGCCGGAATGTCGAGCGTGCGCGCCATCGACGCCATGGCGAAGGAGAAGTGGACGCAGAAGCCCTCCTTCTGGTCCAGGAAGCGCGCGATCGCCGAGGGGCCGCTGCCCGCGCGGACCTGCGTGTTGTACGTGAAGCCGCCGTCGGAGGCGAACCACTCCTGGAGCTTCACCGCCCGCTCGTAGTCGTTCGCGGCGCCGCGGGTGATCCTGCGGGCCGTCTCCTCCACCACCGAGGGCAGCGAGTCCGGCACCTTGGTGAACTCCCGCGCCACGGCCGCGGGCGGCGGGGGAGCGGCCGCGAGCTGCTCGGCCGTGGGCTCCACGACCAGGCTGTTGACGGAGTACTGCACGCCCCGCGTGGTCTGCCCGCGGTCGCCGACCACGGCGCGGCCCACGGGCTCGTACCGCCAGCGCCCGTCGATGCGCACCTGGCTCGCCGGATACGGCATGGGCAGCCAGTTCTGCGCGTAGCCGTCCGCCGCCGAGAGGTTCGTCTGGATCTCGGTCCTGCGGACGGTGGGGGACAAACCCTGCGGGTCCGGCAGGCGCGAGGGGATGTCCTCGATGTCCCGGACGGTGGTCTTCCACGTCGTGCCGTCGAACTGGTCGAGCGACACGATCCGCAGATACATCTCCTGGGAGTTCTTCGCGTTCGTACGGTACGAGATGACCTCGCGGTCCTCCGGCTGGTTCAGGCTGTCCTGGAGCGCGACCAGCGGGTTCACCGCGGAGATGGTGCCGCCTCCGCCGCGGCCGCCGCCCCCCGGCCCGTTCGAGTCGTCCAGGAGGCCACCGTCGAGGGCGGGCAGCGCGAGCGGCACCACCAGGGCGACGCCCAGGGCGACGGCGCCGATGCGGCGGCCCGTGCGCACCGGGGCGAGCGCGCCGCCGTCGCCGTCCAGGCCCGCCGAGACCCGGCCGGGCGGCCGGGCGGGCCCGCCGAAGACCCGCCCCCACTGCGAGAGCCGGTCGCGGCCCTCCGCGAGGAGCAGCAGCAGATATCCGGCGGCCGCGAGCAGGAACCACAGCCACCCGGCGCCGTCCTCGGCCAGGCCCGCCGCGATCGAGTACAGGGCGAGCAGCGGAAGGCCCGCCGGCGCGGCCGTGCGGAACGTCACCGCGAGCGCGTCCACCATGAGCCCGACCACCAGGACCCCGCCGACCAGCATCAGCCGGATGCCGTCGGTGAGCGGCGCCGGGATCGCGTACCGCCCGACGTCGTCGCCGCCCGCCTCCAGGAGCAGCCCGAAGTGCCGGAACACCTCGGGGGTGGGGACCACCCCGGCGAGCGCCTGCTCCCGGCCGAAGACCAGCGTCAGGAGCAGCAGCGTGACCAGGGCCTGCACGGCCACCGTCAGCGGCCGGGCGAGCGGCACCCGCCGCGCCAGGCCGCCCACGCCGCTCTGCAGCGCGAGCAGGATCGCCGCCTGCACCAGCCAGCCCGACTCGTCGACGAGGGGCAGCATCGCGCCCGACGCCAGCAGCGTCGCGGCGGCGGCGCACAGCGCCAGTCGCGTCCGCCCACTCATGCCCATCCCCCTGTCCCGCCCGCCATCGGGCCCGTGCTCGCCGCGGGCGCCGCCACCGTGCCGGTGCGCAGGTGGTCCGCCTGGCGCCACAGGTCGACCAGCGGCACCCCGGGCGGCACGGCGACCGCCGTCCAGCCCGCCTCGCGCAGCAGCCGCAGCCCGTTCGCGGCCGCCGGGGACGGCGGGGCGCCCGCGCCCCGCAGCCAGGCATGGCTGTCCGTGAGGAAGGCGACCGCGGCACCGCCGCGCTGGCGCATCTTGGCGACCACCGTGGCCTGCTCCTCGTCGAGGTCGCCGAGGAAGGCCACGAGGAGGCCTTCGTTGCCGCCGCGGAGCACGTCGTACGCGCGCGAGAGGCCCGCGCCGTCCGAGTGGTCGATCACGGCGAGCGTGTCCATCATCAGCCCGGCCGCGTCCGCCGACTCCTGGCTGGCGCCCGCGAAGCCGTCGGCGCCCTCGCCGGGCAGCGAGTTGCCGGTGTCGGTCAACAGGCGTACGGAGAAGCCCCGTTCGAGCATGTGCACCAGGGTGGAGGCCGTGCCCGAGACCGCCCACTCGAAGGCCGAGTCCGGGCCCGCGCCCTGGTAGGCCACCGCGCGGGTGTCCAGGAGGACCGTGCAGCGGGCGCGCTGCGGCTGCTCCTCGCGGCGCACCATCAGCTCGCCGTAGCGCGCGGTGGAGCGCCAGTGGACGCGGCGCAGGTCGTCGCCGTAGCGGTAGCCGCGCGGGATGACGTCGTCCTCGCCCGCGAGGGCGAGCGAGCGGTGCCGTCCCTCGCCGTACCCCTTGGCCTCGCCGGTCAGGCGCACCGCCGGGAGCGCCTCCACGCGCGGGACCACCGTCAGCGTGTCGTACGTGGAGAAGGACCTGGTCAGCTCGCACATCCCGAAGGGGTCGGTGAGGCGCAGCTGGAGCGGGCCCAGTGGATAGCGGCCGCGCAGGTCCGAGCGGACGCGGTAGGACACCTCGCGGCGCCCGCCCGCCTCCACGCGGTCGAGCACGAACCGCGGCCGCGGCCCGAGCACGTACGGAACGCGGTCCTGGAGCATCAGCAGGCCCGTGGGCAGCCGTGAGACGTTCTCCATGCGCAGGTGCACGCGCGCCTCCGAACCGGCGGGCACGCGCGCGGGGGTCAGTCGGCGGCTGCCCGCGACGCGGTAGCGCGTGCGGTAGAGCACGCCGGAGCACACCAGCGGCAGGACCGCGAGCAGCAGCCCGACCCGCAGCAGGTCGCCCTGGCCGAGCACGTAGGCGCAGACGGCGGCGGCGATGCCCGCGGCGAAGAAGGAGCGGCCGCGGGTGGTGAGCCCGGCGAGCGCCGTGCGCAGTCCGCCCCGCTCCCCCCTGTCCCCGTTCTCCTCGTGGTGCCCAGTGCCGCCGATGCCGCCGGTACCGTCGGGTCGCTCCGACGGCATCCCCCCGGCCGTCATCACAGCCTCCGGGCGCCGGGCGGCTGCTGGCCGAAGAATCCCTGGCCGGGCTGGGGCGCCGCCGGGACCGGGGTGCGCTGCAGGATCTCCAGGACGACCGATTCGGCCGTGCGGCGGTTCAGCTGCGCCTGGGCCGTGGGCAGCAGCCGGTGCGCGAGGACGGCGACGGCCAGCGCCTGCACGTCGTCCGGCAGGGCGAAGTCGCGGCCGCTGAGCGCCGCGGACGCCTTGGCGGCCCGCAGCAGGTGCAGGGTCGCGCGCGGCGACGCGCCGAGTCTCAGGTCGGGGTGGTTGCGGGTGGCGCCGACCAGGTCGACCGCGTACCGCCGCACGGCCTCGGCGACGTGGACCGTGCGGACCGCGTCGATGAGCTTCACGATGTCGTGCGCGTGCGCCACCGGCTGGAGGTCGTCCAGCGGGGACACCCCGCCGTGCACGTCCAGCATCTGGAGCTCGGCCTCGGGGCCCGGATAGCCGATCGAGACGCGCGCCATGAAGCGGTCGCGCTGCGCCTCGGGCAGCGGATAGGTGCCCTCCATCTCCACCGGGTTCTGCGTGGCCACCACCATGAAGGGGCTGGGCAGCTCGTACGTCTGCCCGTCGATGGTGACCTGGCGCTCCTCCATGGACTCCAGGAGCGCGGACTGTGTCTTCGGGGACGCGCGGTTGATCTCGTCGCCGATCACGATCTGCGCGAAGATCGCCCCCGGTTTGAACTCGAAGTCACGGCGCTGCTGGTCCCAGATGGACACACCCGTGATGTCCGACGGCAGCAGGTCCGGCGTGAACTGGATGCGCCGCACCGAGCAGTCGATGGACCGCGCGAGCGCCTTGGCGAGCATGGTCTTGCCCACGCCCGGAACATCCTCGATGAGCAGGTGCCCCTCGGCGAGGAGCACCGTCAGCGATAGCCGTACGACCTCCGGCTTGCCCTCGATCACACCCTCGACCGACCCGCGGACACGCTCCGCCGTGGCGGTCAGATCTGTGAGGCTCGCTCGATCGTCATAGGTCGTCACCCGGCCCTCCTCGGCCCTTCCCCACGCTCGGCAAGGAGCAAGGGACACCTCTTTTCATGGTTCCCCGGGCCGACACTCACGTGCGGACCGGCCCACCCCGAAACACGGACACCACGCGTGAATGGTTCAGCACGGCGCCACACAGGCATTCTTGTTGGGCATACCGGTTCGTGTCACTTGCCTGTGGATAACTGGCGCCGTTATGTCGGATCTTGCGGCGTTTCGGGTGCCGGAAATTGTCCGGTACCCGGTACCCCAGCGTCACACACTGTCGATTCGGTCACGCGGGCCCACCGTGGTCGCGCGCGAGCGGGGCGCCGCCGCGCCCGGCGCCGCCCCGCTCGCACCGGCTCAGGCGGGGTCGATCTCGCGCAGCAGGCCCGTGTGCACGTCGAAGACGAAGCCGCGCACGTCGTCGGTGTGCAGCAGGAACGGCGAGGTGCGCACGCGCTGCATCGACTGCCGCACGTCCTGGTCGACGTCGCGGAAGGACTCCACGGCCCACGCGGGCCGCTGCCCGACCTCCATCTCCAGGTCGTGCCGGAACTCCTCGGTGAGGGACTCCAGGCCGCAGCCGGTGTGGTGGATGAGGGCCACGCTGCGGGTACCGAGCGCGCGCTGGCTGATGGTCAGCGAGCGGATGACGTCGTCGGTGACGACGCCACCGGCGTTGCGGATGGTGTGGCAGTCACCGAGCTCCAGCCCGAGTGCGGCGTGCAGGTCGAGACGGGCGTCCATGCAGGCCACGACCGCGACCCGGAGGACGGGCCGGGCGTCCATGCCGGGGTCGGTGAAGCCCGCCGCGTAGCGCGTGTTCGCCTCGACCAGGCGGTCGGTGACGGTGCCGTCCTCGCGCGCACCGGTGGGTATGGCGCCTTCGGGCTCAGTGGGGAGGGATGCGGAAGTCGTCATGACTATGACGTTAGTGGTCACGGCGGGTGAGGGCCTGCCGTGAGAGGGGACAAAGAACGCCGTCGAACGTTGTTGTGAGGTAACCCACAGGGATGCGCGCGGGCCCGCCGAACGGGTGAAGTCGCGCTGATCACGGACGTGATCCCGGCCGGGCCGCGCCGCGCAGGCCGGTTGATTGACCGCGAGACAGGGTGGACTAAAGTGACGCGAAGCGGGAGCGGAGACCTGCTCCCCGCTGGTACATCCGGAGATTCGCAGAATTCCCCACGTGCGTGGCGCGTACGTACGGCTCGGCCTCCTCCCGCTCCAGGTCGGCTGACGCCGCCTCCCCGGCGCCGGCATCCGGCTCCCCTTCACCGAGCGGGCGGGGACCCGGCGGTGCGGGCGGCGCCCCGCCGGACCTGAGAGGGCCCCAAAGTGACAGGGCGCGAAGCGCTTCCAAATAAGGGTGGTGGTGGGCGCCGGGAGGGCCGACACGTCCCGGTGATGCTCCAGCGGTGCCTGGACCTGCTGGCCCCGGCGCTCACCCGGCCGGGAGCCGTCGTCGTCGACTGCACTCTCGGCCTCGGCGGCCACAGCGAGGCCCTCCTCACCGCCTTCCCCGAGGCCCGCCTCATCGCCCTGGACCGGGACAAGGAGGCGCTGCGCCTGTCCGGCGAGCGGCTCGCGCCCTACGGCGAGCGCGCGACCCTCGTCCACGCGGTCTACGACGAGCTGCCCGAGGTGCTCGACCGGCTCGGCGTCCCGCGCGTCCAGGGCGTCCTGTTCGACCTCGGCGTCTCCTCCATGCAGCTCGACGAGGCGGACCGCGGCTTCGCCTACGCCCAGGACGCGCCCCTCGACATGCGCATGGACCAGACGACCGGCATGAGCGCCGCCGAGGTCCTCAACACCTACCCCGCGGGCGAGCTGGTGCGGATCCTGCGCCAGTACGGCGAGGAGAAGCAGGCCAAGCGGATCGTGTCCGCCGTCGTGCGCGAGCGCGACAAGGAGCCCTTCAGCAACAGCGCCCGGCTCGTCGAGCTGATCAGGGACGCGCTCCCGCAGGCCGCCAAGCGCACCGGCGGCAACCCCGCCAAGCGCACCTTCCAGGCCCTGCGCATCGAGGTCAACGGCGAGCTGAGCGTCCTGGAGCGGGCCATTCCGGCGGCCGTCAAGGCGCTCGCCGTGGACGGCCGCATCGCCGTCCTGTCGTACCACTCCCTTGAGGACCGCCTGGTCAAGCAGGTCTTCGCGGCCGGGGCGGCGAACACCGCGCCGCCCGGCCTGCCGATCGTGCCCGAGGAGTACCAGCCGCGGCTCAAGCTCCTGACGCGCGGTGCCGAACTGCCCACCGAGGAGGAGATCGCGGAGAACCGCAGGGCCGCGCCCGCGCGGCTGCGCGGAGCCCAGCGCATCCGCGAGGACGTCACTCAGTGAGAGGCGTCCGCGAGGTGCCCGCGTGAGCGGGACGGCTCGCGGGAGCGAGGGGAGCGAGGGGTCCGCATGACCGAGGTGGCTTCGTGGAGGAGGTGGCTTTCGTGAGCAAGAGACCGCAGCTTCGGGGGCGGGCCGCGCGGCTCGCGCGACTGCTGCCCGGGGGCCCGAGCCAGGCCGCCCGCACCCCCTTCATGCTCCTGGTCGTGCTGCTGCTCGGCGGCGGCCTGATCACGCTCCTGCTGCTCAACTCCTCGCTCAACGAAGGGTCCTTCCAGCTCAGCAAGGTGAAGCGGGAGACCCAGGAGCTCACCGACGAGGAGCAGCAGCTCCAGCGGGAGGTCGACGAGTACGCCGCCCCGGACGCGCTCCAGCGGCGCGCCCGCGAGCTCGGCATGGTCCCCGGCGGCGACCCGGCCTTCCTGAACCCCGACGGCACCGTCCGCGGGGTTCCCGGCAGCGCGCCGGGCCCCTCCGCCCTGCGCGAGTCCGCGGCCCGCCCGCCCGCGCCGCTGCCCCCGGCGCCCCGGGCCCCTGAGGCGCTGCCCACGCCCGGGGCCGTGCCGTCCCCGGCGCCCTCCCCGGCGCCGAGCCCGGCCTCCGCGCCCCCTTCCGCGAAGCCCGCCCCCACGACCTCCGGCAGGTGACGTAAGTGACGGATCGTCAGCCGCCGCCCCGGCGCCGCGTCCCCGGACCGGCCCGCCCCGTCCGGCCCGCGCGCGAGGGCGGGCCGCGCCGCCCCCAGCAGGGCCGACGGCCCGCCCGCCGCCCGGTCGCGGCCAAGCCGCTGCGCCTGGGCAGCCCCCGGCCCCGGCTGCGCCTGGTCAGCCTCGCCCTGACGCTGGTGATGCTGGCGTTCGTGGTGCGACTCCTCCAGGTGCAGGCCGTCGACGCCGACGCGTACGCCGCCAAGGCGGAGAAGAACCGGTACTCCAGCCACAAGATCGCTGCCGAGCGCGGGGCCATCACCGACCGCCGCGGCGTCGAGCTGGCCACCAGCGTGGACGCGTACGACATCACGGCCGACCCCACGCTGTTCACGGCCGGGGAGACGAAGATCAAGGACGCGCCCGAGCAGGCCGCGGCCCTGCTCGCGCCGATCCTCGACGAGGACGCCGACGTCGTGGCCAAGAAGCTCAGGACGCCCAAGACCCGCTTCACGCTGCTCGCCCGGCGCGAGACCCCGCAGGTGTGGAAGCAGATCAAGGACCTGCGGGCCACGCTCGCCGACAAGGCGAGCGCCGACGCCACGGCGGTCAACGTCCTCGCCGGTGTCTTCGCCGTGCCCACCAGCAAGCGCGTGTACCCGAACGACGACCTGGCCGCCGGGATACTGGGCTGGGTCAACGCCGACGGCAAGGGCGGCGGCGGCATCGAGCAGCAGCTCGACAAGGGCCTCGCGGGCAAGCCCGGCGAGATCCGCTACGCCCAGTCCGGCGGCCGCCAGGTGCCGACCGCGGGCACCAACGAGAAGCCCGCCGTGCCCGGCTCGGACGTCGAGCTGACCATCGACCGCGACATCCAGTGGGCCGCGCAGGACGCCATCACCGAGCAGGTCAGGAAGTCCCGGGCGGACCGCGGCTACGTGGTCGTGCAGGACACCCGCACCGGCGAGGTCCTCGCCATGGCCAACGCGCCCGGCTTCGACCCCAACGACCTGTCCCGGGCCGCGAGCGGCAGCCTCGGCAACGCGGCGGTGCAGGACGCCTACGAACCGGGCTCCACCGCCAAGGTCATGTCGATGGCCGCCGTCCTGGAGGAGAACGCGGCGACGCCCCACACCCGGGTGACCGTGCCCAACCGGCTGCACCGCGGCGACCGGCTCTTCCAGGACGACATCGACCACCCGACCTGGTACCTCACGCTGAATGGCGTGCTCGCCAAGTCCAGCAACATCGGCACGATCCTGGCCACCGGCGAGCTGGGCGACACCCAGCGGCAGGTGAACCGCACCCTCTACTCGTACCTGCGCAAGTTCGGCATCGGCAAGCCCACCGGACTCGGGTTCCCGGGCGAGACCAAGGGCATCCTCGCGCCGCCCGAGAAGTGGTCGACCTCGCAGCAGTTCACCATTCCGTTCGGCCAGGGCGTCTCCATCAACGCCATGCAGGCGGCCTCCGTGTACTCGACCCTCGCCAACGACGGCGTACGCATCGAGCCCACGCTCGTGCGCGGCACCAAGGGGCCCGACGGCCGCTTCACGCCCGCGCCCGCGCCCGAGAAGAGCCGCGTCGTCAGCAAGAAGACCGCGAACACGGTCGCGCGGATGCTGGAGTCCGTCGTCGACGACGAGGAGGGCACCGGCACGAAGGCGCGCATCCCCGGCTACCGCGTCGCGGGCAAGACCGGCACCGCCAACCGCGTCGACCCGCAGACCGGCCGCTACCGCGGCTACACCTCGTCCTTCGCCGGGTTCGCGCCCGCCGACAAGCCGCGCGTCACCGTCTACTGCGTCATCCAGAACGCCAAGAAGGGCAGCTACTTCGGCGGCCAGATCTGCGGGCCCATCTACAAGAAGGTCATGCAGTTCTCCCTGAAGACCCTCCAGGTGCCGCCCACCGGCCACACCCCCGCCCGCCTCCCGGTCACCTTCACCCCGGGCAAACCGGAGACGCCCGGCCGCCCTCCGGTCGCCGACAAGCCGGGCCGCTGAGCGGGATCCGCCGTGACGACGATCACCCCGGATCCGGGGAACCGCACACCAGGGCCCCTCCCTTTTGGCCCCAGCGGGGGTACGCCCGGTACGCTCACCGCCGTGCCACACGCTGATCAGTCCCAAACCACCCAGAAGGACGCTCCCGTGACCTATCCGGGACCGCCCAGGCCGGCCCAGGTCTCCGCCACCCCCCTCGCGGAGCTCGCCGATCAGCTGGGGGCCGCGGCCCCGGGCACCGCGCCGGGAGCCACCGGCGTCACCGGCATCACCCACGACTCGCGCGCCGTGCGCCCCGGCGACCTGTACGTCGCGCTGCCCGGCGCCCGCATGCACGGCGCCGACTTCGTCGCCCAGGCCGCCGACCACGGCGCCGCCGCCATCCTCACCGACCCGACGGGCGCCGAGCGCGCCGCGGGCACGGGCCTGCCGGTCCTCGTCGTCGAGGACCCGCGCGGCCGCATGGGCGAGCTGGCCGCCTCGGTGTACGGCCACCCCGGCCGCGACCTGCTCCAGATCGGCATCACCGGTACGTCGGGCAAGACCACCACCGCGTACCTCATGGAGGGCGGTCTGCGGCAGGTCCGCAGCACCGGCCTCATCGGCACCGTGGAGATGCGCATCGGCGACGAGCGCATCAAGTCCGAGCGCACCACGCCCGAAGCCACCGATCTGCAGGCGCTGTTCGCGGTGATGCGCGAGCGCGGCGTCCAGGCGGTCGCGATGGAGGTCTCCAGCCACGCCCTGGTGCTCGGGCGCGTGGACGGCTGCGTGTTCGACGTGGCCGTGTTCAACAACCTGAGCCCGGAGCACATGGAGTTCCACTCCGACATGGAGGACTACTTCCGGGCCAAGGCGCAGCTGTTCACGCGGCGGCGCGCCCGGCTCGGCGTCGTCAACTACGACGACGAGTACGGCCGCAGGCTCCTGACCGAGTCCGAGGTGCCGGTCACCACCTTCTCCGCCGAGGGCCACCCGGACGCCGACTGGCGCGCCGAGGACGTCCACGTGGGCCCGCTGGACTCCACGTTCACCGCCGTCGGCCCCAAGGGCGAGCGGATCGCCGCGAAGTCGCCGCTGGCGGGCCCGTTCAACGTGGCCAACACGCTCGCCGCGATCGTCGCGCTCGCCGTCGCCGGGATCGACCCGCAGACCGCGGCCGACGGCGTGGCCGCGGTGCCCGGCGTCCCGGGCCGCCTGGAGCGCGTCGACGCGGGCCAGGGCTACCTCGCGGTCGTCGACTACGCCCACAAGACGGACGCCGTCGAATCGGTCCTGCGCGCGCTGCGCAAGGTCACCGAGGGCAAGCTGCACATCGTGCTCGGCTGCGGCGGCGACCGCGACCAGACCAAGCGGAGGCCGATGGGCGCCGCCGCGGCCCGGCTCGCCGACACCGCCGTACTGACCTCCGACAACCCCCGTGGCGAGGACCCCCTCGCGATCCTCGCCACCATGCTCGCGGGCGCCGCGGAGGTGCCCGCCCACGAGCGCGCCGAGGTCGCCGTCTTCGAGGACCGGGCCGCCGCGATCGCCGCGGCCGTCGCCCGTGCCGAGCCCGGCGACACCGTCCTCGTCGCGGGCAAGGGACACGAGCAGGGCCAGGACATCGCCGGGGTGGTCCGTCCCTTCGACGACCGCCAGGTGCTTCGCGAAGCTATCCAGCAAACCCAGGGATGAAGTTGTGATCGCCCTCTCCCTCGCCGAGATCGCCACCGTCGTCGGCGGGCAGACGTACGACATACCGGATCCGTCGGTCCGGGTCACCGCGCCGGTCGTCCGGGACTCCCGTGAGGTGGAGCCCGGTGGCCTGTTCGTCGCGTTCGCCGGCGAGCGCGTCGACGGCCACGACTACGCCGCGCAGGTCGTCGCGGCGGGCGCCGTGGCCGTCCTCGCGCAGCGCCCCGTCGGCGTGCCCGCCGTCGTCGTCGACGACGTACAGGCGGCGCTCGGCTCGCTCGCGCGGCACGTCGTCGCCCGGCTCGGCGCCACCCTCGTGGCCCTCACCGGCTCGGCGGGCAAGACCAGCACCAAGGACCTGATCGCGCAGGTGCTCCAGCGCGCGGCGCCGACGGTGTGGACGCCCGGCTCGTTCAACAACGAGATCGGCCTTCCGCTGACTGCCCTGTCCGCCACCGAGGAGACCAGGTTCCTGGTCCTGGAGATGGGCGCGCGCGGCAAGGGCCACATCCGGTACCTGACCGAGCTCACCCCGCCGCGGATCGGCCTCGTCCTGAACGTCGGCACCGCCCACATCGGCGAGTTCGGCGGCCGCGAGCAGATCGCGGAAGCAAAGGGTGAGCTGGTCGAGAGCCTCCCGGCGGACGGCACCGCGATCCTCAACGCCGACGACCCGCTGGTGCGCGCGATGGCCTCGCGCACGCAGGCGCGCGTGCTGCTCTTCGGCGAGTCCGAGGACGCCGACGTACGCGCCGAGAATGTCCGGCTCACGGAGAACGGACAGCCGGCCTTCACGCTGCACACACCCTCCGGGTGCAGCGACGTGCGACTGCGCCTGTACGGTGAGCACCACGTGTCGAACGCGCTCGCCGCGGCCGCCGTCGCCCATGACCTTGGCATGTCCGTGGAGGAGATCGCCCTCGCGCTCTCCGAGGCGGGCACGCTGTCCCGCTGGCGTATGGAGGTCACCGAGCGCCCGGACGGCGTGACGGTCGTCAACGACGCCTACAACGCGAACCCCGAGTCCATGCGCGCCGCCTTGCGTGCGCTGGTCGCCATGGGCAAGGCCGCACAGGCCAAGGGCGGTCGCACGTGGGCGGTGCTCGGCCCGATGGCCGAGCTCGGGGACGAGGGGCTCGCCGAGCACGACGCGGTCGGACGCCTTGCCGTCCGGCTGAACGTGAACAAGCTCGTGGCAGTCGGGGGCAGGGAAGCGTCCTGGCTCCAACTGGGCGCATACAACGAGGGTTCGTGGGGTGAGGAGTCGGTGCACGTGTCCGACGCACAGGCGGCGATCGACCTGCTGCGCAGCGAGCTGCGCCCAGGAGACGTCGTGCTGGTGAAGGCGTCCAGATCGGTGGGCCTCGAGAGCGTCGCGCAGACGCTCGTGGCGGACACCGCCGCCGGCACCGCGACGGTCGGAGTTGACGCCCGATGATGAAGCAAGTTCTCTTCGCGGGTGTGATCGGGCTGTTCCTGACCCTGGTCGGGACGCCCCTGCTGATCAAGCTCCTGGCACGCAAGGGCTATGGCCAGTACATCCGCGACGACGGCCCGCGCGAGCACCACAGCAAGCGCGGTACGCCGACCATGGGTGGCATCGCCTTCATCCTGGCGACCCTCATCGCGTACTTCCTGAGCAAGATCATCACGGGTGCCGAGCCGACCATCTCGGGTCTGCTCGTGCTCGGCCTGATGGCGGGCATGGGCCTGGTCGGCTTCCTCGACGACTACATCAAGATCGTCAAGCGGCGCTCGCTCGGTCTGCGCGCCAAGGCGAAGATGGCCGGACAACTCATCGTCGGCATCGCCTTCGCCGTGATCTCGATGCAGTTCGCCGACGGCCGGGGCCAGACCCCGGCGTCCACGAAGCTGTCCTTCGTGGAGGACTTCGGCTGGTCGATCGGCCCGGTCCTGTTCGTCGTCTGGGCGCTGTTCATGATCCTGGCGATGTCGAACGGCGTGAACCTCACCGACGGCCTCGACGGCCTCGCCACCGGCGCCTCCGTGATGGTCTTCGGCGCGTACACGTTCATCGGCGTGTGGCAGTTCCAGGAGTCCTGCGCCAACGCCCAGGACCTCACCAACCCGGCCGCCTGTTTCGAGGTCAGAGACCCGCTGGACCTGGCCGTCGTGGCCTCCGCGCTGATGGGTGCCTGCTTCGGCTTCCTGTGGTGGAACACCTCGCCCGCCAAGATCTTCATGGGCGACACCGGCTCCCTCGCGCTCGGCGGCGCCCTCGCGGGCCTCGCCATCTGCTCGCGCACGGAGATGCTGCTCGCGCTCCTCGGCGGCCTCTTCGTCCTCATCACCATGTCGGTGGTCATCCAGGTCGGCTCCTTCCGACTGACCGGTAAGCGGGTCTTCCGGATGGCGCCACTGCAACACCACTTCGAACTCAAGGGCTGGTCCGAGGTCCTGGTCGTGGTCCGCTTCTGGATCATCCAGGGCATGTGCGTCATCGTCGGACTCGGCCTCTTCTACGCCGGATGGGCAGCCAAGAAGTGAGCGCCTCGCAGGACTCCTGGAAGGGGCTGCGCGTCACCGTCGCCGGGCTCGGCGTCAGCGGCGTCAGCGTCGCGCGCGCCCTCGCGGGCCTAGGCGCCGCGGTGACCGTCGTGGACGGCGGCTCGGGCCCGGCGCTCCAGGCGCGGGCCGCGGAGCTCGCCGAGGCGGGCGTCGCCGTGCGCCTCGGGGACGCGGAGACGCTGCCCGAGGGCACCGGCCTCGTCGTCACCTCGCCGGGCTGGAAGCCGGACAGCCCGCTGTTCGCGGCCGCCGCCGCGGCGGGCGTCGACGTCATCGGCGACGTGGAGGTCGCCTGGCGCCTGCGCGGCCCCGGCGCCGCCCCCTGGCTGGCCGTCACCGGCACCAACGGCAAGACCACGACCACGCAGATGCTGGCGTCGATCCTGCGCGCCGACGGCCTGCGCACGGCGGCCGTCGGCAACATCGGTACGCCGATCGTCGACGTCGTCCTGGAGGACAGGGCGGCGCGCGCAGCCCGTGCGGCCGAGGCCGGTGATGAGCGACGCGAGGACGACAACGCCTACGACGTCCTGGCCGTCGAGCTGTCCAGCTATCAGCTGCACTGGGCGCCCTCCCTGCGCGCGCACTCCGCCGCCGTGCTGAACCTCGCGCCGGACCACCTCGACTGGCACGGCTCCATGGAGGCGTACGCCGCCGACAAGGGCCGGATCTACGAAGGCAACCAGGTCGCGTGCGTCTACAACGCCGACGCCACCGCCAAGCCGTCCACCGAGGACCTGGTCCGCGAGGCCGACGTCGAGGAGGGCTGCCGCGCCATCGGCTTCACGCTGGCCGCGCCCGCCCCCTCGCAACTCGGCGTCGTGGAGGGCATCCTGGTCGACCGTGCCTTCGTACCGGACCGCCAGAAGCAGGCCCAGGAGCTCGCCGAGGTCTCCGACGTCCGGCCTCCGGCCCCGCACAACATCGCCAACGCCCTCGCGGCGGCCGCGCTCGCGCGCGCCTTCGGCGTGGCCCCGCAGGCGGTCCGTGACGGCCTGCGGGCCTTCAGCCCGGACGCCCACCGCATCGAGCACGTCGCCGACGTGGCCGGGGTCGCCTACGTCGACGACTCCAAGGCCACCAACACCCACGCGGCCCAGGCCTCGTTGGCGGCGTACGAGTCGATCGTGTGGATCGCGGGCGGCCTCGCCAAGGGCGCGACCTTCGACGAGCTGGTCGCCGCCTCGGCCAAGCGGCTGCGCGGGGCCGTCCTGATCGGCGCCGACCGCGCCCTGATCAGGGAAGCCCTCGCGCGACACGCGCCACAGGTGCCGGTCGTCGACCTCGACCGGACCGACACTGGGGCGATGGCCGAGGCGGTACGCCAGGCGGCACGGCTCGCAGCGCCGGGGGACACCGTCCTGATGGCCCCGGCCTGTGCGTCGATGGACATGTTCACCAACTACAACAAGCGTGGTGACGCGTTCGCGGAAGCGGTTCGCGAACTCGGCGCGAGCGCCTGACACGGACCCGGGACGGGTGCCGTCGTCAGGCACCCGGCACCGTGAGGAGGGCACGTGAAAGCGTCGGCGTTGTGGGTGTGGGGGCGTTCTCGGGTACGGCCGCGCGCCGGTCGGGGGAGGCGCTGATGGCCGGGCGCGCCCCGGTCCGCACGCCCCGGGCCCCGCGGACGCCGAAGCGGCCGGCCCGCCCGCGCAGCACCCCGGTGCCGCGCGAGAGCCCCGTGCGACGGCTCTACGTCCGGGCCCGGCGGGCCTGGGACCGGCCGCTGACCGCGTACTACCTGATCCTCGGCGCGGCCCTGCTGATCACCGCCCTCGGCCTGGTGATGGTCTACTCGGCGTCGATGATCCAGGCGCTGCAGCTGAACCTGCCCGCCTCCTACTTCTTCCGCAAGCAGTTCGTCGCCGCGGTGCTCGGCAGCGTGCTGCTGCTCGTCGCCATGCGGATGCCGCTCAAGCTGCACCGGGCGCTGTCCTACCCGATCCTCGCAGGGTCCGTCTTCCTGATGGTCCTCGTCCAGATCCCCGGGATAGGGCGCAGCGTCAACGGCAACCAGAACTGGATCTATTTGGGCGGTCCGTTCCAGCTCCAGCCCAGTGAGTTCGGCAAGCTCGCCCTGGTCCTGTGGGGCGCCGACCTGCTGGCGCGCAAACAGGACAAGCGGCTGCTCACGCAGTGGAAGCACATGCTGGTGCCGCTCGTGCCCGTCACCTTCATGCTGCTCGGCCTGATCATGCTGGGCGGCGACATGGGCACGGCGATCATCCTCACCGCGATCCTCTTCGGCCTGCTCTGGCTGGCCGGGGCGCCCACGCGGCTCTTCGCGGGCGTGCTGAGCATCGCGGCCGTCCTCGGTGTGATCCTCATCAAGACGAGCCCCAACCGCATGGCGCGCCTGCAGTGCATCGGCGCGACCGAGCCGGGCCCCGGCGACTCCTGCTGGCAGGCCGTGCACGGCATCTACGCCCTCGCCTCGGGCGGATTCTTCGGTTCCGGACTGGGCGCGAGTGTGGAAAAATGGGGTCAACTACCCGAACCGCACACCGACTTCATCTTCGCCATCACCGGCGAGGAACTGGGTCTCGCGGGGACACTGTCGGTGCTCGCCCTGTTCGCGGCTCTAGGCTATGCGGGTATCCGCGTGGCCGGACGCACGGAGGACCCCTTCGTGAGGTACGCCGCGGGAGGTGTGACCACCTGGATCACGGCCCAGGCCGTGGTCAACATCGGTGCGGTGCTCGGCCTGCTGCCGATCGCCGGTGTCCCGCTCCCGCTGTTCTCCTACGGAGGCTCAGCCCTGCTGCCGACCATGTTCGCCGTCGGACTCCTCATCGCCTTCGCGCGACAGGACCCCGCGGCGAAGGCGGCCCTGGCCATGCGGCAACCTCGGGTGAGATGGAACACGATGCGACGGCGCGTCAAGGCGCGTTCGTCCGGAGAGCGGTGAATTTCGGTGCATGTCGTACTCGCCGGCGGGGGGACCGCCGGCCACATCGAGCCCGCGCTTGCCCTCGCAGACGCCCTGCGCAGGCAGGACCCGACCGTGGGCATCACGGCCCTCGGCACGGAGCGCGGCCTCGAGACCCGACTCGTACCCGATCGCGGTTACGAACTCGCCCTGATCCCCGCCGTCCCCCTGCCGCGCAAGCCCACACCTGAGCTGATCACGGTGCCCGGGCGGCTGCGCGGCACCATCAAGGCGGCCGAGCAGATCCTGGAGCGCACCAAGGCGGACTGCGTCGTCGGCTTCGGCGGCTACGTGGCGCTGCCCGGCTACCTCGCGGCCAAGCGCCGCGGCGTGCCGATCGTGGTGCACGAGGCCAACGCGCGCCCCGGCCTCGCCAACAAGATCGGCTCCCGGTACGCGGCGGCCGTCGCGGTCTCCACGCCCGACAGCAAGCTGCGCGGCTCGCGCTACATCGGCATCCCGCTGCGCCGCGCCATCGCCATGCTGGACCGTGCGAAGGTGCGCCCGGAGGCCCGTGACGCCTTCGGCCTGGACCCGAACCTGCCCACCCTGCTCGTCTCCGGCGGCTCCCAGGGCGCCCGCAGGCTGAACGAGGTCATCCAGCAGGTCGCCCCGGTCCTGCAGCGCGCGGGCATCCAGATCCTGCACGCCGTCGGCCCGAAGAACGAATTGCCGTACGTCGAGAACATGCCCGGAATGCCGCCCTACATCCCGGTACCGTACGTGGACCGGATGGACCTCGCGTACGCGGCGGCGGACATGATGCTCTGCCGCGCGGGCGCGATGACCGTCGCCGAACTCTCCGCCGTCGGGCTCCCGGCCGCCTACGTCCCGCTGCCCATCGGCAACGGCGAACAGCGGCTCAACGCCCAGCCGGTAGTCAAGGCGGGCGGCGGACTGCTGGTCGACGACGCGGAACTGACGCCCGAATGGGTCCAGTCCCAGGTGCTCCCCGTGCTCGCCGACCCGCACCGCCTGTACGAGATGTCCCGTGCCGCCTCGGAGTTCGGCCGCAGGGACGCCGACGACCTCCTCGTCGGCATGGTGTACGAGGCGATTGCGTCACGCCGCAGCGCGTGAGAAGGCAGGGGAGAGTGGCCGGACAGAAGACCGCCGAACGGCAGGGGCCCAAGTCCGGCCCGCCCCGCCCCCGCTCGCGTCGCCTGCGGCTGCCGAGGTCGCGCACCCTGATCCTGCTCGCGGCCCTGCTGTGCGTTCTCGGCGGGGCCGCGGTCTGGGTGCTCTACGCCTCGCCCTGGCTGCGCGTGGAGCGGGTCACGGCGACCGGGACGGTGGTCCTGCGGCCGGACCAGGTGCGCGAGGTGGCCGGGATCGGCACCGGCGGACCGCTGATTTCGGTCGACTCCGACGCCGTCGAGGAGCGGCTGCGCAGAGAATTGCCCCGGATTGCCTCGGTTGACGTCATCCGCTCCTGGCCCCACGGAATCACCCTGAAGGTGACCGAGCGCACCGCCGCCCTGCTCATCGAAAAGGGCGGAAAGTTCGTCGAAGTGGACGCCAAGGGTGTGCGCTTCGCCACGGTCGACAAGGCCCCGAAGAACACCCCCCGGCTGGCCCTGACACCGCATCAGTCCGGCGACGCGGCGGCCAGCCTGCGCCGCTTCGGCCCCGACCGGCTGCGCCGGGAGGCGGCCCGGGTGGTCACGGACCTGCCCGGCGCCGTGGCCGGGGAGACCACCGCCGTCAAGGTCCGGTCGTACGACTCCATCTCGCTGGAGTTGGCGGACGGGCGCACCGTCGCCTGGGGGAGCAGCGAGAACGGGCGTATGAAGGCCGAGGCCCTGAGCGCCCTGATGAAAGCCGTCCCCAAGGCACGGCACTTCGACGTGACGGTCCCCACCGCCCCCGCGTCATCGGCGAGTTGACGTACATCAGCGCAGGCCAGCACCCTGGATGGGCATTGCTACGCCTGATCACATAGGGTGAAAAGAAAAACGGGAGGTTCGGCGTGTTCGTTGAACGCGCGCCACTTGTCGACTTAGTGTCCTGTTCGGAAGAGTCCAGGGAACAGACACACTGGTAACCCTAAACTTCAGCGTTAGGGTTCGGGTCGGCGATTCGGACCGTCCCATTCGGCATCAGTCGACGTATCGCGGCAGTGCGGTACGACGACACGTAACTCGAGGCGAGAGGCCTTCGACGTGGCAGCACCGCAGAACTACCTCGCAGTCATCAAAGTCATCGGTGTCGGCGGCGGTGGTGTCAATGCCATCAACCGGATGATCGAGGTCGGTCTCAAGGGCGTCGAGTTCATCGCCATCAACACCGACGCGCAAGCCCTGTTGATGAGCGACGCCGACGTCAAGCTTGACGTCGGCCGTGAACTCACCCGCGGACTCGGCGCCGGCGCCAACCCGGCCGTCGGCCGCAAGGCCGCCGAGGACCACCGCGAGGAGATCGAGGAGGTCCTCAAGGGGGCCGACATGGTCTTCGTCACGGCCGGTGAGGGCGGCGGCACCGGCACGGGCGGCGCGCCCGTGGTCGCCAACATCGCGCGCTCACTCGGCGCCCTGACGATCGGTGTGGTCACCCGGCCGTTCACCTTCGAGGGCCGCCGTCGCGCCAACCAGGCGGAGGACGGCATCGCCGAGCTCCGCGAAGAGGTCGACACCCTCATCGTCATCCCGAACGACCGGCTGCTCTCCATCTCGGACCGCCAGGTCAGCGTGCTCGACGCCTTCAAGTCGGCCGACCAGGTCCTGCTCTCCGGCGTTCAGGGCATCACCGACCTCATCACCACCCCCGGCCTGATCAACCTCGACTTCGCCGACGTCAAGTCGGTCATGTCCGAGGCCGGTTCGGCGCTCATGGGCATCGGCTCGGCCCGCGGCGACGACCGCGCGGTGGCCGCCGCCGAGATGGCGATCTCCTCGCCGCTCCTGGAAGCCTCCATCGACGGCGCCCGCGGGGTGCTGCTCTCCATCTCCGGCGGCTCCGACCTCGGCCTGTTCGAGATCAACGAGGCGGCCCAGCTGGTCAGCGAGGCCGCCCACCCGGAGGCCAACATCATCTTCGGCGCGGTCATCGACGACGCGCTCGGCGACGAGGTCCGGGTCACCGTCATCGCCGCCGGGTTCGACGGCGGACAGCCGCCGGCCAAGCGGGACAACGTCCTGGGATCGGCCTCCAGCAAGCGCGAGGAGCCCGCTCCCGCCAGCCGCCCCGCCGAATCCTCCCGTCCGGGACCGGCCTTCGGCGGCCTCGGCAGCGTCACGCCGCGCGAGGAGCCCCCGGCCCCGGAGCCCGTCGAACCGGCTCCGGTGAACGAGGCGCCCGCGACGCCGGTGACGCCCCCGCAGGTCCCGCCGACCCGTCTGCACCAGGACAGCCAGGCCGAAGAGCTGGACGTGCCGGACTTCCTGAAGTGATAGGCAAGCGCTCCGGAACGAGCACTGTGAGCGGCGCGCACTTCGCCTTCACCGACCGGTGGGGCGGAGTGAGCGCCGTTCCGTACGCGGAGCTCAACCTCGGCGGAGCGGTCGGCGACGACCCCGACGCCGTCCTGCACAACCGCGAACTGGCCGCCAAGTCCCTGGGCATCGACCAGGGACGGGTGGTCTGGATGAACCAGGTGCACGGCCGGGACGTCGCCGTGGTCGACGGGCCCTGGCCCGCGGACCAGGAGATTCCGGCGGTCGACGCCGTCGTCACCGCCGAGCGGGGCCTCGCCCTCGCCGTGCTGACCGCCGACTGCACGCCCGTACTCCTCGCCGACCCGGTGGCGGGCGTCGCCGCCGCGGCGCACGCGGGCCGTCCCGGCATGATCGCCGGGGTGGTGCCCGCGGCCGTCGAGGCCATGGTGGCCCTCGGCGCGGAGCCCGGCCGGATCGTGGCCCGCACCGGGCCCGCGGTCTGCGGCCGCTGCTACGAAGTGCCCGCGGACATGCGCGCCGACGTCGCCGCCGTGGAACCCGCGGCGTACGCCGTCACGAGCTGGGGCACCCCCGCGGTCGACGTGACCGCCGGAGTGCACGCCCAGCTCGAGCGGCTCGGGGTGCGCGACCGGGAGCAGTCGCCGGTGTGCACGCTGGAGTCGGGAGACCACTTCTCGTACCGCCGCGACCGCGTCACCGGTCGGCTCGCGGGCTATGTCTGGCTGGACTGATGGGGCATGACGGACCGTAAGTCGGAAATCGCCACGAATCTGGCGCAGGTGGAAGAGCGCATCGAGGCGGCCTGCGCGGCCGCCGGGCGCAAGCGTGAAGAGGTGACCCTCATCGTGGTCACCAAGACCTACCCCGCGAGCGACGTACGCGCGCTCGCGGAGCTCGGCGTCCGGCACGTCGCCGAGAACCGCGACCAGGACGCGGCGCCCAAGGCCGCCGCCTGCGCGGACCTGCCGCTGGACTGGCACTTCGTCGGCCAGCTGCAGACCAACAAGGTGCGTTCCGTGGTCGGTTACGCGGACGTGGTGCAGTCGGTGGACCGGCCGAAGCTCGTCACCGCGCTCTCGGCCGCGGCCGTGCGCGCCGGGCGGGAGGTGGGCTGCCTGCTCCAGGTCGCCCTCGACGCCGGGGAGAGCGGCCGCGGGGAGCGGGGTGGCGTCGGCCCCGGCGGAATCGAAGAGTTGGCCGGTCTCGTGGCCGACGCCCCCGGGCTCCGGCTCGACGGTCTGATGACGGTCGCGCCGCTCACCGGGGAGTACGCGGGACGGCAACAGGCGGCGTTCGAGCGGCTGATGGTTTTGTCGACTGCCCTGCGCGTGGCCCATCCGGCTGCGAACATGGTGTCGGCAGGTATGAGTGCGGACCTCGAACAGGCCGTTGCGGCCGGTGCGACACATGTGCGCGTCGGGACAGCGGTACTCGGAGTCCGACGCGGGCTCGGGTAACGTCGCCAGGAAGTCGGACCACAGCAGAAAATATGGTCATTCCCACCCCTGAGCGGGGATGACTCGTGGATCGCGGGCAGTTGGTGACGACCCTCTCGATCCACCACAGAGCGGAGGACTCAGAGCATGGCCGGCGCGATGCGCAAGATGGCGGTCTACCTCGGCCTCGTGGAGGACGACGGTTACGACGGCCGGGGCTTCGACCCCGATGACGATTTCGAGCCCGAGCCGGAGCCCGAGCGCGACCGCCGGCGGCACGAACCACCGCACCAGTCGCACCAGTCCCACCTCGCGGACCGGGACTTGGAACGGGACGAATCGGTACGAGTGGTGCAGCCACCGGCACAGCGCGAACCGGCGCCGCGACCCGCTTCGCTTGCCGCCGAATCGGGACGACCGGCGCGAATCGCCCCCGTGGCATCTATCACACCTGAACGTCAGAGCCTGGAGAAGAACGCACCGGTGATCATGCCCAAGGTCGTGTCCGAGCGGGAGCCCTACCGCATCACCACGCTTCACCCCCGGACCTACAACGAAGCCCGTACCATCGGGGAACACTTCCGCGAAGGCACCCCGGTGATCATGAACTTGACGGAGATGGACGACACCGACGCGAAGCGACTTGTCGACTTTGCGGCCGGTCTGGTCTTCGGTCTGCATGGCAGTATCGAGCGAGTGACGCAGAAGGTGTTCCTGTTGTCGCCTGCTAACGTCGATGTCACGGCGGAGGACAAGGCCCGTATCGCAGAGGGCGGGTTCTTCAACCAGAGCTGAGACGCAGTGCAGTAGCCAGCAGCAGTACCGGACCGATTCAGCGCGGATGCGACCAGAAGCAGGGGAGAGGGAAACGCGGACATGGGCGTGGTCTTGCAAGTGATCTACATCGCGCTGATGTGTTTCCTCATCGTGCTGATCTTCCGGCTGGTCATGGACTACGTCTTCCAGTTCGCCCGCTCATGGCAACCCGGCAAGGCGATGGTGGTCGTTCTGGAGGCCACCTACACTGTCACCGATCCACCGCTCAAGCTTCTGCGGCGGTTCATTCCGCCGCTACGTCTCGGCGGCGTGGCGCTCGACCTGTCCTTCTTCGTACTGATGATCATCGTCTACATCCTGATCACCGTCGTGAGCCAGCTGTGAACGATACGGTCTTGCCGAATGCCGACGACTACGTTGAGGTGAAGAGATGCCGTTGACCCCCGAGGACGTGCGGAACAAGCAGTTCACGACCGTCCGCCTCCGAGAAGGCTATGACGAGGACGAGGTCGATGCCTTCCTCGACGAGGTCGAAGCCGAACTGACGCGCCTGCTCCGCGAGAACGAGGACCTGCGCGCCAAGCTGGCCGCAGCCACGCGCGCGGCCGCGCAGAACCAGCAGCAGGGCAACATGCGCAAGGGCCCCGAGGGCGGCCCCCAGGACCAGCGAGGTCCCGGCGCGCCCGTGCCCGCCGCAATATCTGGTCCGCAGCCGGTTCCGCCGCAGCAGCAGATGGGCGGCCCGATGGGCGGCCCGCCGCAGCTGCCCGGCGGTGCGCCGCAGCTGCCCGCAGGCCCCAGTGGGCACGGCCCGCAGGGTGGTCCGCAGGGTCCCGGCCCGATGGGTCAGGGTCCGATGGGCGGCCCGATGGGTGGTCCCATGGGCGGCCACGGCCCGCAGATGCCGCAGCCCGGCCAGGGCCCCGGCGGCGACAGCGCCGCCCGTGTGCTCTCGCTCGCGCAGCAGACCGCCGACCAGGCGATCGCCGAGGCCCGTTCCGAGGCCAACAAGATCGTGGGCGAGGCCCGTTCGCGCGCCGAGGGCCTGGAGCGGGACGCCCGTGCCAAGGCCGACGCCCTGGAGCGGGACGCGCAGGAGAAGCACCGGGTCGCGATGGGCTCCCTGGAGTCCGCCCGCGCCACCCTGGAGCGCAAGGTCGAGGACCTGCGCGGCTTCGAGCGCGAGTACCGCACGCGGCTGAAGTCCTACCTGGAGTCGCAGCTGCGTCAGCTGGAGACCCAGGCCGACGACTCGCTCGCCCCGCCGCGCACTCCGGCGACCGCCTCGCTGCCGCCGTCCCCGGCGCCTTCGATGGCCCCGGCCGGCGCGGGTGCCCCGTCCTACGGCGGCAACCAGTCGATGGGCGGCAACCAGCCCGCGGGCGGTCCGTCGTACGGCGGCCAGCAGCAGATGTCGCCCGCGATGACGCAGCCGATGGCGCCGGTGCGGCCGCAGGGCCAGCCGCCGATGCAGCAGGCTCCGTCCCCGATGCGCGGCTTCCTCATCGACGAGGACGACAACTGACGGGCGACACCACGCCATAGGCGTCGGCAGCGTTCAGGGCGGAGCCCCCGGATTCCCCGGGGGCTCCGCCCTTTTGCGCGTGCTGCCGTGGGCGTGCTGCCGGGTGCGCTGTCGCGCGTGTGCTGCCCGGTTCCCGCCGTGCCCACGGCGGCGCGTACGACATGACGAAGGCCCGGTCCCGCCAAGCTGCTTGGCGGGACAGGGCCTTCGGTCGTGGGGGTTACGCCTTGCGGAGGCGGAACGTCAGGTTCAGGGAGTCGTCCTTGAACGGCTCGCCGTAGCTGTCGTCCGCGTCGCCGGAGGCGAAGTCCGTGGCGAGGACCTCGTCCGCGATGAGCGCGGCGTGCTCGGTCAGGGCCGTGGTGACGGCCTCGTCCGCGGACGCCCAGCGCAGCGCGATGCGGTCCGCGACGTCCAGGCCGCTGTTCTTGCGGGCCTCCTGGATCAGCCGGATCGCGTCACGCGCGAGGCCCGCCCGGCGCAGCTCGTCCGTGAGCTCCAGGTCGAGGGCGACCGTGGCACCGGAGTCGGACGCCACCGACCAGCCCTCGCGCGGGGTTTCGGTGATGATGACCTCGTCCGGGGCGAGCGTCACGGTCTCGCCGTCGACCTCGACGGACGCGGTGCCCTCGCGCAGGGCGAGGGACAGCGCGGCCGCGTCGGCCTCGGCGACGGCCTTGGCCACCGCCTGGACGCCCTTGCCGAACCGCTTGCCGAGGGCGCGGAAGTTGGCCTTCGCGGTGGTGTCGACCAGGGAGCCGCCGACTTCGGAGAGGGAGGCCAGGGAGGACACGTTCAGCTCTTCGGTGATCTGGGCGCGCAGCTCCTCGCCCAGCGTCTCGAAGCCGGAGGCGGCGACCAGGGCGCGGGACAGCGGCTGGCGGGTCTTGACGCCCGACTCCGCGCGCGAGGCGCGGCCGAGCTCCACCAGGCGCCGGACCAGGACCATCTGCCGCGAGAGCTCCGGGTCGACGGCCGACAGGTCGGCCTCCGGCCAGGTGGACAGGTGCACCGACTCCGGGGCGTCCGGGGTGACGGGCACGATCAGGTCCTGCCAGACGCGCTCGGTGATGAACGGCGTCAGCGGGGCCAGCAGGCGCGTGACCGTCTCGACGACCTCGTGCAGGGTGCGAAGCGCCGCCTTGTCGCCCTGCCAGAAGCGGCGGCGCGAGCGGCGCACGTACCAGTTGGAGAGGTTGTCGACGAAGGCCGACAGGAGTTTGCCCGCGCGCTGGGTGTCGTAGCCCTCCAGGGCCTGCGTCACCTGGTCGGTGAGCGCGTGGAGCTCGCTGAGCAGCCAGCGGTCCAGGAGCGGGCGGTCGGCGGGCGCCGGGTCGGCGTCCGAGGGGGCCCACTTCGACGTACGGGCGTACAGCGCCTGGAAGGCGACCGTGTTCCAGTACGTCAGGAGGGTCTTGCGGACGACCTCCTGGATCGTGCCGTGGCCCACGCGGCGGGCCGCCCAGGGGGAGCCGCCCGCGGCCATGAACCAGCGGACCGCGTCGGCGCCGTGCTGGTCCATCAGCGGGATCGGCTGGAGGATGTTGCCGAGGTGCTTGGACATCTTGCGGCCGTCCTCGGCGAGGATGTGGCCGAGGCAGACGACGTTCTCGTAGCTCGACTTGTCGAAGACGAGCGTGCCGACCGCCATCAGCGTGTAGAACCAGCCGCGGGTCTGGTCGATGGCCTCGCTGATGAACTGCGCTGGGTAGCGGGACTCGAACAGTTCCTTGTTCTTGTACGGGTAGCCCCACTGGGCGAAGGGCATCGAGCCCGAGTCGTACCAGGCGTCGATGACCTCCGGCACGCGCACCGCTTCGAGGGAGCAGCCCTCGTGGGTGCAGGTGAAGGTGATGTCGTCGATGAACGGGCGGTGCGGGTCCAGGTCCGTCTGGTCGGTGCCGGTCAGCTCGGTGAGCTCCGCGCGCGAGCCGACGCAGGTGAGGTGGTTCTCCTCGCAGCGCCAGATGGGCAGCGGGGTGCCCCAGTAGCGGTTGCGGGACAGGGCCCAGTCGACGTTGTTGGTCAGCCAGTCGCCGAAGCGGCCGTGCTTGACCGACTCGGGGAACCAGTTGGTCTTCTCGTTCTCCTGGAGGAGGCGGTCCTTGACGCTGGTGGTGCGGATGTACCAGGACGGCTGCGCGTAGTACAGGAGCGCGGTGTGGCAGCGCCAGCAGTGGGGGTAGCTGTGCTCGTACGCGATGTGCTTGAAGAGCAGGCCGCGGTCGTCCAGGTCCTGGGTGAGCGTTTCGTCGGCCTTCTTGAAGAAGACGCCGCCGACCAGCGGGACGCCCTCCTCGAAGGTGCCGTCCGGGCGGACGGGGTTCACGACGGGCAGGCCGTACGACCGGCAGACCTTGAGGTCGTCCTCACCGAAGGCGGGGGACTGGTGGACGAGACCGGTGCCGTCCTCCGTGGTCACGTAGTCGGCGTTGACGACGAAGTGGGCCTCGGCCGGGCTGTGCTCATTGCTTCCCTCGCTGGCGCTCGGAAAGTCCACGAGCTCGAAGGGGCGCTGGTACGTCCAGCGCTCCATCTCGGCACCGGTGAACTTCTGGCCCGTGGTCTCCCAGCCCTCGCCGAGGGCCTTCTCCACCAGGGGCTCGGCGACGACGAGCTTCTCCGTGCCGTCGGTGGCGACGACGTAGGTGACCTCCGGGTGGGCGGCCACCGCGGTGTTCGACACCAGCGTCCAGGGGGTCGTCGTCCACACCAGGAGGGCGGCCTCGCCCGCGAGGGGGCCGCCGGTGAGCGGGAAGCGGACGTAGACGGACGGGTCGACGACCGTCTCGTAGCCCTGCGCCAGCTCGTGGTCGGACAGGCCGGTGCCGCAGCGGGGGCACCAGGGGGCGACGCGGTGGTCCTGGACGAGGAGGTCCTTCTTGAAGATCTCCTTCAGGGACCACCAGACGGAGTCCACGTACTCCGGGTTCATCGTGCGGTACGCGTCGTCCAGGTCGACCCAGTAGCCCATGCGGGTCGTGAGCTCGGCGAAGGCGTCGGTGTGGCGGGTCACGGACTCGCGGCACTTGGCGTTGAACTCGGCGATGCCGTACGCCTCGATGTCCTTCTTGCCGTTGAAGCCGAGCTCCTTCTCGACCGCCAGCTCGACGGGCAGGCCGTGGCAGTCCCACCCGGCCTTGCGGGCCACGTGGTAGCCGCGCATGGTGCGGAAGCGCGGGAAGACGTCCTTGAAGACGCGGGCCTCGATGTGGTGGGCGCCCGGCATGCCGTTGGCGGTGGGCGGGCCCTCGTAGAACACCCACTCGGGGCGGCCCTCGGACTGCTCCAGGCTCTTGGCGAAGATCTTCTGCTCGCGCCAGAAGTCGAGCACGGCGTGCTCGAGGGCGGGCAGGTCGACCTGGGCGGGTACCTGGCGGTACTGCGGCGGCGTCATATCGCGCTTCCTCCGGCGGACGTGCGTTCCGTTCCGTCGGAGGGACGAGAGCCTTGTCTGCGCTCCCGCGGTACCACCCTCCTTGGCCGTCGTGGCGCCGGTGGCGCTCTTGACGACCCCCTCATTGGGGTCGCGATGCCGGTTCTACTCGCTTGTGCCCCGCCTCTGCGGCGGTGGGCTGCGGCTTTCCTCCGGCGGCTCCGGGGTGATCTTCACGTCGCGCTCGCCCCCGGGCTCGCACCGTCCCCGGGTCGCTCATGGCTGCGTACGTCGCTACTCGTCCCCATCCAAGCTTTTCGCTCCGGCCAGTGTACGGCGCCCGGGGAGGGGCGGCCCACCGGATTTCGACGGGCCCCGGGCGGTAGGGGGCGCGAGGGGCGTACTGACCCGAATGGCGAGACGCGCGCCAACGTGTCCCGGTGCGCCCCGGCCGGCGGATTACGGGGCGGGGAGCTGGGCACAACGCATGAAGGCTCGCCGCGCGGCGCCCGTGGGGCGGGCGAATCGGGCGGCGTGCCCCGTTGCCGCGGGCCTGGAGTCGATTTATCGTCCCAGCACGATTCGCGTGCAAGATCACAATATGTGAAGGGGCCGCGGCCATGGTGGCGAAGAAGACCGCCGTACAGCAGTCGGCGTCCAGCAGATCCACCGCCGCGGGGGCCGGCGGGGCGGCCGGAGAAGGGGGCGGTAAGGCGTCCCGCGCCGTGAAGACCGTGCGGGCGGGTGCCGCGGGTGCCGCGGGTGCCGCGGGCACCGCCGGGGTGGGGCCGAAGAAGACGGCCACGAGGGCCGCCGCCTCCGGGGCTCCGGCCGGGAAGGCCCCCGCCAAGAAGGCCGCCGCTTCGAAGACGGCCTCGGCCGTGACCACGAGGGCGACGGCGGAGAAGGCGACAGCCAAGAAGACCGCGACCAAGAAGGTCGCGACCAAGAAGACCGCGACCAAGAAGGCCGCGACCAAGGAGACGGCGACCAAGAAGGTCGCGGGCAAGAAGGCGGCCGCGAAGGCCCCGCCTGAGGAGACGGGCGCCGAGCAGGCACCACCGGCGAAGAAGACCGCGACGAAGAAGAACGTGGCCAAGGGGGCCGTGGCCAAGGAGGCCGGGGCCAAGAAGACCTCGGCCAAGAAGGCGGCGACCAAGAAGGCTGCTGTCAAGGAGTCGGTCGCCGAGAAGGCGGTCGCCAAGGAGGCCCCAGCCAAGGAGGCCGCGACGAAGAAGTCCGTGGCCAAGGAGGCCTCGGCCAAGAAGGCGGCGACCAAGAAGGCTGCTGTCAAGGAGTCGGTCGCCGAGGAGGCGGTCGCCGAGGAGGCCCCGGACAAGAAGGCCGCTCCCAAGAAGGCCGCTCCCAAGAAGGCTGCGGCCAAGAAGGCCGCTCCTAAGAAGGAGGCGTCGGCCAAAGCGGCGGCGCGGCCGCAGGCGGCGGGCACGGCCGGGGGCCGGAGCGCGGCAGGAGGTGCCGCCCCCGGCAGGGAGGTGAGCGGGGGTCGTGGTGCGTCCAAGAAGGGGACGGGGGCCACGGCGAGGAACCGAGGGACCAGCACACGTTCGGCCAAGAAGACGGCCGCGCCCGCGGCCGAGGATGCGGCTCAGGCCGCGGAGACGACGGGAGCCACGACAGTGGTTGCGAAGAAGACTCCGGGCACGGCGACGGCGACGCAGCAGGCGGCAGCCGCGACGAAGACGGGAACGGGAACGGTACCGAAGGCGCGGGCCGCGACCGTGCCCGGCGAGCTCGCGGTGCGGCCCGGCGAGGACCCGTGGACCCCGGCCGAGGTCGCCGAGGCGCGGACCGAGCTGATGGCGGAGACGATGCGGCTGCGCACCGAGATCGAGGCGTCCGAGGCGTCCCTGGCGGGGCTGATGCGGGACTCCGGGGACGGCGCGGGCGACGACCAGGCGGACACCGGCACCAAGAACATCACGCGCGAGCACGAGATGGCCCTGGCGGCGAACGCCCGGGAGATGCTGGAGCAGACCGAGCGCGCCCTGGAACGCCTCGACGCGGGCACGTACGGGCTCTGCGAGAACTGCGGCAACCCGATCGGGAAGGCCCGCATGCAGGCCTTCCCGCGCGCGACCCTGTGCGTCGAGTGCAAGCAGAAGCAGGAGCGGCGCTCCTGAGCGCGGCCTGGAAACCGGCTGCCTTATGCATGTGTCGTACCCTCGTCCCAGTCAGGTACCTAGGTTGAGGGATTCACGTGGCAGAGGCGGAGCGCATCATCGGTACGCCGGACATCCCTGAGGCAGAGCACGGCGCCGACGGCGGCCAGGACGCCGAGGGCGGCCAGGACACCGAGGGCGCACAGAAGCCCACGGGCAAGCGCAAGATCGCCGTGCTCTTCGGTGTGGCCCTGGTCGCGTACGCCCTGGACCTCGTCAGCAAGATGGTCGTGGTCGCCAAGCTGGAGCACCACGAGCCGATCGACGTGGTCGGTGACCTGCTGCGCTTCAACGCCATCCGCAACGCGGGCGCCGCCTTCGGCATGGGCGAGGCGTACACCATCATCTTCACGGTGATCGCAGCGGGCGTGATCGTGGTGATCGCCCGGCTCGCGCGCAAGCTCTACAGCCTGCCCTGGGCGATCGCGCTCGGCCTGCTGCTCGGCGGCGCGCTCGGCAACCTGACCGACCGGATCTTCCGCTCGCCCGGCGTCTTCAAGGGCGCGGTCGTCGACTTCATCGCCCCCAAGGGCTTCGCGGTGTTCAACCTCGCGGACTCGGCGATCGTCTGCGGCGGCATCCTGATCGTGCTGCTCTCCTTCCGCGGGCTCGACCCGGACGGGACCGTGCACAAGGACTGACCCGTACCGAAGGCCCCGCGCGCGGGGCCTTCGGTACGGGAGTGTCCGCCCCCTCCTGCATACTCGTGGGGTGAGCACGATTCCCGAGATCCGTACCCTGCCCGTGCCCGACGGCCTGGAGGGCGAGCGCGTCGACGCCGCCATCTCGCGCATGTTCGGGTTCTCCCGCACGAAGGCCGCCGAGCTGGCGGCCGCCGGAAAGGTGCTGGTCGACGGGTCGGTGGCGGGCAAGTCCGAGCGCGTGCACGGCGGCGCCTGGCTGGAGGTGGAGATGCCGCAGGCGCCCGCCCCGGTGCAGATCGTCGCCGAGCCCGTCGAGGGCATGGAGATCGTGCACGACGACGAGGACATCGTCGTGATCGTCAAGCCCATCGGCGTCGCCGCGCACCCGAGCCCCGGCTGGACCGGCACCACCGTGATCGGCGGCCTCGCGGCGGCGGGGTACCGCATCTCGACGTCCGGCGCCGCCGAGCGCCAGGGCATCGTGCACCGCCTGGACGTGGGCACCTCCGGCCTGATGGTGGTCGCCAAGTCCGAGCGGGCGTACACGTCGCTGAAGCGCCAGTTCAAAGAGCGCACGGTCGACAAGCGGTACAACGCGCTGGTGCAGGGCCACCCCGACCCCATGAGCGGCACCATCGACGCCCCCATCGGCCGCCACCCGAACCACGACTACAAGTGGGCGGTCACCGCCGAGGGCAAGCCCTCGGTCACGCACTACGACCTGATGGAGGCCTTCCGCTCCGCCTCGCTGCTCGACATCAAGCTGGAGACGGGCCGCACCCACCAGATCCGCGTCCACATGGCCGCCCACCGCCACCCGTGCGTGGGCGACCTGACGTACGGCGCGGACCCGACGATCGCCAAGCGCCTGGGCCTGACCCGGCAGTGGCTGCACGCGGTGCGGCTCGGCTTCGAGCACCCCGGGGACGGCCAGTGGGTCGAGTACGCGAGCGGCTACCCCGACGACCTCCAGCAGGCCCTCGACCGGGTGCGGGCGGAGAGCCAGTGAGCACCCCGGTGAGCACCCAGGTGAGCTGCCGGGACGCGGTCGGCCAGGAGGACCTGGACGCCTGTTTCGCCATCCGCAAGGAGGTCTTCGTCGCCGAGCAGGGCGTGCCCGAGGACCTGGAGTACGACGCGTACGACACGGGCGCCCTGCACGTGCTCGCGGTGCGCCGCGAGGACGGGGCGCCGCTCGGCACCGGCCGGCTCCTCACGGGCGAGGCCGCGGCCGCCAAGAACGGCGGGGACGCCACCGTGGGGTCCCTGGGCAGGCTGGCCGTGCTGCGCACCGCGCGCGGGCTCGGGATCGGGACCGCGCTGGTGGGGGCCATCGAGAACGCCGCCCGCGAGCGCGGGCTCGGCGCCGTCGACCTGCACGCGCAGACGTGCGCCCTGGGGTTCTACGAACGGCTGGGGTACGAGGTGTACGGCCCGGAGTTCCCCGACGCGGGGATCCCGCACCGCGCCATGCGCAAGGCGCTGCGCTAGGGCTTGTCCGGCGGGCGGGTGATTCGCCCTGTTTGCCCCCTTCCGTGGCAAGGTTGAGGTCCTGATCGTGCAGGACTCGGCTCCCGGAGGGCACCCGTGGATCAACTGGCGCTGCTGCTCGTCCTGTTGCTGGGGGCCGTGGTGACCGTGCCGCTGGGGGACCGGCTCGGCCTTCCCGCGCCCGTCCTGATGACGCTCGGGGGCATCGTCCTCGCGTATCTGCCCTTCGTGCCGAACGTGGACGTGCCGCCGGACTTCATCCTGCCGCTGGTGCTTCCGCCGCTGCTCTACGCCGCCGTGCAGCGCACGTCCTGGCGGCAGTTCGCAGCCAACATCCGCCCCATCCTGCTGCTCGCCGTCGCCCTCGTCTTCGTGACGACGGCGGCCGTCGCGGCCGTCGCGCACGCGATCGTGCCGGGCCTGCCGCTGGCCGCCGCGCTCGCCCTCGGCGCGCTCGTCGCCCCGCCCGACCCGGTCGCGGCGACCGCCGTGGCCGGGTCGCTCGGCCTGCCGCGGCGCCTGGTGTCGATCCTGGAGGGCGAGGGCCTGTTCAACGACGTCACGGCGATCGTGCTCTACCACGTGGCGATCGCCGCCGCCGTCAGCGGCACCTTCTCCTGGCCGTCGGCGGCCGGTCAGCTGGTGCTCTCCGCGGTCGTCGCCGTGGCCGTGGGGCTCGCGCTCGGCTGGCTGAGCAACCAGCTGATGGGCCGGCTCGCCGACGCGACGCTCCAGACGGGCCTGACCCTGCTCGTGCCGTTCGTCGCGTACGTCCTCGCCGAGGAGCTGCACGGCTCCGGCGTCCTCGCCGTCCTGACCACCGCGCTGTATCTCGCCGAGCACGCCGTCGACGCCGACGACGTGCTCGGCCGGATCACCGGCCAGTCCTTCTGGCAGATCGTCGACACACTGGTCACCGGCGTCGCCTTCGGGCTCATCGGGCTCGAACTGCACAACGTCTTCGGCACGTCCGAGGGACGCGAGTGGCAGATGCTCGGCTGGGGCGCCGTCGTCGTGGCCGTCGTCGTCGGCGTACGGCTGCTGTGGCTGCTGCCCGCGACGTGGCTCGCCAAGCGGCTGCACCAGCGGCGCGACTACGACGAGGAGATCCCCATGTCGTGGCGCGAGACCGTCGTCATGTGGTGGTCGGGGATGCGCGGCGTCGCCTCGGTCGCGCTCGCCCTCGCCATCCCGCTCAAGACGGACGACGGGGTCCCGTTCCCGGGCCGCGACGAGGTCGTCTTCATCGCCTTCTGCGTCATCATGGCCACGCTCGTCGCCCAGGGCCTGACCCTGCCCTGGCTGGTGAAGAAGCTCGGCGTGCGCGCGGACACCGACGCCGAGCGGGCCCTGGAGCGCGACCTCGCGCTGCGCGCCGCGAAGGCCGCCAAGGCCCGGCTGCGGGAGATCGAGGAGGTCGAGGAGCTGCCGGAGGAGCTGTCCGAGCGGCTCCTGCGCGGCGCCTTCGACATCGGCGCCAGGATCAGCCCGGACATCGTCGACGACGAGCGGCGCGAGCGGTACGCCAAGCGCGCCGACCGCTTCAAGGCCGTCCAGCGCATCCAGCGCGAGATGATGTCGGCCGCCCGGCACGCGGTCCTCTCCGCGCGCAGCGAACCCGGCTCCGACCCGGAGATCGTGGACCGGGTCCTGCGCCAGCTCGACGTCCGCAGCCTGCGCTGACGGGCGCCAGGGTCAGCCCCGGCCCGTGCGCGGCGTGTGCGGTGGCGTCGGCCGCGGCCGGGCGTCGTCGGGCGGCAGCTCCGCCCAGGCGGTGTTGACCCGCGGCAGCGCGTACGGATGGTGCTCGGCCAGCCAGGTGACGAGCTGCTCGCGGACCGTGACCCGTACGGTCCAGATGTCGTCGGCGTCCTTGGCGGTGGCGAGCGCGCGCACCTGGATCGTGCTGACCGTGGTGTCGGTGACCGCAAGGCCCCAGTCCCGGCCGTCCCAGGCGGCGCAGTCGCGCAGCACGTCGTGCAGCTTCTCGCGCATGGCCGCGACGGGGGCGCTGTGGTCGAGCTGGAAGAAGACCGTGCCGGTCATCTGGGAGCCACCGCGCGACCAGTTCTCGAACGGCTTCGACGTGAAGTACGAGACGGGCATCGTGATCCGCCGCTCGTCCCAGGTGCGCACGGCCAGGAACGTCAGCGTGATCTCCTCCACGGTGCCCCACTCGCCGTCCACGACGACCGTGTCGCCGATCCGCACCATGTCGCCGAACGCGATCTGGAGTCCGGCGAAGAGGTTCCCGAGCGTGGACTGCGCGGCGACGCCCGCCACGATGCCCAGGATGCCCGCGGACGCCAGGAGCGAGGCCCCGGCCGCCTGCATCGCGGGGAACGTGAGCAGCATCGCGGCCACCGCCACCACGCCGATCAGGGCCGCGACGACGCGCTGGATCAGCGTCACCTGCGTACGGACGCGGCGCACCCGGGCGGGGTCGCGGTGGGCGGCGGCGTAGCGCGCGTACGACGCCTCCACTATCGCCGTGGAGATCCGCACCGCGAGCCACGCCACCGAGCCGATCAGGACCAGGGTGAGCGCTCTGCCGATGCCCGCCGAGTGGTCCTCGGCGATCTTCGCGTGCGCGTACGAGCCGCGCAGCAGGGCGGCGCACAGGACGACTTGCAGGGGCAGGCGGCAGCGGCGGAGCAGTCCCCACAATGGACGCTGCGGCTGCAGGGCGTCGGCACGGCGCAGCGCCGTGTCCACCAGCCAGCCGACGGCCAGGGTGAGCACGAGCACGGCGCCGACCACGATCAACGGTCGCAGGACGTTCTCCATGTCTCCGAGGGTAGGTGGAGCGGGTGGGCCGTTCGAGGGTAGGTGGGGCGGGTGGGGACGGATGGCACGATGGATCCATGAACATCGTGCTTTTCCATTCGACGTACGGGCTGCGGCCCGCGGTGCGCGCGGCGGCCGACCGGCTGCGCGCGGCGGGCCACCAGGTGTGGACCCCCGACCTCTTCGAGGGGCGCGTCTTCGACACCGTCGAGGAGGGCATGGCCCACCAGGAAGAAGTGGGCAGGGACGAGCTCCTCAAACGTGCGGTTCTGGCCGCGGCGCCGTACTCGGACCGCGGCCTGGTCTACGCGGGCTTCTCGTTCGGCGCCTCGGTCGCGCAGACGCTCGCGCTCGGCGACGACAAGGCGCGTGGCCTGCTGCTCCTGCACGGCACGAGCGACATCGCCGAGAACGCGTCGGTGGACGGCCTGCCCGTGCAGCTGCACGTCGCCGAGCCCGACCCGTTCGAGACGGACGACTGGCTGAGCGCCTGGTACCTGCGGATGGGCCGGGTCGGCGCCGACGTGGAGGTCTACCGCTATGCCGGTGCGGGCCACCTGTTCACCGACCCGGACCTCGACGACTACGACGCCGACGCGGCCGAGACCACCTGGCGCACGGCCCTCGGCTTCCTGGAAACCCTCTAGGGGGCGCCAGCCGGGGCACGGTGTCGCGCGTGCGCCACACCGTGCCCCGACGAGCGGTCAGCGCACCGGCTCGCGCACCCGCTCCACCTTCTGCGTCCCGCTGAGCGTGCGGTACGAGCGGGCCCAGGACGACGTGGCCTTGGGGTCCTTGCGGTCGGAGACCACGTAGTAGTCCATCTGCGAGCGCTCGGCGGTCACGTCGAGGACGCCGTAGCCGTGCGAGTCCATGTCCAGCCACTTCACATGGCGGTTGGCGGCCTTGACGGCGGCGACGCCGACGAGCGACAGCGTGTGCGGCGCCACCTTCAGATAGTCGTCGACGTTGTCGGAGGTCACGGACGTGACGACGAACTCCGTGGCGGCCGACGGCGACGACGGGTACGTGGCGGCCGTGACGGGCACGTCGTTCGCCCAGGCCATGTGGATGTCGCCGGTCAGGAACACCGTGTTCTTGACGCCCTTGTCCCGCAGGTGGCCGATCAGCTCCTTGCGGTCGTGCGTGTAGCCGTCCCACTGGTCGGTGTTGACGGCCAGGCCCTCCTTGGGCAGGCCGAGCAGCTTGGCCAGCGGCGCGAGCAGATGCGCCGGGAGGGAGCCGAAGGCCACCGGCGAGATCATCACCGAGGTGCCGACGAGCTTCCACGCGGCGTCGGAGGAGGCCAGGCCCGCCTTCAGCCAGTCGAGCTGGGCGCGCCCCGCGATCGTGCGCTCCGGCGAGTCCACGGCGCCGCTGCCGGGCTTGGCCTGCTGGGAGCGGAACGAGCGCAGGTCGAGCAGGTGCAGATCGGCCAGCTTGCCGAAGCGCAGGCGGCGGTAGACGGTGCCTTCGGTGGAGGGGCGGACCGGCATCCACTCGAAGTACGCCTGCTTGGCGGCGGCCACGCGCGCGGCCCAGGGGCCCTCGGTCTCGGGCTGGTGGTTCTCCGCGCCGCCGGACCAGGTGTCGTTGGCGAACTCGTGGTCGTCCCAGATCGCGATGACCGGGTGCGTGGCGTGCATCGCCAGGGCGTCCGGGTCGGTCTTGTGGACGCCGTGGCGCTCGCGGTAGTCGGCGAGCGTGACGATCTCGTGCCGGGGGCGGTGCTCGCGCACCAGGCCGCGGGTGGAGGCGTAGCCGCCGGACGCGTACTCGTACAGGTAGTCGCCGAGGTGCAGGACCGCGTCGAGCTCGGTGCGGGCCGCGAGGTGGCGGTACGACGAGAAGTACCCCGCCTCCCAGTTGGCGCAGGAGACCACGCCGAAGCGGACGCCGGGCGCGGCCGCGTCGTGCGCGGGCGCGGTGCGGGTCCGGCCGACGGGGGAGCGCACCGTGGAACCGCCCTCTACGGAGAAGCGGTAGTAATAGGTGGTCGCCTGGCGCAAGCCCCTTACATCCGCCTTGACGGTGTGGTCGCTCGCCGCGGTCGCGGTGGTGGTTCCCCGGCTGACGACCCGGGTGAAGCCCTTGTCCTCGGCCACCTCCCAACCCACCCGCACGTCGGGGCCCTTGCCGGAGCCGGGCACCGCGTCCGGGGTCGGTGTGACGCGCGTCCAGAGCAGGACGCCGTCGGGCAGCGGGTCGCCGGAGGCGACACCGTGCGCGAAGGCCGGGCCGTCGGTGGCGCGGGCGGTCCCGGCGGCCGCGAGCGGCGCGGCGAGGGCGGCGGTGGCGGCCGCGGCCTTGACGACGGTCCGGCGGCGCGGCGTGAGCGCGGCGGCCCGAGGTCTGCCGGAGTCCTCGGCGTCCGCGGGGGAGTTGTTGTCTATTCGACTGGTCATGAGGAGGAACCCTACGGACCAGTAACGCGGAAAGAGCGGGCGCCCTCGAAAAGTTCGCCCGCTCTTCCCCAAGCCGTCTACCGCGCTTGCGTGATGACTTCCGGTCAGGCCTTCAGGGCCTTGTCCACGGCCTTGGTGAAGTCCTCGGGCGTCATCGGGGCGTTGCGGCCGTCGGGGCCCTTGAGCTGCTTGCCGTTCATGACGAAGGCCGGGGTGCCCTCGACGCCGTCCTTGTTGTCGCTGAAGGCGTCCGACACGGCCAGGGCCCAGCGGTCGTACGTGCCGTCCTTGACGTCCTTCTTGAAGGCCGCGCTCTTCTTGAGCTCGGGCACCTCGTTGGCGATCTTCAGCAGGTACGCGTCGTCCTTGAACTTGTCCTGGTCCTCCGCGGGGTGGTTGTCGGCGGAGTACAGGGCCTTCTTGTAGGCGAGGAAGGCGTCCGGGGAGACGTTCAGGGCGGCGCCCAGCGCGCTCATCGCGTTGCGCGAGCCCTCGCCGGGGAAGTTGCGGTCGAGGAAGGTCGCGCCGACGAACTGGACCTTGTACTTGCCGTCCTTGAGGTCCTTCTCGACGGTCGGGCCGACGGCCTGCTCGAAGCTGGCGCAGATCGGGCAGCGCGGGTCCTCGTAGACCTTGAGGGTCTTCTTGGCGCTGGCCTTGCCGACGACGATCGTCGTGCCGTCCTTGCCCGAGGTGTTGGCGGGCTTGACCAGCTTCTGGTCCTTGGCCTCTTCCCAGTAACCGGGCTTGTTGTTCTGGACGACGGCGTAGCCGATGCCGCCGGCGATGGCGATGACGCCGACGACGGACGCGCCGACGATGATCGACCGCTTGCGCTTCTCGCGCTGGCGCTCGGCTTCCTGCTGGGCGCGGATCCGCTCGCGGGCGGCCTGCTTGGCGGCCTGGCTGTTGCGCTTGCTCATGGTGGTACTCCGTGATGGTGGGAGGGGGACGTGCGTACTCAGGCGACAGCGGCCGAGTACGGCGGTCCACGCCGTCCCACGCAGTGCACGAAGAGCCGGGTGCGCGCCGCCCGCGCCCGGAGCACGGGCCGCGGCGCGCGCTGCCCCGGGGCGACCCGGGCGGTCACCACGGCCAGGGCGATCAGGAGCGGCCGGAAGGTGGCGGCGGCCACCGCGCGCAGCAGCTGGGCGAGGGCGCGCTCGCCCCGGTGCAGCCACGCGGCGGCGGCGAGTCCGACGCCGACGTGCGTGGCGAGCAGCAGCCAGGCCGCGCCCGGGTCGGCGTCCGCGAGCAGGGCGGCGGCGCCGTGCAGCCGCTCGCCGCCCGCCATCCGGGCCAGGGGGGTGCCGACGTCGGCGCCGCCGCACAGCACGTCGACGCCGAAGGAGCGCAGCGGGCCCGCGACCGGGCCGCCTGCCTGGCCGTAGCAGACGTGCTGGCCGGTGGTGAAGACCGTGTCGGCGGCGAGCTCCAGCGGGACGAGCAGCGCGGCGATCTTGCCGAAGCCGCGCTCGCGCCCGGCCAGGGCGTACGCGATGACGTAGACGACGGCCGTGATCCCCAGGCAGGTGGTCAGCGGCAGCGGGGCCCGGGACAGCAGGATGTGCGACGCGGCGGACAGCAGCACGACGACCGTCGTGAACAGCGCCGCGCGCACGACTCTCAGCTGGGTCCCGAATATGTCCATCGCGGAAGTGAGTGTCCCACGGGCCGTCGTAAGGGACCCCTAAAGGGTCCCTGTGAATCGGACGCCGCGGCCCCTTGCGGCAGCGGTCCCCTAGAGGCCCGGTATCCGGCCGTTGCGGAAGAGGTCGACGAAGACCTGGTGGTCGGCGCGCGCCCGGGCGCCGTAGCCGTGGGCGAAGTCCACGAGGAGGTCCGCGAAGCCCTCCTCGTCGGCCGCGATGGCGGCGTCGATCGCCCGCTCCGTGGAGAAGGGCACCAGGTCCGAGTGGCCGCTCTCGTCGTCCGCCGCGGCGTGCATCGCGGCGGTGGCCCGGCCCAGGTCGGCGACCACCGCGGCGATCTCCTCCGGGTCGTCGATGTCCGCCCAGTCCAGGTCGACCGCGTACGGCGACACCTCGGCGACGAGCTGGCCCGCGCCGTCCAGCTCGGTCCAGCCGAGCCAGGGGTCGGCGTGCGCCTGCAGGGCGCGCTGCGAGATGACCGTGCGGTGGCCCTCGTGCTGGAAGTACGCGCGGATCGAGGCGTCCGTCACATGGCGCGAGACGGCGGGGGTCTGGGCCTGCTTGAGGTAGATCACGACGTCGTTCTCCAACGCGTCGCTGTTGCCCTCCAGGAGGATGTTGTACGAGGGCAGCCCGGCCGAGCCGATGCCGATGCCGCGGCGGCCCACGACGTCCTTCACGCGGTAGGAGTCCGGGCGGGTCAGGGAGGACTCCGGGAGCGTCTCCAGATAGCCGTCGAAGGCCGCGAGGACCTTGTAGCGCGTGGCGGCGTCCAGCTCGATGGAGCCGCCGCCGGGCGCGAAGCGGCGCTCGAAGTCGCGGATCTCCGTCATCGAGTCCAAGAGCTCGAAGCGGGTCAGGGAGCGGGCGGCGCGCAGCGCGCCGAGCAGCGGGCCCTCGGCGGTGTCGAGCGTGAAGGGGGGCACTTCCTCGCTCTTGGCGCCCGTCGCCAGGTCGTGGATCCGCGCGCGGTACGCCGCCGCGTAGGTCCGCACCAGGCCGGTGATCTGCTCGTCGCTGAGCGCCTTCGTGTAGCCGATCAGGGCGAGCGAGGCGGCGAAGCGCTTCAGGTCCCAGGTGAAGGGGCCGACGTACGCCTCGTCGAAGTCGTTCACGTTGAAGATCAGGCGGCCCTGGGCGTCCATGTACGTGCCGAAGTTCTCCGCGTGCAGGTCGCCGTGGATCCACACCCGGCCCGTGCGGTCGTCCAGGTACGGACCGGTGTGTATCTCCCCGCCGTCGCGCCCGGCGTGCTCGCGCTCCAGGTCGTGGTAGAAGAGGCAGGCCGTGCCCCGGTAGAACGCGAAGGCGGAGGCCGCCATCTTCCGGAACTTCACCCGGAACGCCGCGGGGTCGGCGGCGAGCAGCTCGCCGAAAGCGGTGCCAAAGACGGCGAGGATCTCCTCGCCGCGCTGCTCGGCGGTGGGCTGCGGGACCGACATCGCGGGGTGCCTCCTGGTGTGACATTCGGGACAGGCGTTCCATGTCCCCTGCCCTCTTCCAACGCCCGACCGTACTCCTCAGTGCCGCTCGGCTGTCAGTGACCCGGACTAGACTTCCCCGCTGTCCCCCCAGACTGTCCGCAGCCTGTCGCCGAGCGCTCTCCCGTCACCCGACCACCGCCCCTCACCGAGGCGCTTCGCGCCGCAGCATTTTCCTTGGAGGCCAAAGCCGTGTCGAAGCCGCCCTTCACGCACCTGCACGTGCACACCCAGTACTCGCTCCTGGACGGCGCGGCGCGGCTGAAGGACATGTTCAAGGCGTGCAACGACATGGGCATGACCCACATCGCCATGTCGGACCACGGCAACCTCCACGGGGCGTACGACTTCTTCCACAGCGCCCAGAAGGCCGGGGTCACCCCGATCATCGGCATCGAGGCGTACGTGGCGCCGGAGTCGCGGCGCAACAAGCGCAAGATCCAGTGGGGCCAGCCGCACCAGAAGCGGGACGACGTCTCCGGTTCGGGTGGTTACACGCACAAAACGATCTGGGCGGCGAACAAGACGGGCCTGCACAACCTCTTCAAGCTGTCCTCGGACGCGTACGCCGAGGGCTGGCTGCAGAAGTGGCCCCGCATGGACAAGGAGACGATCTCCCAGTGGTCGGAGGGGCTCATCGCCTCCACCGGCTGCCCGTCCGGCGAGCTCCAGACCCGCCTGCGCCTCGGCCAGTTCGACGAGGCCCTGAAGGCCGCGTCGGAGTACCAGGACATCTTCGGCAAGGACCGGTACTTCCTGGAGCTGATGGACCACGGCATCGAGATCGAGCGCCGGGTCCGCGACGGCCTCCTGGAGATCGGCAAGAAGCTCGGCATCCCCCCGCTGGTCACCAACGACTCGCACTACACGTACGCGCACGAGGCGACCGCCCACGACGCCCTGCTCTGCATCCAGACCGGCAAGAACCTCTCGGACCCCGACCGCTTCCGGTTCGACGGCACCGGCTACTACCTGAAGTCCACGGACGAGATGTACGCCGTCGACTCCTCGGACGCCTGGCAGGAGGGCTGCCGCAACACCCTCCTGGTGGCCGAGCAGATCGACACCACCGGCATGTTCGAGAAGCGCGACCTCATGCCGAAGTTCGACATCCCCGAGGGCTTCACCGAGGTCACCTGGTTCCAGGAGGAGGTCCGCCGCGGCATGGAGCGCCGCTACCCGGGCGGCGTCCCCGAGGACCGCCAGAAGCAGGCCGAGTACGAGATGGACACGATCATCTCGATGGGCTTCCCGGGATACTTCCTTGTCGTCGCCGACTTCATCATGTGGGCCAAGAAGCAGGGCATCGCGGTGGGCCCCGGCCGAGGCTCCGCGGCCGGCTCGATCGTCGCGTACGCCATGGGCATCACCGACCTCGACCCGATCACGCACGGCCTGATCTTCGAGCGGTTCCTGAACCCCGAGCGCATCTCCATGCCCGACGTCGACATCGACTTCGACGAGCGCAGGCGCGTCGAGGTGATCCGGTACGTGACGGAGAAGTACGGCTCCGACAAGGTCGCCATGATCGGCACCTACGGCAAGATCAAGGCGAAGAACGCCATCAAGGACTCCGCCCGCGTCCTCGGCTATCCGTACGCGATGGGCGACCGCCTCACCAAGGCCATGCCCGCCGACGTCCTCGGCAAGGGCATCGACCTCGACGGCATCACCAACCCCTCCCACCCGCGCTACAGCGAGGCGGGCGAGATCCGGGCGATGTACGAGAACGAGCCGGACGTGAAGAAGGTCATCGACACCGCCAAGGGCGTCGAGGGCCTGGTCCGGCAGATGGGCGTGCACGCCGCGGGCGTCATCATGTCCAGCGAGCCGATCGTCGACCACGCCCCGATCTGGGTGCGGCACACCGACGGCGTCACCATCACGCAGTGGGACTACCCGCAGTGCGAGTCGCTCGGCCTGCTGAAGATGGACTTCCTCGGCCTGCGCAACCTCACGATCATGGACGACGCCGTCAAGATGGTGAAGGCCAACAAGGGCATCGACCTGGAGATGCTCGACCTCCCGCTCGACGACCCCAAGACCTTCGAACTGCTCTGCCGCGGTGACACGCTCGGCGTGTTCCAGTTCGACGGCGGCCCGATGCGCTCGCTGCTCCGCCAGATGCAGCCCGACAACTTCGAGGACATTTCCGCCGTCTCGGCCCTGTACCGGCCGGGCCCCATGGGAATGAACTCGCACACGAACTACGCGGAGCGCAAGAACGGCCGCCAGGAGATCACCCCGATCCACCCGGAGCTGGAAGAGCCGCTCAAGGAGACCCTGGGCCTCACCTACGGCCTGATCGTGTACCAGGAGCAGGTGCAGAAGGCCGCCCAGATCATCGCCGGGTACTCCCTCGGCGAGGCCGACATCCTCCGCCGCGTGATGGGCAAGAAGAAGCCGGAGGAGCTGGAGAAGAACTTCGGCATCTTCCAGGCGGGCGCCCGCAAGAACGGCTACTCCGACGAGGCGATCCAGGCCCTGTGGGACGTCCTGGTCCCGTTCGCCGGATACGCGTTCAACAAGGCGCACTCCTCCGCGTACGGCCTGGTCACGTACTGGACCGCGTATCTGAAGGCGAACTACCCGGCCGAGTACATGGCGGCGCTGCTCACCTCGGTGAAGGACGACAAGGACAAGTCGGCCGTCTATCTGAACGAGTGCCGCCGCATGAAGATCAAGGTCCTCCCGCCGAACGTCAACGAGTCGGTGCACAACTTCGCCGCCCAGGGCGACGACGTGATCCTCTTCGGCCTCGAAGCCGTCCGGAACGTGGGCACCAACGTGGTGGACGCGATCATCCGCTCCCGCAAGGCCAAGGGGAAGTACGCCTCCTTCCCCGACTACCTGGACAAGGTCGAGGCCGCCGCCTGCAACAAGCGCACCACGGAGTCGCTGATCAAGGCCGGTGCCTTCGACACCATGGGGCACACCCGCAAGGGCCTGACCGCGCAGTACGAACCGATGATCGACAACGTGGTCGCGGTCAAGCGCAAGGAGGCCGAGGGCCAGTTCGACCTCTTCGGCGGCATGGGCGAGGACGACTCAAGCGAGCCCGGCTTCGGCCTGGACGTGGAGTTCTCCGAGGACGAGTGGGACAAGACCTATCTGCTCGCCCAGGAGCGCGAGATGCTCGGTCTGTACGTGTCCGACCACCCCCTCTTCGGCCTGGAGAACGTGCTCTCGGACAAGGCCGACGCGGGCATCGGACAGCTCACCGGCGGGGACTTCTCCGACGGCGCCGTCGTCACCATCGGCGGCATCATCTCCGGCCTCCAGCGCAAGATGACCAAGCAGGGCAACGCCTGGGCCATCGCCACCGTCGAGGACCTCGCGGGCTCCATCGAGTGCATGTTCTTCCCGGCGACCTACCAGCTGGTGTCGACCCAGCTCGTCGAGGACGCCGTGGTCTTCGTCAAGGGCCGCCTGGACAAGCGCGAGGACGTGCCCCGGCTCGTCGCGATGGAGCTCCAGGTCCCCGACCTGTCGAACGCGGGCACCAACGCCCCGGTCCTCATCACCATCCCCACGGTGAAGGTGAGCCCGCCGATGGTCACCCGGCTCGGCGAGATCCTCAGCCACCACAAGGGCAACAGCGAGGTGCGGATCAAGCTCCAGGGGGCGCAGAAGACCACGGTGCTGCGGCTCGACCGGCACCGCGTGAAGCCGGACCCGGCCCTCTTCGGCGACCTGAAGGTGCTGCTCGGCCCGTCCTGCCTGACGGGCTGAGGCGCGGCGGGCCGAGACGGGCCGAAGCACGGCAGACTGAGGGGCGCACCCCGCCGGGGTGCGCCCCTCATGTGTGCCTGTGCGGAAATCAGTTGTGGCCGAAACGGCGCTGGTGCTTGCGGGCGACGTCCGCCGGGCTGCCCTGGGCCTGTGCCTGGGGCTGGGCCTGTGCCTCCATGGCCGACTTCTGGGCCTCCTCGCGGCCGCGCTCGGCGGCCTGGGAGCCCTTCTGCTGCTGGTTGCGGTCGCGGTTCTTGTTCTTGGCCATGGTGATCTTCCTCCTGCGAAGGAATCGGGGGGCCAGGACCCGACAAGGCTCACATGAAATGAAGAAAGCCGCATGTCGGGCAATCACCGTGCGTAATAGGGGCCGCCGGAGGGTACGGAGCCGGTACGCCACGCCGAAGATCGAGTTCCGGCCGTTAACCTCCGCGAGGTCGGGCAGACTCGAAGCAAACCCGAAGTGACCCCTGTGGGGACCGTTCGGAGTACCCGCAGGGAGCTGTCGGGCAACGCCAGCCAGACCAGGGAAAGAGGGTGGATCGCGTGGACCGCTGCGTCGTCCTGGTGGACGCCGGGTATCTGCTGGGAGCCGCCGCGAGCCTCCTCGCGGGAGAGCCGTCCCGGTCCAGGATCACCGTCGATCACGCCGCGCTCATCCAGGGCCTGCGCGAGCGCGCCGAGTCCGACACCGAGCGGCCGCTCCTTCGCATCTACTGGTTCGACGGCGCGCCCGACCGCGTGCCGCAGCCGGAGCACCGCAGGCTGCGCGTCATGCCGCGCGTGACCGTCCGGCTGGGCGCCCTGACCCGCAGCGACGGGCGGTGGGCGCAGAAGGGCGTGGACGCCGCCATGCACGCCGAGCTGACGGAGCTGGCCCGCAACCGCGCCTGCTCCGACGTCGTGCTCGTCACCGGAGACGGCGATCTGCTGCCCGGCATGATGGCCGCCAAGGAGCACGGCGTCGCCGTCCACCTGTGGGCCGTCCAGGCCGCCGACGGCGACTACAACCAGTCCGAGGACCTCGTCGCCGAGGCCGACGAGCGACGCGTCCTCGACCGTGCCTGGATCACCAAGGCCGTCCGCGCCAAGGAACTCGGCGGCGTCTGCGCGCCACCGCCCGCGCCCCGGCCCGAGATCGCCGCGATCCTCTCCGCGCCGCTGCCCGAGTCCGCCCTGACCGCCGCCGCGGAGTCCGCCGAGCAGCCCGCGGCCCAGCACGTGACCGCCTCCCCGCGCGCCCAGGAGAACGGCGACCGGGCCGCCAAGGGCGTCCCCACCCCCAAGGACCTCGCCGCCCTGCGCGGCCCCGGGCCGGTCACGACGGGCAAGGAGCACACGAGCGCGACCCTGCGCTGGTCGTCGGACAGGGGCTGGGTCGACCGCCCCGGCGCCCCCTCCGAGTCCGCCGAGGCCGCCGCGCTGCCCACGCTCGCCCAGCTCACCACGGCCGAGCAGCGCTGGGCCGACCGCGAGGAGGACATCACCACCGTCGGCGGGGATCCGTACGAGGTGGGGCAGGTCTTCGCGCGCCGCTGGATGGCGCGCCTGCCCGAGCAGCACAACCTGCAGAAGCTGTCCGCGATGTACCCGCGCATCCCGCACCGCGTCGACGGCGAGCTGCTGCGCTACGCCGCCCGCTTCGGGCTGCTCGCCCACAAGGACGACCAGATCGACGAGCACGACCGCTATGCGATCCGTGCCGGATTCTGGCGGGAAATCGACGTTCGTACCGCCGCCGAGCACGCGCCTGCCGGGGAGTGAGGGGCTTCGCGGGGCCCGCGGCGAGGGCCGGATAAGAACCCTCCAGGGGTTCGCGGCGCGCCCGGACGGACGCGTGAGGCCCGCCCCGCGCGCCCCGCCGCGCGGCCGACCCCGTACCCTCGTCCTTCGTGAGTACGCGCGCGGCACAGGCAGTCCGAGGGGGGCTCCGGCAGGGGCACGGCAGCGATGCCGTCTGCGTGGTGCGCGATCTGGTCAAGGTCTACCCGGCCGCCCGGGCCAGACGCGGCAGGCCCGCGACGCCCGAGGTGCGCGCCAGCGACGGCGTCGGCATCCGGGTGGGCCGCGGCGAGATCTTCGGCCTCCTCGGGCCCAACGGCGCCGGGAAGTCCACCCTCGTACGCCAGCTGACCGGCCTCATGCGCCCCGACAGCGGCAGCGTCGAGGTCCTCGGCCACGACATCGTGCGCCACCCGGAGCGGGCCGCCCGGCTGCTCGCCTACCTCGGCCAGGAGTCGACCGCCCTCGACGAGCTGACCGTCTCCCTCGCCGTCGAGACGACCGCGCGCCTGCGCGGCCTCGACGCGGCCCGCGCCCGGGCCCAGCGCGACGACGTCCTCGACGAGCTCGGGCTCACCCCGCTCGCCTCCCGGCCCCTGAAGAAGCTCTCCGGCGGCCAGCGCAGGCTCGCCTGCTTCGCCACCGCCCTCGTCGGGGAGCGGCGGCTGCTCGTGCTCGACGAGCCGACGACCGGCATGGACCCGGTCGCGCGGCGCGCGGTGTGGGGCGCGGTCGACCGGCGGCGCGCCGAGCGCGGCACGACCGTCCTGCTCGTCACGCACAACGTCATCGAGGCCGAGACCGTGCTCGACCGCGTCGCCGTGCTCGACCACGGCAAGGTCATCGCCTGCGACACGCCCACCGGCCTGAAGGAGAAGGTCGCGGGCGAGGTGCGGGTGGAGCTCGTGTGGCGGGAGCGGGCGCCCGTCGACGTCCCGGAGGTCGCCGCGCTGCGGTCGTCCGCCGTGGAGTCCGGGCGCCGCTGGACGCTGCGGCTCGCGCCGGAGGAGGCCAGGGCGGCCGTCGCCGCGGTCACGGGCGGCGGCGCCTTCGCCGCGCTCGACGACTTCACGCTGGCCACGCCCAGCCTGGAGGACGTGTATCTGGCCCTCGGCGGGCGCGGCGGGGACGGACTGGTGAAGTCGTGAGGGACCGAGCCGTGAAGCGTTGGGACGTCTGCAGGAAGGTTGTCCGTTGAGTGCCGTTCCCCTGGAGGCCGTGGTCCGGGCCGAGGACGACCGCGCGGCGGCGGTGGACGTGGCGGCGCCGCTGGGGCCGCGGGCCCGGATGCTTCCCGCCCTGGCCGCGGTCTACCGCGCCCAGCTGTCGCGGGCCCGGGTCGCGCGCATCCCGCTGCTCTTCGTCGCCACCTTCCAGTCGGTCGGCATCATGATCCTCATGCGCGGGGTCGTGGACGGCGGCAGCGAGGCCCGCGCGGTCGTGGCCGGTTCGTCCGTCCTCGTCGTGGCCTTCGTCGCGCTGAACCTGCTCGCCCAGTACTTCGGCCAGCTGCGCGGCGACGGTGGGCTCGACCACTACGCCACGCTGCCCGTGCCGCCCGCCGCCGTCGTGCTCGGCGCGGCGGCCGCGTACGCCTCCTTCACCGTGCCCGGCACCATCGTCACGGCGGTCGTCGGCTGCGGGCTCTTCGGCCTGCCCCTGACGCACCTGTGGGTGCTCGCCGCGGTGATCCCGCTCGCCGGTGCCGCGCTCGCCGGGCTCGGCGCCGCCCTCGGGCTGCTCGCGCCCCGGCCGGAACTGGCCACCTTGCTCGGCCAGATGGGCATGTCGGCGGCGCTCCTGCTCGGCGTCCTGCCCGCCGAGCGGATGCCGGGCCTCCTCCAGTACGCGCGCGACCTGCTGCCCTCCACGTACGGCGTCGAGGCGCTCGCCCGCACCTTCAGCGGCGACCCCGACTGGGGCGTCGTGCTGCTCGACCTCGGGGTGTGCGCGGCCGTCGGTGTGGTCTCGCTGACCGTCGCCACCTGGGCCTACCGGCGCGCGGCCGTGCGCTGACCGGGGCCGCGTCCGTCCGGTGGCGCGGTTCTCAGGGAGAGCTGGCACCATGTGTGCGTGACCGCACCGCTGACGCCCTCCCAACCGCCGCAGCCCGAGCCCGAACACGATCCCTGGCAGGCGCCGCAGGCCTCCGCGCACGCGCCGGGGCCCGGGGCCGACACCTGGCACGAGGAGGGCGAGCCCGGCATGAAGCGCGAAATCGGGCAGGCCGCGGTGATCGCGGCCGCGGTGGCGGTCAGCGGCGTGCTGCTCGGCCTGCTGTGGCTGTGGCTGGCGCCCCGGGTGCCGCTGATCGCGGACAAGCAGGCGGTCTACCTCAAGGACACCGAGGGCGAGCAGGCCATCGGGGTCGACGGAACGTTCACCCTGCTGGGGCTCGCGTTCGGCTTCGTCAGCGCGCTCGTCGTCTTCCTCGTACGGCGGCGGGGCGGCATTCCGCTGGTCGTCGGGCTCGCCGCGGGGGCGCTGCTCGGGGCGGTGCTCGCGTGGAAGGTGGGCGTGTGGTTCGGGCCCGACACGGATGTGGTGGCGCACGCGCGGTCCGTGGGGCGGGGGGTCGTGTTCGACGCGCCGATGGAGCTGAACGCGAAGGGGGTGCTGCTTGCGTGGCCCGTCGCCGCGATGGTCGTGCACCTCGTGCTCACGGCGCTCTTCGGGCCCCGGGATCCGGAGCCGTTCTCTTCCTACGGGGCCCGGCAGGAGCAGGCCTGACCCTGCCGGGGGCTCCCCGCTGTACCCATTAGCGCGCTCCGCGCGCGGGCGCCCCTTCCCGATTCCTGGGGGCTCCGCCCCCAGACCCCCGCTCCTCAAACGCCGGAGGGGCTGATTCTTAACCCTGGCCCGAGCCGGAGATCTTTCAGCCCGTCCGGCGTTTGAGGACGAGGCGCGGAGCGCCGAAAAGCGGGAGGTCCAAGGGGGCGGAGCCCCCAGGGGGAGGGCTCAGGCCGGGCGGCGGCCGTGGTTTGGCTTGGATTTGCGCACCCGCCACTTCCGCTTTCTCGTTTTCTTCGACATGGGTGTCGTCCTAGTCGAGGAACACGAAGGCGTCGAGGGCCTATTCACGCCCGATCGGAGCCAGCACGGCCGAGGTGAGGGTGGCCAGGTCGGCGGGGGAGAGCTCCACCTCCAGGCCCCGGCGGCCCGCCGAGACGCAGATCGTGGCGTGGGCCGAGGCCGAGTCGTCCAGGACCGTGCGGAGCCTCTTGCGCTGGCCCAGGGGGGAGATGCCGCCGCGCACATAGCCCGTGGTGCGCTCCGCCGCGGCCGGGTCCGCCATGACCGCGCGCTTGCCGGAGACCGCCGCCGCCAGGGCCTTGAGGTCGAGCGAGCCCGCGACCGGCACGACGGCCACGGTCAGCTCGCCGTCGACCTCGGCGACCAGGGTCTTGAAGACGCGGTCGGGGGACACGCCCATCGCCTCGGCGGCCTCGTCGCCGTACGAGGGGTGGGACGGGTCGTGGTCGTACGCGTGGAGGGTGAAGGCGACGCCCGCACCCGTGAGGGCGACCGTCGCCGGAGTGCCGCCCGCCTGGGACTTCTTCTGCTTCTTCGCCACTTCGCCTGCCCGTGGGGATGTGTCGGGATACGTCCGGGGTACGTCAGTTGAGGCTCGTCGCGCCGCGCGTCAGCTCCGTCGCGGGCAGCGACGGCAGATTGCGGATGATCGCGGTCTCGCTGCGCAGCAGCGTCAGCTCGTCGCGCAGCCTGGAGGCCGTGTCGGCGGCCTCCAGGAGGCGCTGCTTGGTGGGGGTGTCCAGGACCGCGGCCGCCGCGACCAGGTACGACACCACCGACGGGTCGTCCGGCAGTTCCGTGCCCGTCGACAGGGACCGCTCCCGCGCGCCCGCGAGGCGCTTCTGGTAGGAGCGGAAGGCCCGCAGGACGCCCTCGGCCAGGGCTCCCGCCTCGTCGCCGGGCTCCTCCGGCAGCGGTTCGAGCTCCGCCGTGAGGTACGCGCCGGAGGCGTCGACCGAGCGCAGCCGCATCCGGGTGGTGCCGGTGGCGAGCACCTCGAAGCCGCCGTCCTCGCGCTCGCGGATGGTCGCCGCGTCCGCGACGCAGCCCACCGCGTGGAAGGCCCGCAGCGGGTCGTCGCCGAAGCCCGCGGCGGGGCCCTGCTCGGGCCGGGCCGTCTGGTCGGGGAGGCCGGGCGCGCTCGGGGCGACCTCGCTGCCGTCGCGGATCGCCACGACGGCGAACTGCCGCTGGTCCTCGTCGGGAGACTTGAGCAGGTCGCGCATCATGGCGCGATAGCGCTCCTCGAAGACGTTCAGGGGCAGTACGAGCCCCGGGAACAGCACCGAGTTGAGTGGGAACAGGGGGAGCCGGACGGTCGTCACGAGCCGAAAGCCTAACGGCCGCCGGTGACCCCGCCGTCCGCGCGGCCGCGTCCGGACCGCAGCGGGGTGCGCGCGGCCACCTCGATGCGGACGCCGTCGCGCAGCTCCAGGAACTGTCCGAGCGGGTCGTCGGCGATCCGGTCCCAGGGGAACGAGGTCGCGTACGGGCCGATCAAGCGGAACTGGTCGAGCGCTTCCTGCCAGCGCTCCAGGCGGATGAGGACGTACGCCAGGAGGTTGCGCACCTCGGCGGGCCACGGGTCGGCGGGCGCGTAGGAGGCCGAGAGCGCGATGGCCAGGTCGGCGGCCCCGTCCAGGCGCTCGCGCGGCAGTCGGCCGCCGCCGCCCGCGAGGTACGCGAACGCGGCCCGCACCGGGAGCGCCTGTATCAGCGACCCGGGCAGCGCGTCCGCGGCGGCGCGCTCCGCGAAGTCGAAGCACTCGGTGTGCGAGCCGTACCAGGCCGCGGAGAGGTACATCAGCGCCGAGGCGTGACAGCCGTAGTGGTACGAGGAGCGGCGCACCGCCTGGCCCCACAGCTCCTCGAAGTCGGAGTGCGAGGCGTGGGTGCCACGGGCGTGGTCCAGGGCCACGCGCCAGGGCACGGGGTCGCGCGGGTCGGCCGCGGCCGCCGCCGTGATCAGCGGGCTCACCTCGCGCAGGAGCTCGGCGCGCGCGGGCGACTCCCAGCCGCGCACCACCGCGAGCTCGGCCTTGAGCAGCAGGGCGTCCGGGTCGTGCGGGGCGACGGTCAGCCAGTCGTCGAACCACTCGGGCCGGGAGCGGGCGAAGGCGGCGAGGCGGGTGGCGTACCGGTCGCGGTTCTCCCACTCGGCGGCCTCGCGGGTGGTGGCGAGCAGCTTGGCGGCCGGGCCGTGGTCGCCGCGGCCCGCCGCCACGAGGGCCGGGCCGAGGCGGTCGTCCGGCACGTCGAGCAGCACCTCGTCGGCGGCGGGGAGGCCGTCGGCCAGCTGGGGGGTGTGCCGGACCATGCGGGCGGTGCGGATGAGGGCGCGCAGCAGTGGCATGTGCGGTCCCCCTCGTGCGCCTGGACGTTCTGGTGCGGTCGTTGCTGTTGACGGGTGGGGTGGAGGGTTGGTTGTGCGGGGCCGTGTAACGGTTCGGCCGCGAATCGGGGCCCTCGCGGGTGCGCCCCAGGCCCGCCCCTTCCCGAACCGGGGGCTGCCGCCTCCGTGCCCCCCGCCCTTTTCGGCGCTCCGCGCCTCGTCCTCAAACGCCGGACGGGCTGAAACTGTCGCCGGTTGCGGCAGTGTTTTAGCCTCTCCGACGTTTGCGGTCAGTTCCTGCGGAGGAGGCGGGTCGCGCCCGCGGCCACCGTCGTGGCCAGGATCCAGCCCGTGAGGATCAGGGCCGCCGCGAACCACTGCCAGCCGCCGCGCAGCTGCCAGTAGGTGTCCTGGCCCAGGTCGATGACGGGCAGGAGCAGGTCGAGGGCGAACAGGGCCGGGTTCCAGTCGGGGTGCTCGCCCTCCTTGAGGGGCGGGTGGTCGGCGCGGGAGAAGGCGATCGCGCTCGCCGCCCACAGGACCGCCATCCACAGCGCGGCCCGCCCCGGCCGGTAGCCGTAGGCCACCGTCCAGTCCTGCGCGTACCCCCAGAGCTTGGCCGCCAGCGGCAGCGTCTCGCGGCGGCGGCGCTGCTTGGCGAGCAGCACCTCGCGGGCGTCGGCGTCCTCGCCGCCGTTGCGCAGGACGGCGGCGAGCTTCTCGTACGGCTCGGGGTTGTACTCGGCGGTGGCCGCGGCCACCCACTCCAGGCGCCGCGACAGCGGGAAGCCGCTCTGCGGGATGAGGTTCTCGTACGTGAAGCCGCCCATCTGGAGGGCGCCGGGGCCCGGCCAGCTCGTCGCCCGGTCCATCAGGTTGACGACGCGGGCGCCGGACAGGACGACCTTGCCGCGCTGCGGGGCCTCGCCGAGGAAGCGCAGCTCGGGCGTCTGCACCCGGCGGAGCGACACCTCCTGGTCGTCCTTGAGCGTGAAGCGGGCCTGGCCGAAGTCCACCGCGTCGCCGAAGCGCCCGTCGTCGAGGCGGATGCCGCCCTCGCAGCTGAAGCGCTGGACGCGGGTCCCGCGCGCGGGTGTCGTACCGCTGGTCTGCGGTGGATTGCCGACCCCCGCGGGCGTCAGATACAGGGTGCGCTCGACGGTGAGCTGCGGGGCGTTCAGGGCGTAGCGGCCGTACGGGTTGGACAGCAGGCTGCCGCGCAGGCTCAGGCTGACGCCGACCTTCGCGCCGCGCAGGCGCAGCTCGCCGTGCGACTCCAGCATCTCGGCCTGGAGGTCCTGCCCGACGGTCATGCCGTCGGCCATCAGCGAGCGGGCGCGCCGGTCGCGGTAGACGACGGCCTGGTTGAGCAGCAGGTCCGTGCCGATGTGGGCGTCGGTCAGGCGCATGCCGTTGTGGACGCGGCAGCGCGGCAGGTGCAGATCGCCCTCGGTGTGCAGCCGGGCGGCCTCCAGGCGGGGGATGGAGCAGTCGACCATGCGCAGCGTGGTGAAGCGGGCCTCCGGCAGGAGGACCTCCTTCTCGAAGCGGCAGCCCTTCAGCTCCGTGTACGGCACCACCGTGCCGCCCGCGAGGTCCAGGACGTCCGTGATCTGTACGCCCGTGAGCTTCAGGGACGACACCCGGCCCGCGAGCGCGGGCGGCCCGTCGAGCAGCAGCCAGGCAAGGATGCGGGCCCGCACGCTGCGCTCGGGGCCCCAGGGATGGGCGCCGTGCGGATCGTCGACCGTGGCGTTGCCCGACCGCAGGTCGTACACCGTGCCGTTGCGGAACGCCTGCCACATCCCGATCTCCGCGGCGGTCAGCCCGTCCGGCGGGTCGCCGGTGCCGGTGTCGTCGACCACTGGTGTCGTCCTCCCGTGGATGCTCTGGGGCGTCCGTGTCTCGTACAAACGTTCATGCCCGCTCCGCGACGGCCTGAACGCTAGCGGTTCGCGGGCGTCCGCGGGCTGTTTGTGGCTGGTCGCGCCCGCGCGGCGGAGCCGCACATCGATGCGGCCCGCGCCCCTTCGGGGCGCTCCCGCCGGACGGCGCCGGATATGCGGAACGCGAGGCTCCGGCGTGGGGCGCCCAGTCGCCCGGTGGCGGACCGTCTCGTATCACTCACTGATACGGCCGACCGGCCGCCCACGGCCGTCTGCGAGAATTGGCCATGTGATCTCTCGAATCGATCTGCGCGGCGAGGCCCTCCCCGAGGGTCCCGCACTGCGCGCCCTGCTGCCCCGTGCCGACTTCGACGTCGCGGCCGCCCTGGAGAAGGTGCGGCCCATCTGCGAAGACGTGCATCATCGCGGCGACGCGGCGCTGATCGAGTACGCGGAGAAGTTCGACGGCGTGCGCCTGGAGCGGGTCCGGGTGCCCGCGGCCGCGCTCGCCGAGGCCCTCGCGGGCCTCGACCCGGACGTGCGCGCCGCCCTGGAGGAGTCCATCCGCCGGGCCCGCACCGTCCACCGCGCCCAGCGCCGCGCCCCGCACACCACCCAGGTCGTGCCCGGCGGCTCGGTCACCGAGAAGTGGGTGCCGGTCGAGCGCGTGGGCCTCTACGCCCCGGGCGGCCGGTCCGTCTACCCCTCCTCCGTGATCATGAACGCGGTGCCCGCGCAGGAGGCGGGCGTCGCCTCCATGGCCCTCGCCTCGCCCCCGCAGGCCGACTGCGGTGCCTTCAGCGGAATGCCGCACCCGACGATCCTCGCGGCCTGCGCGCTCCTCGGCATCGACGAGGTGTACGCGGTCGGCGGTGCCCAGGCCGTGGCGATGTTCGCGTACGGCACCGAGGAGTGCGCCCCGGCCAACATGGTCACCGGGCCCGGCAACATCTGGGTCGCCGCCGCCAAGCGGTACTTCACCGGCCGCATCGGCATCGACACCGAGGCGGGCCCCACAGAGATCGCGGTCCTCGCCGACGACACCGCGGACCCGGCGCACATCGCGTCCGACCTGATCAGCCAGGCCGAGCACGACCCGCTCGCGGCCGCCGTGCTGGTCACGGACTCCGTGGCCCTTGCGGACGCGGTGGCCAAGGAGCTGGAGCCGCAGGTCGCCGCCACCAAGCACGTCGAGGACCGGATCGTGCCCGCCCTGAGCGGCCGCCAGTCCGCGATCGTGCTCGTGGACGGCCTGGAGGAGGGCCTGCGCGTCGTCGACGCGTACGGCGCCGAGCACCTGGAGATCCAGACCGCCGACGCCCCCGCCGTCGCGGACCGGGTGAAGAACGCGGGCGCGATCTTCGTCGGCCCGTGGGCGCCGGTCTCGCTCGGCGACTACTGCGCGGGCTCCAACCACGTGCTGCCCACCGGCGGCTGCGCCTGCCACTCCTCGGGCCTGTCCGTCCAGTCCTTCCTGCGCGGCATCCACATCGTGGACTACACCCGCGACGCCCTCGCCGAGGTCGCCCACCACGTGGTGACGCTCGCCGAGGCCGAGGACCTGCCCGCGCACGGGGCCGCCATCAAGGCGAGGTTCGGCTGGAAGGTGCCGGGCCAGTGACGCGGATCGACGACCTCCCCGTACGGGACGAGCTGCGCGGCAAGTCCCCGTACGGCGCCCCCCAGCTCGACGTCCCCGTCCGGCTGAACACCAACGAGAACCCGTACCCGCTGCCCGAGCCCCTCGTCGAGCGCATCGCCGAGCGCGTCCGCGAGGCCGCGCGCGGTCTGAACCGCTACCCCGACCGGGACGCCGTCGAGCTGCGCACGGAGCTGGCGAAGTACCTCACCCGCACCGGCGGCCACGAGGTCACCCGCGCCCACGTCTGGGCGGCGAACGGCTCGAACGAAATCATCCAGCAGCTCCTGCAGACCTTCGGCGGCCCCGGCCGCACCGCCATCGGCTTCGAGCCCTCGTACTCGATGCACGCCCTGATCGCGCGCGGCACCGGCACCGGCTGGATCTCCGGACCGCGACGCGACGACTACACGATCGACGTCGAGGCCGCCACCACGGCCATCGCCGAGAACGCGCCGGACGTCGTCTTCATCACCACCCCCAACAACCCCACGGGCAACGCCGTGCCCCGCGAGGCCGTCATCGCCCTGTACGACGCCGCCCAGGCCGCCAAGCCGTCCATGGTCGTGGTCGATGAGGCGTACGTGGAGTTCAGCCACGGCGCGTCGCTGCTCCCGCTGCTCGAAGGGCGGCCGCACCTGGTGGTCTCGCGCACCATGTCCAAGGCGTTCGGCGCCGCGGGCCTGCGCCTCGGCTATCTGGCCGCCGACCCGGCGGTCGTGGACGCCGTCCAGCTGGTGCGCCTGCCGTACCACCTGTCGGCCGTCACCCAGGCCACCGCGCTCGCCGCCCTGGAGCACACGGACACGCTCCTCGGGTACGTCGAGCAGCTCAAGGCCGAGCGCGACCGCCTCGTCACCGCGCTGCGGGACCTCGGCTTCGACGTGACGGAGTCGGACGCCAACTTCGTCCAGTTCGGGCGGTTCGCCGACGCCCACCACGCCTGGCGGCGGATCCTCGACCACGGGGTCCTCGTCCGCGACAACGGCGTGCCCGGCATGCTGCGGGTGACCGCGGGAACCCCCGCCGAAAACGACGCGTTCCTCGATGCGGTACGCGCACTGAAGAAGGAGCAGGGAGCATGAGCCGCCTAGGCCGTGTCGAACGGACCACCAAGGAGACCTCGGTCGTCGTCGAGATCGACCTCGACGGCACCGGCAAGGTCGACGTGTCGACCGGGGTCGGCTTCTACGACCACATGCTCGACCAGCTCGGCCGCCACGGCCTGTTCGACCTCACGGTCAAGACCGAGGGCGACCTGCACATCGACACCCACCACACCATCGAGGACACCGCCCTCGCGCTCGGCGCCGCCTTCAAGCAGGCGCTCGGCGACAAGGTGGGCATCTACCGCTTCGGCAACTGCACGGTGCCGCTCGACGAGTCCCTCGCCCAGGTCACCGTCGACCTCAGCGGCCGCCCGTACCTGGTGCACACGGAGCCCGAGAACCTGGCCCCGATGATCGGCGCGTACGACACGACGATGACCCGGCACATCTTCGAGTCCTTCGTCGCCCAGGCGCAGATCGCCCTGCACATCCACGTGCCGTACGGGCGCAACGCCCACCACGTCGTCGAGTGCCAGTTCAAGGCCCTCGCGCGAGCGCTGCGGTACGCCAGCGAGCGCGACCCGCGCGCCGCGGGGATCCTCCCCTCCACCAAGGGAGCGCTGTAAACCGCATGAACGGCATCTCCACCATGCTGATCTTCGTCGGGCTCTTCCTGCTCGGCGGCGTCTACTCCTTCGCCAAGCAGAAGCAGTCCAAGAGCCTGATCACACTGCTCTCCATCGGCGCGGGAATGTGCCTGCTCGCGGGCATCGTCCGCCTGGAGGTGTGGAATTGACCTCCGCCGGATCCGCCAAGAAGGTCGTCGTCCTCGACTACGGCTTCGGGAACGTACGGTCCGCCGAGCGCGCCCTCGCCCGCGTGGGCGCCGACGTCGAGATCACCCGTGACTACGACACGGCCATGAACGCCGACGGGCTCCTGGTGCCCGGCGTGGGCGCCTTCGCCGCCTGCATGCGGGGCCTGAAGTCCGTGCGCGGCGACTGGCTCGTCGGCCGCCGCCTGTCCGGCGGCCGCCCCGTCATGGGCATCTGCGTCGGCATGCAGATCCTCTTCGCGCAGGGCATCGAGCACGGCGTCGAGACCGAGGGCCTGGACGAGTGGCCCGGCACCGTCGAGCCCCTGAAGGCCGACGTCGTGCCCCACATGGGCTGGAACACGGTCGAGGCCCCCGAGGGCTCCGAGCTGTTCCGCGGCCTGGACGCGGACGAGCGCTACTACTTCGTGCACTCCTACGCTGTCCAGGACTGGTCCCTGGAGACCGCGAACCCGGCCATGCGCGCCCCTAAGGTCACCTGGGCCACGCACGGCTCGCCCTTCGTGGCGGCCGTCGAGAACGGCGCCCTGTGGGCCACGCAGTTCCACCCCGAGAAGTCCGGCGACGCCGGAGCGCAGCTGCTGAAGAACTGGATCGGAACCCTCTGATGGCCCCTGACACGGCCCCGAAGCTCGAACTCCTCCCGGCCGTCGACGTCCGCGACGGACAGGCCGTGCGCCTCGTGCACGGCGAGTCCGGCACGGAGACCTCGTACGGCTCCCCCCTCGAGGCCGCCCTCGCCTGGCAGCGCGCGGGCGCCGAGTGGCTGCACCTGGTCGACCTCGACGCCGCCTTCGGCACCGGCGACAACCGCGACCTGATCGCCGAGGTCACCGGGGCCATGGACATCAAGGTCGAGCTCTCCGGCGGCATCCGCGACGACGCCTCGCTGGCCGCCGCGCTCGCCACCGGCTGCACCCGCGTGAACCTCGGCACGGCCGCCCTGGAGACCCCCGAGTGGGTCGCCAAGGTCATCGCCGAGCACGGCGACAAGATCGCCGTCGGCCTCGACGTGCGCGGCACCACGCTGCGCGGCCGCGGCTGGACCCGCGACGGCGGCGACCTGTACGAGACCCTGGAGCGCCTCAACGCCGAGGGCTGCGCCCGCTACGTGGTCACCGACATCGCCAAGGACGGCACGCTCCAGGGCCCGAACCTGGAACTCCTGAAGAACGTCTGCGCCGCCACCGACCGCCCGGTCGTCGCCTCCGGCGGCGTCTCGTCCCTGGACGACCTGCGCGCGATCGCCTCGCTGGTCCCGCTGGGCGTCGAGGGGTCGATCGTCGGCAAGGCGCTGTACGCCAAGCAGTTCACCCTGGAAGAGGCCCTGGAGGCCGTGTCCCGATGACTGGTGTACGGCGCGTGCAGAGCGGCAGCCCCTGGGAAGAGGCCTTCGGTTTCGCGCGCGCCGTCGCCGCGGGCGACCGGGTGGTGGTCGGCGGCACGACGGCCTTCCGGGGCGACGTCCTGCACGGCGAGGGCGACCCCCACGAGCAGGCGCGGGTCGCCTTCGCCAACGCCCTTGAGGCGCTGGGGGAGTTCGGCCTCGGCGCCGACTCCGTGATCCGCACCCGGATGTATCTGACCCATGCGCGGGACGTCGACGAGGTGGGCCGGGCGCACCAGGAGTTCTTCGGCTCCGTACGCCCGGTGACGACCATGGTGGTCGTGTCCGGCTTCGTCGACCCGCGCATCATGGTCGAAGTAGAACTAGAGGCGTACCGAGAGGCTTCATCCGCATGACCCTGGCCGTACGAGTGATCCCCTGCCTCGACGTGGACAACGGCCGCGTCGTCAAGGGCGTCAACTTCCAGAACCTGCGCGACGCGGGCGACCCCGTCGAGATGGCGAAGGTCTACGACGCCGAGGGCGCCGACGAGCTGACCTTCCTGGACATCACCGCCTCGTCCGGCAACCGCGAGACCACCTACGACGTGGTCCGCCGCACCGCCGAGCAGGTCTTCATCCCGCTCACCGTCGGCGGCGGCGTGCGCACCGCCGAGGACGTCGACAAGCTGCTGCGCGCGGGCGCCGACAAGGTCGGTGTGAACACCGCCGCCATCGCCCGCCCCGACCTGATCCGCGAGATCGCCGAGCGCTTCGGCCGCCAGGTCCTCGTCCTGTCGGTGGACGCCCGCCGCACGGAGTCGGGCGCCTTCGAGGTCACCACGCACGGCGGCCGGAAGTCCGCCGGGATCGACGCCGTCGAGTGGGCCCATCGGGCCGCCGAGCTCGGCGCGGGCGAGATCCTGCTCAACTCGATGGACGCCGACGGCACGAAGGACGGCTACGACCTCGACATGATCGAGGCCGTCCGCAAGCACGTCACCGTCCCCGTCATCGCCTCCGGCGGCGCGGGCCGCCTCGACCACTTCCCGCCCGCCGTGGCCGCGGGCGCCGACGCGGTCCTCGCCGCGTCCGTCTTCCACTTCGGCGACCTGCGGATCGGCGAGGTGAAGGAGACCCTGCGGACGGCGGGGCACCCGGTGCGCTGACCCGCCCGGCGGCGCTAGAGCCCCAGCTGCTTGGTCTCGTGGAGCTTGGCCACGGCCTCCTTGTCGCCCTCCAGCTCCACGTCCGCCACCTCCTGGCGGCCGAAGACGAACATCAGGAGCTCGGCGGGCTCCCCGGTGGCCGTGACCACCGGAGTGCCGCGGTGGGCCACCGCCGTCTGCCCGTCGGGGCGGCGCAGGACCAGGCCCACGGGCGCCTTGCGGCCCATGACGCGGGCCGTGCGCTCCAGGCGCGCCCACAGGGCGTCGGAGAAGACGGGGTCGAGCTCGCGTGGGGTCCAGCCGGGCTCGGCACGGCGCACGTCCTCGGTGTGGACGTAGAACTCGACGGCGTTCGCCGCCTCGTCGACCTGCTTCAGATTGAAGGGCGAGAACCGCGGCGGACCCGTGCGGATCAGCTGGATCAGCTCCTCGTACGGCTTCGCGGCGAACTCGGCCTGCACCCGCTGCAGACGGGACGCGAGCTGCTTGATCACGATTCCGCCCGCGGCGTCCGCGCGCCGCTCGCGCACCACCACGTGCGCGGCGAGATCACGGGTGCTCCAGCCCTCGCACAGGGTCGGTGCGTCCGGTCCCGCCGCCTCCAGGAGGTCGGCGAGGAGGAGTCGTTCACGCTTGGCATGGGTCGACATGGGAGCCAGCGTACGACCGCGCGCGCGGTCCGCACAGTGGACCTCCGCGGGGCGCGCCGCCCGGGCGCGGCACAATGGCCGACATGAGCAGCACGCCCGCACCCAGCAGCCTCGACCCCGAGATCGCCGCCCGCCTCAAGCGCGGCGCCGACGGTCTCTTCCCCGCCGTCGCCCAGCAGTACGACACCGGTGAGGTGCTGATGCTCGGCTGGATGGACGACGAGGCGCTGCACCGCACCCTGACCACGGGCCGCTGCACCTACTGGTCGCGCAGCCGCCAGGAGTACTGGGTCAAGGGGGACACCTCCGGGCACGTCCAGCACGTGAAGTCCGTCGCCCTCGACTGCGACGCCGACACCGTCCTCGTCAAGGTCGACCAGGTCGGCGCCGCCTGCCACACGGGCACGCGCACCTGCTTCGACTCCGACGTGCTCCCGCTCGGCCAGTAGGGTCGCCCCCATGGATCTTGAGACCTTCCGCAAGCTCGCGGCCGACCGCCGAGTGATCCCCGTCAGCCGCCGGCTCCTCGCCGACGGCGACACCCCGGTCGGGCTCTACCGCAAGCTCGCCGCCGAGCGGCCCGGCACCTTCCTCCTGGAGTCCGCGGAGAACGGCCGCGCCGACTTCCTCTGGTCTCGCTACTCCTTCGTCGGCGTGCGCAGCTCCGCCGCCCTGACCGTGCGCGACGGCGAGGCCCACTGGCTGGGCACCCCGCCGGTCGGCGTGCCGACCTCCGGCGACCCGCTCGCCGCGCTGCGCGCCACCGTCGCCGCCCTGCACACCCCGCGCGACCTCACCGGGGCCGAGGGCCTGCCGCCCTTCACCGGCGGCATGGTCGGCTACCTCGGCTACGACATCGTGCGCCGCCTGGAGAAGATCGGCCCCGGCGAGGTCGACGACCTCGGCCTGCCCGAGCTCACCATGCTGCTGACCAGCGACCTCGCCGTACTCGACCACTGGGACGGCTCGGTCCTGCTCATCGCCAACGCGATCAACCACAACGACCTCGACACCGGCGTCGACGAGGCCCACGCCGATGCCGTGGCCCGGCTCGACGCCATGGAGGCCGACCTGTCGCGGCCGGTCGCGCAGCCCCCGGCCGCCCTGCCGCCGTCCGCGCTGCCGGAGTTCACCGCCCGCTGGGGCGGCCGCGACTACCAGGTGGCCGTCGAGGACATCAAGGAGCGCATCCGCGCGGGCGAGGCCTTCCAGGTCGTGCCCTCACAGCGGTTCGAGACGCCCTGCGCGGCCAGCGCCCTGGACGTCTACCGGGTGCTGCGGGCCACCAACCCCTCCCCGTACATGTACCTGTTCCGCTTCGAGGGGTTCGACGTCGTCGGATCGAGCCCCGAGGCCCTGGTCAAGGTCGAGGACGGGCGCGCCATGGTGCACCCCATCGCCGGGACCCGCCCGCGCGGCGCCACGCCCAAGGAGGACCAGGAGCTCGCCGACGAGCTCCTCGCCGACCCCAAGGAGCGCGCCGAGCACCTGATGCTCGTCGACCTCGGCCGCAACGACCTCGGGCGCGTCTGCGAGCCGGGCTCCGTCGAGGTCGTGGACTTCATGTCCATCGAGAAGTACTCGCACGTCATGCACATCGTGTCGACGGTCACCGGCCGCGTCGCCGCCGGCCGCTCCGCCTTCGACGTGCTCACCGCCTGCTTCCCCGCGGGCACCCTCTCCGGCGCCCCCAAGCCCCGCGCGATGCAGATCATCGACGAGCTCGAACCCGCCCGGCGCGGCCTGTACGGCGGCTGCGTCGGCTATCTCGACTTCGCGGGCGACTCCGACACCGCCATCGCCATCCGCACCGCGCTCCTTCGCGACGGCACCGCCTACGTCCAGGCCGGGGCGGGCGTCGTCGCCGACTCCGACCCCGTCGCCGAGGACACCGAGTGCCGCAACAAGGCCGCCGCCGTGCTCCGCGCCATCCATACCGCCAACCGCCTGCACACCGCCGCGGGCCGTGAGGGATAGTGGACGGGTGACTTCTGCCCTGCCGACGCCCCGTACCGAGGACGCACCCCAGGCCGCCGCGGGCCGTACCGCGCGCGGCGGCGGCCGCCGCAGCCTCGCCGCCGCCCTGCTGCTCGGCGCCGCGGGCGCGGCCCTGGCGCTGCTCGCCTCCCGGCAGTCCTGGGCGCACGGCTCCACGGCCGTCGCGGGCGGTGACTTCCCGCTGACCGCCAAGGGCAGCGACGTCACGGGCGTGCCCGCCGCGCTCGCGATAGTCGGCCTGGCCGCGCTCGTCGCGGTCTTCGCCGTCCGCCGCGCCGGGCGCGTGCTCGTGTCGGCGCTGCTCGCCCTCAGCGGCGTCGGCATCGCCGTCGCGGCGCTGCTCGGCGCGAGCGACCGCGCGGCCCTCGACGAGAAGGCCGCGACCGCCTCCGGCGACGCCGCGGCCGAGGTCGCCGGGCTCAGCCACACCGGCTGGCCGTACGCGGCCGTGGCCGCCGGCGTGCTCATCCTGGCCGCGGGGCTGCTCGCCCTGACCCGCGGCCGCGCCTGGCCCGCCATGTCCGGCCGCTACGAGCGCGACGGCGCCCCGCGCCCGCGGGCCCGCCGCGCCCCGGACCCCGACCGCCCCGAGGACCTGTGGAAGGCCATCGACCGGGGCGAGGACCCGACACAGGCCGGCTAGCGGCCGTGCCGACCTGCCGGGACACCCCGGCACAGGGCATGATCCCGCGTACGGGACAATGGACCCAGCGTTCAACACACGCACAGCCACAGCTAACGAGGAGCAAGTCATGGCGGGACATGGCCACGGACACACCCCGGCCGCCTGGACCGGTGTCATCATCGCCTTCATCGGTTTCTGCGTCGCGGGTGCCTTCATGGTGATGGCGAAGCCCGTCGGCTTCTGGGCCGGTATGGCGATCATCCTCGTCGGCGGCATCGTCGGCGGCGCGATGCGCCTCGCGGGCTTCGGCCAGAAGCCGCACCAGCACCAGGTGGCCGGCTCCGAGAGCTGACCGCGCGCGTACGCCGACGGGGCGGCCGGGACACACGTCCGGCCGCCCCGTCGGCGTACCACCCGGGTGCCCGGACGGCGCCCGGCCGACGCGCGGGGGACAATGCCCCGGTGACCGCCGAACAGGAGACCGCCGCGCCCACGGGCGCGGGCCCCGCGCTGCGCCGCCTCGCCGTGCCGCTCGGCGTGCTCGGCTCCGTCGCCGCCGCCTTCGCGTACGTCGCCACCGTCGACCCGAACGAGCCCGGCCACTACCCGACCTGCCCGCTGCTGTACTTCACGGGCGTGTACTGCCCCGGCTGCGGCGGTCTGCGCAGCGCGTACGCCTTCGCCCACGGCGACCTCACCACGGCCCTCGGCGCCAACGCCGTCGCCGTCGTCGGCTACGGCCTCTTCGCCGTCCTGTGGGTGCTGTGGGCCGTCCGGGCGGTGCGCGGCAGACCCGCGCGGATCGACCTCGGCCGGGCCCAGCTGTGGGCCGTCGGGACCGTCCTCGCGCTCTTCACCCTCGTACGCAATCTGCCGTTCGGGTCCTGGCTGCACCCCTAGCGGCCTCCGGGAGGCCGCCGCGGAACCGGCGTAGAGTCCAGGTAGTGAGAGCCTCGTCAACCGGATGCGAGTACTACGCCGTGCTGCGGATACCATCGCAGTGACCATCGGAAAGCAGGGAAGGGGGCCGCTCGCGTGAGTGTGCTCGACGAGATCATCGACGGAGTCCGTGCCGACCTCGCACAGCGGCAGGCGCGCGTCAGCCTCGACGAGCTCAAGGAGCGCGCGGCGAAGGCCCCGGCGGCCAAGGACGGCGCGGCCGCGCTGCGCGGTGAGGGCGTCAAGGTCATCTGCGAGGTCAAGCGCTCCAGCCCGTCCAAGGGCGCGCTCGCCGCGATCGCCGACCCGGCGGCCCTCGCCGCCGACTACGAGGCGGGCGGCGCCGCCGTCATCTCCGTGCTCACCGAGGAGCGCCGCTTCGGCGGCTCGCTCGCCGACCTGGAGGCCGTGCGCGCCAAGGTCGACATCCCGGTGCTCCGCAAGGACTTCATCGTCACCTCGTACCAGCTGTGGGAGGCCCGCGCGTACGGCGCCGACCTCGCCCTGCTGATCGTCGCGGCCCTCGACCAGCCCGCCCTGGAGTCGCTGATCGAGCGCGCCGAGTCCATCGGCCTCACCCCGATCGTGGAGGTCCACGACGAGGACGAGGCCGAGCGGGCCCTCGACGCGGGCGCCCGCGTCATCGGGGTGAACGCGCGCGACCTGAAGACCCTCAAGGTCGACCGCGCCACGTTCGAGCGCGTCGCGCCCGAGCTGCCCGACTCCGTGGTGAAGATCGCCGAGTCCGGCGTGCGCGGGCCGCACGACCTCATCGCCTACGCGAACGCGGGCGCCGACGCGGTGCTCGTGGGCGAGTCCCTCGTCACCGGCCGCGACCCGAGGGCCGCCGTGTCCGACCTGGTCGCGGCGGGCGCCCACCCGGCCCTGCGGCACGGCCGGAGCTGACACCCGCCATGTCCGCCGAACGCCTCGCCGCCACGCGCGACCCGTACGCCCGCCTCGCCCGCGGGTGTCGGCCGCGTGGCTGCCGGGCGCCTGCGCGGCGGGTGCACGGGCGGCGCGTGCGGTACATCATCGGGGACGAGCCCGGGCAGGTCAACGGCATGCGATGGCGCCCTCGCGGCGCGCGTCCCTGACCCCTGCGCGCGGCTGGTTCGGCACCGCCGGACCGGTCTGCCGGGGTTGCTCGCCGTCGCGGCGGAATCTCATTCCCCAAGCCCACCCCTTCCCGAGACCGGGGGCTCCGCCCCCTGGACCCCGGGGAGGGTGGGTGACTCGCGGTACCCGGAATCGCACCTCAGCCACGGGGCTTCGCCTCGTCGCCCGGGAGCAAACGGGTGGGCGGGTGGGAGAGATCCGCCGCGCAGCGGCGGTGCGGGCGTGCAGACGGATGGCCAGCGTTCACCCCAGCAGACATGAGGTATGCAGCACATGCCCAGCGAGTTCTTCATCCCCGACCCGGAGGGTCAAGTCCCCAGCGCCGAAGGCTACTTCGGCGCCTTCGGCGGCAAGTTCATCCCGGAGGCCCTGGTCGCGGCAGTCGACGAGGTGGCTGTCGAGTTCGACAAGGCGAAGGCCGACCCCGAGTTCGCCCGGGAGCTCGACGACCTGCTCGTGAACTACACGGGCCGCCCCAGCGCCCTCACCGAGGTGCCGAGGTTCGCCGAGCACGCCGGTGGCGCCCGCGTCTTCCTCAAGCGGGAGGACCTCAACCACACCGGCTCCCACAAGATCAACAACGTACTCGGGCAGGCCCTGCTCACCCGGCGGATGGGCAAGACCCGGGTGATCGCCGAGACCGGGGCGGGCCAGCACGGCGTCGCCACGGCGACGGCCTGCGCGCTGTTCGGCCTCGACTGCACCATCTACATGGGCGAGATCGACACCCAGCGCCAGGCGCTGAACGTCGCCCGCATGCGGATGCTCGGCGCCGAGGTCATCGCGGTGAAGTCCGGCAGCCGCACCCTGAAGGACGCCATCAACGAGGCCTTCCGCGACTGGGTCGCCAACGTGGACCACACCCACTACCTGTTCGGGACCGTGGCCGGGCCGCACCCCTTCCCCGCCATGGTGCGGGACTTCCACCGCGTCATCGGGGTCGAGGCTCGGCGGCAGATCCTGGAGCGGGCCGGACGCCTGCCCGACGCCGCGATCGCCTGCGTCGGCGGCGGCTCCAACGCCATCGGCCTCTTCCACGCCTTCATCCCGGACGCCGACGTCCGGCTCATCGGGTGCGAGCCCGCGGGCCACGGCGTGGAGACCGGCGAGCACGCGGCCACGCTGACCGCGGGCGAGCCGGGCATCCTGCACGGCTCGCGGTCCTACGTCCTCCAGGACGAGGAGGGCCAGATCACCGAGCCCTACTCCATCTCCGCGGGGCTCGACTACCCGGGCATCGGCCCCGAGCACGCCTTCCTCAAGGACAGCGGCCGCGGCGAGTACCGGGCCGTCACCGACGACGCCGCCATGCGGGCCCTGCGCCTGCTCTCCCGCACCGAGGGGATCATCCCGGCGATCGAGAGCGCCCACGCGCTCGCGGGCGCCCTGGAGGTCGGCCGGGAGCTCGGCAAGGACGGCCTGATCGTCGTCAACCTCTCCGGGCGCGGCGACAAGGACATGGACACGGCCGCGCGCTACTTCGGCCTGTACGAGACCGACGCCGAGGTCGCCGCGGACGCCGCGGGCACCGCCGAGATCGAGGAGGACGCCAAGTGAGCGGCAACGTCCAGCTGTTGAGCGACACCCTCGCCGCCGCCAGGGCCGAGGGCCGCGCGGCGCTCATCGCGTACCTGCCCGCGGGCTTCCCGACCGTGGACGGCGGCATCGAGGCGATCAAGGCCGTCTTCGACGGCGGGGCGGACGTCGTGGAGGTGGGCCTGCCGCACAGCGACCCCGTCCTCGACGGGCCGGTCATCCAGACCGCCGACGACATCGCCCTGCGCGGCGGCGTCAAGATCGCGGACGTCCTGCGCACGGTGCGCGAGGCCCACGCGGCGACGGGCAAGCCGGTCCTCGTCATGACGTACTGGAACCCCATCGACCGCTACGGCGTGGAGCGCTTCACCGCCGAGCTCGCCGAGGCGGGCGGCGCGGGCTGCATCCTGCCCGACCTGCCCGTCCAGGAGTCGGCGCTGTGGCGCGAGCACGCGGCCAAGCACGACCTGGCCACCGTCTTCGTCGTCGCGCCCAGCAGCAAGGACGAGCGGCTCGCCACCATCACGGCGGCGGGCTCCGGCTTCGTGTACGCCGCCTCCCTGATGGGCGTCACCGGCACCCGCGCCTCGGTCGGCGCGCAGGCCGCGGACCTGGTCCGGCGCACCCGCGCCAGCACCGACCTGCCGGTCTGCGTCGGCCTCGGCGTCTCGAACGCCGAGCAGGCCGCCGAGGTGGCGGGCTTCGCCGATGGCGTCATCGTCGGCTCGGCCTTCGTCCAGCGCATGCTCGACGCCGAGGACGAGACCGCGGGCCTGGCGGCGGTGCGCGACCTCGCGGGCGAGCTGGCCCGGGGCGTGCGCGAGGGCTTGTCGTACGGGCGGTAGCTCGTACGGGTGGACCTGGACCGGGGAGGCGCGCTCGCGCCTCCCCGGTTCGTTTGGTCCCGTATGAGCGAGAAGAACCGTGAGGGTAAGCGCACGGCCCGGGAGCGCCTGGCCGAGGAGCGCGAGCGGCAGAAGAGAAGCGACAAGCGGCGCCGCGCGCTGCTGGTGGGCGCCGCCGTCGTCGGCGTCCTGGCCCTGGCCACGGTCGGCGGCCTGCTCGCGGCCAACGCGGGGAAGGACGACAAGGAGAAGGACGCCTCGGGCCCCCTCGTCGCCCCCACGGGCGCGGCGGGCAAGGACAAGCTGGCCATCCAGTCGGGCAAGGACGGCGCCAAGTCCACCCTCACCGTCTGGGAGGACTTCCGCTGCCCGGCCTGCAAGCAGTTCGAGGACGGGTACCGCTCGACGATCAACGACCTCGTGGGCAAGGGCAGCCTGAAGGTCCAGTACCACCTCGCGACCCTCATCGACGACAACATGGGCGGCTCCGGCTCCCTGCGCGCCGCCAACGCCGCGGCCTGCGCCCAGGACGCGGGCAAGTTCGCGCCGTACCACGACGTGCTGTTCGAGAACCAGCCCATGGAGACCGACGACGCCTTCGCGGACAACGACAAGCTGATCGAGCTCGCGGGCAAGGTCGAGGGGCTCGACACCGCCCCCTTCAAGAAGTGCGTCACCGACGGCACGCACAACAGCTGGGTGACCAAGTCCGACAAGGCCTTCGAGGACGCGGGCCTGCGCGGCACGCCCACGGTCCTGCTCGACGGGAAGAACATCTTCGGGGACCAGAAGAACCCGCTGACCCCCGCCAAGCTCAAGGCCGCCGTGGAGAAGGCGAACGGCTAGCGGGCGCCCGCCCGGCGGCGAGAGGATCTTGACCCGCCGCCGGGCCCCTGTTACGGACCCGTTGTCGGGCTGGTTGCCGCCGCCCCCGCCCGGCAGGGTAGCGTCGACCTTGCCATGGAATTTGCCTACATCCCCAGTCCCTCGCGCGGAGTGGTCGACCTCGGCCCCATCCCGCTGCGCGGCTACGCGTTCTGCATCATCATCGGCGTGTTCGTCGCCGTGTGGCTCGGCAACAAGCGGTGGGTCGCCCGCGGTGGGCAGCCCGGCACCGTGGCCGACATCGCTGTCTGGGCGGTGCCCTTCGGCCTGGTCGGCGGCCGCCTCTACCACGTGATCACGGACTACCAGCTGTACTTCGGCGACGGCCGTGACTGGGTGGACGCCTTCAAGATCTGGGAAGGCGGCCTCGGCATCTGGGGCGCGATCGCGTTCGGCGCGGTCGGCGCCTGGATCGGCTGTCGCAGGCGCGGCATCCCGCTGCCCGCCTGGGCCGACGCCCTTGCCCCCGGCATCGCCTTCGCCCAGGCGATCGGCCGCTGGGGCAACTGGTTCAACCAGGAGCTGTACGGCAAGGCGACCGACGTCCCCTGGGCGCTGAAGATCACCAGCTCCGAGGACGGCCGCGTCCCTGGCACCTACCACCCGACGTTCCTGTACGAGTCGCTGTGGTGCGTCGGCGTCGGACTGCTCGTCATCTGGGCGGACCGGCGCTTCAAGCTGGGCCACGGCCGGGCCTTCGCGCTGTACGTCGCGTCGTACTGTGTAGGCCGCTTCTGGATCGAGTACATGCGTGTCGACGACGCGCACGAATTCCTCGGCCTGCGCCTGAACAACTGGACCGCGCTCCTGGTCTTCGTGCTCGCCGTGGTGTACCTCGTGCTGTCGGCCCGGCTGCGGCCGGGGCGCGAGGAGGTCGTCGAACCGCTTCCCGCCACCGGCGCCCCCGGCGGTGCCGAGGGCGAGCCCGTGGACGCCCTGACCAAGGCCGGTGCGCAGAAGACCGAGGTGGACAAGCCCGGGGCCGAGAAGGCCAAGTCCGACGGCGAGGCGGAGTCCGCCTCCAAGGGCTGAGGCGATTCCGCCGCGGGGGCGGCTACGGCGTGCGGTGGGCCAGGGCGAGCGTCCTGTGGGCCTGCTCCACCACCGCGCGGTCCACGAAGCGGCCGTCGGGGAGCGCCTGTGCCCCCTGCTCCGCGGCGGCCGCCTTGAGCACTTCCTCCGCCCGTTCGACCTCCTGCGGTGTCGGCAGATAGGCGCGCTCGATCACCGGCAGCTGGCGCGGGTGGATCGCCGCGCGGCCGAGCAGCCCCAGGGCGCGGCCGCGGGCGCAGGACGCCGTGAGGCCGTCCAGGTCGCGGACGTCGGGGTAGACCGACTGGGCGGGCGGCGGCAGTCCGGCCGCCCGGGCCGCCACGACCACGCGGGAGCGGCACCAGTCCAGACCCGCCTCGTCCCGTACGCCGAGGTCGGCGCGGAGGTCCGCCTCGCCGATGGACAGGCCGCGCAGCGCCGGGTGGGCGGTCGCGACGGCGAAGGCCCGCTCCACGCCCAGGGCCGACTCAAGGAGGGCGTACAGGGCGGGGGCGCCGCCGTCTCGGGGAGCGGCCCGTTCGGCGGTGCGGACCACGTCGGCGGCCGAGGCGACCTTGGGCAGCCGCAGGCCCGCGAGGCCGGGCAGCGGGGCAAGGGCCGCCAGATCGGCGTCGGACGGGGGAGTGCCGAGGGCGTTCACGCGGACGTGGACCGGCACGGGGCACGGCTCGGCGAGCAGCTCGGCGGTGGCCGCGCGGGCGTAGGCCTTGCGGCCTTGGGCCACCGCGTCCTCCAGGTCGACGATCACCACGTCCGCGCCCGCCACCAGCGCCTTGGCCACCACCTCGGGCCGGTCGCCGGGGACGTACAGCCAGGTCAGCGGGTGCGGTCTCACAGGGCGCCCGCCGTGCGCAGCGAGGCGATCTCCGCGGGCGTCAGGCCGAGCCCGGTGAGGATCTCGTCGGTGTCGGCGCCGTGCGGGCGGCCCGCCCAGCGGATCGCGCCGGGCGTCTCGGAGAGGCGGAACAGCACGTTCTGCATGCGCAGCGGGCCGAGCTCGGGGTCGGGGACCGTGGTGAGGGTGCCCAGGGCCGCGTACTGCGGGTCCGTCATCACGTCCCGTACGTCCTGGACCGGGGCCACCGCCGCCTCCGCCTTCTCGAAGGCTTCGATGACCTCGGCGCGGGTGTGCCGGGCGATCCAGGAGCCGACGGCCTCGTCGAGGACGTCCGCGTGCGCGGCGCGTCCGGCGCCCGTGGCGAACCACGGCTCGCCGGTCAGCTCGGGGCGGCCGACCAGGCGCAGGACGCGGTCCGCGATCGACTGGGCCGACGTGGATACCGCGACCCAGCCGCCGTCGGCCGTGCGGTAGGTGTTGCGGGGCGCGTTGTTCGTCGAGCGGTTGCCGGTGCGTGGCTGTACGTGGCCCAGCTGGTCGTACCAGAGCGGCTGCGGGCCGAGGACCGTGAGGATCGGCTCGATGATCGCCATGTCGACGACCTGGCCCCGGCCCGTGTGCTCGCGGGCCGCAAGGGCCGTCATCACCGCGTACGCCGTGGCGAGCCCCGCGATGGAGTCCGCGAGGCCGAACGGCGGCAGCGTGGGCGGCCCGTCGGGCTCGCCGGTCACCGCGGCGAAGCCGCTCATCGCCTCGGCGAGGGTGCCGAAGCCGGGGCGGCGGGCGTACGGGCCGAACTGCCCGAAGCCCGTGACGCGGGCCAGGACCAGGCGCGGGTTGGCCGCGCTCAGCTCCTCCCAGCCCAGGTCCCACTTCTCCAGGGTGCCCGGGCGGAAGTTCTCCACGAGCACGTCCGCGTCGGCGGCCAGGCGCAGCAGGGTGGCCCGGCCGCCGGGCGTCGACAGGTCGAGCGTCATCGTGCGCTTGTTGCGGCCGAGCAGCTTCCACCACAGGCCGACGCCGTCCTTCGCCGGGCCGTGGCCCCGTGATGGGTCGGGGCGCGTGGGGTGCTCGACCTTGACGACGTCCGCGCCGAAGTCGCCGAGGAAGGTGGCGGCCAGGGGCCCGGCGAAGAGCGTGGCGAGGTCGACGACGCGCAGGCCGTCCAGCGGCGGCCGCGTCACCGGTCCGCCGCCGCGTGCGGGGCCTCGGGCGCGTACGCGAGGAGGTCCATGGTGGTGCTGCCCAGGGCGACGATGTGGGGGGCCATCAGGGAGACGTCTCCTCTACGGGGTGATGGTGGGTCAGTTCGGTGGTCAGGTCGGCGAGTTCGTCGAAGCCGATGCCGTCGAAGGCGCCGACGGACGTGGCGAGGCGGTTCTTCAGCGGGGCGGTCCAGCGGGCCGGGAGCGCGTCCGGGTGCCCGGCGAGCAGGCCCGCGACCGAACCGGCCGTGGCGCCGTTGGAGTCCGTGTCCCAGCCGCCGGAGACCACGCGCGTGATGGAGCCGGTGAAGTCGCCGTCGGCGTGGGTGAGGGCGGCGGCGAGCAGGGCCGCGTTCGGCACGACGTGGACCCAGTGGTAGTGGCCGTACGCGGTGTGCAGGGCGTCGGCGACGTCGTCGAAGCGGCGTGTCGTACGGGCCAGTTCGATGCCGTGCCCGACCGCGCGGGCGAGGCGGGACTCCGGCGGGACCACCGTCAGGCCCGCCGCCAGGCAGTGGTGGACGTCGCCGCTCCCGGACGCGGCCCGCGCGATGGTGGCCGCCGCGAACATCGCGCCGTACACGCCGTTGCCGGTGTGGGTCAGGCACGCGTCGCGCCGGGCCTGTTCGGCGGCCGCCGCGGGGTCGCCGGGGTGGGTCCAGCCGTGCACGTCGGCGCGGATCAGGGCGCCGATCCACTCGCGGAACGGGTTGCGGTGCCGGGCCGTGCGGGGCGGTGCGACGCCGTTGAGGAGGTTGCGGTACGCGACGCGCTCGGCGGTGAAGGTGCGGGCGGCGGGGAGCTCGTCGAGCCAGAGCGCGGCCACGTCCGACGGGGTGAAGGCGGGGCCGTGGCGGCGCAGGAGCAGCAGGTTGAGGAGCGGGTAGTTGAGGTCGTCGTCCTCCGGCATGCCGTCGATGTTCTCGGCCAGGGAGGTGGGGGCGGAGCGCCGGTTCCAGGGGTGGCGGGCGATGAGCTCGGGCGGGACGCCTCTGGCCGTGAACCAGGTGTGCAGGGGCCAGTTGCCCGCGGCTTCGGCGAGGGCGCGGATGGCGTGCCGGGGGAGCTTCTCCACGGGTTTGCCCAGGAGGCAGCCTGCGGCTCTGCCGAGCCAGGCCGCGTGGACGCGGTCGCGGTGCCCACGCGGGGGCGCCCCGGGTTCATCGCGCTGCGCGCTCGTCCTCAAGCGCCGGACGGGCTGGATATCCGCTTCCGGGCCGTCCAGTTCCGCCAGGAGGTCTTCCGCCAGGGCCCGCAGGTGGGGCGGGGCCGGGTGGGGGGACGTGCCCGAGTGGGGTGGGGTCGGGTCGCCGCCCGCTGCCAGCCACCGAGCCCGGACCCCGGTGACGTCGCGGCCCTCCTCCTCCGCCTGGCGGAGTTCGTGGGCGATGAGGTCCTCGGGCTGGAGCCAGGTGAGGCGCATCAGGGGGTGTCGCCCGTCAGGGACGCGAACGCTTGCTCGTGGGCGCGGCGGCGGGCCCGGTCCTTGGCGAAGACCTCCTCGGCGACCGCCGTCAGGGCGCGGGCCGGGGCGTGCAGGTCCAGACGGCTGGCCTCGGCCACCCGCTTCGCCCAGTCGGGCGGGACGGCGGCCTCGCCGCGCAGGGCGCCCGCGAGCGCGCCGCTCATGGTGGCGATCGAGTCGCAGTCGCGGCCGTAGTTCACCGAGCCGAGCACGGTGGCGCGGTAGTCGCCGTCGCCGATCAGCAGCATGCCGAGCGCGACGGGGAGTTCCTCGATGGCGTGCAGCCGCGAGGGGCGGCGGGCGCCCAGGGACGGGGCGCGGTAGTCGGGGCCGACGGTGTCGAAGGGGGCGACCGCCGCGCGCAGCGGGCGCAGCGCCGTCTCATACGCGCGGTGGCGGGCCGCCGTGTCGGCCACCGCCTCGATCGCCGCCCGCGTGCCGTCCTTCGCCAGGGCCAGACAGGTGTCGATCACCGTGGTGGGCGTGGCTCCGGGGGCGCAGGCCGCCGCCACGGCCGCCGCGAAGACGCCCGCCGCCTCCCGCCCGTACGACGACTGGTGCGCGCCCGCCACGTCCAGGGCCTCGGCGTACGCGGCCTCGGGGTGGGCGGCGTTGACCAGGCCGACCGGCGCCATGTACATCGCCGCGCCGCAGTTGACGATGTTGCCGGTGCCCGCCTCGCGCGGGTCCACGTGGCCGTAGTGCAGTCGGGCGACGAGCCACTTCTCGGCGAGGAAGAGGCGGTGCAGGGGCAGGGTCTCGGCTTCGAGCTCCGGGATCCAGCGCGGGTTCGTCATCAGGTCGGGGACCAGGTGGTCGGCGACCGCGTACGCGTCCAAGTGGTCGCGTACGGCCGTGTACACGCGGACGAGCGCGTGCGTCATCAAGGTGTCGTCGGTGACGTGGCCGTCGCCCTTGTGGTACGGGGCCACGGGCCGGGCCGTGCGCCAGGCGTCGCCGTGCCAGGGGCCGACGACGCCGTGCACCGGGCCGCCGTGCCGGTCCGCGATCTGCTCGGGGGAGTAGCCCTCGACGGGGCCGCCGAGCGCGTCGCCGACGGCCGCGCCCACGAGGGCGCCGGTGACACGGTCCGCGAGCGGCGTCCTGTTCGGTGATGGCATGTCTGGATCGCCCTCCTGGGGTGGTCAGTTCGTACGGGTCAGATGTCCGGCCAGCTCCACCAGGTCGGTACCCGCGAGGCGGGGCAGGGCACAGCCCGACAGGGTGCGGCAGGACGCGCGCCAGCTGTCGGGGATCGCGGCGGCCGTGCCCAGGACGCCGGTCAGGGCACCGGCGAGCGCGGGCGCCGAGTCCGCCACGCGGGACAGGCAGGCGGCGGCGGGCACCGCCTCGCGGACCCGGCCGCGGGCCGCGGTGGCCAGGGCCAGGGCGACCGGGACGGTCTCGGCGGCGGCGATGCCGTAGCTGTAGACGTGGTCGACGATCTCGTGCTCCAGGAGCGGGACCAGGGCGAACGTGGCGTCGGCGGCGGGCGCGCGGGTGCGGGCGAGCTTCACGGCGTGCCGGGCGTTGCGCCCGATCTCGGTGTGCTCGGGGAGCTGGGCGAGGGCGGCGTCCACCGCGGCGTCGGGCCCGCCGCCGCCGAGGGCGGCCGCGACGGCCGCGGCCATCGCGCGGGCGCCGTGCACGCCGTCGCCGTCCTGGGTGTAGCGGGCGTCGAACTCGGCGAGCCCGGCGGCCCGTTCGGGGTCGCCGGGGTGGACGAGGGCGAGGACGCAGGCGCGTACGCAGGCCGCGTCGTCGAAGAAGTGCGGGTTGTCGTGGCCGGTGGCGGGCGGGGTGAGGCCCGCGGCCAGGTTGCCGAGGCCCGCGCGCACGGAGATGCGGGCGCGCAGGGGCAGGACGGCGGACTCCACCTCCGGGGCGCGCGCCGCGGCGGCGGCCACCTCGCTGGCGAGGGTGTTCCAGGACAGGGCGAGGGTGGCGCGGGTGCGGCGGTCCCTGGTGAGGGCGGGGTCGAGGGTGCCGTCGGCCGCGCGCAGGACGCATTCGGCGGTGAGCGCGGCCCATTCGGCGTCGTCCGAGGGGCCGAGGCGCAGGGGCTCCGGGGGCTGGTTGAGGGCGATGGGGACGGGGAGGGTGGTGGTGGCGTTGTGCTCGGCGAAGGTGTCCAGTTCTCGGGTGAGGCGGCGGGTCCAGTCGGGCATGCGGGTCGCCCTGTGCCGGGCTGAGGGCCAACCGGCGGCGTCGCCTGCGGCTAGGCCTAGGAGCAGGCCCTCGACCTGGGCTCCGTCCAGGGCCCGGCGTGCGGGGCTGCGCCCCGGGCCCCCCACCGTGCGGGCCGGTGGTGGGGCTGTGCCCACCCCTCCCCAAGCTCTCGGCTTCGCTCGAGCAGGGGATGCCCCACTCGCCCTCTGGGCGGACCAGTTGCCCACAGCCGGGGCGGGAGTGCTGTCGCAGTCCGGCGTCAGGAGTTCCGCCACCTCCAGTACGTGACGGCCGCTCATGGAGGGGAGGCAGGTGCCCCTTACCGGGCCGATTGCTGTGGCCCACTCCGGGGGGATCGCGGCCGCGCCGCAGGTCGCTCCGGCGAGGGCGCCCGCCACCGCGGCGGTCGTGTCGGCGTCACGGCCCATGTTGACCGCGGTGAGGACGGAGGTCGCGAAGTCGCCCTCGGCGGCCGCGTACGCGCCGAAGGCGAGGCCCACCGCCTCGGGGGCCAGGTCCGTCCAGGGGTAGCCGCCGATGACGACCGCCGAGCGGACCGCGCGTTCGCCCCGGTGGGCCACGGCGACGGCGCGGCGCAGGGAGCGCGCGGTCCAGGAGTCGTAGGGGATGACGGACAGGGCCGCCGCGACCACCGTCTCCACCGGGGCCCCGGCCATCGCCGCCGCGACGCCCGCCGCGACGGCCCGGCCGCCGTGGATGCCCTCGCCGTCGTGGCTGACGGTGCCGTCGACGGCGACCAGGCGGGCCGCCTCGGCGGGGCACCCCGCGGCGAAGACGCCGAAGGGCGCGGCCCGCATGGCGAGGCCGTCGCTCCAGGCGTGCCGGTGCTGGGCGGAGATGGGGGCGGCCAGGCCCCTGCGCAGGTTCTCCAGGGTGCCGCGTTCGCTGAACCCGGCGCCCCGGAAGGGGCCTTCGTCCAGGTCGGCGATCCACCGGTGCCAGGCGTGCTCGACGTGCGCGACGGTGAGGGCGGAGCCGTGCCGGGCGAGCAGCAGGCCGGAGAAGATCGCGTACTCGGTGTCGTCGGTGCCCGCCGGGTGCTCGGCGACGTACCCGGTGATGCGGCCCCAACGGCGGCGGATCTCGGACGGCTTCAGATTCTCGGCGGGCGCGCCGAGGGCGTCGCCGACGGCGAGGCCGAGCATCGCCCCGCGGGCCCGCTCGCGCAGGCCGCCCGCGCCGTCGGGCGCCGGGACCGGGGGAACACAGGCGATGGACGCCATGCCCTGCCTCCCATCGCGCTGAGTACCGCTGAGTCGTGCTGGGAGCATCCCTGCCACGCCGGGCCACTCATGTGAGCATGCGGGCGCTCAGTATCACTCCTTCGGCATGTCCGCGACGGCTCCACGCGGGCCGCCCGCGAGGGCTCACAGGGGTGTGTTTTCGCAGGTAAGTACGGCCTTCCTTGCTGGCGAGAGCGATTTTTCGCGCGTACTTTCGAGATCGCCGACGAGATGTCAGAGCGATGCCGAGACGTACAGAGCCAGTCCTGAGGGGGCCGCACCATGGCGATCATCGAGACCGAAGCGACGCTGCACGAGGCGCACCGTGACAACCACACCCACCGTGACGTCAACGGTGGCTGGCTGCGCCCGGCCGTCTTCGGGGCCATGGACGGCCTGGTGTCCAACCTCGCCCTGATGACGGGCGTCGCGGGCGGGGCCGTGTCGCAGCAGACCATCGTGATCACCGGGCTCTCCGGGCTCGCGGCCGGGGCGTTCTCCATGGCCGCGGGCGAGTACACGTCCGTCGCCTCGCAGCGCGAGCTGGTGCAGGCCGAACTGGACGTGGAGCGCCGCGAGTTGCGCAAGCACCCCAAGGACGAGGAGAAGGAGCTGGCCGCGCTCTACGAGTCCCGCGGCGTCGAGCCCGCGCTCGCCCGCGAGGTGGCGCGGCAGCTGTCGAAGGACCCCGAGCAGGCCCTGGAGATCCACGCCCGCGAGGAGCTCGGCATCGACCCGGGCGACCTGCCCTCGCCGGTCGTGGCGGCGGTCTCGTCCTTCGGGGCGTTCGCCCTCGGCGCGCTCCTGCCCGTGCTGCCGTATCTGCTGGGCGCCAGCGCGCTGTGGCCCGCGGTGCTGCTCGCGCTCGTCGGCCTGTTCGCGTGCGGCGCCGTCGTCGCCAAGGTGACCGCCCGCTCGTGGTGGTTCAGCGGGCTGCGGCAGCTCGTGCTCGGCGGGGCGGCGGCGGGTGTGACGTACGCCCTGGGCAGCCTGTTCGGGACGGCCGTAGGATGACCGGTCGCAGGGGTATGCGGAATGCCGTACAAGTATCCGTTTCCGGGCTGTTTCGATCCGGTGGCAGCCGGGCATGAGCCGTAAGCGCTGCGGGCAATGAGGCCTGTGGTCGCTCCCGGCCGACGGTCACCGATCTGCCTGTTCCGGCCCCCCTTCGCCGCTCTCCATCCCCAGGGCGCTGTCCAGATACTGGAATGAAGTATCCGCTTTTCGAGAAGCGGCCCATCATGTAACCTGCACGAAATTTCGCCAGGGCCAACGTCGTCCCTCGCCGCCCGCGCCCCCAGAGCCTGGGAGGTGCCCCACCACGACGACGGGAGTGCCGATGCGTTCCGACGCCTGGTCGCCCATGGACGGTCGCCCCGCCCCGCAGGGCATGTACGACCCCCGGAACGAACACGACGCCTGCGGCGTCGGCTTCGTGGCCACCCTCACCGGTGAGGCGAGCCACGAGCTCGTCGAGCAGGCGCTGACCGTACTGCGCAACCTGGAGCACCGCGGCGCCACCGGCTCCGAACCGGACTCCGGGGACGGCGCGGGCATCCTGCTCCAGGTCCCGGACGCGTTCCTGCGCGAGGCCGCGGGGTTCGAGCTGCCCGCCGCGGGCGCGTACGCCGTCGGCATCGCCTTCCTGCCCCCGCACGGCACGGACGAAGCCGTCTCACACATCGAGACGCTGGCCGCCGAGGAGGGCCTGACCGTCCTCGGCTGGCGCGAGGTGCCGGTCGCCCCGACGCTGCTCGGCGCCACCGCCCGCGCCACCATGCCGGTCTTCCGCCAGCTGTTCGTCACCGCCGGTGACAACACCGGGCTCGCCCTGGACCGCAAGGCCTTCGTCCTGCGCAAGCGGGCCGAGCGCGAGGCCGCCACCTACTTCCCCTCGCTCTCCGCGCGCACGATCGTCTACAAGGGCATGCTGACCACCGGCCAGCTGGAGCCCTTCTTCCCGGACCTGTCCGACCGCCGCTTCGCCACCGCGGTCGCCCTCGTCCACTCGCGCTTCTCCACGAACACCTTCCCGAGCTGGCCGCTCGCGCACCCCTACCGCTTCGTCGCCCACAACGGCGAGATCAACACCGTGCGGGGCAACCGCAACTGGATGCGGGCCCGGGAGTCGCAGCTGGTCAGCGAGCTGTTCGGCAGCCAGGAGCAGCTGGAGCGGACCTTCCCGGTGTGTACGCCGGACGCCTCCGACTCCGCGTCCTTCGACGAGGTCCTCGAACTGCTCCACCTCGGCGGCCGCTCCCTGCCGCACAGCGTGCTCATGATGATCCCGGAGGCGTGGGAGAACCACACCTCCATGGACCCCGCCCTGCGCGCCTTCTACCAGTACCACTCCACGATGATGGAGCCCTGGGACGGCCCCGCCTGCGTCACCTTCACCGACGGCACCCAGGTCGGCGCGGTCCTCGACCGCAACGGCCTGCGCCCCGGGCGCTACTGGGTCACCGACGACGGCCTCGTCGTCCTCGGTTCCGAGGTCGGCGTCCTCGACATCGACCCCGCCAAGGTCGTCCGCAAGGGCCGCCTCCAGCCCGGCCGGATGTTCCTCGTCGACACCGCCGAGCACCGCATCGTCGAGGACGACGAGATCAAGGCCCGGCTCGCCGCCGAGCTGCCGTACCAGGAGTGGCTGGAAGCCGGCGAGATCGAGCTCTCCGACCTGCCCGAGCGCGAGCACATCGTGCACACGCACGCCTCCGTCACCCGCCGCCAGCAGACCTTCGGCTACACCGAGGAAGAGCTGCGCGTGCTGCTCGCCCCGATGGCCAAGTCCGGCGCCGAGCCGATCGGCTCGATGGGCACGGACACGCCGATCGCGGCCCTCTCCGAGCGGCCCCGGCTGATCTTCGACTACTTCACGCAGCTGTTCGCCCAGGTCACCAACCCGCCCCTGGACGCCATCCGCGAGGAGCTCGTCACCTCCCTGCACTCCTCGCTCGGCCCGCAGGGCAACCTCCTGGAGCCGACCGCCGCCTCCTGCCGCTCGGTCACGCTGCCCTTCCCGGTCATCGACAACGACGAGCTGGCCAAGCTCATCCACATCAACGCCGACGGCGACATGCCCGGCATGAAGGCCGCGACCCTGTCCGGCCTGTACCGGGTGCACGGTGGCGGCGACGCCCTCGCCGCCCGCATCGAGGAGATCTGCGCCGAGGCCGACGCCGCCATCGAGGCCGGGGCCCGCCTGATCGTGCTCTCCGACCGGCACTCCGACGCCGAACACGCGCCGATCCCCTCCCTCCTGCTCACCGCGGCCGTCCACCACCACCTCATCCGCACCAAGCAGCGCACCCAGGTGGGCCTGCTCGTCGAGGCGGGCGACGTGCGCGAGGTCCACCACGTCGCGCTGCTCATCGGCTTCGGCGCCGCGGCCGTCAACCCCTACCTGGCGATGGAGTCCGTCGAGGACCTGGTGCGCGCGGGCACCTTCCTGCCCGGCATCGAGGCCGAGCAGGCCATCCGCAACCTCATCCACGCCCTCGGCAAGGGCGTCCTGAAGGTCATGTCCAAGATGGGCATCTCCACCGTCGCCTCGTACCGCGGCGCGCAGGTCTTCGAGGCCGTCGGCCTGGAGGAGTCCTTCGTCGAGAAGTACTTCAACGGCACCACCTCCAAGATCGGCGGCGTCGGCATCGACGTCGTCGCCCAGGAGGTCGCCGCCCGCCACGCCAAGGCCTACCCGGCCTCCGGCATCGCGCCCGCGCACCGCGCCCTGGACATCGGCGGCGAGTACCAGTGGCGCCGCGAGGGCGAGCCGCACCTGTTCGACCCCGAGACGGTCTTCCGCCTCCAGCACTCCACCCGCAACCGCCGCTACGACGTCTTCAAGCAGTACACGGACCGCGTGAACGAGCAGTCCGAGCGGCTGATGACGCTGCGCGGCCTGTTCGCCCTCAAGAGCGACCGGCAGCCCGTGCCCGTCGACGAGGTCGAGCCGGTCTCCGAGATCGTCAAGCGCTTCTCCACCGGCGCCATGTCGTACGGCTCCATCTCCCGCGAGGCGCACGAGACCCTCGCCATCGCCATGAACCAGCTCGGCGCCAAGTCCAACACCGGCGAGGGCGGCGAGGACCCGGAGCGCCTCTACGACCCGGCGCGCCGCTCCAGCATCAAGCAGGTCGCCTCCGGCCGCTTCGGCGTCACCTCCGAGTACCTGGTCAACGCCGACGACATCCAGATCAAGATGGCCCAGGGCGCCAAGCCCGGCGAGGGCGGCCAGCTGCCCGGACACAAGGTCTACCCGTGGGTCGCCAAGACCCGGCACTCCACGCCGGGCGTGGGCCTCATCTCCCCGCCGCCGCACCACGACATCTACTCCATCGAGGATCTCGCCCAGCTGATCCACGACCTCAAGAACGCCAACCCGGCGGCGCGCATCCACGTCAAGCTGGTCTCCGAGGTCGGCGTCGGCACCGTCGCCGCGGGCGTCTCCAAGGCGCACGCGGACGTCGTCCTCATCTCCGGCCACGACGGCGGCACCGGCGCGTCCCCGCTGACCTCCCTGAAGCACGCGGGCGGCCCCTGGGAGCTCGGCCTCGCCGAGACCCAGCAGACGCTGCTGCTCAACGGCCTGCGCGACCGCATCGTCGTACAGACCGACGGCCAGCTGAAGACCGGCCGCGACGTCGTCATCGCCGCGCTGCTCGGCGCCGAGGAGTTCGGCTTCGCCACCGCGCCGCTCGTCGTCTCCGGCTGCGTCATGATGCGCGTCTGCCACCTGGACACCTGCCCGGTCGGCATCGCCACGCAGAACCCCGCGCTGCGCGACCGCTTCAGCGGCAAGGCCGAGTACATCGTGAACTTCTTCGAGTTCATCGCCGAAGAGGTCCGCGAGCTCCTGGCCGAGCTCGGCTTCCGCTCCATCGAGGAGGCCGTCGGCCACGCCGAGCTCCTCGACACCACCCGGGCCGTCGACCACTGGAAGGCCCAGGGCCTCGACCTGGCGCCGCTGTTCCACGTCCCGGACCTGGCCGAGGGCGCGGTGCGCCACCAAGTCGTCGCGCAGGACCACGGCCTGGAGAAGGCGCTCGACAACGAGCTGATCCGGCTCGCCGCCGACGCGCTCTCCGCGCACTCCCAGGAGGACGCCCAGCCGGTCCGCGCCCAGGTCGCCATCCGCAACATCAACCGCACCGTCGGCACCATGCTCGGCCACGAGGTGACGAAGAAGTTCGGCGGCGCGGGCCTGCCCGACGACACCATCGACATCACCTTCACCGGCTCGGCGGGCCAGTCCTTCGGCGCCTTCCTGCCGCGCGGCGTCACGCTGCGCCTGGAGGGCGACGCCAACGACTACGTGGGCAAGGGCCTCTCCGGCGGCCGCGTGATCGTCCGCCCGGACCGGGGCGCCGACCACCTCGCCGAGTACTCCACCATCGCGGGCAACACCATCGCCTACGGCGCGACCGGCGGCGAGCTGTTCCTGCGCGGCCGCACCGGCGAACGCTTCTGCGTGCGCAACTCCGGCGCCACGGTGGTCTCCGAGGGCGTGGGCGACCACGGCTGCGAGTACATGACCGGCGGCCACGCCGTGGTCCTCGGCGAGACCGGCCGCAACTTCGCGGCGGGCATGTCGGGCGGCATCGCGTACGTGATCGACCTCGACCGCGCCAACGTCAACGCCGGGAACCTGGCGGCCGTCGAGCCCCTGGACGACACCGACAAGCAGTGGCTGCACGACGTCGTGCGCCGCCACCAGGAGGAGACCGGCTCCACGGTCGCCGAGAAGCTGCTCGCCCAGTGGGACGTGGCCGTGACCCGCTTCAGCAGGATCATCCCCAGCACGTACAAGGCAGTGCTCGCCGCCAAGGACGCCGCCGAGCGAGCCGGACTCTCCGAGTCCGAGATCACCGAGAAGATGATGGAGGCGGCGACCAATGGCTGATCCCAAGGGCTTTTTGAACCACGGCCGCGAGGTCGCCAAGACCCGCCCGGTCGGCGAGCGCGTGCAGGACTGGAACGAGGTCTACGTTCCCGGATCGCTCCTGCCGATCATCTCCACGCAGGCCTCGCGCTGCATGGACTGCGGCATCCCCTTCTGCCACAACGGCTGCCCGCTGGGGAACCTGATCCCCGAGTGGAACGACTACGCCTACCGCGAGGACTGGTCCGCCGCCTCCGAGCGGCTGCACGCCACGAACAACTTCCCGGAGTTCACCGGGCGGCTCTGCCCGGCCCCCTGCGAGGCGGCGTGCGTCCTCGGCATCAACCAGCCCGCCGTCACCATCAAGAACGTCGAAGTCTCGATCATCGACAAGGCGTGGGAGACCGGGGACGTGGCGCCGCAGGCGCCGGAGCGGCTGAGCGGCAAGACGGTCGCCGTCATCGGCTCGGGCCCGGCCGGTCTCGCCGCCGCCCAGCAGCTCACCCGGGCCGGTCACACCGTCGCCGTCTACGAACGCGCGGACCGCATCGGCGGCCTCCTGCGCTACGGCATCCCCGAGTTCAAGATGGAGAAGCGGCACATCAACCGGCGCATCGAGCAGATGCGCGCGGAGGGCACGAAGTTCCGCACCGGCGTGGAGGTCGGCCGCGACATCGACGCGGCGAAGCTGCGCAAGCGGTACGACGCCGTGGTCATCGCGGCGGGCGCCACGACGGCCCGCGACCTGCCGGTGCCAGGACGCGAGCTCAAGGGCATCTACCAGGCCATGGAGTACCTGCCGCTCGCCAACAAGGTCCAGGAGGGCGACTACGTCACCACGCCCGTCTCCGCCGAGGGCAAGCACGTCGTCGTCATCGGCGGCGGCGACACCGGGGCGGACTGCGTGGGCACCGCGCACCGCCAGGGCGCGGCGTCCGTGACCCAGCTGGAGATCATGCCCCGGCCCGGCGAGGAGCGGAGCGCGGGGCAGCCCTGGCCGACCTTCCCCATGCTGTACAAGGTGACCTCCGCCCACGAGGAGGGCGGCGAGCGCGTCTACTCCGTCTCCACGACCCACTTCGAGGGCGACGAGGACGGCAACGTGCAGTGGCTGCACCTGGTCGAGGTCGCCTTCGTGGACGGCAAGCTCACCCAGAAGCCGGGCACGGAGCGGCGCATTCCGGCGCAGCTCGTCACCCTCGCGATGGGCTTCACCGGTACGGACCGGGAGAACGGTCTGGTGGACCAGTTCGGCGTCGACCTGGACGAGCGTGGCAATATTGCCCGTGACGGTGACTTCCACACCAGCGTGCCCGGCGTCTTCGTCGCCGGTGACGCGGGCCGTGGCCAGTCCCTGATCGTCTGGGCGATCGCCGAGGGGCGCTCGGCCGCGCGGGGAGTGGACCGCTTCCTCACCGGTGCGAGTGACCTTCCGGCCCCGATCCGTCCCACGGACCGGTCCCTGACGGTCTGACCCTGATTGTCCCGTACAACGGCGTACGGAACTGAGTGCGGCGCCTGCCATGTCCCCGACCGGACCTATGGCAGGCGCCGCGCACCCTTCTCCGGGGCCGGGCCTGCCTCTGCCGGGGCGGTGGACAGGGCGCCGCGCTCCGCGCGCCTGACGCGGGCCCACCCACCCACCCGCCCTCACCAGGCACGGGCCCTGGCCCTACGGGAGCGCGGGCCCAGCTCAAGGCGCTGCCAGCACCTCACACCCGGCAGCCCCGGGGCAGCCCCCCGCCGGGTGACGCGTGAGGCCACGACCGAGGCACCGGCAACACCTCACACACGGGCTCCCGCGCTCCACCTCGGGCCGTGTTCCCTGCCGCGGGGCGGTCCCACCGCCCGCCCCCACCGGAGTGTGCCCAGGGAGGCAGCGTGGTGAGGGTGGGCCCGACGCCCGTCCCCGCTGGCTTTGGTTCGGAGGGGCCTGTAGAGGGCGGCAGACCGACCGGTTTCGGCCACTCCGCAACCTCGCCCTTGAGGGGACCATTTCCTGGAGGGTGATCTGCGCCGGACTCTTGCTTCGGCCGTTCGGCGGGCCACCTGTCCGGCGGTCACCTGGCACGGGCCGAGGTCCGCCCCAAGGGGCGTGTCCCCGTCGCGCCGTGATCCTCGGTGGCTGGATCACACCCCCGGCGCGGCAGCACCCATGCACCCGGCCACGCCGCTCCCCGCCGACCCCACGCTCCGTGCGTTCGGCGCGCCGGATGCTGTTCCCTGGCGAGGGCTGGGGGGAGGCCTGGCCGGGCGGGCCTGATGGACCCCAACTCGACCCAGGGCAGGGGCGGGTGGGTGGGGACACCCCCGGGATGGGCCCTACCCCCGGGCCCGGGCACCCCGGCGCCCCCGCCGAGCCCACCGTGGGTAACCCCATCGCCCGCCCCGCCCGGGCACAGGGCGCCCGGCCCGGCCCGCGACGGCCCCGTCGCGGCGCCCCGCGGCGGGCCCCGGCCCCGCAGGGCCGGGGCGCGGTGGGCGGGTGGGTGGGAAAGGACCCCGGCGCGGCCGTGCGTGAGGGATGCCGTCCGAGGCCAGCGGCCCGGTGGGGGTCGTGGGGTGGGGCGGGTCCGGAGGGGCCCGGTGTCGCCCGGCGGGCGGGAGATGTGGGGCAAACGGGTGGGACCGCGGAGCCGTTCCGCCGCACGGCGACACCGTAGGACACCGTCGAGGCACAGCGATAGCGCACCGCGCAACGGTGATTACGGTTCGGCCGCTTCCCCGAAAGGGTCTAGACCGCCAACACCCTGCGTGAGCACAATCGCTCCCACCACAGGAACCTGAAGGGGGCCGGCATGAAGCGACGTGTCATCGCGGCGGGTTGTATCGCCCTGACGCTCGGTCTGACCGCAACCGCGTGCGGCGATGACGGCGACGGGGACAACGGCGACAAGGCCGACGGCAAGGGCAAGACGCTCACCGTCTGGATCATGGAGGGGACCAACCCCGACCCCCGGCCCTTCTTCAAGGAGGTCGGCGCGGCCTTCGAGAAGAAGACCGGCGCCAAGATCAAGGTCGAGTACCAGCAGTGGGCCACCGCCCAGAAGAAGTTCACGACGGCCATCGAGGGCGGCGAGGACCAGGTCCCGGACGTCGCCGAGGTCGGCACGACGTGGGTGCCGCAGTTCGCCGAGACCGGCGCGCTCGTCGACGTCACCGACGACCTGAAGAAGTCGGGCCTGTCGAACGACCTGGTGGAGGGCCTGAAGGACGCGGGCACCCTGGACGGCAAGCAGTACGGCATGCCGTGGTACGCGGGCGTGCGGTCGATCGTGTACCGCAAGGACGTCTTCGAGAAGCACAAGCTGAAGCCGCCGACGACCTGGAAGGAGCTCCAGGAGACGGCGAAGACGCTCAAGGAGAAGGAGCCGGACAAGATCGCCTTCCCGGTGGCGGGCGGCGCGGAGATGTTCGCGACGGCCTTCGTCTGGGGCGCGGGCGGTGAACTCGCCACCCAGCAGGGCGACAAGTGGAAGTCCGCGATCAACTCGCCCGAGGCCGTGAAGGGCCTCACGTACTACACGGACCTGGCGAGGAAGGACAAGGTCTCCCCGGCCAAGGTCAACACCTGGACGGAGAAGGAGGTCGGCGACGCCTGGAACAAGGGCGAGATCTCCATGTCGGTCGGCGGCAACTGGACCCCCAAGGCCATCATCGAGGCGAACCCGAAGCTCAAGGGCAAGCTCGGCGCCGTGCCGATCCCCGGCCAGAACGGCGGCATGAGCAAGTCCTTCCTCGGCGGCTCGTACCTGTCCGCGTTCAACACGGACAAGAAGGAACTCGCCTGGGAGCTGGTCAAGTTGATGACCACCGGCGAGTTCGCCGCCAAGTGGGCCAAGCAGACCAACTACTTCCCCGGGCAGAACTCCGAGCTGAAGAAGATCGAGGCCCAGAAGGACCCGCTGGTCGAACCGTTCGCGAAGCAGATGATCGAGGCCGGGGCCACCGTTCCGAAGACGAAGGCGTACGGAGAGATCCAGGCCTCGCAGGTCATCACCGGCATGGTCCAGTCGATCCTCACGGGCAAGTCGTCCGTCCAGGAGGCCGCGGACAAGGCGGCGAAGGACATGGACGACATCTTCGCCAAGGACAAGTAAGCGAAAGACGAGTCACGCCGTGAAAGACACGCTCGTCAGCGACGGGCCGGAGGTCACGCCTTCGGTCCGCCCGCCATCCGACGACGGGGGCGCCGAAGTCGCGCGCCGCCGCAAGAAACTGGTTACTCTCACCCGGCCCTGGCTGCTGCTCACGCCCTCGCTGATCGTCCTCGTGGGGCTGCTCCTGTGGCCCCTGATCCAGGTCGGCAAGCTGTCGCTGCAGGACTACAAGGTCAAGTTCGGCGGTGGCGAGGGCACGTACATCGGGTTCGACCACTACAAGGACCTGCTGACCGGCGACCTGCTGTGGAAGACGGTCCTGCCGAACACGGTGTTCTTCGCGTTCGCCTGCGTCGGTCTGACCGTGGCGCTCGGGACGCTCGTGGCCCTGCTGCTCAACCGGCTCGGCCCGACGTGGAAGCTGATCTGCTCGGTGTCCATCCTGGCCGCGTGGGCGATGCCCGCGGTCACCGGAACGTATGTGTGGATCTGGCTGTTCCAGCCGCAGGACGGCATGGTCAGCCAGGTCGCGGACTCGCTCGGCCTGATCGACGCGGAGACCACCAACTGGTTCACCGAGCGGCTGCCGTTCTACGGGATCGCGACGATCAACGTCGTGCACCACGGCTTCCCGTTCGTCGCGATCACCGTGCTCGCCGGGCTGCTCACCATCCCGAAGGAGCTGTACGAGGCGGGCGAGATCGACGGCGCCAACGCCTGGCAGCGGTTCTGGAAGATCACCGTGCCGAGCATCAGGCCGGTCTTCCTGGTGGTGACCATCCTGTCCACCATCTGGGACTTCAAGGTCTTCACGCAGGTCTTCCTGATGCCGGGAGGCAGCGGCTCCAATCCGGACGTCTACAACCTCGGCGTCTACTCGTACATCGAGGCGTTCGCCAAGAACGACTACGGCACGGGCGCCGCGGCCGCGGTCCTGCTGACGGTGCTGCTTCTCGTGATCACCGTCATCTACATCCGTACGCTGTTCCGGCAGGGGGAGGAGGAACTGTGAGTGTCCGCCGTACCACGCTCGCTTCGCGCATCGGCCTGCCGGTCGCGGTCATCGCGCTCCTGGTCTTCACGCTGTTCCCCGTCTACTGGATGGTCTCCACGGCGCTGGACCCGAAGGCGCTCACGCGCGGCTCGGACCTGCTGCCGAGCGGCCTGACCTTCGACCACTTCGACTTCGTCTTCGACCGGGGCAACTTCGGCCAGTACCTGCTGAACTCGGCGATCGTCGGCGTCGCCACGATCGCCGCGGCGGCCGCGCTCTCGCTGTTCGCGGCGATCGCGGTGGCCCGGTTCAAGTTCAAGTTCCGCACCTCCGTGCTGATCATGGTCCTGATCGTGCAGATGGTGCCGCTGGAGGCGCTCGTCATCCCGCTGTTCATCCAGATGCGGGACTTCGAGATGCTCAACTCGCTGCTCGGCCTCTCGGTCGTGTACATCGCGCTCTCGCTGCCGTTCGCGATCTGGACCCTGCGCGGCTTCGTCGCGGCGGTGCCCAAGGAGGTCGAGGAGGCGGCGTACATCGACGGCGCGTCCTGGTTCCGCATGTTCTGGTCCGTGCTGCTTCCGCTGGTCGCGCCGGGCCTGGTGGCCACCTCGATCTTCGCCTTCATCACGGCGTGGAACGAGTTCGTGTTCGCGTACACCTTCATGAAGGGCAGCGACAAGTACACGGCGGCCGTGGGCATCTTCCAGTTCTTCGGTGAGAACACCACGTCCTGGGGGCCCGTCATGGCCAGCTCCACGCTGGTCACGCTGCCGGTGATGATCTTCTTCGTGATCGTGCACCGCCGCCTGGGCTCCGGCCTCGCGGCCGGGGCGGTCAAGGGCTGAGCCCCGCCTGTACGCCCGTCCCGGGCCCGGATTCCCGTGTGGGGTTCGGGCCCGTGGCGTGCCCGGCGCCGCTGGATGTGCCGCGTTGTGTCGTCGGGCGTCTGCGGGTTCGATGTGGCTTGTCGCGCAGTTCCCCGCGCCCCTTCGGGGCGCCTGCCTAGCGGGGGACCCGGTATGTCTCGCCGTACACCTGCCACGTCAACGGCGTGCGCAGGTCCAGGTTCCGCTCGCGGAGGAAGCGGCGCTGGGCTGTGTCTATGCGGGTGGTGTCGTGGTGGGACTTCTCGGTCTTCATCAGGGTGCGGCGTACGTCGAGGAAGGTGTCGAGGTACGTCTTCTCCGGGCCGCCGTCCGTGGGGGTGTTCGCCTTCTTGCGCGCGGCCTCGCGCAGGCCGTGGAAGGACGTCGGGCCGGTGCCGGGGCCGTGCATGACCATCGCGTCGTAGTACACGAACTGCCCGAGCGTGCCGAGCCCGTCGAGCTTGGCGAGGCGGACCGCCGGGTCGAAGTACAGGCGGTCGCGCACCGCGTCCTGGGCCCGCCGGAAGGCGGCCTGCCGGGCCTCCCGCGCCCACGCCCGGGTGAAGGGCCGCCCCAGGCCCGCGTGTGAGTCGCTGCCGTCGGCCGCGCGCAGGGCGGGCAGGAAACGGGCCAGGCCGTTGTCCGGGCGGGCCTTCGTGTAGTCCTCGACGAGCTCCAGGAGGTCGTGGGTGCCGGTGCAGAAGCCGATGATGCCCGCGGTGTAGCCGCGGCCGTCGCCTATGTCCTCGATGTAGCCGTACTGGTCGCGCCAGTCGAGCGTGGAGTTCTCCGCGCTCGCGACGAGCTGCATCGCGAGCTCCTTCTTCGCGGGCGCCGCGAGCCCCGGCGGCAGGTCCGCGAGCCGCTTGTCGTCCGTGCGCCGGTCGGCCGAGGAGCCGTCCTCGTCGTACGGCCGCGCGGCGGCGGGCCGGTCCTTCCCGGCGTCCTCGGAGCACGCGACCGCGGTGAAGGTGAGGGGGACGACCGCGAGAAGGAGCAGACCAGCGCGTTTCATTCGGCCAAGCGTACGGGTGCGGGCGTCGGCGGACGGCGGCCCGTCCCCGCTATTGACTATTATTCAATTCCGCTCCACGCTCGGGACGCGAACCCGCAGCAGCCGCGCGTCGTGGGAGGTCCCCGTGAGCACCCGAGCAGTGGAGCAGCTGAAGACGGAGCTGGGGGCCGAACCCCCGGAAGGCGTCGGGCGGTTGGCGCCCGAGCACATCGAGCGGCTCGCCACCGCGCTGCGCCGCGAGCGCGAACGCCGGGCCTCCGGGCTCGGCGAGGCGGCCGAGGAGGCCCTGAAGCTCGTGCCCGCCCTGGCCCGCGGCCCGGTCCGCCGGATCCTCTTCCGCTAGGGGGCGTGGACACCATGGACACGCTGCGCGCCAGGGCCGAGACCCTGAAGACCGCCCGCCTCCTCGACGTCGACCCCGCCGACCTCGCCTTCCTGGGGGAGCTGCCCGCCGACGACGTACGCCGCTTCCGCGCCGACTGCGTGGCCGCGCTCTTCGACCGGTCGCCGGAGATGCTCGACCGCATCGCCTCCGCGACCAAGCTGGTGCCCGCCGGGGTCGCCGCCGCCATCTCGCAGAAGGCGCTCGGGCCCCGGCTCGCCGCGGCCGTCGCCGGGCGCCTCGACCCGGCCCGCGCCGCCGACATCATCGACAAGCTCCCCGTCGCCTTCACGGCCGAGTCCTGCGGGCACCTCGACCCGCGGCGCATCAGCGGCATCGTCGACCGGCTCGACGAGGGCCTCGTCGTCCGCATCGCCCTCGAACTCGCCGGGCGCGAGGACCACCTCACCATGGGGCGGTTCGTCGGCCATCTGCGGGACTCCGCCCTGAGCCGCATCCTGCCGCAGGTCAGCGACGCGGCCGTGCTGCGCACCGGCTTCCTCGTCGACGAACCCGAACGCCTGGGCCGGATCGTGGAGTTGATGGGCGAGGAGCGGCTCGCGGCCGTCATCGACTCCGCCGCCGCGGACGGCCTGTGGCCCGAGGCGCTCGCCGTCGCCGGGACGGTCACCGGCGAGCAGCGCGGGCGGATCGCCTCGCTCGCGGCGGCGCAGCCCGCCGAGCACCTCGACGCGCTCGTCACGACCGTGGCCGCCGAGGGCCTGTGGGAGTCGCTGCTCCCGCTGGTCGCGCTGCTGTCCGAGGAGGAGCGGCGCACCGTCGCGGCCCTGCCCGCGCTCCGGGAGCCGGGCGTCCTCGAAGGCGTCGTGCCCGCCGTGGTCTCCACCGGCCTGTGGGCCGAGTTCCTGCCCCTCGTGGAGGTCCTGCCCGAGCCCTCGCGGCGCGTCGTCGCGGAGCGGGCCGGGGCCCTCGGTGACGAGGACCTCGACGGGCTCGCCCGGGAGGTCGACAAGCGCGACCTGTGGGACCTCGTGCTGCCCCTGGTCGAGCTGATGTCGGACGAGGCGAAGACCAGGATCTTCGCCCTGCCGTCGTTCCGCGACGCCACGCCCTGACCGTCCCGGCCGCCGCCACCCGTCCCGGTGCGGGGCGGGTCGGCGGGTGGGGGAGGATGGGGGGCGTGACGAGCGAGACGAGCGGGGCGGACCTCACGCGTGCAGGCACCTCGCGCGTGGCCGAGGCCAAGGGCCTGCGGCTGCGCTACCACGAAGCAGGCCCCCAGGACCCCGCCGCCCCCGTCCTGGTGATGCTGCACGGCGGCGGCCCCGGCGCCTCCGCCTGGTCGGCCTTCGGGCCGCTGCTGCCCGGCCTCGCCCGCCACTTCCGTACGCTCCTCGTCGACCAGCCCGGCTTCGGCGCCTCCGACAAGCCCGAGCTCGACCGGGACTTCTTCTCCTTCAGCGCCGCCGCCGTCGCCGCGCTCCTGGACGAACTGGGCATCGCCCGCGCCCACTTCGCTGGCACCTCGCTCGGCGGCGGCGCCTGCGTGCGCCTGGCCCTCGATCACCCGGACAAGGTCGACAGGCTGCTGCTCATGGCGCCCGGTGGCCTCTCCCTGAACGTCTTCTCCGCCGACCCGCCCGAAGGCGTACGACGGCTCATCGAGTTCGGCGCCGCGCCCGAGCCGACGCGCGAGGGGATGCGGGCGTTCCTGACGACCCTCGTCCACGACCCGTCGTACGTCACCGACGACCTCGTCGACGAGCGGTACGCCGCCGCCCTGGACCCGTGCGCACGGCGCGGCGCCCAGCACGTCGGCGCCGCGTTCGCCCGGTGGCCCGAGGGCGCGCTGCTGTGGCGCGAGGCGCACCGCGTCACCCGGCCGACGCTCCTGACCTGGGGGCGCGAGGACCGCGTGAACCCGCTCGACGGCGCGTTCGTCGCCCTGAAGGCCATGCCCGACGCGCGCCTGCACGTCTTCCCGCGCTGCGGCCACCTGGCCTTCGCCGAGCGGGCCGAGGAATTCCTGCGCCTGGCCGTCGACTTCCTCACGGGCCCGGCATGACCGCGGCGATCAGCCTCCGCAAGGTCGAGGAGACGGCACCCGCCCTCGTCAGCCTCTACAAGACGGCGGGCACCTCCGTGCGCGCCCACGGCCTGGCGGGCGAGCGGGCCGCCGTCTATCTGGTGCTCGACTACTCCGGCTCCATGCGGCCGTACTACAAGGACGGCAGCGTCCAGGCGCTCGCCGACCGCGTCCTTGGCCTGTCCGCGCACCTGGACGACGACGGCGTCGTGCCCACCGTGTTCTTCTCCACGGACGTGGACGCCGTCGCCGAGGTCGAACTGGCCCGCCACCAGGGCCGGATCGAGGAGATCGCCGCAGGCCTCGGCCACATGGGCAAGACCAACTACCACCTGGCCATGGACGCCGTCATCGACCACTACCTGGACGCGGTGGAGCACGCGCGGAGCACCGGCGGCGGCCCGCCCGCGCCCGCGCTCGTCGTCTTCCAGACCGACGGCGGGCCCCTGGACAAGGCCGCCGCCGAGCGGTACTTGTGCAAGGCCGCGAAGCTGCCGATGTTCTGGAAGTTCATCGGGTTCGGCGACCCCGGGAGCAGGCAGTTCGACTATCTGCGGCGCCTGGACGACCTGGCCGTGCCCCAGCGGCGGGCCGTCGACAACGCCGGGTTCTTCCACGCGGGCGAGAAGCCGCGCGCGGTGCCCGACGACGTCCTGTACGACCACCTGGTGGGGGAGTTCCCGCGGTGGCTGAAGGCGGCGCGGGAGCTCGGGATCGTCGCCCCGCGCGCGGCCTGACCGCCTGCCGGAGGCCCGCCGCCGCTCAGCCGACCAGGCGTTCGCGCAGGCCGAGCAGGGTGCGCGGGTCCAGGCCGAGGCCCCGGGTCAGATAGCCGCCGAAGCCGCCGTAGCGCCGGGTCGCCTCGGTGAGCGCCGCGTCCAGGTAGTCCGTACGGACCTCCTGGAGCGGGATGAGGAGCTCCGGCTTGAGCATGATGCCCGCCTGCTTGAGCGCCGCGCGCACCCCGGCGTCGTACGCGGCGCGGAAGGTGTTGGACGCCAAGTAGTCGTCCGTGGCGGTCCGTTCGGGCACGCCGACCGCGCGCAGCAGGACGTACGTCAGCCAGCCGGTGCGGTCCTTGCCCGCCGTGCAGTGGTAGAGGAGCGGCGCGGCGCCCGGGGCCGCGAGGTCGCGCAGCGTGGCCGCGAAGTGCGCGCGGCCCGTGGCGTCCGTGACGAACGCGCGGTACACGTCCCGCATGAAGGCCTCGGCCCTGCCGCCGCCGAGCAGCTCCTCCTGCCGGACCGGGTCGCGGGTGCCGAGCACGGTCATGAGCTGCCGGAAGAGGCCGTTGTCGGGCACCGGCCGCGCGGTGGCGGCGAGCCCGGCGGGGAGCCGGTCCGGGCCGTCGTAACGGACCTCGTCCGGGACGCGGAAGTCCACCACCGTGCGCAGCCCGAGCCCGGCAAGCACGGCGACGTCCGCGTCGGTGAGCCGGGTGAGGGCGTCGGCGCGGTAGACGAGGCCGCGGCGGACCCGCTCGCCGTCGTAGGTGCGGTGGCCGCCCACGTCACGGACGTTGACGGCGCCCTGGAGCGGGATCTGCCCGACCTCTGGGAGCTGCCAGGCCGCCGTCCGCGGCGGCGCGTGCGAGGAGTCCGCCGCGGGCGCCGCGGGCGCGGCGCCGAGGCCCAGTGCCACGACGACGGCCGTGGCCGCCGTGAGGGTGCGAGTGCTGCCGCGCATCGGTCCGCCTTCCGCCGCGCCGTGGCCGTCCGGTCGTGGCGGACGGTAGCGAGGGGGTCTTGAAGGGGGAAGGCGGACGGCCAGGGTTTTTGACGGGCTGTCAGCTATGCCCGCCGCGGAGCCGTGTTCAGGTGTCGCAGTCCAGGAGGGCGTGGCAGAGGGCGCAGCGCGCGCGGAGCCTGCCGCGGGCGGGGAGGCGGATCCGCTGGTGGCAGGTGGGGCAGGGGAATGAGACCCGCAGCGGGCCCGCCGCGTCGGGCCGGGAGAAGGAGTACGACCCCTCGGTCCGGGGCCCCGAGCCGTGGTCGAGGGCGTAGCGCCGGTCCTTGGCGTAGCGGCGTCGCCCCGCCCAGCCCGCCGCGGTCAGCGGGGGCTGCCGCTCGTCGCGGCGGGCCTGCGCCAGGCCCCGCGTGTACGCGGTGTACGCCTGCGGGCTGGTGAACCACGTCTCGGGCGCCTCGCCGAACGCGAGGGCCCGCTTGGCGAGCACGTAGCCGAACTCCTCCGGCGTGAGGTAGCCGAGCTTCTGCGAGGACGCGCCGTCCTCGCGGTAGGCGTCCAGGAGGAGCCAGCCCGCGCCGAGGTAGGTCGTCGCGGTGTCCGTGAGGATCTCGTTGGCGCGGGTGCCGGGGAAGGTCAGGCCGAGGCGGTGCAGGTAGACGTGCATCACCTCGTGCGCGAGGGCCGCGCCGACGTCCCGGCGATGGCGCCGGAAGCGGTCGTTCAGCTCGATGAAGTACTCCGGCCCCGCGGTCAGTTCGACGAACGCGGCGTGTTCCATCTCGCGGAACGACACGATCACGCGGGCGTCGGGGAGCCGCAGGTGCCGCACCAGCTCGCGGGCCACCCGCTGCGCGCCCAGATGCAGGTCGTCCTCGTCGCCGAAGGCCACGTCCGCGGGCGCCACGCTGGTGTCGAAGGAGTGGACGGTGTCGTACGAGAGCCGCTTGTACAGCGCGGTGACGGCCGCGCGGACCGTCTCCAGATGGGGGTAGCCGTGCTCCACGGGCCGGTCGTTGGCCACGTCGTCCCCCCTGGGCCGCGGCGGGATCCGCTGCCGGACCCCGCGTGGATCATCCCAACTCGTCCCTACTGTACGGGTGTTGTTCGCGGTCGTAAGCAGCCCGAAATCCAATGCCTGGCCGAAAACCGCCCCTTGTCGGCCGTGCGTGGGCCTCCTCATAATCCAACAACGCTTTGGCGGGCTCATGCCACGCAGCGCTCCGGCGCGTGCGGCGTGGGCCCGTCGCGCTGCGCAACCCCCCACACCTCCCATGAAGGGAATCACGTTGAAGACCGACAAGCTTCGTGGAGTCAAGAGAGCCGCCGTCCTCGGGTCGATCGCCCTCGCCGGGTTCAGCCTCCAGCCCGTCGCCGCCCAGGCGGCCCCGCACCCCGGCCCCACCCCCGGCCAGCAGGTCGTCGGCGGCACGCGCGCCGCGCAGGGTGAGTTCCCGTTCATGGTCCGCCTGTCGATGGGCTGTGGCGGCTCCCTGCTGAAGCAGGACGTCGTCCTCACCGCCGCGCACTGTGTCGACGGCTCCGGCGCCAACACCTCCATCACCGCCACCGGCGGCGTCGTCGACCTCCAGAGCCCCAGCGCCATCAAGGTCAAGTCCACCAAGGTCCTCCAGGCCCCCGGCTACAACGGCAGCGGCAAGGACTGGGCGCTCATCAAGCTCGCCAAGCCGATCAACCAGCCCACGCTGAAGATCGCCACGGACACCAAGTACAACAACGGCAACTTCACCATCGCGGGCTGGGGCGCCGCCCGCGAAGGCGGCGCGCAGCAGCGCTACCTGCTCAAGGCCACCGTGCCGTTCGTGAGCGACGCGGACTGCTCGCGCGCGTACAACGGCGAGATCATCCCCGGCGAGGAGATCTGCGCGGGCAAGCTCGGCGTCGGCGGCGTCGACACCTGCCAGGGCGACTCGGGCGGCCCCATGTTCCGCAAGGACGACGCGGGCCAGTACATCCAGGTCGGCATCGTCAGCTGGGGCAACGGCTGCGCCCGCCCGGCCTACCCCGGCGTCTACACCGAGGTGTCGACCTTCGCGGCCGACATCACCAAGTACGCCAGCCAGCTCTGACGCACCGCGCCGCCGCCGCGATGCGGACGCGGTGAGCGACGCGTGACGGAGCCGGGCCCCCACCGGGGCCCGGCTCTCCGCATGCCGTCACCGGGCCCCCGCCCGCCCGTACGGGAGTACGACCCCGACCGCGTACATATGGGACACTCGTCGCGTACGAGACAGGCGACGGCGAGGCAGCGGCACATGGCGATCACGGTGGTCATCGCGGACGACCAGGAGATGGTCCGCACCGGCTTCCGCATGATCCTGGAGAGCCAGCCCGACATCCCCGACGTCCTGCTCCTGGACATCCGCATGCCCCGTCTCGACGGCCTGGCGGCCACCCGCCGCCTCACCGCCCGCGGCAGCCGCCCCCGCATCGTCATCGTCACCACCTTCGACCTCGACGAATACGTCCACGCCGCCCTGCACGGCGGCGCCTGCGGGTTCCTCCTGAAGAACGCAAGCCCCGCCATGCTCGTCGAGGCCGTGCGGGCCGCCGCCGTCGGCGACGCCCTCGTCTCCCCCGCGATCACCGTGCGCCTGCTGCGCGAACTGGCCCCCCGCAAGGCGGCCCCCGGTCCCGCCGAACCCCTCACCCAGCGCGAGCGGGACGTCGTCCGCGCCCTCGCCCGCGGCCGCACCAACGCCGAGATCGCCGCCGAGCTGTACGTGTCCCTGTCCACGGTCAAGTCCCACCTCGCGAACGTCCAGGCCAAGCTGGCCGCCCGCAACCGCGTGGAGATCGCCGCCTGGGCCTGGGAGAGCGGACTCGCCACCAAGGCCCCGTGAGCCCGCCGTGCGCCCCGCCCTGAGACCACCCGCCCTCGACCGGCACCCCGCGCTGCGCCCCGCCGCCCGGCTGCTGCTCGCCGCCGCCCTCGTGCTCCTGGTCCTCGTCGAGAGCCTCACCCTCACCCGCAACCCCACCGAGCCGCGCGCCGCCCTGCTGACCGCGGGCGTCGTCACCTGCCTGTGCGCCGTGCCGTGGCCCCGCCCCTCGCTCACCGCCCGCGCCTGGACCGCCGCCGGAGTCTCCTGGGCCGCCACCCTGTACGTCTTCACCGGCGGACGGCCGCTCGCCGTCTGGGGCCTGGGCGAGGCCGTCGCCCTGCTCGTGCTGCTCACCGGCGTCCTGCTGCGGCTGCCCGCCCGGCGCGCCGCCGTGCTCGGGCCGCTGCTCGCGCTCGCCTGCGCGGCGGCACCCGTGCGCGACGCCGCGCCCGGCCGCTTCACGCTCCTGTTCTCCGCGCTCGCCGCCGTGGTGAGCGCCTTCTCGCTGCTGCTGCGCGGCACGGAGGCCCAGCGGGTGCGCGACACGAAGGCCGCGCGCGCCGCCGAACGCCTCGACCTCGCCCGGGAGCTGCACGACCTCGTCGCCCACCACGTCACCGGCATCGTCGTCCAGGCCCGCGCCGCCTCCTACACCGCGGGCACCGCGGGCCACGCGCCCGCCACCGCCGACACCTTCACCCGCATCGCGGACGCGGGCGACGCGGCCCTCGGTGCGATGCGCCGCCTGGTGCGCGTCCTGCGCGAGGGCGAGGCGCGCACGGCGCCCCTGCCGGGGCTCGCCGAGCTGCGCGCGCTCGCCCAGCCCGGTGCCGTCGCCGGGCCGCCCGTGACGGTTGAGGTGGAACACGGCCTGGAGGAACGCCTTCCGGCCGATCTCGCGGCCACGGCCCACCACGTGGTGCGCGAAGCGCTCACCAATGTACGCAAACACGCCGCCGGGGCTGGCGCCGTCCGCGTCACGGTTCGTTCGGCCGAGGGCGGCCTTGAGGTGCGGGTCGTCGACGACGGTGCCTTGCCCGCACCGGCGGGCCCCGGTGACCGGGGTGGGTTCGGTCTTGTCGGCCTGGGGGAGCGTGTGCGGGCCCTCGGGGGGCGGCTCACCGCGGGGCCGCGCCCGGACGGGGGCTGGGAGGTTCGCGCCGTACTGCCGTACGGGCAGGGGGAGGCGGCCTGACTCACGGGCTTGGCGTTTCGTCTGCGGGTCCGTTGTGGCGGGTCGCGCAGTTCCCCGCGCCCCTTCGGGGCGCTTCCGCTTTGGGGCGCTGCAGACGCTGAAGTCCCGCGCTTAGTCCAAGACCTTCCGCTTCTTTGTCCATGGGCGGCCCCCGCGGCCCCGGCGCATCGTGACCGTCACGGATTACCTCCCACCAAGGGGTGCGTTCATGCTGCCGTCACAGCCGTCCGGGCCGAGCCGCAGAGCCGTCGTCGCCACCGGAGCACTCGCCTCACTGGGCGCCGCCGTGGGCGCGACCACGGCGCACGCCGCGCACGCCGGGCCCGCCGCCGGTCCGCGCGCCGCCGAGGCGGTGCTGCGCTCGGCCGCCCTCGACGTCCGCGTCGCCACCGCCTTCCCCCGCGTCGTGTCGTACACCGACCGCGCGAGCGGCGCCGTGCTGCACGCACAGGCCGACCCCGTCACCACGCTCCTCATCGACGACAAGGAACACACCCCTCAGGTCACCGCGACGACCCGCGACGACCGCGCCGCCTACGTCCTCACCTTCGAGGGCGGCACCCGCATCGACGTGGAGATCTCCGTCGAGGGCCGCCACGTCCACTGGCGCGTCACCCGCATCCGGGACACCGCGGCCCTGCGCGTCGGCACCCTCCGCGTGCCCGGCCTCGCCCTGCTGTCCGTCCGCAGCGACCAGCCCGGCGCGACCCTCCTCGCCGCCCGCGTACAACTCGACAAGGCCAAGAGCGGCGACACCCTCGTCCGGCTCGCCGCGGACACCCCCGCCCAGGCACCCACGGGCTGCGCCTACGCCGTGCTCGCGCACGACCGGCTCGGCGGCGCCGTCGAGACCAACACCGGCTACGACAAGCCCACCGCCGAGACCAGCTGGGACAACGGCCGGCTGTGGCGCCAGACCCTCCGCGCCGACGGCCGCACCGAAGCCCGCCTCACCCCCGGCCAGTGGACCCACCGCGCCGCCACCGCGCCCCTCGACGCCACCGAACCCCTGCCCTACGCCACCGTCGTCATCACCGGCGACCGCAACGGCGACGGCACCGTCGACTGGCAGGACGCCGCGATCGCCTTCCGCGACATCATGGTGAACCCCCTCGGCGCCGACGAGCAGCACCTGCGCGTCGTCCCGCACATCCCCTTCAACTTCGCCTCGCAGGCCACCAACCCCTTCCTCGCCACCCTCGACGAGGTCAAACGCATCCACCTGGCCACCGACGGCCTGCGCCAGTACACCCTCCTCAAGGGCTACCAGTCCGAGGGCCACGACTCCGCCCACCCCGACTACGCGGGCAACTACAACACCCGCGCCGGCGGCCTCGACGACCTCAACACCCTGCTCCGCGAAGGCGCCGAGTGGAACAGCGACTTCGGCGTCCACGTCAACGCCACCGAGTCCTACCCCGTCGCCCGCGCCTTCTCCGAGAAGCTCGTCGACAAGACCAACCCGCAGTGGGACTGGCTCGACCAGAGCTACCGCATCGACCAGCGCCGCGACCTCGTCTCCGGCGACATCGTCCGCCGCTTCGCCGACCTGCGCCGCGAGACCCACCGGGCGCTCGACACCCTCTACATCGACGTGTTCCGCGAGTCCGGCTGGACCTCCGACCGGCTCCAGCGCGCCCTGCGCGAGCAGGGCTGGACCCTCACCACCGAATGGGGCCACGGCTTCGAACGCTCCGCCGTCTGGTCCCACTGGGCCACCGAGACCGACTACGGCCCCGACACCTCGCGCGGCATCAACTCCCAGCTGATCCGCTTCATCCGCCACCACCAGAAGGACGTCTTCGCCGACAAGTGGCCCACCCTCCTCGGCATCGCCCGCATGGGCAACTACGAGGGCTGGGTCGGCAAGACCGACTGGACCGCGTTCTACGACCTGATCTGGACCCACGCGCTGCCCGCCAAATACCTCCAGGCCCACCCCATCAGAACGTGGACCGACCACGAGATCACCTTCTTCGGCGCGGGCGCCACCTCCGTGACCGACACCGACGGCACCCGCCGCATCACCACCGACGGCCACCCGGTCTACGACGACGGCACCTACCTGCTGCCCTGGGAACCCCGCCGCGCCACCGACCCCGCGAAGCTCTACCACTACAACCCCCGCGGCGGCAGCAGCCGCTGGACCCTGCCGCGCGGCTGGGCGGGCACCCGCACGGTGCACCTGTACCGCCTCACCGACCAGGGCCGCGTCCACGAGCGCGCCCTGCCCGTCCGCGCCGGGCAGATCACCGTCGACGCCCGCGCCGCACAGCCCTACGTCGTCTACCGCACCCGCCCCCGCGCCCTGCCCGACCCCGACTGGGGCCAGGGCACCCCCCTGCGCGACCCCGGCTTCCACGCGGGCACCCTGGACGCCTGGCAGGTCACCGGGCCCGCCACCGTCGTCCGCAGCGCCCTGGGCGACCACGAACTGGTCATCGCCCCCGGCGCCGCCGCCCGCGTCACCCAGCGCCTGCGCCGCCTCGCCCCCGGCTCGTACGTCGCCTCCGTCCAGGTCGAGGTCGGCGAACGGGCGGGCGAGGAGCGCACCGCGACCCTGGAGGTCCGCACCGCCGACGGCGTCACCGCCGCGAACCACACCGCCACCTCCACCGCCGGGAACCACGTCGCCGCCGACCGCAAGCACGGCACCCGCTTCCAGCGCCTGTTCACCCCCTTCACCGTGCCCGAGGGCGGCGGGCCCGTACGGCTCGCGCTGCGCGCCGCCGCCGGGCGGGCCCGCGTCCGCTTCGACAACGTCCGCGTCGTGCCCGCCGCGCCCGGGCCCCGCCCTCCCCGAGGCGTCCTGTGCCGCGAGGACTTCGAGCACGTGCCCCAGGGCTGGGGGCCCTTCGTCAAGGGCGACGCCGGGGGCGTCACCGACCCGCGCACCCACATCGCGCAGCGGCACGCCCCCTTCACCCAGCGCGGCTGGAACGGCAAGGCCGTCGACGACGTCGTGGACGGCGGCCAGTCCCTCAAGTCCCGCGGCGAGAACGAGGGCCTCGTCTACCGCACCGTGCCGCACACGGTCCGCTTCGTCGCCGGGAAGCGGTACCGGGTGTCCTTCCGCTACGCGAACGAGACCGCGGGCCAGTACGCCTGGGTCACCGCCGTCGACACCCCCACCCCCCGCGAACTCTCCCGCGAGCCCCTCCCGGTGGCCCTCACCCCCACGACCCTCTCCTACGAGTTCACCGCGCCGGGGGAGGGCGAGGCCTGGGTGGGCCTCCGCAAGGTCGGCGACCACGGGACGGCGGAGTTCGTCCTGGACACCTTCGAGGTGCGGGAGGCCTGAAACGCCGGAGGGGCTGGATCTTTCAGCCCGTCCGGCGTTTGAGGACGAGGCGCGAAGCGCCGATCAAGCGGGGGCACGGGGGCGCAACCCCCGGACCGGGAAGGGGCGGGCCTGGGGCGTCCCACGCGGGCTACCGCAGCCGCACCTCCGCCGGACCCCCCACCCCCTCCACCTCAAGCACCCACACCGCGTTGCCCCCCTCCCGCAGCACCGGCCCCGGCACATACAGCCCCCGCTGCGGCCCTACCCCCCAATACCGCCCGAGACAGAAGCCGTTCACCCACACGAAGCCCCGCGTCCACCCCGGCAGCTCAAGCACCGCGTCCCCCGCCCCGGCCACCTCCACCACACCCCGGTACAGACCGGCCCGCCCCGCCCCCGCGCCGCCCCCGGCGGACGGCACCGAGGCTGCAGCGCCGAACGCGCCGAGCGGCACCCCCACCGCCCGCACCCCGTGCACGTACTGCCGCTCGTGCAGCACCCCACCCGTGAGCCCCTTCGCCTCCCCGAGCCGCGGCCCGTAGCTGACCCGCCCCAGCGACTCCACCCACAGCTCGACCCGCGCACCCCCGGGCACCGGGGCGGGCAGCGCGGGGGAGTCCTCGGTCAGCACCCCGGCCCGCACTCCGTCGACGTACACCACGGCCCGGTCCCGAAGGCCCGGCACGCTCAGCGGATACGGCCCGCGCGGCGCGGGCAGCGTGAAGGAGTAGCGCACAAGGCCCCGGTCGACCCCCAGCTCCTCGAACGTGGGCGGCACCGCGTACTCGGCCTCCGGCCCGCCGAGCCGGGCGGCCACCGCGTCCAGCGGAGCCCACGCGTCGAGCCGCGCCACGACGGGCGCGCCAAGGGCCGCGGGAGCGGGCGGCGGCTCGGGCGGCGGCTCGTCCGCGTACGCGGCGAGGACCTCGCGGAACAGCCAGAACTTCGCCGTGGGCCGCCCGCGCTCGTCGACCGGCGCGTCGTAGTCGTAGGACGTCACATCCGGCCGCAAGGCCCCGTCGTGCAGCGCGCCGCCGTCCCGGTTCGCCCCCGCCCACCCGGCGAAGCTCGTCCCGCCGTGCGCCATGTACAGGTTCACCGACGCCCCGCACTCCAGGATCTCCCGCAGCGCCCCGGCCGCGTCCCCCGGCTCGCGCACGACGTGCTCCGCACCCCAGTGGTCGAACCAGCCGCACCAGAACTCCATGCACATCAACGGCCCCACGGGCCGGTGCCGCCGCAGCACGTCGAAGCCCGCCCGCGCCCCCGAGCCGAAGTTCACCGTCGCCAGGACACCCGGCACGCTCCCGCCCGTCAGCATGTGGTCCTCCGGCCCGTCGGACGTGCACAGCTCCGCCGTGACCCCCAGGCCGCGCAGCAGCTCCGTGAGCGCGCGCAAGTACACCCCGTCCGAGCCGTAGCTGCCGTACTCGTTCTCGACCTGCACCAGGACCACCGGGCCGCCCCGGTCGTACTGACGCGCCACGACCTGCGGAAGCAGCCGCGCGAACCAGCGCTCCACCCGCGCCAGATAGCGCGCGTCCCGCGTGCGCACCCGCGCCCCCAGCTCCCCGGTCAGCCACGCCGGAAGCCCCCCGTTGTCCCACTCGGCACAGATGTACGGGCCCGGCCGCACGATCGCCCACAGGCCCTCGCGGTGCGCGGCGTCCAGGAACCGGCCGAGCGCCTCCACGTCGTCGAACTTCCCCGGACGCGGCTCGTGCACGTTCCACGGCACGTACGTCTCCACGCAGTTGAGCCCCATCGCCCGCAGCATCGCAAGCCGGTGCCCCCACTGCGCCTCGTGCACCCGGAAGTAGTGCAGCGCCCCGGACAGCAGCCGCACCGGCCGCCCGTCCACCTCGAAGCCGTCCTCGCCCACCCTGAAGCCGTTCACCCTGTCCCCTCCCGGTCCGCCGACAGCCGCCACGATTGCCTCTGGCGGGCGGCCCGGTCCATGGACAAAGATCGAGCCCGATTGGACTAGGCGCGCCCGGACGCGAACGGACCCCTCCGGACGCGGCCGGACACGACGGACCGGGAGGGCGGCAGGGATGTACCACACCTGGATGCGGTACTTCACCCCGAGCCCCGTCCACCACCGTCTCGGCCTGGTCTGCCTCGGCGTCGGCCTCCAGCACGGCACCCTGCCCACCGTCGGCCCGCGCACCCTCGACCACCACGTGGCCCTCGTCGTCAGCGCGGGCGGCGGCTGGTACGCCACCCCCGACGGGCACCGCACCCCCGTCACCGCGCCCGCCCTGATCTGGCTCGTGCCCGGCGTGCCCCACCACTACGGCGCCGACCCGCACACCGGCTGGGACGAGTGCTTCGTCGACTTCACCGGGCCCGCCACCGCCACCTACACCGAACTCGGCTACATCGAACCCCAGCGGCCCGTCGTCGCCCTGGCCGACCCCGCCGCCGCCCGCGCCGTCGTCGCCCGCGTCGCCCGCGCCGCCCGCCGCGGCAACCCGCTCCTTGAGGTCGAGACCGCCGCCGCCGTCCACGAACTCCTCGTCGCCTTGCGCCGCGCCCGCGCCGACCTCGCCCCCGACGGCGACCCCGTCCTGCAGGCCCTGGCCCGCGACGCCTTCCAGCCGCTCTCCATCGCCGAACACGCCGCCCGGCACGGCATGACCCCCGCCGAGCTGCGCACCGCCGTACGCCGCGGCGCCGGCTGCAGCCCCAAGGACTACCTCCTCGGCATCCGCCTCGGCCGCGCCAAGGAACTCCTCGCCGCCACCGAACTGCCCGTCGCCGCCGTCGCCCGCCGCGTCGGCTACGACGACCCCGCCTACTTCTCCCGGCTCTTCACCCGCCGCGTCGGCACGGCCCCGGTGCGCTTCCGCGCCCAGCAGGGCCGCACCGTGCCCGGCGGCTGGTCACGGCAGGTCCCCGACCCGGACGACCCGCCCATCCTCACCTCCGGCGGCCCCGGCACGGCAACGTAGGCTCCCATGCCATGACCACGAACCACCACGCCGACCACGCCGAGCCTGCCGACCCCGCCGTGCTCGCCGAGCTGAGCCGACTGCGCGACAGCATCGACAACATCGACGCCGCGGTCGTCCACATGCTCGCCGAACGCTTCAAGTGCACCCAGCAGGTCGGCCACCTCAAGGCCAACCACCAGTTGCCCCCCGCCGACCCGGCCCGCGAGTCCCGCCAGATCGCCCGCCTGCGCGAACTGGCCGAGAACGCCAAACTCGACCCCGCCTTCGCGGAGAAGTTCCTGAACTTCATCATCGCCGAGGTCATCCGCCACCACGAGACCATCGCGAACGAGAAGGCCTGAGCGGCGCACACCCCCGCGCACAAGCCCCTCCCCGGCCGGGCCACCCCCTGCCAGGTGCCCCGCCGCATCAGGCACCATGGCCAGATGCCCGCACTGACGCGCGACGAAGCGCAGACCCGAGCCCAGCTCCTCGACGTACAGCGGTACGAGATCGCCCTCGATCTCACCACCGGCGAGGAGACCTTCGACTCCCGCACGGCGATCACCTTCACCGCCGCCGCGGACGGCGACACGTTCGTCGAGTTGAAGCCCGCGCACCTGCGCTCCGTCACGCTCGACGGCACCCCCCTCGACCCGGGCACCCTGGTGGACAACAGGCTCCCCCTGACCGGCCTCACCGCGGGGGAGCACCGGCTCACCGTCGACGCCGCCATGCGCTACTCCCGCACCGGCGAGGGCCTGCACCGCTTCACCGACCCCACCGACGGCGAGACGTACGTCTACACCCAGCTCTTCCTCGACGACATCCAGCGCGTCTTCGCCGCCTTCGACCAGCCCGACCTGAAGGCCGTCTTCCAGCTGGCCGTCACCGCCCCCACGAGCTGGACCGTCCTCGCCAACAGCGTCACCGAGCACACCGGCGACGGCGCCTGGACGGCCGCCCCCACACCCCCGCTGCCCACCTACCTCGTCGCCGTCGCCGCGGGCCCCTGGCACTCCGTGCGCACCGAACACCGCGGCCTGCCCTTCGGCCTCCACTGCCGCCGCTCCCTCGCCCCCCACCTCGACGCCGACGCCGACGAACTCCTCGACGTCACCCGCGCCTGCTTCGACCGCTACCACGAGAAGTTCGCCGAGCCCTACCCCTTCGACTCCTACGACCAGGCGTTCGTCCCCGAGTTCAACGCCGGCGCCATGGAGAACCCCGGCCTCGTCACCTTCCGCGACGAATTCGTCTACCGCTCCGCCGTCACCGACACCCAGCGCCAGACCCGCGCCATGGTCGTCGCCCACGAGATGGCCCACATGTGGTTCGGCGACCTGGTGACCCTGAAGTGGTGGGACGACATCTGGCTCAACGAGTCCTTCGCCGAGTACATGGGCTACCAGACCCTCACCGAAGCCAGCCGCTTCAAAGACACCTGGGTCGACTTCGGCGTCGCCCGCAAGTCCTGGGGCTACGACGCCGACCAGCGCCCCTCCACCCACCCCGTCGCCCCCGCCCCCGACGCCGTGCCCGACACCGCCTCCGCCCTGCTCAACTTCGACGGCATCTCCTACGCCAAGGGCGCCAGCGCCCTGCGCCAGCTCGTCGCCTGGCTCGGCGAGAAGGACTTCCTCGCGGGCATCAACGCCCACTTCGCCCGCCACAAGTTCGCCAACGCCACCCTCGCCGACTTCATCGACAACCTCGCCTCCGCCACCGACCGCGACGTCCACGCCTGGGCCGAGGCCTGGCTGCGCACCACCGGCGTCGACACCTTCACCCCGACCGTCAGCCACAGCGGCCGCTCCTGGACCCTGCGCCTGGACCGCGACGGCAGCCGCCCCCACCGCGTCGCCGTCGGCGTCTACGACCGCGACCTCTCCGACGGCCGCCAGCTCGTCCTGCGCGAACGCTACGAGACCGACCTGCCCGAACAGTCCCCGCCCACCCCGCGCGACGGCGGCTGCCCCGCCCTCATCGTCCCCAACGACCACGACCTGACGTACGCCAAGATCCGTCTCGACCCGGTCTCCCAGGACACCGCCCTGCGCTCCCTGTCCAGCGTGCCCGACCCGCTCACCCGCGCCGTCCTGTGGAACGCGCTGCGCGACATGGTCCGCGACGGCGACCTCGAACCCGCCCTCTACCTCGACACCGCCCGCACCCACCTGCCCGCCGAGACCGACCTCGCCCTCGTCTCCGGCGTCCTCACCTTCGCGGGCACCGTCATCGCCGACCACTACACCCCCCGCGCCCGGCGCCCCGCCGCCCTCGCCACCCTCGACGCCCTGTGCCACGACATCGTCCGCCACACCGAGGACGGCTCCGACCCCGGCCTGCGCCTCATCGCCGTACGCGGCCTCATCGACGCCGCCACCCAGGCCGAGCCCCTGCACACCTGGCTCGCCCAGGGCGCCGTGCCCGGCGGCCCCGAACTCGACCCCGAGCTGCGCTGGCGCGCCCTCGCCCGCCTCGCCGTCCTCGGCGAGGCCGACGAGGACACCATCGCCGCCGAACTGCGCCGCGACCCCAGCGCCACCGGCCAGGAAGGCGCCGCCCGCTGCCGCGCCGCCCTGCCCCACCCCGACGCCAAACGCCGCGCCTGGGACGCCCTGTTCACCACCGACGCCCTGTCCAACTCCCTGTTCATCGCCACCGCCCAGGGCTTCTGGCAGCCCGAACAGGACGACCTCGTACGCCCCTACCTGGCCCGCTACTTCGACGACGCCGTCGACCTCGCCGCCCGGCGCGGCCCCGCCATCGCCGACGCCACCGGCCGCCACGCCTTCCCCTCCACCGCCGACGACGAGACGCTGCGCCTCGGTGAGGCCTGCCTGGCCCGCACCGACCTCACCCCGGCGCTGCGCCGCCGCCTCGCCGACCAGCTCGACGACCTGGCCCGGGCCCTGCGCGTGCGCCGCAAGGCCGAACAGGGCTGACCCCGCCGCTCGGCCTAGGACCGATGCCCTAGGCCGAGCTCCGCCCTCACGACGATCCGGAGAACCCCTCCGGTTGCCTAGGGTCGTGCACACAGCGGACCGGACCAACGGCCCGGCCCACCCGCACACCCCAGGAGCCCACCATGATCGTCGTCAGCGGAGCCACCGGAAACGTCGGCAGCGCCCTCGTCCACCAGCTCACCGCCACCGACACCCCCGTACGCGCCCTCGTCCGCGACCCGAACCGCGCCCACCTGCCCGCCACCGCCGAGCTCACCCGCCTCACCGTCAGCGCCGAACCCGCCGACATGACCGCCCAGTTCGACGGCGCCGACGCCCTCTTCCTGCACGCCTCCGTCACCGGCACCCACACCGCCGCGTTCCTCGCCGCCGCCCGCACCGCCGGTGTCCAGCACGTCACCGTCCTCTCCAGCATCGCCGTCGAGGACGCGCCCGACGAGCACGAGTCGTTCATCCACACCTGGCACCGCACCCTCGAACAGGACGTCCGAGACAGCGGCCTCGACTGGACCTTCCTGCGCCCCGGCGTCTTCGCCACCAACACCCTCCAGTGGGCCTGGCAGATCCACGCGGGCGACACCGTACGCGGCCCCTACGCCCGAGGCGTCAACTCGCCCATCCACGAAGCCGACATCGCCGCCGTCGCCCGCCACAGCCTCCTGGAACGCCACACCGGCGCCGTCCACGTCCTCACCGGCCCCGAAGCCATCACCACCGAGGAACAGATCGCCGCCCTCGGTCACGCCCTCGGCCGCCCGCTCACCTACACCGAGATACCGCCCCAGGACGTCGTCCCCGACATGTTCCCCCTCATCCCCGCCGACCTCGTCCCCGGCTTCGTCGCCTCCCTCGCCGCCACCGTCGACACCGCCCCGCCCCTGACCACCACCGTCCAGACCGTCACCGGCACCCCGGCCCGCACGTACGCCCAATGGGCCAAGGACCACGCGGACGACTTCCGTACGACGTCCGGCGTTTGAGAACGAGGCGCGCAGCGCCGACGGACGGGGAACCAGGGGGCGGAGCCCCCTGGTCCCGGGAAGGGGCGGGCTCGGGGAAGCCCCCGGCGAGGCCCGCCCCACCCCCTAGCATCTCCACCCCGCGCAGACACGATTTCCCCGCACAGCCGTACCCCTTTCGGGTTCCGAAACCCCCACCCCACCGCACACCCCACCCCCACCCACCAGGCTGGTGACCCCGTCCGCCCACCGGAGGTCACCACCCATGCGCACCCCGCCGCCCCTCGCCGGGGGCGCCCACGGCCCCGACGCCCTCCACCCCCTGCTCACCGTCGCCCTGGACGCCCTCCGCGACGGCGCGGCAGCCCGCGGCGGCCCCCTCCCGCCCGGCGGCCCCACCACCGTCGCCGCCCGTGTCCACGCCGCCGCCCACCCCCTGCTGCCCACCCACGGCACCGGCGCCCACACCGCCCTGCGCACCCTCGTCCACGCCACCGCCCACGGCGCCGCCGACCCCGCCGAACCCCTCTGCGCCGCCCACCTGCACTGCCCGCCGCTCGCCCTCGCCGCGGCCGCCGACCTCGCCGCCTCCGCGCTCAACCCCTCCCTCGACTCCTGGGACCAGGCCCCCGCCGCCTCCGCCCTCGAAGCCCTCCTCACCACCACCCTCGCCACCGAGGTCCACGGCCGCGGCGACGCCCTCATCACCACCGGCGGCACCGAGTCCAACCAACTCGCCCTGCTCCTCGCCCGCGAACGCGCCAGGGCCCACGGCCGCCCCCTGCGCATCCTCACCGGCGCCAACGCCCACCACTCCCTGCACCGCGCCGCCTGGCTCCTCGGCCTGCCCGCCCCCCACACCGTCCCCGCACCCACCGGCGTCCTCGACCCCGACGCCCTCGCCACGGCCCTCACCACACACGCCACCCACCCCACCGACCTCCTCGTCACCGCCACCGCGGGCACCACCGACGCCGGTCTCATCGACCCCCTCCCCGCCATCGCCGACCTGTGCGCCACCCACGGCGCCCGCCTCCACGTCGACGCCGCCTACGGCGCCGGACTCCTCTTCAGCGACACCCACCGCAGCAAACTCAACGGCCTCGACCGCGCCGACACCGTCACCCTCGACCTGCACAAACTCGGCTGGCAACCCGCCGCCGCCGGAATCCTCACCGTCCGCGACCCCGCCGACACCCACGCCCTCACCCACCGCGCCGACTACCTCAACGCCGACGACGACACCGAAGCAGGCCTGCCCGACCTCCTCGGCCGCTCCCTGCGCACCACCCGCCGCCCCGACGCACTCAAGATCGCCATCACCCTCAAGGCCCTCGGCCGCACCGGCCTCGGCGCCCTCGTCGACCACGTCTGCGCCCAAGCCCACCGCCTCGCCGACGCCATCGCCGCCCACCCCCGCTTCGACCTCTACGCCGCCCCCACCATCAGCACCGTCCTCTTCCGCCCCACCCACGCCAACGACGACCACATCGCCCACATCCGCCGCACCCTCCTCACCGACGGCACCGCCGTCCTCGGCCGCGCCCAACTCGACGGCCGCCGCTGGCTCAAAGCCACCCTCCTCAACCCCCACACCACCCCCGACGACCTCACCACCCTGCTCAAGCTCGTGGAAGGAACCACCCCCCGATGACCCCGACGCGCCCACCAGGCACCCCCGACCAGGCCCCCCAGCCACCCACCACCCCCGACAACCCCCACGACCTGGTCGGCATCGGCATCGGCCCCTTCAACCTCTCCCTCGCCGCCCTCGCCCAGCCCCTCGGCCTCGACGCCGCCTTCTACGAACAGCGCCCCGCCTTCCACTGGCACCCCGGCCTCCTCATCGACGGCGCCACCCTCCAAGTCCCCTTCCTCGCCGACCTCGTGACCCTCGCCGACCCCGCCAACCCCTGGTCATTCCTCAACTACCTCAAGACCCGCGAACGCCTCTACCCCTTCTACTTCGCCGAGCGCTTCCACATCCAGCGCGCCGAATACGACGCCTACTGCCGCTGGGTCAGCGACAACCTCCCCCAGCTCCACTACGGCCACCAGATCGACGCCGTCCGCTGGAACCCCGAACACGACCTGTTCGACGTCGACTTCACCCAACTCGACGCCGACGGCGAAGCCGAAGCCCTCGGCCGCACCCACGCCAAGAACATCGTCCTCGGCATCGGCACCGCCCCCCACGTCCCCGAACCCCTCAAGCCCCTCGCCGACGCCCCCACCGTCCCCGTCATCCACGCCGCCGACTACCTCCTGCACCGCGACCGCTTCCTCACCGCCGACCACATCACCGTCATCGGCTCAGGACAGTCCGGCGCCGAAGTCTTCCTCGACCTGCTCCGCCACCGCCCCCCGGGCGCCGAAAAGCTCCACTGGCTCGCCCGTACCCCCGCCTTCGCCCCCATGGAGTACTCCAAGCTCGGCCTCGAACACTTCACCCCCGACTACACCCGCTACTTCCACGCCCTGCCCGAAACCGTCCGCGACCAGCTCGTCCCCGGCCAGTGGCAACTCCACAAAGGCATCGACGCCGACACCATCGCCGCCATCCACGACGAGCTCTACCAGCGCACCCTCCACGGCGGCTGGCCCGACGCCGTCCTCACCCCCGGCGTCAACGTCCGCACCGCGGGACGCGTCGCCACCACCCGCGTCGAACTCCACCTCGAACACGTCGAACAAGGCACCCGCTCCCGCCTCACCACCGACGCCGTCATCCTCGCCACCGGCTACCGCGAACGCCCCCTCGACCGCCTCCTCGCCGGACTCACCCCCTACCTCCGCCGCGACTCCGCCGACCGCCCCCGCATCGACGAACACCACCGCCTCGCCCTCGACCCCTCCATCACCGGCACCATCTACGTACAGAACGCCGAACGCCACACCCACGGCGTCGGCGCCCCCGACCTCGGCCTCGCCGCCTGGCGCAGCGCCGGCATCCTCAACTCCCTCACCGGGAAAGAGCCCTACCCCCAGCCCCAACGCACCGCCTTCACCCACTTCGGACTCCACCAACCGACGCACCGCGCCACCCCCCGCCCCGGCGGAGAACAGCGCGGCACCCTCGTCCACCTGAAGAACTGACCCCAAAACCCCGGGCCCTCAGCCCCCGGCCACCTCCGCCAACGCCCCCACCGGCGCCACCACCCGCCCCGACCGCGGACACGACCACACCGCCACACTCCCGACCACCCGCGCACCCAACGGATGCCCCAGCGGATGGTCGGGACACTCCGGCCACGTCGCGGGCAACAACAACGCCGCCAACGCCTCCACCGCCCAGTCCCTCACCTGCTCCGCCAACTCCGCCACCTGCTCCGCAGGACCCACCCCCGCGGGCACCGAAACCCCCACCCCCGAACCATCCGCCTCATACAGCATCACCAGCGGATCCCCGTCGAAGTCCACCTCCTCACGGACGATCGGCTGCACCGCACACGTGGCCGACAGATCACGCCGCACCACCGCCAGCGCGGCCGCAAGATCCTCATGCATCGCGACACCCCCCCCACCTCAGAACACCCTCAGAACACCGGAATCCCCGCACGCGTCAACCGCCAGTCCACCCGCGCGAATTCCGCCGGGTCGACCGTGCCCTTCGCCTTCACCCACGCGATGATCGTGTTACGGATCTCATCCGAATGCGCCCACACCTGCTTCGCCCTCGCTACATGCGGGAAATTTCCACCCCCACTCGCCCGGTAGTTGTTCACCGCCAACACGAACTCGGCCGCCGGATCCACCGGCTTCCCCTCGAACCGCAACCCCACGATCCGCGAACCCACCGGCTGCGCGATGTCCACGTCGTACGCCACCCCGTACAACGCGTCGTAGTTGTAGTCCGGCACCCCCTCCGCGTTCGTCAGCCGCGCCGGATCCACCGGCGCCTCCGGCGCCGTCCGCACGTAATAGCGCGCCGAGAACTCCAGATAGTCCTTCAACTGCGCACCCGTCAGCACCCGCGCCTCCAGCGTGTTCTCGAACGGATACAGACCCGCCGCGTCCCGGATCGTCACCTCACCCGCCGGAATGCCCGCCGTACGCGAGAAGCACGACGCCTGCGACAGCACAGGAAGCTTCCCGTACGGACCACCCGCGAGCGCCGCCCGCACCGTCTCCGCCTGCACATGACTGATCAGATCAATGATCGGCACATCCTTGTACGGACCCTCCGCCGTACTCATCGCCGCCTTCGACGTACCAATGACCTGATTGACGTACGCCACGACCTTCCGGTGCTCACCCGCCAACAGCCGCGTAATCCGCTCGTCCTCCGCCACCGCGTTGGAGTTCAGGACCTTCGCCCCCACCTTCTCCACCCGCCAACGGCCCTTCGACCACACCACGTCGAAGTCGAACAACGTCAACCGCTGCCCCCACTTCAACGGCTCCGAAAGCACCACCTTCTTGCCCGTCGCCTTGTTCTCCACCCAGTACTCGGGAATCTCGGTGTGCGCGTGCCCCACCAGAATCGCGTCGACCCCCGGCACCTGCTCCGCCACCAACGCCGCCGCGTTCTCCACATACGGCAACTGATCCCCGTACGACGACGTGCCACTCGACCCCGAATGCGCCGACACGATCACCACGTCCGCACCCATCGAACGCAGCCGCGGCACCCACTTCGCCGCCTGCTCCTCAAGCCCCGGAAACGTCATCTTGCCCTGAACGTGCGCCTTGTCCCAGATCGCGATCCCCGGATTCGTCAGACCGAGCACCGCCACCCGCACATCCCGGCCGTGCGGCGTCCGCAACCGATGCATGCTGTACGGCGGGAAAGCAGGCCGCTGCGACTTCGCATCCAACGCGTTCGCCCCAAGGAGCGGGAAATCACACTGCTCCTGGAACTTCCGCAACACCGGAATCCCATAGTTGAACTCATGGTTCCCGAGCGCCGCCGCGTCATACCCGATCGCATTCATCGCCCGCGCCATCGGATGCACCGGACCCCGCGCCGCGGTGATCGGATCCACCTTCGCGTAGTAGTACGACAACTGCGTACCCTGAATCGTGTCACCCGCGTCGATCAACAGCGTATTGCGACGCCCCTTCTCCGCACGCACCCGCGACACCAACGTCGAGATCTTCGCCAGCCCCACATCATTGTGGTCCCTGTCGTCGAACTCCCGGTCCGTGAAGTAATCCCAGTTGAAGACGTTCCCGTGCAGATCCGTCGTCCCCATCACCGTGAACGCATACCGCCTCGGCTCCTTGCCCGGCCGCGCGGCGGGCGCCGCCTCGGCGGACACCGCGGGACCCGCGAGCGCCACCCCCGCACCCGCGGCGGCGGAACTCCCCAGGAAAGACCTTCTGTCGAGCGGCATGACGACTCCCTCATGAACCTTCGTGATCTACGCGCACGCTGGCGACGCGCGTAGATTCTGGCTCAGAAGCCCCCCACGACAACACCCCCACGAGGTTTCGATCCGATGACCACCCCACATCCCGCCCCAGTGCCACAGTGGAACCCATGACCACCCACGAACAGACACCCACCACCCCCTACGGCACCCCCGACGCACCCCGCCTAGCAGTCCGCGGCGAAGCCCGCCTCGAAGTCGACCCCGAAATCGCCCGCATCGGCATCACCGTCACCGCCCGCGGCACCGACCGCCGCGACGCCCTCACCCACCTCACCCGCCGCAACACCGACGTCATCACCCTCATCAAAACCTACGGCGAGGCCGTCGAACACATCGAAACAGGCGCCTTCTCCATCACCCCCGAACTCACCAAACGCGGCAAAGGCGAACGCGTCCGCACCTACCACGGCCGCGTCCACATCAGCGCCGAACTCGCCGACTTCACCGCCCTCGGCGAACTCACCACCCGCATCGCCGACCACGACCTCACCCACGTCGACGGCCCCTACTGGTCCCTGCGCCCCACCTCGCCCGCCCACCGCACCGCCCGCCAACAAGCCGTCAAAGAAGCCGTCCAACGCGCCCGCGAATACGCCGAAGCCCTCGGCACCACCCTCGACGCCCTCGTCGAACTCGCCGACATCGGCACCGACCACACCCCCGACTACGCCTACCCCGCACCCCCCGGAATGGCCCGCGCCGCCTTCGCCGGCGGCCCCGAAGCCACCCCCGCACTCGACCTCGAACCCCAACGCCAATCCGTCTACGCCCAAGTCAACGCACGCTTCACCATGAACCCCCCGCAACTGTGAGCCACCCACACCACTCCGACGACCCTTGAACATGCTCATCAGAGCAGGTCCGCGCACACTTCAACAGTTGTCAAAAGCCTTTCATCCAACGGTTGTTGAGTAGTCACGCCCAACCAATCCACTACCGACCAGTAAGGCCTACTGTCGAAGACATGCGCCGAGCGAAAATCGTTTGCACCCTGGGACCCGCCACCGACACCTACGACCAGATCAAGGCCCTGGTCGAAGCCGGAATGGACGTGGCACGCTTCAACCTCAGCCACGGCAGCTACGCCGACCACGAGGACCGCTACCAGCGCGTGCGCAAGGCCGCCGACGAGACCGGCCGCAGCGTCGGCATCCTCGCCGACCTTCAAGGCCCGAAGATCCGCCTCGGCCGCTTCACCGAAGGCCCCGTACTCCTCGAACGCGGCGACGAGTTCACCATCACCGTCGAACCCGACGTCCCCGGCGACCGCCACATCTGCGGCACCACCTACACCGGCCTCGCCGACGACGTCACCGCCGGCGAACGCATCCTCGTCGACGACGGCAAAGTCACCCTCGAAGTCACCGCCGTCGACGGCCCCCGCGTCACCACCACCGTCATCGAAGGCGGCATGGTCTCCGACAACAAGGGCCTCAACCTCCCCGGCGTCGCCGTCTCCGTCCCCGCCCTCTCCGACAAGGACGAAGCCGACCTCCGCTGGGCCCTGCACACCGGCTTCGACGTCATCGCCCTCTCCTTCGTCCGCAGCGGCCGCGACATCGACGACGTCCACCGCATCATGGACGAGGAGAACCGCCGCCTCCCCGTCATCGCCAAGGTCGAAAAGCCCCAGGCCGTCGATGCCATCGACGACATCGTCGCCGCCTTCGACGGCATCATGGTCGCCCGCGGCGACCTCGGCGTCGAAATGCCCCTGGAACAGGTCCCCATCGTCCAGAAGCGCGCCGTCAAACTCGCCAAGCGCAACGCCAAGCCCGTCATCGTCGCCACCCAGATGCTCGACTCGATGATCGACAACTCCCGGCCCACCCGCGCCGAGGCCAGCGACGTCGCCAACGCCGTCATCGACGGCACCGACGCCGTCATGCTCTCCGGCGAGACCAGCGTCGGCAAATACCCCATCGAGACCGTCCGTACCATGGCCCGCATCGTCGAAGCCGCCGAGGAAGACATCCTCGCCAAGGGCCTCCCGGCCCTGACCGAACGCAACAAGCCCCGCACCCAGGGCGGCGCCGTCGCCCGCGCCGCCGCCGAGATGGGCGACTTCCTCGGCGCCAAGTTCCTCGTCGCCTTCACCCAGTCCGGCGACACCGTCAAGCGCCTCTCGCGCTACCGCTCGCCGATCCCCCTCCTGGCCTTCACCCCCGACCCGGCCACCCGCTCCCAGCTCAACCTCACCTGGGGCGTCGAGACCTTCCTCGGCCCGCACGTCGACTCCACCGACGCGATGGTCGCCCAGGTCGACGAGCACCTCCTCAAGATCGGCCGCTGCCAGCCGGGCGACACGGTCATCATCACGGCGGGCTCCCCGCCCGGAGTCTCCGGCTCCACGAACCTGGTGCGCGTGCACCACATCGGTGAGCCCTCCCGCTGACCCCGGGCGGGTTCAGTACTTCGGCCCGACGTACGCGTCCATGAGGGCTACGGAGGCCTTGCGGGCGACGGAGACCGTCACGGCGGCGCGGCTCTGGTTCAGGGTCTTCCACTCCACGCCGAGCCGGTCGAGGGTGCCGGTGAAGAGCCCGACTATGTCGGTGGACGTGTTCGTGAAGAAGTACCGGGGGTACTCATAGCGCTTCCGCTCACCCGCGACGACCCGGGTCGTCCAGTTGGTGATCCGGCACCCGTCGGAGTGGATGAGCCCCCGGATGAATTCCCAGGGGTGAGCGTCGACGATGTCCTGTTGCCAGGATTCGAGAGCGATGGTTCGTTCGTGCTTCCTGCCGGGGCCGTGCTGCGGGAAGAGACACGGCCAGTGCTTGCTGTAACACGTGACGTTCTGGCAGCCCTGCCGCTGGGCGCGGAAGACCTTGTTGTCGGGGCGCAAGGTCTGCATGGCCTCGGCGCAGGCATCGATCAGCCCCGGTCAGGCGTCCGCGCAGGCGATACGCAGGAAGTAGACCCCGCGGTGAAGGTAGCTCAGGCAGCCGTCGCCGAGGTAGAGGCCGAGCAAATAGGAGTACGCGGCCTGGTCGGTCGGCTTGCCGGGAACGTCGTCGCATCTGGGGCAGGCGGCCGCTCGGCCTTTCAGCGGTTCGACGCGGGTCTGCCAGGAACGAATCGCTGCGCGCGAGATCCCGATTTCCTTGCTGACGGAGTTCAGACTCCGACCCTGCGCCACCAGCGCTAGCGCGCGCTTGCGTGTGCCCATGTCGTACATGCGGCTGATCCTGACGGCGCCGCGCACGGGGCGAGTGAATTCGAAGGCGCGTTCACTGCCAGGAGTGAAGATCGCCAATCGTGCTCACGCCTTCGATCTAAAGGCAAAGTGCCCCGGGTGGGATTCGAACCCACACTGAATACCTTTTGAGGGTATCGTCTCTACCGATTGGACTACCGGAGCTTCTTCGAACCGAAGGTTAGCTTACCCCCTCGGTGCCTCAAACATACAGGAGCTAGGTAGGCTCGGGGCAAGCAACAACTTGCCCCGTCCCGAGGAGCCCCCGTGACCCCGCCCGAGTCGCCCAAGGCCGTAGACGCGTCCGACGACCAGTCGCACGTCCCGCCCCTGACGACCCGCGTCGTCATCGCTGAGGACGAGGCACTCATCCGCCTCGACCTCAAGGAGATGCTGGAGGAGGAGGGCTACACGGTCGTCGGTGAGGCCGGTGACGGTGAGACCGCGATCGAGCTGGCCCGGGAGCACAAGCCGGACCTGGTGATCCTGGACGTGAAGATGCCCGTCCTGGACGGGATCTCCGCGGCGGAGAAGATCGCGGAGGAGTCGATCGCCCCGGTCCTGATGTTGACGGCGTTCTCGCAGCGGGACCTGGTGGAGCGCGCCCGGGACGCGGGCGCCATGGCGTACCTGGTGAAGCCGTTCAGCAAGAGTGACGTCGTACCGGCGATCGAGATGGCGGTGTCGCGGTTCACGGAGCTGAAGACGCTGGAGAAGGAGGTCGCGGACCTCACGCAGCGCCTGGAGACGCGGAAGCTGGTGGACCGGGCGAAGTCGATCTTGCAGACGGAGTACGGCCTGACGGAGCCCGCGGCGTTCCGGTGGATCCAGAAGACGTCGATGGACCGTCGGCTGTCGATGCAGCAGGTGGCGGAGGCGGTCATCGAGGACGCCGAGGAGAAGAAGGCGTCGAAGGGCTGAGGGGGGTGCCCCGTCAGGGGCGCGGGGAACTGCGCGAGCAATTCCCACCGGCGGGAAGCCGGACACGGAGCGGAGCGAGGAGGGCGGCCACCCTGATGGGGTGGCCGCCCTCCTCGCTGCGTCGGGCCCAGGGGCCAGGCCTAGTCCTCGCCGAGGTAGGCCTTGCGGACGGATTCGTCGTGGAGGAGGTCGCGCCCGGTGCCGGAGAGGGCGATGCGGCCGACTTCCATGACGTGGCCGTGGTCGGCGAGGGAGAGCGCGGCTTGGGCGTTCTGTTCGACGAGGAGAATGGTGGTGCCTTGGGCCTTGAGTTCGCTGATGGTCTGCATGATTTTCTGCATCATGATCGGGGAGAGGCCCATGGAGGGTTCGTCGAGCATGAGGAGTTTGGGGCGTGACATGAGGGCGCGGCCCATGGCGAGCATTTGTTGTTCGCCGCCGGAGAGGGTGCCTGCGGCTTGTTTGCGGCGTTCGCCGAGGATGGGGAAGAGTTCGTAGGCGCGTTGGATGTCTTTGTCGATTCCTTCTTTGTCGTCGCGGAGGTAGGCGCCGAGGAGGAGGTTTTCGACGATGGTGAGGCGGGGGAAGATGTGGCGGCCTTCGGGGGAGTGGGCGAGTCCGAGGGCGACGATTTTGTGTGCGGGGATTCCGTGGAGGGGTTGTCCGTCGAAGTTGATTTTTCCGGCGGAGGGTTTGAGGAGGCCGGAGAGGGTGCGCAGGGTGGTGGTTTTGCCTGCGCCGTTGGTGCCGATGAGGGTGACGATTTGGCCGGCTTCGACGGTGAAGGAGATGCCTTTGACGGCTTCGATCTTGCCGTAGGCGACTCTGAGGTCTTCGACCTCTAGGAGTGCGGTCACTTGGCTGTTCCTTCCGGGCCGGTGGCGCGGGGGGCGCTGTCTTCCTCGGTGTGGGGTGGGTCCGGCGGGGTGTCGCTGGGGGTGGTGGGGGCTTCTTGGTGGGCTTCGGCGGCTTCGACTTCGGCGATTTCGGCGGCGCCGGGTGCGCCTTCGAAGGGGGTGCCGAGGTAGGCGGCGATGACGCGTTCGTCGGCTTGGACGGTTGCGGAGGTGCCTTCGACGAGTTTTTCGCCTTGGACGAGGACGGCGACGCGGTCGCAGAGGTTGAAGATGAATCGCATGTCGTGCTCGATGACGAGGACGGCGATGCCTTGGTCGCGGATGGCGAAGACGAGTTCTTCGGCGGCGCGGGTTTCTTGGGGGTTCATGCCCGCGGTGGGTTCGTCGAGGAGGAGGAGTCCGGGTTCGCTGGCGAGGGCGCGGGCGATCTCCAGTTTCCTCTGTTCGCCGTAGGGGAGGTTGCGGGAGAGGTGGTCGGCTTTGTGGGCGAGGCCGATGAATTCGAGGAGTTCCATGGCTCTGGTGTGGGATGCGGCTTCGGCCTTTTTGAAGCCGGGGCCGCGTAGGAGTGCGGACCAGAGGCCTTCTTTGGTTCGGGTGTGGCGTCCGACGAGGACGTTTTCCAGGACGGTCATGTTGGCGAAGAGCCGGATGTTCTGGAAGGTGCGGGCGATGCCTGCGTCGGTGACGAGGTGGGGTTTGGAGGGCAGGACGGTGCCTTTGTAGGCGACGGTGCCTTCGGTGGGGACGTAGAGGCCGGTGAGGCAGTTGAAGAAGGTGGTTTTTCCGGCGCCGTTGGGTCCGATGAGGCCGACGATTTCGCCGGTGTTGACGGTGAGGTCGACGGAGCGTACGGCGGTGAGGCCGCCGAAGCGCATGGTGACGCCGGTGGCTTGGAGGACGGTGGTTGTGGTGGTGGTCGTCATGGTGGTCACGCCCCCGCCTTGCTGACGCCGACGGTGCCTTCGGGGAGTTTCTGCTGGTCGGGTACGTCGAGTTGGTCGGTCTCGTGGTACTCGAGCTGGGCGCGCTTGTTGGCGACGAGGCCTTCGGGCCGGAAGCGCATGAGCAGGATGAGGGCGAGGCCGAAGAGGAGGAGTTGGTAGTCCTCGAGGAACTGGAGTTTGGCGGGGATGAGGTAGAGGAGGGCGGCGCCGATGAGGGGGCCGCTGATGGTGCCCATGCCGCCGAGGATGACGGCGGCGAGGAGGAAGGCGGAGTTGGGTGGGACGGTGTTGGCGAAGAGGTATTGCTCGGGGGTGATGCTGTAGGAGACGTGGGCTTGGACGGTGCCCGCGAATCCGGCGAGGGTGGCGCCGAGGGCGAAGGCGATGAGTTTGACGCGGAAGCCGTTGATGCCCATGGCGGTGGCGGCGGTTTCGTCTTCGCGGATGGCGACCCAGGCGCGGCCGATGCGGGATTCGCCGCTGCGGCGGAAGACGAGGACGACGACGGCGGTGAAGAAGAGCATCAGCAGGTAGTAGTTGGCGGGTCTGCTGAGGGTGAAGCCGAGGATTTCGTGTTCGGTGCCGAGGTCCCAGCCGAGGATTTTGAGGTCGGGGATGTTGGGGATGCCTTGGGCGCCGTTGGTGAGGTCGGGGCCGGCGCTTCCGTTGAGGTTGTTCATGGTGATGCGGAAGATCTCGCCGAAGCCGAGGGTGACGATGGCGAGGTAGTCGCCGCGGAGGCGCAGGGTGGGGGCGCCGATGATGACGCCGAAGGTGAGGGAGACGGCGGCGCCGGTGAGGACGGCGGCCCAGAAGGGGAAGTGGACGTCGAAGGTGGAGGCGGGGGAGCCGGAGACGAGGGCCGCGGTGTAGGCGCCGACGCCGAGGAACGCGACGTAGCCGAGGTCGAGGAGTCCGGCGAGGCCGACGACGACGTTCAGGCCGAGGGCGACGGTGGCGAAGATGAGGATGTTGACGCCGATGAGGGCGTAGCTGGCGTCGCTCTGGGTGAAGGGGAAGAGGGCGGCGGCGATGATGGCGGCGGTGAGGGTGACGTTGCGGTGTTTGGTGGTGAGGGTGTTGAGGCGGGGGATGAGTCCGGCGCGGTGGAGTGCGGTGGCGCTGAATCCGGCGGTGATGAGGAAGCCGATGAAGAGTTCGGTGTAGGCCTCGATGCCGTAGGCGAGGACGTAGAGGCCGATGCCGAAGGAGGCGGCGATGATGAGGATTTCGATGGCTTCGGGGAGTGGTTTGGCGCGTTTGGGTGCGGGTGCTTTGAGGCTGTGGCGCAGGCGTTGCCAGGGGTTGGTGGTGTTGTCGGTGTCGGGGGTGTCGGAGGGGAGGCCGAGGGCGCCGATGGTGGCGATGAGGGCGCCGATGCCGGAGACCCAGGCGCCGGGTTCGAGGTTGACGATGCCGCCGAGGTGGTCGGAGATGGCGCCCATGGTGTAGCCGGTGGTGCCGAGGACGCCGAGGGTGAGGAGGAGGGTGGGGCTGTTGGTGCCGCCGGGGAGGAGCCAGTTGAGGCCGCGGATGCGGTAGGTGGCGAGGGTGAAGAGGAGGGTGAGGGCGGCGCCGGTGAGGGTGATGAGTTGGAGGCCGCCGGGGTAGCCGGTGACGGTGAGGTCGCCAGGGAAGTCGTCGGTCCAGGTCCAGGCGAGGAAGGTGCCGATGAGGGCTGCGGTGGAGCCGATGAGGACGAGGAGGCGGGCGAGGGGTTCGGGGAGGGGGAGGGTGGAGGTGGGGGCGCCGGTGTGGTTCTTGGCGAGCTGGGGGGCGTCCGGGGTGTTGGGGGTTTTGGTGGTCATGGGTATCACGCCCGATCCGCGACGCGTTCGCCTAGGAGCCCTTGGGGCCTGAGGAGGAGGACGAGGATGAGGAGGGCGAAGGCCCATACGTCCTTCCAGGCGCCGCCGCCGAACTGTTCCATGCCGGGTACGTCGCCCATGTAGCCGGTGGCGAGGGCTTCGGCGACGCCGAGGACGATGCCGCCGAGCATGGCGCCGTAGATGTTGCCGATGCCGCCGAGTACGGCTGCGGTGAAGGCTTTGAGGCCCATGATGAAGCCCATTTTGAAGCCGACTTGGCCGTTGTGGAGGCCGTATCCGACGGCGGCGATGGCGGCGAAGGCGGCGCCGATGGCGAAGGCCATGACGATGATGCGGTCGGTGTTGATGCCCATGAGCTTGGCGGTGTCGGGGTCTTGTGCGGTGGCCTGCATGCCGCGTCCGGAGCGGGTTTTGTTGACGTACCAGCCGAGGATGAGCATGCAGGCGGGGGCGGCGATGACGAGGAAGAAGTCGCCGCGTTGGATGTCGGCGCCGAAGACATGGACGGGGTCGCCGCTGAATTGCGGGAAGGAACGGTCCTTCTTGGCTTCGGGGTACCACTTCCATACGGCTTGTTGGAGCAGGATGGACAGGCCGATGGCGGTGATGAGGGGGGCGAGTCGTGGTGCTCCGCGCAGGGGGCGGTAGGCGAAGCGTTCGGCTGCGGTGCCGACGGCGACGGAGCAGATGATGCCGCCGATGATCATGATGGGGATCGCGGCGAGCAGGGAGAATCCGTCGGGGAGCCACAGGGAGACGGTGAGGGCGCCGAAGCCGCCGACCATGAAGATCTCGCCGTGGGCGAAGTTGATGAGCTGGACGATTCCGTAGACCATCGTGTAGCCGATCGCGATGAGACCGTACATCGCGCCGAGGATGAGTCCATTGGCCAGCTGTTGCGGCAGTTCGTTCACCGCAGGGCCTCCGTTGGATGGTTCGGATATGGCACCGCGCGGGAGCGCTGGTAGCGCGTCCCGCGCGGTCTTGGGTCAGTGGGGGGTGCTTAGGCAGGCACCCTGAAGTCCGCTGCGGTGGGGTAGCGCCCCGAAGGGGCGCGGGGAACTGCGCGACCAGCCACAGACGGCCCGCAGCTTCGGCACCGAGCGTCCGGCGGAGCGTTTAGCGGGGCTTGTAGGCGGCGCTGAACTTGGATTCCCACTTGTTGTCCTTGTTGACCTGGTAGGCGGTCATCATGGTGTTCGTGGTGTCGCCGTACTGGTCGAAGGAGACGTCGCCGGTGACGCCTTGGAACTTGACCTTGCTCATCGCTTCGAGGACCTTGACGCGGGCGTCGGAGGGGAGTTCTCCGTCGTTGTCGTCGACGGCGAGCTTTACCGCTTCGATGATGGACCAGGTGGCGTCGTAGGTGCCGCCGCCGTAGGTTTCCATGTTCTCTTTGTAGTTCTTGTTGTATTCCTCGATGAACTTCTTGGCGGAGGCCAGTTCTTCGACGGGCTTGCCGACGGAGGTGCCGAGGTCGCCGATGGCCTTCTTGTTGAGCTTGGGGAACTCTTCGCTCTTCATGCCGTCGCCGCCCATGAGGGGGATCTTGGCGCCGGATTCCTTGAGCTGCTGGCTGAGGGGGGCGGCGGCGGGGTATTCGCCGCCGTAGTAGACGGCTTCGGCGCCCTTGCCCTTGACCTGGGAGACGACGGACTTGAAGTCGCGGTCCTCGGGGTTGACGTGGTCCTGGCCGACGATCTTGCCGCCGAGGTCGGTGAAGGTGTCCTTGAAGGACGCGGCGAGGCCGGCGCCGTAGGTCTTCTGGTCGTCGAGCAGGTAGACCTTCTTGATCTTCGCCTTCTGGAACAGGTACTGGGCGGCGAACTGGCCCTGGACCTGGTCGGTGGTGGCGGTGCGGAAGAAGGTCTTGAACTGGCGCTTGCGGTCGCCCTTCTTCCAGCCGTCGCCCTGGGTGAGCTCGGTGCCGGTGTTGGCGGGCGAGATCTGGGTGAGGTCGGCGTCGTTGAAGGGCTTCTGCATCGACTGGGAGACGCTGGAGTTCAGCGGGCCGACGACGCCGAGGACGTCCTTGTCGCTGATGAACTTCTGGGCGTTCTGGCCGCCGACGGAGGGCTGGGCCTGGTCGTCGAGGGGCTGGAGCTTGAACTCGACCCCGTCGACGGTGTTCTCCTTGTTGGCCGTCTTGACGGCCAGTTCGGCGGAGTTGCGCATGCCGATGCCCAGGGCGGAGAGGTCGCCGGTGAGGGGGGCGTCGAAGCCGATGACGACGGTCTTCTTGTCTCCGCTGCTGTTGTCGTCGTCCTTGTCCTTGTCGCGCGACCCGCAGGCGGTGAGGGTGAGGGCGCCGGTGGTCAACACCGTGGTGAGGATGAGCGCGGAACGGTTTCGCACGAGTGGTCCTTTCCCCAGGCGCGGCCCTCTGCTGAGGTGCCGTGAAGATCGCCGGGCCGTACTGGTGGTGGTACAGGGCCGTGCAATTCAGTTCGCGCCCGGCGGCGCGGTGACTGGCCGTGACTCTAAGGGCGCATTTGATCCTGGAGGAGTGGTCGGACCTAGGCTGTGACGTTCTTGTTATGCCACGGAGTATTCCGCGCTGGAACGCAGGGGGTGGTTGTGGCGGAATCTGCACGCTTCGGCGCATCCGGGCGCGCGAGAAGGGGCAGGACTGTTTCCTGGTTTTACTCATGACGCCGGTGTTCGGGGGAGTGTGGGGCCCGGGCGCCCCGGAATGATCTCTTTCGCGGGCGGCGACGCTATTCGATCTTGATTTCAAGATCACGTCCGGATTACGGAGTGTTACGCGAAAGAAAGGGAGGCGGGCATTCCGTGGCATGTTTCCGCATACGCGAATGTGCGCGGTCAGGAGCGTTTTCGCGGAGCACACCTGTTTTTCCAGTGAAGACACCCCCCACCGAAGCCCTCACGGGACGCGACTGACCCCACCCCACCGCGTCCGCCGCGACGGGTCCCCCCGGCCGCCCGCCCCGCCGCGCGAAACACCCCGCCCACCCGCCCCCGACGGGGCGGATGGGCGGGGTGGTCGATCCCGCCGGTGCGGAGAGCCACGAACGGCGGGGCAGGGCACGGCATTTCAGCCTGCCCGGTGGTCGGTCCGGCCGGTGGCGGCGAGCGGCGAACGGCGGGTTCGGGCACGTCATTTCACCCCGTCCGGTGGCGGGCCCCGTCGGTGGCGTGGGGCCGCGAACGGCGGGATCGGGCACGGCATTTCGGTCCGTCGGGTGGTGGGTCTCGTTGGTGGTGGGGGGCGGTGAACGGCGGGGCAGGGCACGTCATCTCAGCCCGCCTGGTGGTCGGTCCCGTCGGTGGCGGGGAGCCGCGAACGGCGGGATCGGGCACGTCATCTCAGCCCGTCCGGCGGTCGATCCCGTCGGTGACGGAGAGCCGCAAGCGGCGGGATCGCGCACGGCATCCCAGCCCGTCCGGCGTTTGAGGACGAGGCCGGAGGCCGATGTGGTGACGGGCGGGAGGGGACGGCGCGTCCGCCGACCGAGGGCGGGGGCCGAAGGCCGACGAAGGGGCGGGTGGGCGGGGAGAAGAAGAGCCCAGCCGGAGTCAGGCCGCGGGCCCGGCCTCGGGGGCGTCCCGGAGCAGGCAGGTGAGCCGCGCACTGCACACCCGCTTCCCACTCTCCTCACTGACGACGACCTCAAACGTGGCCGTGGACCGCCCCAGATGCACCGGCGTGGCCACCCCCGTGACGAGCCCGGAGCGCACGCCCCGGTGGTGCGTGCAGTTCAGATCGACGCCCACGGCGATCTTCCGGCTGCCGCCGTGCAGCATCGCGCCGATGGACCCGAGCGTCTCCGCGAGCACCGCGGACGCGCCGCCGTGCAGCAGTCCGTACGGCTGGGTGTTGCCCTCCACGGGCATCGTGCCGACCACGCGCTCGGCGGAGGCCTCCAGGATCTGTACGCCCATGCGGTTGCCGAGGTTCCCGGCGGAGAACAGGGCACGCAGGTCGACGCCGAGTCCGGCGTACTCGTCGATGACCTCTTGCGGGAACTTCGTTGGCTGCTGCTCGCCCATGGGGCCGGGCTCCGTTCGTCGTCGACGTCTGAAGGACAGCTGTGGCTGAGCGAACGCTCAGTCGGTGATCGATTGTTCCAGGCGTACGACGACGGACTTGCTGGCGGGGGTGTTGCTGGTGTCGGCCGTGGCGTCCAGCGGCACGAGGACGTTGGTCTCCGGGTAGTACGCCGCCGCGCAGCCGCGGGCCGTGGGGTAGTGCACGACGCGGAAGCCGGGCGCGCGCCGCTCCACGCCGTCCTGCCACTCGCTGACGAGGTCCACGTAGGCGCCGTCGGCGACGCCGAGCGCCCGGGCGTCGGCGGCGTTGACGAGGACGACGCGGCGGCCGTTCTTGATGCCGCGGTAGCGGTCGTCGAGGCCGTAGATCGTGGTGTTGTACTGGTCGTGGGAGCGCAGGGTCTGGAGGAGCAGACGGCCCTTGGGCAGGGCCGGGTACTCCACGGGCGCGGCGGTGAAGTTGGCCTTGCCGGTGGCGGTGGGGAAGCGGCGCTCGTCGCGCGGGGCGTGCGGCAGGGTGAAGCCGCCGGGGGAGGCCACGCGCGCGTTGAAGTCCTCGAAGCCGGGGATCACGCGCGCGATGCGGTCGCGGATCGTGGCGTAGTCCTTCTCGAACTCTTCCCAGGGCGTGGCCGACGCAGGGCCGAGGACGCGGCGGGCCAGGCGGCACACGATGGCGGGCTCGGAGAGGAGGTCGGGGCTCGCGGGCTTGAGGCGGCCGCGGGAGGCGTGGACCATGCCCATGGAGTCCTCGACGGTCACGAACTGTTCGCCGCTGCCCTGGAGGTCGCGCTCGGTGCGGCCGAGCGTCGGCAGGATCAGGGCGCGTGCGCCGGTGACGACGTGCGAGCGGTTGAGCTTGGTGGAGACGTGCACGGTCAGGCGGGCGCGCCGCATGGCCGCTTCCGTGACGTCGGTGTCGGGGGAGGCGGAGACGAAGTTGCCGCCCATGGCGAAGAACACCTTCGCGTCGCCGTCGCGCAGCGCGCGGATGGCGCGGACGACGTCGAGGCCGTGGTGGCGCGGCGGTGCGAAGCCGAACTCCTTCTCCAGGGCGTCCAGGAAGGCGGGGGCGGGCCGTTCGAAGATGCCCATCGTGCGGTCGCCCTGCACGTTGGAGTGGCCGCGGACGGGGCAGACGCCGGCGCCGGGGCGGCCGATGTTGCCGCGCAGGAGCAGGAAGTTGACGACCTCGCGGATGGTGGGCACGGCGTGCTTGTGCTGGGTCAGGCCCATCGCCCAGCACACGACGGTCCGCTCGGAGGCGAGGACCATGCGCAGGGCCCGCTCGATGTCGGCGCGCTCCAGGCCGGTGGCGGCGAGCGTCTCGTCCCAGTCGGCGGCGCGCGCGGCGGCGGCGAAGTCCTCGTAGCCGTGGGTGTGTTCGCGTACGAAGGTCTCGTCGACGGCGCCTTCGGTCTCTAGAACGAGCTTGTTGAGGAGGCGGAAGAGGGCTTGGTCGCCGCCGAGGCGGATCTGGAGGAACAGGTCGGTGAGGGCGGTGCCCTTGAGCATGCCCTGGGGGGTCTGGGGGTTCTTGAAGCGCTCCAGGCCCGCTTCGGGCAGCGGGTTCACCGTGATGATCTTCGCGCCGCCCTGCTTGGCCTTCTCCAGGGCGGAGAGCATGCGCGGGTGGTTGGTGCCCGGGTTCTGCCCGGCGACGATGATCAGGTCGGCCTGGTAGAGGTCTTCCAGGAGGACGCTGCCCTTGCCGACGCCGAGGGTCTCGGTGAGGGCGGAGCCGGACGACTCGTGGCACATGTTCGAGCAGTCGGGGAGGTTGTTCGTGCCGAGTTCGCGGGCGAACAGCTGGTAGAGGAACGCCGCTTCGTTGCTGGTGCGGCCCGAGGTGTAGAAGACCGCCTCGTCGGGGGAGTCGAGGGCGGTGAGCTCCTCGGCGACGATGTCGAAGGCGTGCTCCCACGACACGGCTTCGTAGTGGTCGGCGCCGTCGGCCAGGTACATGGGGTGGGTGAGGCGGCCCTGCTGGCCCAGCCAGTACCCGCTGCGGGTGGCGAGGTCGGCGACGGGGTGCGCGGCGAAGAAGCCGGGGGTGACGCGGCGCAGGGTGGCTTCCTCGGCGACGGCCTTCGCGCCGTTCTCGCAGAACTCGGCCTTGTGGCGGTGGTCGGGCTCGGGCCAGGCGCAGCCGGGGCAGTCGAAGCCGTCCTTCTGGTTGACGCGCAGCAGGGTGAGGGCGGTGCGCCGCACGCCCATCTGCTGCTGTGCGATCCGCAGGGTGTGGCCGATGGCGGGCAGGCCGGCGGCGGCGTGCTGTGCGTCCGCGACCTGCGGGGCGTCCTGGACCGGGTCACCTTGGGGCGGCTTCGTCGCCATGGCCTGCTCCTCTTCGAGCGCATGTGCGTGCGGGTGTCTCCGATCCTCCCACGCGGTACCGACACCGCCGGTGCGCGGGGGGCGACCTGGGGAGGTGTCCCGCAGCCCGGTCGGGCCCGACACCGGGGCGGTCGGCGGCCGGGGCGGGGCCGAGTGTCAGTGGGGCGTGGCAGGATCGGGGGCGTGGCAGAGAAAGCATCGAAGAAGACCGAGAAGACGACCGCCGGCGATCGGCCGCGCCTGCTCCTGATGGACGGGCACTCCCTGGCCTACCGGGCGTTCTTCGCGCTGCCCGCGGAGAACTTCACGACGGCGACGGGCCAGCCGACGAACGCGATCTACGGCTTCGCGTCGATGCTGGCGAACACCCTGCGTGACGAGGCGCCCACGCACTTCGCGGTCGCCTTCGACGTGTCGCGCAAGACGTGGCGCTCGCAGGAGTTCGCGGAGTACAAGGCGAACCGCTCGAAGACCCCGGACGAGTTCAAGGGCCAGGTCGAGCTGATCGGCGAGCTCCTTGACGCGATGGGCGCGGTGCGCTTCGCGGTGGACGGCTTCGAGGCGGACGACGTCATCGCGACGCTCGCCACGCAGGCCGAGGCGGCGGGCTTCGAGGTCCTCATCGTCACCGGCGACCGGGACTCCTTCCAGCTGATCACCGACCACGTGACGGTGCTGTATCCGACGAAGGGCGTCTCGGAGCTGACCCGCTTCACCCCGGAGAAGGTCCAGGAGAAGTACGGCCTCACCCCGAGCCAGTACCCGGACTTCGCGGCGCTGCGCGGCGACCCTTCGGACAATCTGCCGGGCATCCCGGGCGTCGGCGAGAAGACGGCCGCGAAGTGGATCAACCAGTTCGGTTCCTTCGCGGAGCTCGTGGAGCGCGCCGACGAGGTCAAGGGCAAGGCCGGGCAGAACTTCCGCGACCACCTGGAGGCCGTGAAGCTGAACCGCCGGCTCACGGAGATGGTCCGGGACGTCGAGCTGTCCCGGACGGTCGCCGAGCTGGAGCGCGCTCCGTACGACCGCAAGGCCGTCGCGATGGTCCTGGACACCCTGGAGATCCGCAATCCGTCGCTGCGGGAGCGGCTGCTCGCGGTGGACCCGGGCGCGGAGGAGGCCGAGCAGGCCCCCGTCGCCGAGGGCGTGGCGGTGGACGGGGCGGTCCTCGGCACGGGCGAGGTGGCGCCGTGGCTCGCCGAGCACGGCAAGGCGGTCCTGGGGCTGGCGACGGTCGACTCGTGGCAGCTGGGCACGGGTTCGGTGACGGAGGTCGCGCTCGCGGCGGCCGGGGGCGCTGCCGCCTGGTTCGACCCGGCGCAGCTGGACGAGGCCGACGAGAAGGCGTTCGCGTCCTGGCTGGCCGACGCCACCAAGCCGAAGGTGCTGAACAACGCGAAGGCGGTCATGCGCGTCTTCGCCGAGCACGGCTGGAGCGTCGAGGGCGTCACCATGGACACCGCGCTCGCCGCGTATCTGGTGAAGCCGGGCCGCCGCTCCTTCGACCTGGAGGCGCTCGCGCTGGAGTATCTGGGCCGTGAGCTGGCGCCCGCCGCCGAGTCCGACGGTCAGCTGGCCTTCGGTACGGAGGACGACGAGCAGGCCGGTGCCGAGGCCCTGATGGTGCAGGCCCGCACGATCCTGGACCTGGGCACGGCGTTCGGCGAGAAGCTGCCGGAGGTCGGCGCGGCCGGGCTGCTCACCGACGTGGAGCTGCCGACGTCCGCGCTCCTGGCCCGTCTGGAGCGGCACGGCATCGCGGCGGACCGCGCGCATCTGGAGTCCATGGAGCAGCAGTTCGCGGGCGCCGTGCAGCAGGCGGTGAAGGAGGCGCACGCGGCGGCGGGCCACGAGTTCAACCTGGGCTCGCCCAAGCAGCTCCAGGAGGTCCTCTTCGGCGAGCTGGGCCTGCCCAAGACGAAGAAGACGAAGACCGGGTACACCACGGACGCCGACGCGCTCGCCTGGCTCGCCGCCCAGACGGACAACGAGCTGCCGGTGATCATGCTCCGCCACCGCGAGCAGGCGAAGCTGCGCGTCACCGTCGAGGGCCTGGTCAAGACGATCGCCGCGGACGGCCGCATCCACACGACGTACAACCAGACGGTGGCCGCCACCGGCCGTCTGTCGTCGACGGAGCCGAATCTGCAGAACATCCCGGTGCGCACGGACGAGGGCCGGGCGATCCGCCGCGGCTTCGTCGTCGGTGAGGGCTTCGAGTCCCTGATGACGGCGGACTACAGCCAGATCGAGCTGCGCGTGATGGCGCACCTGTCGGAGGACGAGGGCCTCATCGAGGCGTTCACGTCCGGCGAGGACCTGCACACGACGGTCGCCTCGCAGGTGTTCGGCGTGGCGGGCGCGGACGTGGACGCGGAGATGCGCCGCAAGATCAAGGCGATGTCGTACGGCCTGGCGTACGGCCTGTCGGCGTTCGGCCTCTCCCAGCAGCTGAACATCGAGGCGGCGGAGGCCCGCGCCCTGATGGACACGTACTTCGAGCGGTTCGGCGGGGTGCGCGACTATCTGCGCCGGGTCGTCGACGACGCCCGTGCCACGGGGTACACGGAGACGATGCTGGGCCGCCGCCGCTATCTGCCGGACCTCAACAGCGACAACCGGCAGCGCCGCGAGATGGCCGAGCGGATGGCGTTGAACGCGCCGATCCAGGGCACCGCCGCGGACATCGTCAAGGTCGCGATGCTGAACGTGGACCGGGCGCTGACCCAGGCGGAGCTGACCTCGCGGATGCTGCTCCAGGTCCACGACGAAATCGTCCTGGAGATCGCGCCGGGCGAGCGGGAGGCCGTCGAGGAGCTCGTGCGCCGCGAGATGGCCGGGGCGGTGTCGCTGCGGGCGCCGCTCGACGTGTCGGTGGGCGTGGGCCCCGACTGGGAGTCGGCCGCGCACTAGCCTCCCGGCTCGGGCTGCGGTTCATCGGCCTGCGGCCTCGTCCTCAAACGCCGGACGGGCTTCGAGACCCGTTCCGTCCGGCGTTCACGCCGTGCTGAGCGCCGGGCCGCAGGCAGGGGGCGGCTGCCGGGGCCGCCCCCGCTACGGGGAGGTGAACGGTCACGGGCCGGTAGGAGAACCGCCACAGGCCCGTGACTGGCCAATCAGACAAAAACGGACGCGAACAGGTGTCTCGGCTCCGAGAGTTGTCGTAGTGTCGCCTGAGCCGTCCCCTGAGGGCACGCGCGCGGGCGACGGGGCGGCACGAGCAGGTCGTCAAGGGGAGGGATTCACGGACATGGCGCCGGTATTCGGCAAGCGGCTGCGTAAGGCGACGGTGACCACCGCGGTCGCCGCCGCGGCGGTGGCGGCCCTGGCCGCCTCGCAGGCCCCGGGCGTGGCGACGACGGACCAGCCGCGTGACGAATGGGCCGCCGACTCCGCGCCGCCGCCGGACGGCGACTCCGCGACCGGCAACTCGCCGTACTACACGGACCTGCCGCCCCTCGAAAGCCCGGTGCCGCCCAGCGGCAAGCCCGGCGGCGGCGCCAAGGGCGACGCGGAGGCGGGCCTGCCCGCCACGGTCCTGGACGCGTACAAGAAGGCCGAGTCGGCCGTGCGCACGGCGAAGCCCGGCTGCAACCTCCCCTGGCAGCTGCTCGCCGCGATCGGCAAGGTCGAGTCGGGCCAGGCCCGCGGCGGCCGCGTCGACGACGACGGCACGACCCTCACGCCGATCCTCGGCCCGGTCCTCGACGGCAACGGCTTCGCGAAGATCACGGACACCGACCGCGGCGCCTTCGACGGCGACACCACGCACGACCGCGCCGTGGGCCCCATGCAGTTCATCCCCTCGACCTGGGCGTCCTCCGGCAAGGACGGCAACGGCGACGGCAAGAAGGACCCGAACAACATCTACGACGCCGCGCTCGCCGCCGCGCACTACCTGTGCGGGACCGACCGCGACCTGGCCGTCAAGGACGACCTGCACGCCGCGATCCTCAGCTACAACCGGTCCACGGAGTATCTGAACACGGTCCTGTCGTGGCTGGAGTACTACCGCAAGGGCACCCACGAGATCCCCGACGGCACCGGTCAGCTGCCCGGCGACCGCAGCGACAACGACCAGCCGCGGCGGCCCGGCCCCACCACGCCGTCCTCCCCGCGCCCCGGCACCACCCCGGTGGAGCGCGAGGGCACGTACACCCCGCCGCCCAGCGGTGGCGGCGAGCCGGGCGACGGCGGCTCGCAGAAGCCGCGGCCGCCCAAGCCCCGGCCCAAGCCGCCGTCCCCGCAGGAGCAGGTCTACGAGCTGAAGAACCGCGGCCCGGTCGAGCTCACCGCGACGGCGGGCGACGCCTTCGCCGAGCGCGTGCGGGTGTACGCCCAGACCGGTTCGGGGCGCGCGGTGGCCAAGGTGAAGATCCGGTTCACGATCAGCGGCAAGACGGACACGCGCTTCGAGGGCGGCGTCCGCAGCGTCACCGTCGCCACGGACTCCCGGGGCGACGCCGTCTCGCCGAAGCTGCGGGCGGGCGAGACGACGGGCGACTTCACCGTCCGCGCGCTGGTGGTGGGCCGCACCATCGACCCGGTCAAGGTGTCCGGCACCGTCACCGCCCGCAAGGCCGACGAAATCGTGCGCACCAGCGACAAGCCGCTGACGTGCGTGGCGGGGCAGGCCTTCGCCGAGCGGGTCGAGGTCAAGGCGACGTACAAGAACAAGCCCGCGGCCGGTGTCGCCGCGACCGCCACGATGATCAAGTCCAAGGACAGCCCGGTCGTCGCCGACAAGGGCCCCTACTTCAAGGGCACCGACGGCAAGCCGGTCCGCACCCTGAAGGGCCTCAAGACGGACGCCGACGGCAAGCTGCTGCTGCCGAAGATGTACGCCGGCGACGCGGCGGGCACGTATCTGCTGCGCATCGTCACCCAGGGCGGCGGCACGCTCCTCGTCGAGCTGGAGGTGACGGCACCCGTCACCGAGGAGCCCGAGGAGCCGGGCGAGCCGTCGTCGACCCCGTCCGGGACCGCGTCGCCGTCCGCGTCCACGTCGGCATCGGCGTCGCCGAGCACCTGACCGGCCCGCCCGGCATCCGCACCACCGAGACCGCCCCCGCGCCCCGTACGGCGCGGGGGCGGCCCGCGTTCACGGCAGCCCGCAGCCCGCAGCCCGCAGCCCGCAGCCCGCAGCCCGCAGCCCGCAGCCCGCAGCCCGTCTCCGCGCGATCTGTTCTCATCTCGTCCGGGCGTTGCTACGGTGCCCCGATCTGACGAATAGTCAGTTGCGGACGGGCGGTCAGGCGCGTCCGGCCCCGAGCCCGCCCGGGAGGCCCGTATGCGTGCCCTCATCGCCGCCGCCACCGGACTGGCCCTCGCCTTCGCCCTGGTCCTGACCGTCACGGCCATCGGTGCCCCGTCCGGCGAGACCTCGCCGAAACCGCTGCTCACCACCGTCCCCGAGCACCCCTAGGGAGGGCCGCGATGCGCCGCAAGGCCGGTCTGGTCCTGCTCGCCCTCGCCGTGTTCTTCGCGACCACGGCCCCGCTCCTTCGCTGGTACGCCTTCCCGCGCCTGGTCAAGATCCCGCCCGGCCGGTACGAGACGATGGTCCTGGAGGCGAAGCCCGCGACCCTCATCGACTACGGCACGATGAAGGCCAAGAAGGTCCCCAAGGTCACCATCGTGCAGACCCTCAAGGGCAACGTGGAGGCCTCCGAGAAGGTCGAGAAGAGCACCGACCGCGACGTCGTGGTCTGGGACGCGCTGTCGTACGTCCAGGGACCCGACGGCAAGATGGTCTCCAAGATCCCCGAGCGGTACATCTTCGACGCCCACAGCCAAGAACCCGTCCACGCCACCGGCGAGATGGTCGACGGCGACCGGGTGCGGCGCGAGGGCATCGAGTTCAAATGGCCCTTCCTGACGGAGAAGCGGGACTACGAGTACTTCGACGCGCAGGCCCGCGTCACCAAGCCCATCCACTACGGGGGCACCCGCACCTTCCGGGGCGTCGAGGTCTACTACTTCGAGCAGACCATCCCCTGGACCAAGGTCCCCATGCCCAAGGCGCTCCCGGTCAAGGGCCTCACGGCCGAGGCCATCGCCAAGACGGGCACGACGCGCTGGTACACCACGGTCCGCAGGTTCTGGATCGAGCCGACCACCGGGGCCCCCGTGTACGGCGAGGAGATCCACAAGGAGGAGCTGCGCGGCGGCACCCTGCTCGGCGACCGCGACAAGGTCACCGCGTTCTCCGGGCACGTGAAGATGCGCGAGGACTACATCCGCCACACCGTGGACCTGGTCAAGTCCCAGCGCGTCCTGGTCCTGCTCATGACCTCGTACCTGCCGTGGGGGTTCCTCGGCCTCGGCGTGCTCCTGCTGGCCCTCGCCCTGTGGCTGGAGGCACGCGGCCGCAGGCCCGGCGACCCGGAGCCGACGGGGGAGCCGGAACCCAGGCCGCAGCCCGTGAACGCCTGACCGTCAGGCCCGCTCGGCGCGCTCCTGGCGGGCCTTGGTGTGCCGCGTGGGCGTGGCCCGCGCCGGGTCCTCGGGCCACGGGTGCTTCGGATAGCGGCCGCGCAGCTCCGCCCGCACCGAGCGGTAGCCGTCCCGCCAGAACGAGGCCAGGTCCGCGGTGACCGCCGCCGGGCGCCCCGCGGGCGACAGGAGGTGCACGAGGAGCGGCACCCCGGCCACCCGGGGCGTGTCGTCGAGCCCGAACAGCTCCTGGAGCTTCACCGCCAGAACCGGCCGCTCCGGATCCGTGTAGTCCACCCGGACCCGGGAGCCGCTCGGCACCTCCACGCGCTCCGGCGCGAGCTCGTCCAGGCGCACCGCCTCGCCGCCCGCCCACGGAAGGAGTCGCGTCAGCGCCTGCCCCGCCTCGATCCGGGCCAGGTCCGCGCGGCGCCGGGCCCGGCCGAGCTCCGGTTCGAGCCAGGCGTCGGGCGCGGCGAGCAGCGCCGCGTCGGACACGTCGGGCCAGGGCTCGCCCAGGTGCAGCCGCAGGAAGCGCAGCCGGTCCCGCAGCGCGGCGGCGTCCTTGCTCCAGCGCAGCAGCGCCACGCCCTCCCGCCGCAGGCCGTCGAGCAGCGCGTCCCGTACGCGTCGGGGGTCGGGGTCCCGCAGGGGCCGCACCGCGAGCTCCACCGCGCCGAGCCGCGCCACGTGCCGCGCGACCACGTCCCCCTCTGCCCAGGCGACCTCGTCCCCTTCGGCGTACAGGGAGGAGGCGGCGGCCCGCGCGACCTCCTCGTCGACGACCGCGCCGAGCCGTACGCGCGCGTGCCCCGCGCCGACGGGCCGGTCGGCCACCGCCACGGCCACCCAGGGCGCCCCGCCGAGCCCGGAGCCCGGGCCCGCCTCGGCCCGGGTGCCGCCCGCCATCAGATACGTCCCGTCCGCCGCGCGCCGGGCGACGCGCTCGGGGAAGGCGAGGGCGGCCACGAGCCCGACGACGGCGTCGTCCCCCGGCGCCTTCGCCGCCGCGTCACCGGCGGGCGGCCGGGAAGCCCCGGAGCCCACGGCCGCCGTGAGCCGGGACACCTCCGTGCGCCACCGCCCTGCGTATCCGTCGCCCCCGCGCCGGGCGCCGCGCAGGGCCGCCGCGAGGTCGTCGCCGTACTCTCGGGGCGGCTCCTCGCTCAGCAGCGCCACCGCCTCCGCGGCCCGCCGGGCGCCGACCCGCGGCGCGGCGTCCAGGAGGGCGCGTGCGAGCCGGGGGTGGACCCCCATCCGGGAAAGCCGCAGGCCCCGCTCCGTGGCCCGGCCCGTGTCCGCGTCGACCGCCCCGACGGCGGTCAGGACCTCGCGGGCGGCCGCCATGGCGCCACCGGGCGGCGGGTCGAGCAGCGCGAGCCCCCCGGCGCCCGGGTCGCCCCAGCACGCCGCCTGGAGGGCGAACGCCGTCAGGTCCGCGACCTTGATCTCGGGGGCGGGGAACCGCGGCAGGCGCCCGTCCTCCGCCGGGGTCCAGCAGCGGTACACCGCGCCCGGCGCCTCGCGCCCGGCCCGCCCCGCCCGCTGGCGCCCGGCCGCCTGCGAGGCCCGTACCGTCGTCAGGGCGCTGAGCCCGCGCGCGTGGTCCACGCGCGGCTCGCGGGCCAGGCCCGAGTCGACCACGACCCGCACCCCCGGCACCGTCAGGGACGACTCGGCCACCGAGGTCGCGAGCACCACGCGCCGTCGCTCGCCCCCGGCGAGCACCGCGTCCTGCACCTCGGCCGGGGCGCGCCCGTGCACCTGGAGGACCTCCACGTCCGCGAGCCCGGCCAGCTGCCCGGCCACGCGGCCGATCTCGCCGACGCCCGGCAGGAAGCACAGCACGTCGCCCGCGCGCTCCCGCAGCGCCCGCCGCACCACCGCGGCGACGTGGGAGAGCAGCGCGGGGTCCACACGCAGCCCGTGCGGCGGCCGCACCGGGGTCGTCGGGGGCGCCCACACCACCTCCACGGGGTGGGCGACGCCCGCCGCCTCCACCACCGGCGCGTCCCCCAGGAGGCGGGCCCAGCCTTCGGCGTCCGTCGTCGCGGACGCCGCCACCAGCTTCAGCTCCGGGCGCAGCGCCTCGCGCACGTCGATCAGGAAGGCCGCCGCGGTGTCCGCGTCCAGGTGCCGCTCGTGGCACTCGTCCAGGACGACGACGTCCACGCCCGCCAGCTCCTGGTCCCGTTGCAGGCGCTGGAGCAGGACGCCGGTCGTGACGACCTCCACGCGCGTGTGGGGGCCGACCAGGCGCTCGCCGCGCACCGTGTAGCCGACGGTCCGGCCGACCTTCTCGCCGAGGAGCCACGCCATGCGCCGGGCGGCGGCGCGTGCCGCGATGCGCCGGGGCTCGGCGACGACCACGCGCCGTACCGGCCCTTCACCCTCCGTGAGGCCCGCGAGGGCCAGCGGCACCAGGGTGGTCTTGCCCGTGCCGGGCGGCGCGCACAGCACGGCGGCTCCGGGCCCGTCGAGGGCGGCGCGCAGCGCGGGCAGCGCCTCGCGCACGGGCAGGTTCAGGGCGGCGTCACGGATCACGCCCCCAGTGTCGTACGGACCCGGCGGCCGTCCGCTCCCCCCAGTGTCCTACGGGCCCGGCGGACGCCCACCGGGCCCCCGGTGGAACGTCAGTCCCGCTCGCACACGAAGATCGCGGTCCCCGGGATCAGGTTCCCGCGCAGCGGGGACCAGCCGCCCCACTCCTGGGTGTTCCACGCGGGCCACTCCGGCTCCACCAGGTCCACCAGGCGGAAACCGCCCGCGACCACGTCACGGACCCGGTCGCCGAGCGTCCTGTGGTGCTCGACGTAGACCGCGCGGCCGCTGTCGTCCTGCTCGACGTACGGCGTGCGGTCGAAGTACGAGGCAGCCACCGACAGGCCCTCGGGGCCCGGCTCGTCGGGGAACGCCCAGCGGATCGGGTGCGTCACGGAGAACACGAACCGCCCGCCGGGCCGCAGCACCCGCCGCACCTCCCGCAGCACCCGCACCGGCTCCGCGACGAACGGCAGCGCCCCGTACGCGGAGCAGGCCAGGTCGAAGGAGCCGTCCGCGAAGGGCAGCACGCCCGCGTCCGCCTCCACCAGCGGCACCCGGCCGCCGTCGATCCGCAGCGCGTGCTGGAGCTGGCGGTGGGAGAGGTCGAGCGCCACGGGCCGCGCGCCCTGACCGGCCAGCCAGCGCGAGCACTGGGCGGCGCCCGCGCCGATCTCCAGGACGTCCTTGCCCTTCAGGGCCTCCGCCGGGCCGAGCAGCTCCGCCTCGACCTCGTCGAGCCCCTCGGGGCCCCAGACGAAGCGGTCGTCACCGAGGAACGTGCCGTGCTCGATCTGGTACTCGTCGGCGTTCCGGTCCCACCAGCCCCGATTGGCGCGCACACTCTCGGTGACGCCGGAGTCGCGACGGGTGGCCTCGGGCTCGGACGTGTCGGGCTCTTGGATGATCTGCTCCCTCGTCGGTACGCTGCGGGCGCCGCCGTCCGGAAGGCGACGCGGCAGAGCGCGCTGCGGCCGGTGTGGCCTCATGGAACTGGATTTGTGCCGGGTATGCGGCGTTCCGCCCCGGGTGTGCGCCTTCGCGCATTGACCCTGTCGGGCGGCCCCCGTATGCTACAAGTTGCGCTGCGAGCTTGCGTTCCTCAGACATAGCAGGCTGCGCTCGCGTCTGTATGTATGTCCCCTCGGTTGTCGAGGCGCTTTCCGTTTCCTTCGGGATCCGGAAGCCAGCGTCTCCTAAGCTGTCCGGCTTCTGCAGAGCGAAACGGGCTCCGGCGTATGCAGTACCTACGACTTCAATGTCCGTACCGGAGCCCTTTCCCACATGACGAGCAGCACCGAGACCACCGCCACCACCCCGCAGGTTGCGGTCAACGACATCGGTAACGAGGAAGCCTTCCTCGCCGCGATCGACGAGACGATCAAGTACTTCAACGACGGCGACATCGTCGACGGCGTCATCGTGAAGGTCGACCGGGACGAGGTCCTGCTCGACATCGGTTACAAGACCGAAGGCGTCATCCCGAGCCGCGAGCTCTCCATCAAGCACGACGTCGACCCGAACGAGGTCGTCGCGGTTGGTGACGAGATCGAGGCCCTGGTTCTCCAGAAGGAGGACAAGGAAGGTCGCCTGATCCTCTCGAAGAAGCGCGCCCAGTACGAGCGTGCCTGGGGCACCATCGAGAAGATCAAGGAAGAAGACGGCATCGTCACCGGTACCGTCATCGAGGTCGTCAAGGGTGGTCTCATCCTCGACATCGGCCTCCGCGGCTTCCTCCCGGCCTCCCTGGTCGAGATGCGCCGTGTTCGCGACCTCCAGCCCTACGTGGGCAAGGAGCTCGAGGCGAAGATCATCGAGCTGGACAAGAACCGCAACAACGTGGTCCTGTCCCGCCGCGCCTGGCTGGAGCAGACCCAGAGCGAGGTCCGCCAGACCTTCCTCACCACCCTCCAGAAGGGTCAGGTGCGCTCCGGCGTCGTCTCCTCCATCGTCAACTTCGGTGCCTTCGTGGACCTGGGTGGCGTCGACGGTCTCGTCCACGTCTCCGAGCTGTCCTGGAAGCACATCGACCACCCCTCCGAGGTCGTCGAGGTCGGCCAGGAGGTCACGGTCGAGGTCCTGGACGTCGACATGGACCGCGAGCGCGTCTCCCTGTCGCTGAAGGCGACCCAGGAAGACCCGTGGCAGCAGTTCGCCCGCACCCACCAGATCGGCCAGGTCGTGCCCGGCAAGGTCACGAAGCTGGTTCCGTTCGGTGCGTTCGTCCGCGTGGACGAGGGCATCGAGGGTCTGGTCCACATCTCCGAGCTGGCCGAGCGCCACGTGGAGATCCCGGAGCAGGTCGTCCAGGTCAACGACGAGATCTTCGTCAAGGTCATCGACATCGACCTCGAGCGTCGCCGGATCTCGCTGTCCCTGAAGCAGGCCAACGAGTCCTTCGGTGCCGACCCGGCGTCGGTCGAGTTCGACCCGACCCTGTACGGCATGGCCGCGTCCTACGACGACCAGGGCAACTACATCTACCCCGAGGGCTTCGACCCGGAGACCAACGACTGGCTGGAGGGCTTCGACGCCCAGCGCGAGGCGTGGGAGACCCAGTACGCCGAGGCGCAGCAGCGCTTCGAGCAGCACCAGGCTCAGGTCATCAAGTCCCGCGAGGCCGACGCCCAGGCGGCGGCCGAGGGCGGCGACGCCGCGGCTGCGGCTCCGGCCGCCTCCGGTGGCGGCGGCGGTTCGTACTCCTCCGAGGGTGCGGACACCTCCGGCGCGCTGGCTTCGGACGAGGCGCTGGCCGCTCTTCGCGAGAAGCTTGCGGGTGGCCAGAGCTGAAGCTCTAGCTATCACTAGCTGAAACGGCGGGCCGTACCCCAACTTGGGGTGCGGCCCGCCGCGCGTTTTCCTCTGGCTGCCGGTCCGTTGGGGCTGGGCGCGCCCACGCGGCGGAGCCGCAGATCGTCACAGCCCCGCGCCCCTTCGGGCGCCTCCCTGAGGGGCGCTGTTACGGCGTGACCGGGACGTTGGTCAGGCCCTTGCCGCCCTTGACCGTGTTGCTGGCGTAGACCGTCGTCCGACAGGACCCGTTCTGGTTCGTCACGTTGATCGCCAGTTGCTTGTCGCCCGTCGCGCCGGTCAGGTCGGACTTGTTGGCGCGGAACACCGTGCCGCACCCCCAGCCGGACTGCTGCGTGTGCGTCTCGAAGCCGTTGTTCGTGGTGTTCTTGCCGGTGTTGTTCTCGATGACGTAGCCGTTGCCCTTCACGTCGATCCACGAGTCGTCGTAGTTGTTGCCGGTCAGGCCCCTGCCGTCGAACGTGTTGCCCGCGACGCGGCCGCCCCGTGTGCCCTCCTTCAGGTCGACGGCCTCGCCGCCCACGTCGGGGCCGATGACGTTGTCCAGGATCGACACGTTGTCGCTCCGGTCGGAGAGGGTGTTCGCGGAGCCCACGTACACGCCCTCGCCCATGCCCCGGCCGTCGTTGCCGGTGTCGTAGACGCGGGAGTTCTTGATGACGCCGTCGGGGCTCGACGTGCGGAAGTGCACGCCCTCCATGTCCAGGCCGTGGACCGTCACGCCGTCCACCACGACCCCGCGCGCGGAGTCGATCATGATGCCCTTCTGGCCGCCGGTGACGGTGACGCCCTTGACCGTCCAGTACGAGGCCCCGTCGAGGTGCAGACCGTAGCCGCCGCCCGCGGTCAGGACCGCCTTGGGGGAGCCGGTCAGGGTGATGCGGGCGTCGGAGCGCGCGGCGGTCGTGGACTTGAAGTTCCCGGAGTAGGTGCCGTCGGCGAGGTGGATCGTGTCGCCGGGTGCCGCGGCGGCGAGGGCCGCCTTGAGCTGGGCGGCCGTGGAGACCTCGATGGCCTGGGCGGGCGCCCCGGGCCGCGCGTGCGCGGTGAGGGCGAGGCCGCCCGTGGCGGTGACGGCGGCCAGGACGGAGGCGAGCAGGGAGCGCGTGCGCATGGGGGTCCCTTCCCGTGAACGGACGAAGCGGGTTCGTGTACATGAATGCTGGGCGGGATGCTGAACGCTGAACTGCTTCGAGACGGTAGAGGTGGGGCATGTGCGCGTCAAGGTCTGGGCCAAAGGTGGGTGAACTGGCGTGTGGGGACATGCGAAAGCCGTGAACTCGGCGCCTCCTGGGCCTAGTTCACGGATAGGAACATCGCGAGGTGTCGGGTCCGCCGCTCCGGCGGGGGCGCGTCAGCCCTGCTCTTCGCGCGCCCTCGGCTCCGCGTCGCGCAGGCTCTGGTCCGTGCGCCCGGTGCGCGCTTCCGTGCGGTGGCCCCGCGCGATGTAGTCGCGTACGACGGCCTCGACGGCGTCCTGTGGGGAGCCCACTCCGGCCAGGACCATCACCTCCACTACCAGTTCCGCGTCGAGACTGATGTTGACCTTGGCCACGGGTGCCCCCTTCGCTGCGTCGTACCCGGACCCTAACTGCTCAGGTGCGCACGCGATCGCCGACGGCGGGAATGCCCGCCCTCCACGGCGCGTTCTGCTCTATGAACACGAGGAGGAGCGGTCACTGTGCTTGATCCGCAGGGTTTGTACGCGTGGGAGCCCAAGGGGCTCGCGGTCGTCGACATGGCGCTTGCCCAGGAGTCGGCCGGTCTTGTCATGCTCTACCACTTCGACGGATACATCGACGCGGGCGAGACCGGCGACCAGATCGTCGAGCGGCTCGTGGACAACCTTCCCGGACAGGTCGTGGCCCGCTTCGACCACGACCGGCTCGTCGACTACCGCGCGCGGCGCCCGCTGCTCACCTTCCAGCGCGACAGGTGGAGCGACTACGAGGAGCCCACCCTCGACGTGCGGCTGCTCCAGGACGCCACCGGCGCGCCCTTCCTGCTGCTCTCCGGCCCCGAGCCGGACATCGAGTGGGAGCGCTTCGCCGCCGCCGTCAAGGAGATCGTCGAACGGCTCGGCGTGCGGCTCTCGGTGAACTTCCACGGCATCCCGATGGGCGTCCCGCACACCCGTCCCGTCGGCCTCACCCCGCACGGCAACCGCACCGACCTGGTGCCGGGCCACGCCAGCCCCTTCGACGAGGCGCAGGTGCCCGGCAGCGCGGAGGCGCTCGTCGAGTACCGCCTGTCGCAGGCGGGGCACGACGTGCTCGGCGTCGCCGCGCACGTGCCGCACTACGTGGCCCGGTCGGCGTACCCCGACGCGGCCCTGACCGTCCTGGAGGCGATCACCGCCGCCACCGGTCTCGTGCTGCCCTCGGCCGCGCACGCGCTGCGCACGGAGGCCCACCGCACCCAGACCGAGATCGACCGCCAGATCCAGGAGGGCGACGAGGAACTGGTCGCGCTCGTCCAGGGACTTGAGCACCAGTACGACGCCGCCGCGGGCGCGGAGTCGCGGGGCAACATGCTCGCCGAGCCCGTGGAGATCCCGTCGGCGGACGAGATCGGCCGCGAGTTCGAGCGCTTCCTCGCGGAGCGGGAGGGCGACGGCTGACGGCAGGGCCTAAGCTGCCGGTCATGCTGAAGGTGGGTTTGACCGGCGGTATCGGCGCCGGCAAGAGCGAGGTGTCGCGGCTGCTCGTCGCGTCCGGGGCCGTGTTGATCGACGCCGACCGCATCGCGCGCGAGGTGGTGGCGCCCGGCACGGACGGGCTCGCCGAGGTCGTGGAGGCCTTCGGCGCGGACGTCCTCGCCGCGGACGGTTCCCTGGACCGGCCCAAGCTCGGGGCGATCGTCTTCTCCGACGCCGCGAAGCTGGCCACGCTCAACGGCATCGTGCACCCCCGGGTGGGCGCGCGCTCGGCCGAGCTGGAGCGGGCGGCCGCCCCGGACGCGGTGGTGGTGCACGACGTGCCGCTGCTCACCGAGAACGGGCTCGCGCCGCTGTACGACCTGGTGATCGTCGTCGACGCGAGCCCCGCGACCCAGCTCGACCGCCTGGTACGGCTGCGCGGCATGACCGAGGACGACGCCCGCGCCCGGATGGCCGCCCAGGCCACACGCGAGAAGCGCCTGGAGATCGCCGACATCGTGATCAACAACGACGGCCCCCTGGACGCCCTGCCCCCACGCGTAACAGCCGTCTGGCAGGACCTTCAGAAACGCGCGCGGGTGGACTGAGCGCCCCGTAGGGACATGGAGCGGGCTGAGCGGGGGGAGCGCCCCGTAGGGGCGCGGGGAACTGCGCGACCAGCCACAACAGACCCGCAGACGATCGACGAAGGGCGGGTGGGCATGGCCGTATGGGCGGCGTTCACCGTAGTGGGCGGACTCGTGGCGCTGCTCGCAGGCGCGTACGGCCTGGACCGAACCCGCCGCGTCACCGAGGCGGGACAGGGGGCGGAGGCGCTCGTCAAGGCGGTGCGGCAGGGCGCCGACCGCCCCGCGCTCCAGTTCGAGACGGCGGACGGGCAGGTCGTGGAGGTCCCCTCGCCGGTGCCGGTGAGCCGCAGACGGCCCCTGCGGGCGGGGCAGCGGGTGCCGATCCTGTACGACGCCGACGACCCCCGCGAGGTGGTGGTCCTCGGGCGCGAACGGCGCGGCCTCGACTGGGCGTTCGTGGGGGCGGGCGCGGGCCTGGTGCTCGCGGGGCTCGTCCTCGCCGTCGTGGTGTAGGCGGCACGGCGGAGGCAGCTCGGGGCGCCGGGCCGTCGGTGCGATCGTAGGGGAATATGCGCACGCCCCCGGGGCGTTAACGCACAGAGGCGAGGGAAGGAGTCCGGCGTGCCCGAAAGCAGCCCGGAGAGCCATGTCATCGACTTCCGCGCGGCGGAGCAGCTCCTCGCCGCCCGGGATCCTCGGGGCGCGGTGAAGCTCCTCGACACGGTCATCGCCGCCCATCCGGAGAACACGGCGGCGCGTCTGCTGCGCGCCCGCGCCTTCTTCGCCTCCGCCCAACTGCGGGCGGCCGAGCTGGAGTTCAGCATCGTCCTGGAGCGCGAGCCGGACAACGCGTTCGCGCACTTCGCGCTCGCCCGCACCTATGAGCGCGCCCTGCGGCCCGACCAGGCACGCCGCCACTTCCGGCTCGCGGCGGCGCTCGACCCGCAGCCGGACTACCTGGCGGCGGCGCGGTTCGACGACACGGACGGCCCCGGCCGCGGCGCGTGAAGGACCCGGCGCGGGGCGCGGGTGCGCTCAGGTCCGCGGCGGCTCGTACGGCGGTACGTCGCGTCCGGGCTGGAAGTGCGGCCCCTGCCGGATGTGGCGCAGGACGAGCGCCATGTCCACGGTGACCACCACCCACAGCACGCCGCACGCCGCGGCCCAGCCGGGGCGCCCGGCGAGCGCGAAGGCCACCGTGCCCGCGGTGGCCCAGACCAGGCCCCATACGCTGAACCAGAAGCGCATGCGCAAGGGGCTGCGTGCCGTGACCGGTTCACTGCCTGTGCGCATCGGACGTCATCTCCTCCTTCCAGGGTCCTCCCGGCACGGGCGGAGCGGAAGGGGCGACCGAGGGGTAGGTGGGGCTGTGCTGGACGTGCTGCGGGCCGCGGCGGAGAGTGACGAGGGGCTCGCCGCGTGGCTGAAGGAGCTGGCGGACGCGGGGGAGCCGCGGGCCGCCGCCGTCCTGCCGGAGGGCGAGGAGCTGACGGAGGTCCTCTTCGACCTGGCCGTGCCCCACGAGGACGTCAACGAGATCGTGGCGCTGCGCGCGCACGTGCTCGGGCACGACGACACCCGGTGGCTCCTTCAGCGGTGCGTCGACGCGCTCGTGCGGGACCTGGGCGAGCCCGGGGCGCAGCCCCGCATGCCGGTGCTGCCCGAGGAGCTGGGCGAGTTGGGCAGCTGCTTCTACGTGTTCGTGTTCCTCGCCGCGCTGCCGTACGTGCGCGCGTACCACCGCCGTCGCGGCATACCCGAGGGCGTGGCCCGCCGCACCCTCGCCGACCTCGGGCGGCACATGGCCGTCCACCGCAGGGGGCACGGGGGCCGCGGCGTGCCGGTGCCCTCCTGGAACGCGCTGCACTTCCGGGGCGAGCTCTACCAGCTGGGGCGGCTGCAGTTCCAGCGGGCGCGGCTCGGCGCGCGCATGGGCGAGGCCGTCGCGCGGGCCGGTCTGGACCTCGGGCCCGGGGACCTGTGTCTGAGCGTGCACATACCGGACTTCCACGGTCCGCTGTCGCCCGAGGCCTGCGACCGCTCGGTGGCGCTCGCCCGGGAGTTCTTCCCGCGCCACTTCCCCCAGGAGCGCTACGAGGTCGCGGTGTGCCACTCGTGGCTGCTCGACCCGCAGTTGAAGCGGTATCTGCCCGCCGAGGCGAACATCGTGCGCTTCCAGGACCGCTTCCGGCACGCCACGACGTACGGAGACGAAGAGCCCGACGACACCGTGCCGATCGGCTTCGTCTTCGGCGACCGGGACCTGCCGGTGGCCGGGCTGCCGCGGCGGACCCGCCTGGAACGGGCCGTCGGCGACCATCTGCGGGCGGGCGGCCACTGGTACGGGGGCCACGGCTGGTTCCGGCTGTAGCTCCGGTGCCCGGCCGCCCCTTCATCGCGCTGGCGCGCTCGTCCTCCATCGCCGGACGGGCTTGACGCGTCCCGCAGCGGCATACCGGCGTGCGGGAGGAAGGGAGCCCGTCCGGCGATTGAGGACGAGGCGCGGAGCGCCGATGGGGGTCAGGGGCCCGGGGGCAGACCCGGGGCGCCGCGCAGGCGCTCCAGTTCGCGGCGGTCCCGCTTCGTGGGGCGCCCCGTGCCGCGGTCGCGGATGCCCGCCGGGGCCACCGCCTCGCGCGGCGGCGGGGGCGGGCTGTTGTCCACGTAGCACTCGACCGCCACGGGCGCGCCCACCCGCTTGCGGATCACGCGCTTGACGATCACGATCCGCTCGCGGCCCCCGGCCTGGCGAAGCCGGACCTCGTCGCCGGGCTTCACGCCGTGCGCGGGCTTCACGCGCTCGCCGTTGACCCGCACGTGACCGCCCTTGCAGGCGGCCGCACCCATCGAGCGGCTCTTGACCAGGCGTACCGACCAGATCCAGCTGTCGACGCGCACGGCGTTGCCCGTCGCGTCGCCTCCCGAAGTCTCCGAAGCCATGGGTCGACCTTAGTGCGGCATCGGTGCGGGCGGCCCGGGCGCACGGCGAGCCGTCCGGAATCCGCGAGCCACCGCACCCGATAATTCGGGATCATCACGGCAAATCACGCATGACAGCTGACCCCGAGGTGCTGCCCATGACGCCCGAAGAGCTCGCCACCACGGTCGACGGCCTGATGGACGGCTTGCACGCCGACCTCGTACGGCTGTCGTCGATCCCCTCGATCGCCTTCCCCGGGTTTCCGAGCGGGCCCGTGGAGGAGGCCCACGACCTGGTCGCCGCGCTGCTGCGGGACGCCGGTGTGCCCGCGGTCGAGCGCATCGACCTGCCCGACACCGCCCCGGTCGTCTACGGCGAGATCCCGCCGCCCGACCCCGGCGCCCCGACCGTCCTGCTGTACGGCCACTACGACGTGCAGCCGCCCGGCGACGAGAGGCTGTGGCGGTCGCCGCCCTTCGAGCCGACGCCCGTCGAGGGGGGCCTGCGTGCCCGGGGCATCGCCGACGACAAGTCCAACGTCATCGCGCACCTCGGGATGCTGCGCGCGTACGGGGGCCGCCCGCCCGTCGGGGTGAAGATCGTCGTCGAGGGCCAGGAGGAGTACGGCAGCGCCTTCGACGGCTATCCGCCCACCGACCCCGGCCGCTTCGCCTGCGACGCCATGGTCATCGCCGACCTCGGCAACCTCCGCCCCGGCACCCCCACCCTCACCACGGGCCTGCGCGGCGCCGCCGAGGTCGTCGTCGAGGTGCGCACCCTCGACGAGCCGCGCCACAGCGGCGAGTTCGGCGGCGCCGCGCCCGACGCGCTGCTCGTCCTGCTCAAGGCCCTGGCCACCCTCCACGACGTCCACGGCGACGTGGCCGTGGCGGGCCTGCGCCGCGAGGAGTGGACCGGGACCTCGTACACCGAGGAGGAGTTCCGCGACCTCGCGGGCGTGCGCGACGGCGTGCCGCTGATCGGCAGCGGCGGCCTCGGCGAGCGGCTGTGGAGCGGGCCCGCGATCACCGTGATCGGCCTGGACGCGCCCGGTGTGGAGCACGCCGCTTCGGCGGTCGTGCCGCACGCGAGGGCGAAGCTGAACCTGCGCTTCCATCCGCGCCAGGACCCGCGCGAGGCCCGGGACGCGCTCGTCGAGCACCTGCGGTCCCTCAGGCCCTTCGGCGTCCCGCTGACCGTCACGCCCGGCGACACCGGGCCCGGCTACGAGGCCACGACCGGCGGTCCCGCCTACCGCGCGGCGCTCGCCGCCCTCAAGGAGGCGTGGGGCGCGGACGCCTCGTACGTGGCGACGGGCGGCTCGATCCCGCTGGTCAACGGGCTCGCCGCGGCGGCGCCCGGCGCGGAGGTGCTCCTCTTCGGCGCGCAGGACAGCATGTGCAATCTGCACGCCCCGAACGAGCGCGTCCTCTTCTCCGAGCTGCGCAACACCGTCGTGGCCATGGGCGCCTTCGTGCGCGAGTACGCGGACGGCTTCCGCGCCGGTGACCGGACGGGAGGCACGGCATGACCGCGTCCCCGCCCGCGCCCCCGCCCGCCCCCGCGCCCGAAGAGCCCGCCAGGAAGCGGAAGTTCACCTTCCCCAGTGCCCTGACCGTGCTCGCCGTCGTCACCGTGGCGGTGTGGCTGCTCGCCTTCCTGATCCCGTCGGGCGAGTACGACCGCAACGCCAAGGGCGCCCCCGTCCAGGGCAGTTACCACCGCGTCGCGGGCGACCAGTCCTTCGTGGACCGCCTCAACGACCTGTTCCTCGCGCCCGTCAACGGCCTGTACGGCATCCAGGACACCGCGTCGGGGCAGGTCGGCCCGGATCTGACCGGCGATCTGTACGGCAGCGCGGGCGTGTTCCTCTTCGTGCTCGCGATCGGCGCGTTCATCACCGTCGTCTTCGCCACCGGCGCCCTGGACCGGGGCATCGGGCGGCTCGCCCACCGGCTGCGCGAGCGCGGCGCGCTGCTCATCGCGGGCGTCATGGTGGTGTTCTCCGTCCTCGGCACCGTCGAGGGCTTCGCCGAGGAGACGCTCGGCTTCTACGGCCTGATCGTGCCGCTGATGCTGGCCCTCGGCTACGACCGCATGACCGCTGTCGGCGCGATCATCCTGGGCGCGGGCGTCGGCGTGCTGTGCTCGACGGTCAACCCCTTCGCGACGGGCGTGGCCTCCTCGGCGGCGGACATCTCCCTCGGCGACGGCATCGTGCTGCGGTTCGCGATGTGGCTGGTGCTCACGGGGGTGACGGTCGCGTACGTCGTCTGGTACGCGCGGCGCGTGCGGCGCGACCCCGAGCGCTCGCTCAGCGGGTTCCTGCCGGGCGACCGCGAGCAGACTCAGGGCGCGGGGCGCACGGACGCCGAGGTGCCCGAGCTGACCGGGCTGCACAAGGCGATCCTGGTCGTCGTCGCCCTGGTCTTCGCTTTCATGATCTTCTCGGTGGTGCCGTGGTCGAGCGCGCTCACCGGGGACGCGGACGCGAAGCCGTACGGCTTCGAACTCGACTGGTCCTTCCCGCAGCTCGCCGCCCTGTTCCTGTGCGCGGCGGTGCTCGTGGGCCTGGTCGCGCGGATGGGCGAGCAGAAGCTCAGCGCGACCGTCATCCAGGGCGCGGCCGACTTCATCTCGCCCGCCCTGGTGATCGTCCTGGCCCGGGGCGTCACCGTGATCATGAACAACTCACGGGTCACGGACACCGTCCTGCACTCGATCGAGGGCGTGGTCAAGGGGACGTCGTCCGGGGTGTTCGCGGTGATCGTGTTCGTGGTGAACCTGCCGCTCGCGTTCCTGATCCCGTCCACGTCCGGGCACGCCACGCTCGCCATGCCGATCCTCGCGCCGCTCGCGGACTTCGCCGGGGTGTCGCGGTCGGTCGTCGTCACCGCCTGGGCGGCGGCCAGCGGGTGGATGAACCTGTGGGTGCCGACCACCGCGGTGACCATCGGCGGCGTCGCCCTGGCGAAGGTGGGCTACGACCGGTACCTGCGGTTCGTGTGGCCGCTGCTCGCGATCCTGTTGGTGCTGATCTGCGGGTTCGTTGCGTTGGGGGCGGCGGTGACGTGACGGGGCCTCTCTCCCCCAACCCGCCCCTTCCCGAAGCCGGGGGCTTCGCCCCCTGGACCCCGTTCGTCGGCCTTCGGCCTCGTCCTCACACGCCGGACGGGCTGAATCTCTCCCGGGAGCCCGGATGCCGTCCCAGGCCATCGTCCGCAGTGTCCTCGCCGCCGTGCTCGGCCTGTGCGCACTGGCCGCCGTCCCGCCGCCCGACGCCGGGGCGCCGCGCGCCGACGTCTCCTTCTGGGTGAACCCGGACACCAGCGCCGCGCGGCAGGCCAGCGCGTGGCTGCGGCAGGGGCGGTTCTCCGACGCCTGGGCGATGTCCCGGATCGCGGTGCGGCCGCAGGCCGAGTGGCTGAGCAAGGACGGGCCCGAGCCGGTGGTGCGGTCGTTCGTGGAGCGGGCCGCCGCGGCGGGGCGCACCGCGGTGCTCGTCACGTACTTCATCCCGGACCGCGACTGCGGCGCCTACTCCGCCGGTGGCGCGCGCGACGCGGCCCACTACCGGGCGTGGATCGACCGCTTCGCGGCCGGGCTCGGGTCGCACGGCGCGTACGTGATCGTCGAACCCGACGCCGTGGCCCTCGCGGTGGCGGGCTGCGTGGGCGCCGACACCGACGAGCGGTACGGACTGCTCGCCTACGCGGTGGACCGGCTCAAGCGGCAGCCGGGCACCAAGGTGTACGTCGACGCGGGCAACGCCACCTGGATCCCGCAGGTGCGGCGGCTCGTCGCCCCGCTGCGGCGGGCGGGCGTGGACCGCGCCGACGGCTTCGCCCTGAACGTGTCCAACTTCCAGACCGACGCGGTCAGCGCGGAGTACGGGCACCGGCTCGCGCGGGCGCTCGGCGGCGACCCGCACTTCGTCATCGACTCCAGCCGCAACGGCAACGGCCCGTACGCGGGCGTCGAGCCGTGGTGCAACCCGCCGGGGCGCGCCCTCGGCACCGCCCCCACCACCCGCACCGGCGTCCCCGCCGTCGACGCCTATCTGTGGGTGAAGCGCCCCGGCGAGTCCGACGGGATCTGCCGGGGCGGGCCCGTGGCCGGGGGCTGGTGGCCGAGGTACGCGCTGGAACTCGCGCGGAACTCCCGCATCTGACGGCGCGGCGCGGCCCGGGCGCGCGGGGTCAGGGCCGCCAGTCGTAGCGCACGTCCGGCTCGCCCTCCTCGTTGTCACCGTCGGTCCACTGGGCGGCGGTGAAGCCGTGGCGTTCGTAGAACCTCCGGGCGGGCGCGTTGACCTGGAAGGTCCAGAGGGTCAGGCCGCCCGGGCTGCGCTCCTTGGCGAGGGCGACGAAGCGGTCGCCGATGCCCCGGCCGCGCCAGGCGGGGTCGAGGTAGAGCTGGCCGAGCTGCTCGCCGTCCAGGACCATCATCCCGACGACCGAGCCCGCCGCCTCGGCCACCCACGTGGTGCCGCGCGGTATCACCACGTGCCGGATGTACGCCCGCACCTCGTCGTCGGTGTGGGCGCGGCGCACGGTCGGCAGGGCGGTGTCGTACGAGCGCAGATAGACCTCCGCCACGGCGGCGCCGTCCTCGGCGGTGGCGGCCCGCAGGGTGGCGGTCACGCGTCGGGCACCACCGCGGTGGCGGTGATCTCCACGAGCTGGCCCGGATAGCCGAGGACGGTCACGCCGAGCAGCGTGGACGTGTGCGGCTCGGTGCTGAGCAGGCCCGAGGCGCGGACGACCTCCCAGGCCTCGGTCAGCACGCCGGGCTCGTGCCCGACGACGTACACGGTGCTCGCGACGACCTGCGACAGGTCGCTGCCGATGGCGCGCAGGGCCTCGTCGAGGTTGGCGACGACCTGCCGGGTCTGCGCGGCGACGTCGCCTTCGCCGATCAGGGCGCCCTCGGCGTCCAGGGGCACGGAGCCCGCCATGAAGGCGAGCCGCGTACCGGCTTCGACGACGACGGAGTGGGCGTATCCGGGGGGTGGGAAGAGGGACGGTACGACGGTGCGGTGTGGGGTCATGGGGGCATCGTGCGAGGTGCGCGGGGGCGCGCGCACCTCAATTTCCGCGGGACCGCGGCGCTTCGGGCTGTCGCGTACGCGGTCTCAGCGCACCGCCGCGGGGGAACTGCCGCCCGGGACGCGCAGTTCGGGGCGGCCCGAGCCGTCGGCGGGAACGGTCCAGATGTCCTGTTTGCGCCCCTCGCGGCCCGGCAGGGCGTAGGCCAGGGTGCCGTCGTCGAGCCACGCCGCCTGGTCGTCGACGGAGCGGCGCTCGGCGAGCGGGTGCTCGCGCAGGGTGCGCAGGTCCAGGACGTACAGGCGCCACGGGTCCGAGGTGCCCCCGCGCACCCGCTTCTTGAAGGCCAGGCGCGTGTTGTCGGGGGACAGCGACGGGCACTCGACGTTCTCGCGCAGCGCCTCGGCGGCCCATTTTCGCATGTCGCCGCGGACGAGGTACGTCTTGCCCTTCGTCGAGACGGTGGCGTAGAAGCGGTTGTCGTCGCGGGCGAACGTGACGCCCCAGTAGTTGACGTCGGGGGAGTGGTAGCGGCGGCCGTCGAGGGTGAGCGGGATCTCCTCCATGTTCTTGATCAGATAGCCGGTGCGGGTGTCCAGGATCGAGGTGCGCGTGGAGAAGGAGCCGCCCCCGCCCGAGTACGAGTCGCCGGTGGCGAACATGGTCCAGGACAGCATCCGCCCCGACGCCGAGACGCGCGCCCGGTTCGGGATGCCGGTCAGGGCGATGCGCCGCTTCTCGCGCAGCTCGCTGTCGAGGACGACGGCGTACGCCTTGGGCGGGATGCCCGGGCGGCGCAGGAGGCACAGGCCGGTGCCCCCGGCCGCGTAGAAGCGCTCGCACGTCGGCCCGCCGGTGGTGCGCGGGCCCCGGCCCGCGAGCGGGAGCCGGGCGACGCGGCCCGCTCCCGCCTGGGTCGAGCGGAAGTACAACTGGCCCTGGTCCAGGGCGAACTCGGAGGTGGTGACGGCGGGTTCGGCCTCGCGCGCGGCCCGTACGGTGTAGGTGACGGCGACGGTGGCGAGGACGGCGGCGGCCAGGGCGACGGCGAGGACGCGGGGCCGGGTGGACAGGGTCAGCGGGCGCGGGCGGGTCATGGTCGGGTCGTCCTCCGTCGGGGCGTGCCGTGGGGGTCGTCGGCGCGGGGCAGCAGCGCGGCCGCGCCCGCGATCGCCGCCGTGAGGGCGAGCGCCGCGCAGGTCAGCGCGGTGCCGATGCCCCACAGCGTCCACGCGGCGCCGAAGCCCGCGGCGGCGACGAGCCTGCTGAGCGCCTGGCCGGTCTGTACGACGGCCATGCCGCTGGCCCGCTGGTCCGGCTCCACGAAGGGGGTCACGAGCGCCATGAGCACGCCGTCGGTGGCGGCGTAGAACACGCCGAGGGCGAGCAGCACGCCCACGAGCAGCGGCCGTCCGCCGGTCGGCAGGAGCAGCAGGGCGTACGCGGCGAGGAGCGCGCCGTGGCCCGCGAGGAAGGGCCCGCGCCGCCCGAACCGGTCGGCGAGCCTTCCCACGGGCACGGCGAGCAGCAGATAGACGGCGGCGGTGCCGAGCGGGAGCAGCGGGAACCAGCTCTCCGCGAAGTCGAGCCGCCGCTGGAGCAGCAGGTACAGGAAGGCGTCGCCGACCGTCGCGGCCCCCAGCAGCGCGGCGGCGCCGCAGACCCGCCGGAAGCCCGAGTGGCGCAGGAGCGCGAGGGCGAGGCGCGGCGCCGAGGGGCCGCGCGCCCGGCGGGCGGCCGGGGGCGGCGCCTCCCGGCCGGGCACGAACGCGACGAGCAGCAGCACCCCGAAGAGCCCGCAGCAGAAGCTGACCATGAACACGGCGTCGTAGGCGTCCGCCGTGACCCACAGCAGCGCGAACGCCGCGAGCGGGCCGAGCAGCGCACCCGTGGTGTCCATCGCCCGGTGCACGCCGAAGGCGCGGCCGAGCTGGTCCGGCGGGCTGTGCAGGGAGATCAGCGCGTCGCGCGGGGCGGTGCGCACGCCCTTGCCGAGCCGGTCCGCCGCGATGGCGGCGCCGATCCCCGCGGTGGCCCCGCCCGCGAGCAGCAGGCCGAGCCGGGACAGGGCCGACAGGAGGTAGCCGGAGCCGGCGACGAGCTTGTGCCGCTCGCGCCGGTCGGCGACGTACCCGCCCACGAGGCGGACCACGGCGGTGACGCCGTTGTAGAGCCCGTCGAGGAAGCCGAACTGGAGCGGTGAGAGCCCCAGGCCCAGGACGAAGTACAGCGGCAGCACGGCCGCGACCATCTCCGAGGAGATGTCGGTGACGAGGCTGACGGCGCCGAGCGCGAGCACGGGGCCGGTGACGCGGCCGCGGGCGCGGCGGCCGTCCGCGGCCGTGGCGACCGCGTCGGTGGTGGCCAGATACATGGGCGTGGCACCAGGTCCGGCGTCAGTGGCAGGAGTAGGCGGGGCTGCTGTCCTTCGTGGACCCGTCCGTCGCGATGAGCTTCCACGAGAACCCGTCGTCGGCGAAGTCGATCTTCACCACGCCGTAGGTGTTGGTGATCCGCTTCTGGCTGTGCGGCTGCACCTCCTCGATCTTGTACGGGTTGGCGCCGCCGGTCCCGGCGATGACCTCGACGATCCCGTTCGAGGCGTCGGCGTCCCCGTCCGCGTCCTGCGGCGCGAACCGCTCGTAGTGGTGGTCGTGGCCGCCGAGCACCAGCTCCGTCTTCGCGCCCTGGAGGAGCTTCCAGACGGGCTTGCTGACCGGGTTGTTGCCGTGCTCGCCGGAGGAGAACAGCGGGTGGTGGAAGTAGGCCGCCACGCACTTCTTGCCGTTGGCGGCGAGGTCGCGCTTGAGCCAGTCGATCTGCGCCCGGTCGTCGAAGCTGTTGGAGTCCAGGGCGACGAAGTGCCAGTTGCCCTGGTCGAAGCTGTAGTAGCTCTTGCCGTCGGGGTAGGCGACGGATCCGAAGTAGGACTTGTAGCCCTTGAGCGCGCCCGCCGGGTCGTACGTCTCGTGGTTGCCCGGCACCGGCTTCGTCTTGTTCTTGAAGGCGCCCCAGGTGGTCGCGTAGTACTTCTGGAAGTCCTTCAGGCGGGCGTCGTCGTACTGGTTGTCGCCCATGGTCATCACGAAGCTCGGGTTGAGTTGCTGCACCAGGGCCGCGGTCTTCGGGTGCGCGCACTTGCTGTCGCTCTTGGTGCACTGCTCGGCGATGTCGCCCACGGCGACGGCGGAGAACGCGGCCCGCCCGACGCCCTCCTTCTCGGCCGCGTCGGCGGGCGAGAAGAGGAGCAGGCCGCCGGTGGTGGCGAGGGCGGTGGCGGCGGCCGCGGGCACGAGCCAACGGGCCCGTCCGGTGCGGCGGTCGGCGTTCCGGGTGGTGTCGTTCCGGTTTTCGGCATGGGGTGTCTGCGGCATGTCCGTCTCCTGGCGGGTGGGGGGTGTGGGAGGGGCCGTGCCAGGAATGGTGGCGACGTGGACATGAGCGCGTCAATATCGCGGCAGGGAATTGTTAGGAAACTTTCCTACTGAAGGTGGCGGCCTGGCGATGACCAACTCCCGTGCCCTCGGCTACCGTTGACGCTCAAGTCGAGGGGCACACCTCCGGACCGTCACGAAGGAGACCCGATGGACGCAGAGTTGGCCGCCCTCGCCGGGGCCGGGGCCACCGCGCTCGTGCAGGCGATGGTGGGGGACGGGTGGGCCGCCGCGCGGGGGCGGGTCGTGGCCTTCCTCGGGCGGCGGCGCGGAGCGGACGAGGACCAGGTGAGCGGCGCGCTCGACGAGACCCGCGACGACCTGCTGGCCGCGCGCGCCGCGGGCGACGCCGACGCCGAGGCCGACGCGCGGGCCGAGTGGCGCAACCGGATGCGCCGGGCCCTGCGCGCGGACCCGGGCGCGGCGGCGGAGCTGCGCCTGCTCCTCGACGACCTGGGCCACGGCGGCGACCACCGCGGCGGGGTCGTGCACAACACCATCAGCGGCGGCGTGCAGCGCGGGAACGTCATCCAGGCCCACACCGTGGGGGACGTGCACCTGGGGTAGGCGAGGGTGCCGGGCCCCCGGCACCAGGTCGGCCGAGGGCTCAGCGGTTCAGAAGTCGACCCGCGCCCGGTCGTCGAGGCGGCCCACCGAGTCCTGGGCGAACTTCTTCTCGTAGTCGGAGCGGATCTCCTCGATCAGCTTGTCGTTCTTCTTCGCGTCGGCCGTCGGGTACAGCAGGATCAGCTCGTAGCTGCGCTCGCGCTCGATCTTGCCGTTGCTGTCCTTCCACTGGCCGCGGCCCTGCTGGACGGTCAGGCCGTCGGGGAAGCCGGGCGTCACCTCGGTGTCGATGAACCTCATGAACTGCTTGTCCGTCACGGCCGGGCCGCCGTCGGGGCGTTCGGTGCCGAAGAACAGATGGGTCTCGACGAAGGGCTTGCCGCGCTCCGCCGCCGTCGGGGCGGCGGGCGTCCGCGCCGGGTCGCCGTCCAGGGCCGCGTACGCCGTCGGAGCGCCGATCGCGAGGACCGCGGCCGCCGCGGCCACGGCCAGGCGGGGGCCGGTGAGCGTGAGGGTGAGCGCCATGTGAGGGTGCCTTTCGTGGCAGGGCGGGGCCGGACGTGGCCGTCGGGCCCGATCTTCGACGGTCGACAAGATTAGGGGGCCGAAGGCGCCCGCGCGGCAGCGCCACGAGGTGTGGCCGTAAGTCGCCGTCTTCCGCCACGTCACATGAATCCCGTACGTTTCCCCGGACTTGACCGGTGCGGTGGAAGGGGACAGCGGTGCGCGTGGTGGCGGTGCGGAAGGCGATACGCGGGATGGTGACGGGGAGCGTCCTCGTCGCGGCCTCGCTCGCGGGGACGGCGGTGGCCACGGAGCCCGCGGCCACCGGGAGCGACACCTCGTACGGCGCCACCACCGGCGTCGGCGTCCACAACGCGTACGAGAAGGCGAAGTACCCCTACTTCGCCGACGCGCTCGACTCCGGCGCCGCCATGCTCGAACTCGACGTGTGGACGAACGTCTTCGGCGGCGGCTGGCGCGTCTCGCACAGCAACCCGATCGGCAACGACAACAACTGCGAGAACGCCCAGCGCCCGGAGGAACTGCGCACCAAGGCGCGCGACCAGCGCCTCGACGGCTGCCTCGCCGACCTGAAGGCCTGGCACGACGCGCACCCCGGACACCGGCCCGTGCTCCTCAAGGTCGAGCTGAAGGACGGCTTCCAGGCGCGGGGCGGCCGCGGGCCCGCCGACCTCGACGCCCTCCTCACGGCGAAGCTCGGCGGCGCCCTGTACCGGCCCGGCGACCTCGCGACCGGCGGGGCCACGCTCGACGAGGCCGTCCGCGCCAAGGGCTGGCCCGGCAGGGCCGCGCTCGCCGGGAAGTTCGTCGTCGAGCTGATCCCCGGCACCGTCGAGCAGAACAACCCCGTCGACACCCTGTGGACCGACCGCGAGTACGCGACGCATCTGCGCGACTTGGCCGCCGCGGGCAGGCTCGGCGACGCCGCCGCCTTCCCCGCCGTGCTCGGCGCCGCGCCCGGCGACCCGCGCACGCGGTACGCGGACGCCTCGATCCGGCCGTGGTTCGTGCTCTTCGACGGCGACGCCTCGGTCTACGCGGGCGGCTCCGTCGACACCAAGTGGTACGCCGACCGGGGCTATCTGCTCGTCATGACCGACGCCCACAAGGTGGCGCCCGCCATCGACGGCACCCGGCCCACCGAGGCCCAGGCCCGCGACCGGGCCGCGCTGCTCGCGGGGCGGCACGCCAGCGTCGTATCGGCGGACTGGTATCCGCTGCCGCAGGTCCTGTCGACGGTGCTGCCGCGCGGCTAGGGCCTGTCGGGGGCCCGGCGGCGCGCGTTACGGCCGGAACCGCACCCACACCGGCGCGTGGTCCGAGCCCGCCGCGCCCTTCCGGTCGCCGGGGTCCGCCCCCACCGACGGCAGTTCGAGGACGCCGGACGCGTCGGGAAGGCCCGTGCCCGCGCCGCCGTCGGTGGTGACGCGGCGCAGCAGGCGGTGGCTCAGGAGCACGTGGTCGATCAGCTCGCGGCGGCCGGAGGTGACGCGCGAGTAGCGGCGCTCGGGCGGGATCAGCGGCGCCACGTTCCACAGCCGCGCCGCATCGCCCCGGTCCGGCGTCGCGTGGCCCGGCGTGCCCAGCTCGGAGCCGGGCGGGCCGAGCAGGAGCTGCGTCGTCGCGGCGGCCACCTCGTCGTTGAGGTCGCCGAGCACCACGACGTCCCGGGTCCGGCCGTCGCCCGCGAGGAGCCGGTCGGCGAGCGCCCGCAGCGTCGTCGCCTCCGCCGTGCGGCGGTACAGCGCGTAGGCGCCGACGCGCGCCCGCTCGCCCTCGTCCCGGGGCTGGAACCGCCCGCCGGGGTAGGAGAGGAGCTTCGACTTGAGGTGGCACACGGCCGCGTCCACGGCGATGGCCCGGCTCACGATCCGCACCGCGAACAGGCCGCGCCCCGCCGCCGCGACCCGCGCCCCGGCGTCGTCCTTCTGCACGGGCAGCAGCCGCGCCGGGAACGCCGCCTCGTCGGCGAGCACCTGCGGCTCCAGGCGGCTGAGGAACCCCACCCGGATGCCCCGGTCGTCCGCGTGCCGCGACACGGCCGTGTGCCAGGTGCCGTCGAGCAGCCCGGCCAGGTCCTCCAGGGCCGCCGGGTCGCCGACCTCCTGCACCCCGAGCAGGCTCGGGTCGAGGGCGCGGACCGTCGCCGCGAGCGCGGACAGCTTCGCCTCGTACGCCGCCTCGTCCTTGGGGCCGAACGGCGTGCCGGGGCGGTAGAGGTTCTCCAGGTTCCAGGTGCCGAGGAGCATGACGGGCTCCCTCCGCGGTTCGGGCGGCGATCGGTTCCCGCCAAGCGGTCGCTTCACGCCAGCGTGGTCCCGGAATTCCCGCGTCGGCAGAGTCCCCGCGCGGATGCGTGGGCGAACGTACCGTGAACGCATGACAGCGCCTGTCGCACCCGGCCCCGCCGACCTCGTCATCAGCGGCTGCGCCGCCCTCGTCCACGACGCCGCCGGGCAGGTCGGCTTCGCCGAGGACGCCGCGATCGTCGTACGCGACGGAGCGATCGCCGAGGTGACCACCGCGGCCGCCGCCCGGGACCTGGCCGCCGCCGAACGCCTCGACGCGCGCGGCCAGGCCGCCCTGCCCGGCCTGATCAACTGCCATACGCACGCCCCGATGGTGGCCCTGCGCGGCATCGCCGAGGACGTGCCGGTGGAGGAGTGGTTCAACGACCACGTGTGGCCCATCGAGGCCAACCTCCAGGCGCGGGACGTGGAGCTGGGCGCGCGGCTCGCCTGCGCCGAGCTGATCCGCGGCGGCGTCACCACCTTCGCCGACCACTACTTCGCCATGGACACCGTCGCCGACGTCGTCGCCGAGTCCGGCCTGCGCGCCCTGCTCGGCCAGGCGTACTTCTCCTCGCAGGGGCCCGGAGGGCGGGAGGCGTCCCTGGACTTCGCGCTCCGCAGGGCGGGCGACGCCGACGGCCGCGTCACCACCTGCCTCGCCCCGCACGCCCCGTACACCGTCGACGACGCCGACCTCGCCGCGACCGCGGGACTCGCGCGGGACCACGGTCTCCTGGTGCACCTGCACGCCGCCGAGAGCCGCGCCCAGACCGAGCACAGCGTCGCCCGGCACGGCTGCACGCCCATCGAGGTGCTGCGCCGCGCGGGCCTGCTCGACGTCGACGTCCTCATCGCCCACGGCACCGGCATCCTGGAGTCCGACGCCGCCGCCCTGCGCGCCGCCACCGGCCGGGTCGCCGTCGCCAGCGCGCCGCGCGGCTATCTGAAGTTCGCCTGGGACCCCACGCCCGTACGGCTGCTCGCGGACCTCGGCATTCCGGTGGGGCTCGCCACCGACGGCGCGGCCTCCAACAACTCCCTGGACGTGTGGGAGTCCATGGCGCTCACCGCGCTCGTCCAGAAGTCCGCCACCGGCGACCCCCGCTGGCTGACCTCCCGTCAGGCCCTGCACCACGCCACGCTGCAGAGCGCGCGGGCCGTCGGCCTCGGCGAGTCGATCGGCAGCCTCGCCCCGGGCCGCCGGGCCGACATCGTCCTCGTCGACCTCACCGGGCCGCACACCCAGCCCGTGCACGACCTCGCCGCGACCCTGGTGCACAGCGCCCGCAGCGGCGACGTCCGTACGACGATCGTCGACGGGCGCGTCCTCATGCGCGACCGGGAGCTGCTGACCGTCGACGTCCCGGCGGTGACGCGGGAGTTGGCGCGGCGGCTGCCCGCACTCGTCGCCCGCGGCCACGGCAGGCGGATCCAGGAGTACGACGCCTGACGGCCCGCCCGGCACCCGCGGGACGGCACTCCTTAGGCTGAACCCCATGGCGACCCCCGCGACCCCCGCGACTCCCGAAGTGCTCGACGGCCTCATCGACGACCCGTACGCCACGTACGCCCTGCTGCGCGAGAGCGCGCCCGTGCGCCGCGTCACCGGCACCGACGGCAACGCGGCCTGGCTCGTCACCCGCTACGCCGACGTCCGCGAGGCCCTCGCCGACCCGCGCCTGTCCCTGGACAAGGCGCACGCCCTGCCCGGCAACTACCGGGGCTTCTCGCTGCCGCCCGCCCTGGACGCCAACCTCCTCAACATGGACCCGCCGGACCACACCCGGGTCCGGCGCCTGGTCGCCAAGGCGTTCACGCCCGGCCGGACGGAACGGCTGCGCGAGCCGGTGCGGCGGGCCGCCGACGAACTCCTCGACGCCCTGGCGGAGGCGGGCGGCGGCGACCTAGTGGCCGCGTACGCCGCCCCGCTGCCCATCGCCGTCATCTGCGACCTCCTCGGCGTCCCCGCCACCCGCAGGCCCGACTTCCGCACCTGGACCGACGCGCTCGTCGCCCCCGACCCGGCGCGGCCCCACCTCGCCAAGGAGGCGGTCGCGGGGCTGCTCGGCTACTTCACCGGGCTCATCGCTCAGAAGCGCGCACGGCCCGGCGACGACCTGCTGTCCGACCTGATCGCCGTGCGGGACGACGACGGCGGCGACGGCGGACGCCTCAGCGAGGACGAGCTGATGTCGCTCGCCTTCCTGATCCTGTTCGCCGGGTACGAGAACGTGGTGCAGCTCATCGGCACCGCCGTCCTCGGCCTGCTCAGCCACCCCGAGCAGCTCGCCGCGGTGCGCGCTGACCCGGGCCTGCTGCCCGGCGCCGTCGAGGAGTTCCTGCGCCACGAGGGCCCGGTCCTTCTCGCCATCCGCCGCTTCCCCCTGGAGGACGTCACGATCGGCGGCGTCCGCGTGCCCAAGGGGGAGACCGTGCTGGTCTCGACCGGCTCCGCGGGCCGTGACCCCGAGCGGTTCGCCGACCCCGACCGGCTCGACGTCACGCGCGACGCGAGCGGCCACCTCGCGCTCGGCCACGGCATCCACTACTGCCTGGGCGCGCCGCTCGCCCGCATGGAGACGGCCACGGCGCTCGCCGCGCTCATCGAGCGCTTCCCGGACCTGGCGCTCGCCGTGCCCGTGGAGGAGCTGCGGTGGCGCCCCTCGATGCGGGCCCGTGGCCTGCTCGAACTCCCGGTCGTGTGCTGACGGGCGAGCGGTCGTGTGCTGACGGGCGAGAAAGTTCCAGAAATCCCGGCCGCGACCGATGAGTTCCGCCGCGGCCCCCGGTCCACCCTCCTGAGAACGCCCGAGAACCGTGGATCGCGACCGGAGGAAAGCGCCATGGGACTTCCGCACATCGTCACGCGCGCGGAGTGGCAGGCCGCGCGCGAGGAGCTGCTCGCCAAGGAGAAGGCCGCGACGCGCGCCCGCGACGCGCTGAACGCCGAGCGGCGCGAGCTCCCGATGGTGGAGATCGACAAGGAGTACGTGTTCGACGGCGCCGACGGCAAGGCGACGCTGCTCGACCTGTTCGCCGGACGCGCCCAGCTCATCGTCTACCACTTCATGTTCGCCCCCGAGTGGGACGCGGGCTGCCCCAGCTGCTCGGCCTTCCTCGACCAGATCGGGCACCTCGCCCATCTGCACGCCCGGGGCACCACGTTCGTCGCGGCATCGCGCGCCCCCTTCACCCGCATCCTGCCGTTCAAGGCCCGCATGGGCTGGGTGGTGCCCTGGTACTCCACGTGCGGGCCGGAGTTCAACCGCGACTTCGCCGCGTCGTACCCGGATCCGGCCGGGCGCCTCCTGGACCGCCCGGGCATCAGCTGCTTCCTGCGGGACGGCGACCGCGTCTTCCACACGTACGCGACGTTCGACCGCGGCCTCGACGGCCTCGGCTCCACGACGAGCCTGCTCGACCTCACCGCGCTCGGCCGCCAGGAGGAGTGGGAGGAGCCCAAGGGCCGCGCCTCGGAGCTCGGCGCGCCCGCGGGGAGCGCCCGGGTGCGGTACCACGACGAGTACGACGAATACGCCTACTGAGCCTGGACGGCGGGGGCCCGAATGCCCCAACTCGGTGTCAGATCGGTCACGTTGCGAGTCCTCGCGGGCGCTCCGTGCGTTGTTATCGGTGCGGAGCCAATCGCTCTGCACCGAGCACACGGGGGAACACGGACATGATGAACGAACGAGTGGTGCTGCAGCGCTTTCCCGCGGGCGGACCGCGTGGATCGTGGCCCGCGGAGGAGTTCGCGCACGCGCGGCGCAGCGAGGGTCAGTGCGCGGAGGTCGTGATGGACCTGGCGACCGACGCCTTCCTGGTGATCGTGCGGGAGGGGCTGGAGCGGGACGCCGACGCGTGCCGCCCCCGGGGCGAACACGCCGCCGCCTGAGTGGACTCCGGGCCGGGGCCAGCTGCTCCCGGCCCGGCGCTGAAGGGGGCCGGGCCCCGCGCGCGTCCGGGCCCTAGGCCCGGACCGGTCCGGCCCACGCGGGGGCGGCCCCGGACATCCGGCACAGGGCCAGATACAGCGGAATGGGCGGCGTATAGGGGACCGGCGCCTCCGGGCGGTGGACGAGGACCGGCTCACGCGCCGTGTCGGGCAGCAGCGCGCCCGGCGAGTAGAACGCCGACGGCGGCCACTGAAGGGCCACGTCGGAGTCGGCGGGCACGATCCACCACCAGCGCGGTCCGTCCTCGTACACGCATCCTGCCCGGGGCAGCCGGTCGAGGAGCCGCGGACCGAACTCCGCGGGCATCGCCACCGCGTCGCAGCCGAGGGGCTGCCCCATTCCGGCGGGGACGGCGAGCCGTGCCACTGGCTGCACACTCACGGCTCGCCGTCCGACCGCCCGCTCCCGCTCGCGCGAGAGCCGTACCAAGGTGTCAAGGCCGAACAGTCGTGACGTCCCCGCGCTCACATATCCCCCGACCGCATCGCTGTCGCACTCGCATCTCCGTCACGGCGGCCTAAAGGCCGCCGGTGGCGCTCTGGTCCATCCGGTGGCGGGTGTCGCCGGTCAGGCCCCTGCCGTGGCCTTCCGTGACGACATCGCCGTGGTCGTCGAAGTTGTCCAAATCCAGTCCCATGCCGCCGAACGCGGCGGCGCCGAAGGCCGGTCCCGCCCGGTCGCGGCCGTCGACCTCGTCCCCGAGGCCGCCGAACGCGCTCCCGCCGGGCGGGCAACCGGTCGTCGGTAGCTCCGCCCACACCGAAAGGCCGGTACCGGAGTCCTGGACACCCCATGCGTTGCTCACGGCGCTCACGAGAAGCAACCCCCTCCCGTGCTCCTCGTCAGGCCCGCGCAGGCCGGTCGGGCGTGGAACCCCCGAACCACAGCCCTCGTCGCGGATGGCGATCCGCACGGTGTCGGCTTCCGTGCGGATCTCGCAGACGACGGTCCGGCTAGCGGTGTGCACGATGGCGTTGGTGACCAGCTCCGATACGACGAGCGCCGCGGTGTCGCAGGCGTCGTCGCCGACCGCGAGGGAACTGAGCCGGTCACGCGTCAACCGCCTGGCGCGGCCGACGGAACTCGGCAGCGCGGCCAGGGTGAAGGTGACGCAGGGCTCGGCGGCCGCCGCCCGGTCCTCGGCGCGGACGCCAAGTCGGTGATCGGTGGCTTCAGTTCCTAACGATGCGGGCGGAGTCACGCTCTCCACTATCGCCCCGGCGCGAACACCTTGGCAAGGGCCACTCTGAAAAGTGCACAGTGACATGTTCCTTTGAGACGCCGCATGGCACACTTCTCGCAACGCCTCACCTAGTGGCGTGAGTTGGTGCGATGAGTGACTACGCAGAGTAACGTGAAGTGGCAAGATCCGATACAGAGAGTGACGCGTAGTGGGTGGAGGTAGGACGTGAGCGAACCGCGGTCGGCGCCGACCGTCGGACAGGTCGTTCTCGGTCGTCGCCTGCAGGACCTGCGTGAGCGTGCGGGGCTCAAGCGTGACGAGGCCGCACGGATCCTGCGTGTGGCCCCGGCCACGGTGCGCCGCATGGAGACCGCCGAGGTCGCGCTGAAGATTCCGTATCTGCAACTGCTCCTCAAGGCGTACGGCGTCGCGGACGAAGAGGCCGAGTCGTTCATCGCCCTCGCCGAGGAAGCCAACAAGCCGGGCTGGTGGCAGCGCTTCCACGACATCCTGCCGGGCTGGTTCAGCATGTACGTCAGCCTGGAGGGCGCCGCGAGCCTCATCAGGTCGTACGAACCGCACTTCATGCCCGGTCTGCTGCAGACCGAGGACTACGCGCGCGGCGTCCTGCTCTCCGGAGCCATCGGCCAGACCCGGCCCGAGGACATCGAGCGCTACGTCGCCCTGCGCATGGAGCGCCAGACGCTGCTGAGCCGCGAGGACGCGCCGCGCCTGTGGGTCGTGATGGACGAGACGGCCCTGCGCCGCCCCGTCGGCGGGCCCGACATCATGCGTGCGCAGATCGACCGGTTGCTTGAGGCCACCGAAATGCCTCGGGTGACGTTGCAGGTCGCGCCGTTCGCGGCGGGCCCGCACCCGGGCACGTTCGGACCGTTCGTGCTCTTCCGCTTCGCCATGGCGGAGCTGCCGGACATGGTCTACAGCGAGTACCTCACCGGTGCCGTCTATCTGGACGCGCGTGCCGAGGTGGCGACGCATCTGGAGGTCATGGACCGCATGGCGGCCCAGGCCGCGACCGCACAACGCACGAAGGAGATCCTCCGGGATGTCCGCAAGGAGCTGTGAATGGACCGAGATCGACACCGAGCGGGCACGGGCCCCTCGTCACGGCCCGACACCCGCGCCGATTCCCGGCCCCCCGGGTCCTCCCGGATCTACAACGGCATGCCCGCCCGCGAGCTCGGCAACGAGGGCTGGCACAAGCCGTGGAGCGGCGGCAACGGCGGCAACTGCCTGGAAGCCATGAAGCTGGACGACGGGCGCGTCGCCGTGCGCCAGTCATCCGACCCGGACGGCCCCGCGCTCATCTACACGGACGGCGAGATCAGGGCGTTCATACAGGGAGCGAAGGCCGGGGAGGCCGACTTCCTCCTGTCGTGACGCGCGTAGCGACTACAGGCCGCCACGCGCGCGGAATCTGGCGCGATTCGTACGTTGCCGAACTGGCGAGGGAGCCGTAGTTGACCGGGACCGGAACGGGCAGCCGGGGGGCGGCGGGGGAGTCCGCGTCGTTGTACGGGGAGTCCGCGTCGCCCCGCGGGGAGTCCGTGTCGTCTTACGGCGAGTCCGCGTCGCCTTACATAGACACCAGCAAGCCGCATCCGGCGCGGATGTACGACTGGTGGCTGGGCGGCAAGGACAACTACCCGGTCGACGAGGAGATGGGCCGTCAGCTCGTCGCCATGGACCCGCGGATCCCGGGCATCGCGCGGGCCAACCGGGCGTTCATGCAGCGCGCCACGCGGTGGCTCGCGGCGTCCGGGGTCCGCCAGTTCCTCGACGTCGGCTCCGGCATCCCGACCGAGCCCAACCTGCACCAGATCGCCCAGGGCGTCGCACCCGACGCCCGCGTGGTGTACTGCGACAACGACCCGATCGTACTCGCCCACGCGGAGGCGCTGCTGCGCTCGACGCCCCAGGGCGCCACCGCGTACATCCAAGCGGACGTACGGGAACCCGCCGCGATCCTCGAACAGGCGCGCAAGACCCTCGACTTCAGCAGGCCCGTCGCCCTCTCCCTGATCGCCCTGCTGCACTTCGTCCCCGACGAGAGCGACCCGTACGACCTGGTGGACCGGCTGATGTCCGCGCTGCCGCCCGGCAGCTGGCTGATGTTGTCGCACGGCACCGGCGAGTTCACCCCCGACCGGGCCCGCGCGGCGGGCGACCTCTACGCGTCCCGCGCCCTCAACCTCGCCCTGCGCGACCGCGCGGACGTCCTGCGCTTCTTCACCGGCCTCGACCTCGCGGCCCCGGGCGTGACGACGGTCGACACCTGGCATCCGGAACTGGGCGAGCGCGTTCCCGTGGCGGGGGAGGGGCCGGTGCCGATCTTCGGCGGGGTGGCGCGCAAGGGGCCCCTTCGGGCAGGCCCGGGCGTGGTCACGCCGTGAGGGGTCGGGTGTGGGCGCCCAGCGGGGAGGGCAGGTGCGTGGTGCCCATCAGCCAGCGGTCCACGGCCGCCGCCACGGCCCGGCCCTCCGCGATCGCCCACACCACCAAGGACTGGCCGCGGCCCGCGTCCCCGGCGACGAACACCCCCGGGACGTCCGTCGCGTAGGCGTCGTCACGCGCCACGACCCCGCTCGGCGTCACGGACACGCCCAGCTCCGCGATCGGGCCCCCGGCCACCTCCGGCCCCCGGAACCCCAGCGCGAGCAGCACCAGATCGGCGCGCAGCAGCCGCTCCGCGCCGGGCACCGGCCGCCGCTCCCCGTCCACCCCGGACAGGCGCACGGCCCGCACCCGCCCCGCCGCGTCCCCGGAGAACCGCAGCGTGGCCGCCGCAAAGAGCCGCGCGTCCGCGTCGGGACGCTGCCCGAACCCCAGCTCCCCGGCCTCCTCGTGCGCGGGGGACACGCGGTACACGTGCGGGTACGTCGGCCAGGGCTCGGCCGCCGGGTCCCGCTCGGCGCCCGGCAGCGGGCGGATGTCGACCTGCGTCACCGACGCCGCGCCCTCCCGCACCGCCGTGCCCAGGCAGTCCGCGCCGGTGTCGCCGCCGCCCACGATCACCACGTGCTTCCCGGCCGCCGACAGGGGCGAGGCGTCGAGGTCCCCCTCGCACACGCGGTTGGCGAGCGGCAGGTACTCCATCGCCTGCCGGACCCCGGCCAGCTCCCGCCCCGGCACCGCGAGTTCCCGCCACGCCGTGGCCCCCACCGCGAGGACCAGCGCGTCGTGCCGGGCGCGCAGCGCCGCCGCGCCCACGTCCCGCCCGACGTGCGTCGACGTACGGAACGTGGTGCCCTCGGCGGTCAGTTGCGCGAGCCGCCGTTCAAGATGCCGCTTCTCCATCTTGAACGCGGGGATCCCGTACCGCAGCAGCCCGCCCGCGCGGTCCTCGCGCTCGTACACCACGACCGTGTGCCCCGCACGCGTCAGCTGCTGCGCCGCCGCGAGGCCCGCCGGGCCCGAGCCGATGACGCCGACGCTTTTGCCGGTGAGCCGCTCCGGCGGCCGCGGCGGCGCGAGGCCGTCCGCCCAGACGCGGTCGGCGATGGCGGCCTCGACGTTCTTGATCGTCACCGCGGGCTGGTTGATCGCGAGGACGCAGCCCGCCTCGCACGGGGCGGGACACAGCCGCCCGGTGAACTCGGGGAAGTTGTTCGTCGCGTGCAGCCGCTCCGCCGCCGCGCGCCAGTCGGCGCGCGAGACGAGCTCGTTCCACTCCGGGACGAGGTTCCCCAGCGGGCACGCCTCGTGGCAGAACGGCACCCCGCAGTCCATGCACCGGTCCGCCTGCCGCTCCACCAGCGGAAGCAGCGCGTCCGGCTCGTACACCTCGTCCCAGTCCTTGACCCGGTCGCCGACCGCCCGCCGCGGCCACTCCTCGCGCGCCACCCTGAGGAACCCTTTGGGGTCGGCCATGGCCGTCTCCCTACGTCTCCCCGCCCGCGATACGCGTCCTTCGAGCCACGGTACGTCGCGGGGGCGGGGCGGGCATGCCGGGCGGCCCGGGCCGGTCGGGGCAGGTGGTCCGGCCGGTCAGGTCAGGTGCCGGGCCGGTCGGGCGGTCCGGGCCGGTCGGGCGGTCCGGGCCGGTCAGGCGGTCCGGGCCGGTCAGGCGGTCCGGGCCGGTCAGGTCAGGCCGAGGACGAAGGCCGCCGAGGCCGCGGTGGCCGCCGCGGCGCGCACGTGGTTCCACATCGTCCACTCCGTCACATACGTGCGCCAGTACGCGGCCCCGCGCTCCGAGCCCGCGTCGACCTCCGCCAGTGCGTCGTTGCGCGGCACGTTCGCCGCCACGGTGACGCCGAAGCAGCCCACGAGATACAGCGCGCAGCCGAGCAGCAGCTCCACCCTGCCCTCTTCCGGCCACAGCACGAACGTGACCACGGCGAGCACCGCGCACAGGCCCGTCGCCCCCATGAACACGGCCATGAACGCCGGAGTGACCGCCGTGACATTGATCGCGTTCATCGCGGCGATGCCCTGGGCCGGGGGCAGCGCGGCGAGACCCTTCATCACGAACGTGGAGAAGCCGATGAACACCCCCGCGACCAGGCCGCAGGAGATCGCCCCGAGGACGGTGAGCACGAAGTACGGTCCCTCGATCATGGCAACTCCCTGAGTGGGTCCGGCCTCTGGACGATCGGCTCGCGGGGTGCTTGCCCACGGGGGACCGGGCCTGGGGACGGTCGGCGCGCCGCGCAAGATCCTGCACGGTGTGGTGTGTCTACGACAAGTCAAATGCCACGACGCGCCCCCGGCCATACGCCGTTCCCGCACCTCCATGCGCCACCGTCTCGCCACCGGCGCGCGCCGCCCCTTTCACTGAGGGGTGCCGGGGTGCCGGGGTGCCGGGGTGCCGGGGCGTCGGGGTGCCGGGGGCGCCGGGGGCGCCGGGGCGTCGGGGTGCCGGGGGTGCCCCTCAGCCCGTCCCGTGCCCCCACGCGCGCAGCGCCTCCTCGACGCCGCGCGCGATGCGGCGCCTGGCCTCGCCCCGGGGGATGCCCCGCATCAGCAGGGCGTCGTACTCCGTCTCCGTGTGGCGCACCGCCGCGATCACGGCCGCCGTCACCGCGCGCGGGGTGAGCGCCCGCCCGGCCGCGCTGCGGCCCACCCGGCCGCTGCCGCGCACCGAGGCGTGCGCGGCGATCCGCCGGGCCCGCTCCGGCGGACACCGGGGAAAGAGCCGCAGGATCTCCTCGGCGAACGCCGCCGCGAACCGCTCGTCCCCCGCCGCCCGTCGCACGGCGTCCCGCGCGCGCCGCCGCGCCCTGGCCTCCGCGTCGGCCAGGCACCGCTGCTCGGCCAGCGCGAGCGCCGCCTCCTCGACCAGGACGCCCTGGCGCTCGTACCGGCTCTTGCGCCGGTTGAAGCGGACCACCACCGCCGACAGCGCGCTGCCTTCCCGCGACCGCCTGGTGAGCGCGGTGTCGCCGCGCGGGAGATACACGAGGTGCCCGAGGTCGGCGCAGTCCAGGCACCGCGGCCTGCCCTCCTCCAGGACGAGCAGCGCCAACGGCCCGGCCCCGCACTCCCCGCAGCGCTTGTGCTTGAGGGGCTGGAAGACGACAAGGCGGCCATCGACGGCGGGAGTCGGAGAGCGGGGGAGCGCCATACGGGTATCTTCCCGCCCGACGGCGTGCCGTACGCGGACCGCGCCCCCGTGCCCACCCGCACCGCCGCGCGCCCCCGGCGTGCGGGCATCATGGCCCCGTGCGACTCGAAGCGATCACCTGGGAACGGCTCACCGACACCCTCGCCGACCGGCTCCTCAAGCTGGCGCCCGCGGACGGCGGCGACTGGCCCCGCGTCGCCTTCGACGGCGCCCCCGCGGCCCGGCCCGGTGACCTCGCCCAGCGGGTCGCCGACGCGCTGCGCGTGCGCGGGCGGCCCGCGCTCGTCGTCGCCGCCCAGGGGTTCCTGCGGCCCGCCTCGCTGCGGTTCGAGTACGGCCACGAGGACGTCGAGGCCTACTACAGCGGCTGGTTCGACACGGGTGCTCTCTGGCGCGAGGTCTTCGGTCCGCTGGACCCCGGCGGCACCGGCCGGATCCTGCCCGACCTGTGGGACCCGGCCACCGACCGTGCCACGCGCAGCCCCTATGTCCAGCTCCCGCCGGGAGGGCTGCTGTTGCTGCACGGCCCCCTGCTGCTCGGTCATTGGTTCCCCTTCGATTTGACGGTGCACATGCGGCTCTCCCCGGGCGCCCTGCACCGGCGCACGGCCCCCGAGGAGCAGTGGACGCTCCCGGCCTTCGAGCGCTACGAGGCCGAGCGCGACCCGACGGCCGCCGCCGACGTGACCGTACGGGCCGACGACCCCCGACACCCGGCGTGGAACGGCTGACCTGCCGCGGCACCGCTCGCCGTGACACCGCCCGCGCCGTGACACCGCCCCCGCCGCGGCGCTGATCCGCCGTGGGGCCGCCCCGTCCCGGCGCCGCCGTGGGGCGCTGACCGGCTGCGGGTGCAGCCGTCCAGCGCGGCGGTGACAATGAGGTCGTCGGGGCTGAACGAGGCCGTCGGTACCAGCGGTGCCCCCGCGCCGCGCCGCGCCGGTCGTCCGGCACCGGGAGGTACGTCATGACCACCGCCGCAGACATCATGCACCGCGGGGCCCAGTGGATCCCCGCCCACGAGACCCTGGACCGCGCCGCGCAGCTGATGCGCCAGCTGGACGTGGGCGCCCTGCCCATCAGCGACGAGAACGAGCGGCTGTGCGGCATCCTCACCGACCGCGACATCGTCGTCCGCTGCGTGGCGATGGGGCACGACCCGGCCAAGGTCACCGCGGGCGAACTCGCCCAGGGCACCCCGCGCTGGATCGCCTCGGACGCCGACGTCGACGCCGTACTCGAGGAGATGCAGGGCCACCAGATCCGCAGGCTCCCCGTGATCGACAACAAGCGCCTCGTCGGCATGATCAGCGAGGCCGACCTCGCCAAGCACCTGACGGAGGAGCAGCTCGCGGCCTGGTGCGAGAGCGTCTACGCCAAGGGCTGACGTCGCCCTTGCCGCGGGCGGCGCCTCACAGCCAGCCGTTGCGCCGGAAGCCCCGGTACAGCACGACGCACCCCGTGGCGATCACCCCCATCACGAGCGCGTAGCCGAACCGCCAGTGCAGCTCGGGCATGTGGTCGAAGTTCATGCCGTAGATGCCGCAGATCATCGTGGGGACGGCCACGATGGCGGCCCATGCCGTGATCTTCCGGGTGGCGTCGTTCTGCGCGACCGTCACTTGGGCGAGGTGGGCCTGGAGGATCGAGTTGAGGAGTTCGTCGAAGGCGGCTATCTGCTCGGCGACCCGCTTGAGGTGGTCGTCCACATCGCGGAAGTACGCCTGTATCTCGGGGGCGATGACACGGATCGGCTGGGTGGCGAGGACCTGGAGGGGGCGGCCGAGGGGCACCACCGCGCGCTTCAGCTCAAGCAGCTCCCGCTTGAGCTGGTAGATGCGGCCGGGGTCGGCCGTGCGTGCCCCGGTGGCGGAGAAGACCTCCGACTCGACCGCGTCGATGTCCTCCTGCACCGCCTCCGTCACGTCGAGGTAGTCGTCGACGACCTGGTCCGCGATCGCGTGCAGCACCGCGGCCGGTCCCTGCGCGAGCTGCTCGGGCGTCGCCTCGAGCTGCTCGCGCAGCGGGCCGAGGGAGCCGTGCCTGCCGTGCCGCACGGTGATCACGAACTCGCGGCCGACGAAGACCATGATCTCGCCGGTGTCCACCACCTCACTGGTCGCGGTCAGTTCGGCGTGCTCGACGTAGCAGACGGTCTTGAACACGGCGAACAGCGTCTGGTCATAGCGCTCGACCTTCGGCCGCTGATGGGCGTGGACCGCGTCCTCGACCGCCAGCGGATGCAGGCCGAACAACTCGGCGATGTCGGCGAACTCCGGCTCCGTGGGCTCGTGCAGACCGAGCCAGACGAACCCGTCGTCGTCCTTGCGGACCTGGGCCACGGCCTCGACGAGGTCACCGTCGCGCGCCGCGGTCTGCCGCACCCCCTTTCTGTACGTCACGCACTTCACGACCGAGGAGCCCAGGGGGGAGCGGGCGGGGTGGCTCAGATCGACGCGCGGGCCGCGCCGGGTCAGGCGGGCGACCTTCTGCAGGCCGCGCACGCTCCTCAGGTTCCCGACCTTGCGGAGGCCGCTCACCTTCCGCAAGTTGCTCCCCATCGACATGTGCGGCTCCTCGCGCTGGACTTGATGGACAAGTCTGCCAGTCCGACCCACACCGCGTTGGGGCCTGTGGGATCGGAGGGTTCCGCTCCGGGCCGTCGCCGTTACGCCTGCCCACCGCCGTGCCGCGGAACCCTCGGCGCGGGCCGCGCCGAGGGCGGGAGCAGGGGCCGCGCCTCTGGCGGCGGCGAGGACCGTGGCTCTGGTGGAGGTGCGGGCCGCGCCCCCACCCGCGACACCGCCCGCGCCCCGGCCCCGCAGCCCTCGGCCACCGCGTCGCACAGCTTCGCGCCCGCGAGCCGCGAGGCGATGAACGCGCCGGTGAACGCGTCGCCCGCGCCCGTGGAGTCCCGGGCCTCCACCCGTTCCGCGGGCACGCGCACCCGCACCTCGCCGTCCCGCGCGGCCAGCGCGCCCGCGCGGCCCGACTTGACGACCACCGTGGGGAAGTGGCGGCTCAGGGCCCGCGCCGCGTCCGCCGCCCGCGGCTGGCCCGTGAGCAGCTCCGCCTCGTCCCGGCTCGGCAGCAGCACGTCCACGCCGCCGCACCACGCCAGGAAGCGGTCCGGGCCGTGCCGCGCGAGGAAGCCCGCCGACGCCGGGTCCACGCTCACCGTGACCCCGCGTGCCCGCGCCGCCCCGAGCGCCGCCCGCGCGGCCGCCCGGCTGGCGTCGGCGAAGAACAAGTAGCCGGACAGATGCAGCCAGCCCACGCCGTCGAGCAGTTCCGGCGCCCAGTCGGCGGGGGCCAGGCGCAGCGCCGCACCGCTGTCCGTGAGGAAGGTCCGCTCCGCCGCGCCGCCACCCGTGTCCACCAGGCTGATGACGGTGCCGGTGGGGGCGTCGGGGTCGACGACGAGATGGGGGAGCACGCCCACCCGGGTCAGGTTCTCCTCGTGCCAGGCCGCCGCGTCGGCGCCCACGCGCCCCAGGAAGCGCACGTCCCAGTGCCCCCAACAGGCGGCCCAGCACGCGACGTTGGCGCCCGCGCCGCCCGGTACCGTGCGGATCGCGGCCTCCGTGTCGGTGCCGGGCACCAAGGGAGTGCGATGCCGGGCGACGATGTCCGTGACGACGTCCCCGACGACCAGCAGGCCCTGGCGGCGGCTTCCGCCCGTCATCCCTCGGCCCACGCGGCCGCGATCCGCGCCGCCAGACGTACGTTGCCCCGTACCGCCGCCAAGTTCGCCTCCAGGGAGGCCCCTTCGGTGTGCCGCACCAGGTGGTCGAGGAGGAACGGCGTCACGGCCTGACCCGTCACGCCCCGTGCGTCGCACTCCCGTAGCGCCTGATCGAGTACGCGCGCGTGGAGCGCGGGATCGAGCTGCTCCTCCTGGGGCACGGGGTTCGCCACGACGAGCGCCGCCTCGGGACCGCCCAGCGCGTCCTGCGCTCGCATCACCCCCGCCACCTCGTCCGGCGTACGCAGCGTCCAGTCCACGGGGTGCCCGGAGTCGGCGAGGTAGAAGCCGGGGAAGCGCTCCGTCCGGTACCCGGCGACCGCGACGCCCAGCGTCTCCAGGCGCTGCAGGGTGGCCGCCACGTCCAGGATCGACTTCACCCCCGCGCACACCACGGTGATCCGGGTGCGCGCGAGCAGCCCGAGGTCGGCGGACTCGTCCTGGGTCGTCGTCCACTCCCGGTGCACCCCGCCGAGCCCGCCCGTGGCGAACACCCGCAGGCCCGCGCGGGCGGCGAGCAGCGCGGTCGCCGACACCGTCGTGGCCCCGCAGGCGCCCGTGGCGACGGCCAGGGGCAGATCGCGGTGGCCCAGCTTCCGGATGCCGTCCTGCCCCGCGACCCGTTCCAGCCGCTCCTTGTCGAGACCGACGTGGGGGCGGCCGTCCAGGACGGCGATCGTCGCGGGGACGGCACCCTCCTCGCGCACGGCCGCTTCCAGTTCGAGCGCCACCCGCAGATTGCGTGGGCGCGGCAGGCCGTGCGCGATGATCGTGGACTCCAGGGCCACGACCGGCCGCCGTCGTGCGAGAGCCGTCTGTACCTCGTCGGACACCACCAACACGGGCCTGCCTCCTGCCAGTCGGGTCGCCTTCGCTCCTGGGGCCGTCCCCTGGTTCATCCCTGGCGGGTCCCCTGGTTCATCCCTGGCGGGCGGTGCGCCGCGGCAAACCCATTAGGGTGACCGGCCATGACCACGAATGATCAGAGTGTTGCCTCATTTGCCGTGCACATTGCGGATGTCGACCTGGAGGAGGAGCCGCTGGATCCGGAGCAGATCGTCTCCGGTACCCCGGTGGTCACCGGCAAGGTCCTGTGGGAGTCCGCCGACGGCAAGCAGCTGCGCGGCATCTGGCAGATCACGCCGGGCGTGGTGACCGACACCGAGGCCAACGAGCTGTTCGTGGTCGTCAGTGGGCGCGCCACCATCGAGGTGGAGGGCGGCGACGTCATCGAGGTCGGCCCCGGCGACGCGGCCTTCCTGCGCGAGGGCGACCGCACGACGTGGACCGTCCACGAGACGCTGCGCAAGGCGTACCACATCACGCTGGGCGACTAGGGCCTGATCAGCACGCCGGGCGACCGGGCGGCCGAGCCCGCCCGGCGGCGGGGCGCCCGCCACGCGGCGGCCAGGGCGCCGCGCGCGGTCGGCGGCCCGCCCTCCCGGCCTCACGCCGTGGGCTCCGCCGTCCGCACTCCCCGGCCGAACAGGGCGAGGGCCGCCAGCGGCAGGAGCAGGAGCGCCGCCGCGAGGTTGAGCCAGCCGTAGCTCGCCCGCGCGACCACGAGTCCCGCGACCGCGCCGCCGACGCCCGCCGCCGCGTTCATCGTCAGGTCCGACAGGCCCTGCGCGGCGGCGCGCGCGGCGGGCGGCACGGAGTCGGTGAGCAGCGCGGAGCCGGACACCAGGCCCGCCGACCAGCCGAGGCCGAGCAGGAACAGGCCCGCCGCGGTCTGCGCGTGGTTGCCGCCCGCGGTGCCCGCGAGCAGCGCGGAGACGGCGAGCAGCCCCACGCACAGGCCGATGACGCTGAGCCGCCCGAGCCGGTCCGCGAGCCGCCCCATCACCGGTGAGAACGCGTACATGCCCGCGATGTGCCCGCTGATCACCAGGCCGATCAGATCGATGCTCGCCCCGTGGTGACCGAGGTCGACGGGGGTCATCGACATGATCGAGACCATCGCGGTGTGCGCGATCACGAGCGTCGCCAGGGCGAGCCTGGCCCGCCCGGACGCGGCGACGGCGGCGGCGCCGGCCCGCAGCCCCCCGCTGGCCTTCGTGGTGTCCGTGTCGGGGGCCAGGGCGCGCGCGGTCAGGAGCGGGTCCGGGCGCAGCAGCACGGCCACGACGACCGCCGAGATCAGGAACACCCCGGCCGCCCACACGAACGCCCCCGAGGCCTTGGGGATGCCGAGCGCGGACACGCTGTGCCCCGCGGGCGCGGCGAGGTTCGGGCCGATCACCGCGCCGATCGTCGTGGCCCACACGACGTTCGAGATGGCCCGGGCCCTGGCGCTCGGCTCGGCCAGGTCGGCGGCCGCGAACCGCGCCTGGAGGTTCGCCGCGGAGGCCGCGCCGAACGCGGCCATGCCCACGAGGAGCAGCGGAAAGCTCTCGACGGCCGCGGCCACCACGACGACCGCGGCACCCAACGCGCCGATCAGGTACGCCAGGACGAGACCGGCACGGCGCCCCCGTGCCGTCATCAGCGAAGCCAGCGGCACTGAGAGGAGGGCCGTCCCCGCGACGGTCGCGGTGGGCGCGAGGCCGGACAGCGACTCGGTGCCGCTGACCTCCTTGGCGAGCACGGCGGCGAGCGCGACGCCGGTGGCGATGCCGAGCCCGCCGAGGATCTGGCTGGTGACCAGGACCGCGGCGACGCGGCGGCGCAGGGCGGGCAGGTCCGCCACGGCGACGGACCCCACGGTCGCCCGCTCGGTCGCGGTCATCGCTCGCCCGCCGGGGCCGTGGCCGACGGGGTGCCTGTACGCGGTTTCTGTGCCGGGTGCGGCACACCTCTCCGGAGGGGCGGGGGACACGGGGATATGGAGGATCTGGTCACGCGCGCAGTGTGTCAGCAGGCACGGATCCACCGACACGGCTCGTCCCGTCGGCGCGGTCGCCCGCCCGGCCTCAGAACAGTGGCTCGGGCAGGACCCCCTCCAGGGCCAGCAGCCGCCGCTTGGTCTCCAGGCCGCCGCCGAAGCCTCCGATGCCGCCGTCGCTCTCGACCACGCGGTGGCAGGGCACCACGACCGGCAGCGGGTTGGAGCCCATCGCCATGCCCACGGCCTGGGCCGCTCCGGGCTGGCCGACCCGGCGGGCGAGGTCTCCATAGCCCACGACCGCCCCGTACGGGACGCCCGCCGCCAGCTCGCGCAGCACCTGCCGGTTGAAGCCGGAGATCAGCGACCAGTCCAGCGGCAGCTCGAAGTCGCGCCGCCGCCCGGCGAAATAGGCCTCCAGCTGGCGTATGGGCTCCGCGAGCAGCGGGGAGGAGGGCGCCTCGACCGGCTCGGCGCTAAGCCGGGAGCCGAGCCGGTCGAGGGCCTTGTCCCGCACGTCGTCGGTGGCGTGGAAGACGACGTTGACCAGGCCGGTCTCCGTCGCGGCGAGCAGCAGCGGGCCGATGTCGCTGGCGACGACGGCCCAGACCGGGCCCGGCCGCCCGTCCTGCCGCTGCTCCTGCTGGGTGTGCCCCGTGGCGTTCATGGACACCACCGTACGACCGGGCACTGACAACGCCGCCCGGCCGGTGCCGCTCCGGGCGGCACCGGCCGGGCGAGCCGGTCAGTCGCGGAGCGCCGCGCGCACCACGTCGGGCTTGTTGGTGATGATGCCGTTCACCCCGAAGTCCGCGACCCGCCGCGCGGCCGCGGCCTCGTCGACGGTCCAGGTGAAGATCTCCAGCGGCTTGCCGTGCGGACCCTTGAGGTCCTGGATCTCGCCCACGTAGTCGTCGGAGATGGACGTGTGCGTGGAGTTGATCTGGTCGGCGAACCGCGCGTACGTCGGCAGGTCCGCGACGGCGGGCGTCCCCAGGAAGCCGGTCTTGATGTCCGGGCGCTGCGCGTGCACCTGCCGGACGCTGTCCGCGCTGAAGCTCTGGACGACCAGCTCGTGCTTCACGTGGTGGCGGTCGAGCCAGCCCGTCTCGCGCAGCACCCGCAGGGTCTCGCGCTCGATGCCGGGATACAGCTCCGGCTTCTTGATCTCCAGGACGAGCCGCTGGCCGTTCTCCGTGAGGCGGTTCATGTACTGCGTGAGGGTCGGCACGCGCGCGCCCTTGTACTTGGCGCTGAACCAGCTGCCCGCGTCGAGCTTGGCGATCTCCTTGGCGGTGAAGTCCTTGACCTTCCAGGGGGCGCGGTCGGGGAAGACCTCCTCGACGTTCGTCGTCCGCTTCAGGTTGTCGTCGTGCACGATGACGAGCACGCCGTCCTTGGTGCGCTGCACGTCGTTCTCGACCCAGCGGAAGCCGAGCTCGTCGGCCTTGTCGATGGCGGCGAGCGTGTTCTCGGGGGCGTAGGCGGAGGCCCCGCGGTGGGCGACGACCAGCGGCCCGTGGTGCGCGGCGGCGGCCTGGACGCGGGTCTCCTGGGCGGATGTCTCGGCGGCGGCGGTGGAGGGGAGTACCAGGGCGCCCGCCCCCAGGAGGGCGGCGGTCGTGGCGGCGGCTGCGCGTGCGGGCACGGCTTCTCCTCGCGTAGAGCTCGGGGGACCCCGAGAGCGTGACAGTGCACGGCCAACTACGGACAGGTGCAGGATGGCCACAGGCTGAACACCAGCCCCCCATGTGGGGACCCCGCGCGCGGAAGCCGTGTTTCTTTGCCGGAAAATCGTTCGTACGTTCCTGGAAGGGCCCTACCCTCGCCTCAGCCGACGCTCCGTCACCCGGCGGTCGACCGGGGGCGGACGGGGTGTTCCGGGACATTGGCGTACGACAGGCGGAAGGGCTAGCGCTCATGGAGGGCACGGTCGACGGCTTCAGCTACGGGCTGGTCACACCCGTGGTCGCGTACCTCATGGCCTGTCTCGGCGGGGCGCTCGGCCTGCGCTGCACCACGAGGTCGCTGCTCGTCGCCCACTCCTGGCGGCCGGGCTGGCTCGCCCTCGGCTCCGCCGCGATCGGCTCCGGCATCTGGACCATGCACTTCATCGCCATGATGGGATTCACCGTCAAGGAGACCCCCATCACCTACGACCGGCTGACGACCTTCGCCAGCCTCGCCGTCGCCGTCGTCATGGTCGGCGTCGGGATCTTCATCGTCGGCTACCGGGGCGCCAAGGGGACGGCCCTGTTCACCGGGGGCACCATCACGGGCCTGGGCATCGCGTCGATGCACTACCTGGGAATGGCCGGGATGCGCCTTGGCGGCAGGCTCCAGTACAACACCTTCACCGTCGCCGCCTCCGTGGTGATCGCCGTGGTCGCGGCCACCGCCGCCCTGTGGGCCGCCGGACAGGTCAGGGGCTTCCTGTGGAGCCTCGGCGCCAGCCTGGTCATGGGCCTCGCCGTCAGCGGCATGCACTACACCGGCATGGCCGCCGTCAGCGTCCACCTGCACAGCACCCCGAGCCCCTCGCCTGGAGGCTCGTCGGCCGAGCTGCTCGCGCCCCTCATGATCGGCCCGCTGGCCTTCCTGCTGCTCGCGGGCGTGGTCATGATGGTCGACCCGCTGATGATGCTTGGCAAGGCCGACCTGAAGGCCGCCGCACGGCCGCGCACCCCCGCCTACCCCGTGCCGCGCTCGGGCGACCGCCAGTACGGGCACGTCGGCCGCAGATCACCGGCGCGGCCGGGCCGCCGGAGCCGCCGCAGGCCCGGGGCGCGCGCCCCGCAGAAGTGGTGAGCGCACCGCGAGGAAGCGGCATTGTCAGTGCGGAGTCGTACGGTGGATCCCATGCGGCCCGTATCGAAGATCGAACGCACGGTGGCGCCTTTCGAGGTCGTCAGCCCGTTCCAGCCCAGTGGCGACCAGCCGACCGCCATCGCCGAGCTGGAGAAGCGCATCCGCGCAGGTGAGAAGGATGTCGTCCTGCTCGGCGCGACCGGCACCGGCAAGTCGGCCACCACCGCGTGGATGATCGAGAAGCTCCAGCGCCCGACGCTCGTCATGGCGCCGAACAAAACCCTGGCCGCCCAGCTGGCGAACGAGTTCCGAGAGCTCCTGCCGAACAACGCGGTGGAGTACTTCGTCTCCTACTACGACTACTACCAGCCCGAGGCGTACGTCCCGCAGTCGGACACGTACATCGAGAAGGACTCCTCGATCAACGAGGAGGTGGAGCGCCTGCGCCACTCCGCGACGAACTCGCTGCTCACCCGCCGCGACGTCGTCGTGGTCGCCTCCGTCTCCTGCATCTACGGCCTCGGCACCCCGCAGGAGTACGTGGACCGCATGGTGCCGCTCAAGGTCGGTGAGGAGATCGACCGCGACCAGCTCCTGCGCCGCTTCGTCGACATCCAGTACACGCGCAACGACCTCGCCTTCACCCGGGGCACGTTCCGCGTCCGCGGCGACACCATCGAGATCTTCCCGGTCTACGAGGAACTGGCCGTGCGCATCGAGATGTTCGGCGACGAGATCGAGGCGCTGTCCACGCTCCACCCGCTCACCGGCGAGGTCATCAGCGACGACGACCACCTCTACGTCTTCCCCGCCTCGCACTACGTGGCGGGCCCGGAGCGCATGGCGAAGGCGGTCGACGGCATCGAGAAGGAGCTCGCCGAGCGCCTCGCGGAGCTGGAGAAGCAGGGCAAGATGCTGGAGGCCCAGCGGCTGCGCATGCGCACGACGTACGACCTGGAGATGCTCCGCCAGATCGGCTCCTGCTCCGGCGTCGAGAACTACTCGATGCACTTCGACGGCCGCGACCCCGGCACCCCGCCGCACACCCTGCTCGACTACTTCCCGGACGACTTCCTGCTCGTCCTCGACGAGTCGCACGTCACCGTCCCCCAGATCGGCGCCATGTACGAGGGCGACGCCTCCCGCAAGCGCACCCTCGTCGACCACGGCTTCCGGCTCCCCTCCGCGCTGGACAACCGCCCCCTGAAGTGGGAGGAGTTCCAGGAGCGCATCGGGCAGACCGTCTATCTGTCGGCGACCCCGGGCGCGTACGAGCTGTCCCGCTCGGACGGACACGTGGAGCAGATCATCCGCCCCACCGGACTCGTCGACCCGGAGGTCGTCGTCAAGTCCACCGAGGGGCAGATCGACGACCTGGTGCACGAGATCCGCAAGCGCACCGAGAAGGACGAGCGCGTCCTCGTCACCACCCTCACCAAGAAGATGGCCGAGGACCTCACGGACTACTTCCTCGAACTGGGCATCCAGGTCCGCTATCTGCACAGCGACGTCGACACCCTGCGCCGCGTCGAGCTCCTGCGCGAGCTGCGGGCCGGCGAGTACGACGTCCTGGTCGGCATCAACCTCCTGCGCGAGGGCCTCGACCTGCCCGAGGTCTCCCTGGTGGCGATCCTCGACGCCGATAAGGAAGGCTTCCTGCGCTCCGGCACCTCGCTGATCCAGACCATCGGCCGCGCCGCGCGCAACGTCTCCGGTCAGGTCCATATGTACGCCGACAAGATCACCCCGGCGATGGAGAAGGCCATCGACGAGACCAACCGCCGCCGGGAGAAGCAGATCGCGTACAACAAGGAGCGGGGCATCGACCCGCAGCCCCTCCGCAAGAAGATCAACGACATCGTGTCGTCGATCGCGCGCGAGGAGGTCGACACCGAGCAGCTCCTCGGCACGAACTACCGCAAGGCGAAGGACGGCAAGAGCGCCAAGGCCCCCGTGCCCTCGCTCGGCAAGGCGGCCGCCGGGGCGCCCGCCAAGGCGGGGAAGAAGTCCGCCAAGGACAAGCAGGTGCCCACGGACAAGCCCGCCACCGAGCTGGCCGCGCAGATCGAGGAGATGACCGAGCGGATGCGCGCCGCCGCCGCGGACCTCCAGTTCGAGATCGCCGCGCGGCTGCGCGACGAGGTGTCCGAGATGAAGAAGGAACTGCGGCAGATGAAGGAGGCGGGCCTGGCATAGCGGAGAAAGGCCCGGACGTCGCGGTGTGTTGCAACACCGACACAATGTGCGGACCGAGCTGCGGCGCGCCGGAGTCCGCTGCATAGGGTGATGGGGCGGCCGCCGGAAGGCGGCGGCCGCCCTGGGGAGTTCGAGAAGGGGACAGCGCGTGACGGTCAACATGACCAAGGGCCAGGCCATCAGCCTGCAGAAGAACGACGGGGGCGCCCTGACCGCGGTGCGCATGGGCCTCGGCTGGAAGGCGGCGCCGCGGCGCGGCCTGTTCGGCACCCGCACGCGCGAGATCGACCTGGACGCGTCCGCCGTCCTGTTCGCCGACAAGCAGCCCGTGGACGTGGTGTTCTTCCGTCACCTCGTCAGCGACGACGGCTCCGTGCGGCACACCGGGGACAATCTGGTCGGCGGCGTCGGCCAGGGCGGCGACGACGAGGCCATCCTCGTCGACCTCCAGCGCGTCCCGGTCCACATCGACCAGATCATCTTCACGGTGAACTCCTTCACGGGCCAGACGTTCCAGGAGGTGCAGAACGCCTTCTGCCGCCTGGTCGACGAGACCAACGGCCAGGAGCTCGCCCGCTACACCCTGGACGGCGGCGGCCAGTACACCGCCCAGATCATGGCCAAGGTCCACCGCGCGGGCACCGGCTGGCAGATGACGGCCCTCGGCAGCCCGGCCAACGGCCGCACCTTCCAGGACCTGATGCCGGCGATCCTGCCGCACCTGTAGGGCCCGACCCGGCCGTCCCAGGGCGGCGGTCCGTACGTACGAAGGCCCGGTGAGGGGGCCGACAAGGGGGAACGAACGCGATGACGGCCGAGCTGGTCAGGGGGCAGAACCACCCGCTTCCCGGCACCCGCCTAGAGGTCCGGGTGTCGGCCGCCCAGCCGGTCGTCGCCGGCGCCACACTCAGCGACGACCGGCGCAAGGTCCGCGGCACCTCCTGGGTCGCCCACCCCGGAGCGCCCACCCTGCCGGGCCTCGAAGTGTCCCGGCAGGCCGCCGCCGACCACCGCCTCGCCGTGGACCTCGACGCGCTGCCGAACGACGCCCACCAGGTCAACGTCCTGCTGGCGCTGCCCGTCGGCGTCGCCGGCCCGGCCAGCTTCGGTGCCGTCGCCGCGCCGTTCGTCGCCGTCACCGGCCTCGACGGCACCGAGATCGCCAGCTACACCCTCACGGACCTCACCGCCGAATCGGCCGTCGTCGCCCTGGAGCTGTACCGCAGGCAGGGCGCCTGGAAGGTGCGCGCCGTCGGCCAGGGCTACGCGGGCGGCCTCGCCGAGATGCTCACCGACCAGGGCCTGCCCCAGGCCCAGGACCTCGCGGCGACCATCAACGAAGCGGTGGCCCAGGGCCTCGCCCGCTCCGTCGCCGCGCCCCCGCCCCGCCCGGCGGACGAGGCCCGGGTGCGGGCCACCGCCCAGGGGCACACGGCGCCCGGCGAGGGCGCGCCCGCCCCGCAGGGGGAACCGGCCGCCCCCCACCCCGTCCCGCCGCAGCCGGGCCCGCCCGCGCCGGGTGACGGCGCCCCGGCCCAGCCCGGCGACGGCGGCCCCGTCAACTACACCCACCCCCGCCGCCAGACCAGCGCGCCCCCGCCGCCCCCGCCCACCGTGCCGACGGCCGCGCCCGGGCAGCCCGCACAGCCCGTCGCGGGCGACGCCACCGGCTGGTCCCTGGAAGAGCGCCTGTACAACCAGGTGTGGGGCATGTTCGAGGACCTGGCCCGCACCACGGCGGCCTACCGCAGCGCTGTCGACTTCGCCGACTCGCGCAGGGAGCAGGAGCTCGACAAGGTCCTGTCCGACCCGCGCAGCCGCATCGGCGGCGCGGGCGACGCCGCGCGCGAGACCGCCCGCGCCAAGCACGGCGACCTCGTCGACCAGGCCAGGGCCGCGCTCGACCGCGACCTGGCCCAGCTCGCCGCCGAGGCGGACGTCGTGGAGCCCGCACTGCCCCCGGCGTTCGCCGACTGGTCGAGCCCCGTCTGGCACGCCTACCGCGCTCCCATGGAGATCCCCATGGCCGTGCGCCTCGGCGGACTCCATCTGCCCGAGCGCCCTGACCTGCGCATCCCCATGCTGGTGCGGCTGCCCCTGGAGCGCGGCCTGTGGATCGACAGCGGCCGCTCGGGCAGCGACTCCCTCGCGGACGCCGACACCCTGCGCCGCCTCGCCCTGGACAGCGCCGTCGCGCACGCCGCGCGCCTGCTGGCCGTCTATCCGCCCGGCGAGTTCACCGTGCACGTCATCGATCCGGCGGGCACCGGCGCGAGCGCGCTCGCGCCGCTCGTGACCTCCGGGGTCCTGGACGAGCCGCCCGCCGCCGGCGCCGCGGGCACCGGCGCCGTCCTCACCCGGCTCACTCAGCGGGTGGACCTGTTGCAGATGGCCGTCCGCGGCGGCGTCACCTCGTCCCTGCCGCCGGACCTCGACACCGGCGAGCACCTCCTGGTGGTCAATGACTTCCCGCACGGCTTCGACGACCGCGCCGTGACCCAGCTGCGCTATCTCGCCGACGAGGGCCCGGCCGTCGGCGTCCATCTGATGATGGTCGCCGACCGCGAGGACGCCCGGGAGTACGGACCGTTGCTCGACCCGCTGTGGCGCGCGCTCCTGCGCCTGACCCCGGTGCCGGACGACCACCTCGCCGACCCCTGGGTGGGGCACGCGTGGACGTACGAGCCGCCGCTGGCGCCCACCGGCAGCGAGGTCCTCCACCACGTCCTGGCGGGCGTGGGCACGGCCCGGCGCACGGGCAGCCGCTGAGCCCTCCCACCGCGGCGCGGCGGCCTCCCGCCGTCGCGCCGAGGGCTCTCACGACCCGACCGGTGACGCATGAGCGCACTCCTGACGAGTGATCCGCATGTCGACTAAGTGACCACGAGCGGCTCTGACCTGGCTATTTGGCGGCCGCTTGTCGTGGCCTTTACCAAACCTTGGTCTTTCGCGTAGGCTTCTCTGTGCGGAGGGGAGTACTCCATACGCGACGTGCCCGTCAATACGGACCGCCATCGGTCCCGGGGCGTCGGCCCGCCAGGCGCCGAGGGCGCCCGGGTGGAAGAGACCTCCGGCAGCGACGACGCTGATCAGTAGCCGTACGACGCCGGAGGCGCAGTGGACGTTTCAATGACCCTGTGGGTGACGACCGTTCTCGGTCTGTGTGCCCTGATCGCGGTCGACTTCTTCATCGGCCGCAAGCCGCACGACGTGTCGATCAAGGAAGCCGGAATCTGGACGATCGTCTGGATCGTGCTCGCCGCGCTCTTCGGGCTCGGCCTGCTGATCGCGGGCGAGAGCCAGGCCTCGGGCGAGTTCTTCGCGGGCTTCATCACCGAGAAGTCGCTGAGCGTCGACAACCTCTTCGTCTTCATCCTGATCATGGCGAAGTTCTCGGTGCCCTCCCACCTCCAGCAGCGCGTGCTGCTGTTCGGCGTGCTGATCGCACTGGTCCTGCGAGCGATCTTCATCGCCGCCGGTGCCGCGGTCATCGCCAACTTCTCCTGGGTCTTCTACATCTTCGGCGCCTTCCTGATCTACACCGCCTGGAAGCTCATCCAGGAGGCGCGCGCCGACGAGGAGGAAGAGGACTGGGAGGAGAACCGCCTCCTGAAGTCCATCGAGAAGAAGTTCGGCGTCTCGGACCGGTACGAGGGCACGAAGCTGTTCGTCCGGAAGAACGGCAAGAAGATCATGACGCCCCTGATGGTCGTCATGCTCGCCATCGGCACCACCGACGTGCTGTTCGCGATGGACTCGATCCCCGCGATCTTCGGCCTCACCCAGGACCCGTACATCGTCTTCACCGCCAACGCGTTCGCCCTGATGGGTCTGCGACAGCTGTACTTCCTCATCGGTGGCCTCCTGAAGAAGCTGGTCCACCTGAGCTACGGCCTGTCGGTGATCCTCGGCTTCATTGGCGTGAAGCTCGTCCTGCACGCCCTGCACGAGAACGGGGTGCACGTCCCCGAGATCTCCATCCCGGTCTCGCTCGGTGTCATCTGCGGTGTCCTGGTCATCACGACGATCACCAGCCTCATGGCCTCCAAGAAGGAGCAGCAGCGCGAGGCGGCCGCCGCGGAGACCGGCAAGGACGATGCCCAGAAGGACAGCATCGAGGCGTAACCGCCCTCTCCGTAGAGAGGCAGTACGAAGGCGCCCCTCTCCGTAGGGAGCGGGTGCCGCCGGAACGAACCACCGGAAGCGGTGCACAGTCCTCGACTGTGCACCGCTTCCGCATAGAGAGGAACGTATGGAGTCGCGGCCCTCCCGCGCGCGGGGCAGCATCGAAGGCATGATCCCTAGACTCCGGGCCATCGCCTCGCGGTGGACGGCAGCGGTGCCCGTTCTCGGAGTCGTCCTGCTCGCCTGCACGTGGGGGCGGGAACTCCCCGGAGGCATCGTCGCCCTGGTGACGGTGGTCCTCGCGGGGGCCGTGCTCGCCGCGGTGCACCACGCCGAGGTCATCGCGCACCGCGTGGGCGAACCGTTCGGTTCCCTGGTCCTCGCCGTCGCCGTGACGATCATCGAGGTGGCCCTGATCGTCACCCTGATGGCCGACGGCGGCGACAAGAGCTCCACCCTGGCCCGCGACACCGTCTTCGCCGCCGTGATGATCACCTGTAACGGCATCGTGGGTCTCTGTCTGCTCACCGCGGCCCTGCGGCACCGCGTCGCCGTCTTCAACCCCGAGGGCACCGGGGCGGCCCTCGCGACGGTCGCCACGCTGGCCACGCTCAGCCTGGTCCTGCCGACGTTCACGACGTCCAAGCCGGGCCCGGAGTTCTCCACCTCGCAGCTCACGTTCGCGGCCCTGGCCTCACTCGTCCTGTACGGCCTGTTCGTGGCGACCCAGACCGTGCGCCACCGCGACTACTTCCTGCCGGTCACCAAGGACGGCAACGTCCTCGACACCGACGACCACGCCGAGGGCCCCTCCGCCCGCACCGCCCTGATCAGCCTCGGGCTGCTCGCGCTCGCCCTCGTCGGCGTCGTCGGCCTCGCCAAGGGCGTGTCGCCGACCATCGAGTCGGGCGTGGAGTCCGCGGGCCTGCCGCACGCCGTCGTCGGCGTGATCATCGCTTTGCTCGTGCTGCTCCCGGAGACCATCGCGGCCGTGCGCGCCGCCCGCCGCAACCGCGTGCAGACCAGCCTGAACCTGGCCCTCGGCTCGGCGATGGCCAGCATCGGCCTGACCATCCCGGCCGTCGCCATCGCCTCCGTGTGGCTGACCGGGCCGCTGGTGCTCGGGCTCAGCTCGACCCACATGGTGCTGCTCCTGCTCACGGTCGGCGTCAGCACGCTCACCGTCGTGCCGGGCCGGGCCACGCTCCTCCAGGGCGGCGTCCACCTGGTGCTCTTCGCGGCCTATCTGGAGCTGGCCATGAACCCGTGAGAGGCCGGGCGGTGCCCGTCACCCGGCGACCGGCACCGCCCGGCCCGCGGGTCGCGTCTCGGGCCGCAGCGCGAAGCAGCCGAGGCTCAGCACCGCCACGGCCGTCCGATACGCCGCCACGCCCCAGGGCGTGCCCGAGCAGACACAGCGGACGCCGCCCGTAGCGGTCGCCCAGGTGCGCCGACACGGGCGTCAGCGCCCCCCCCGTGGCGACGGCACGCGCGCGGGCTCGCCCGCGCCGAGGAAGTCCGGGCTCTCCTGTCCCTGGGGCTGCAGACCCCCGAGGTCACCAGCACCCTGCCGGTCGCCGACCGGCGCCGCCGCCCCGGGAAGAGCTTCAGTACGTGACCGTGATGCGCCTCTGCGAGCCGTCCACCCGCACGACGCCCCCATAGGGGATCACGTACTGGGGATCCGTGTGCCCCAGGTCCACGTCGAAGACCGCCATGGTGTCCGGGGCGTACGCGTCGAGCGCCCGGAGCACCGCCTCGCGCTGTTCGCGCGCGTAGCGGATCCGCTCCTCCGGAGGGTGGGGTCGGTCGAAGCTCCAGCTCTTCGCGCGGCCCATGAGGAGCGCGCCGAAGCGGGCGAGGAGCCCGCGCTCGCCCAGGGCGCGCAGGATCCGGAACACCGCGTCGGCGGAGGGCAGTTCCTCGGAGGTCTCCAGGAAGAGCACATGACCGTCGTACGCGGCCGGGTCGGGGGCGATCTCGCGGTCCGCCATCAGGAGCCAGGACAGGACCTCCAGACTGCCGCCCCAGGTGCGCCCCTCCACGACCCGCTCGGCGCCCTCGGGCAGGTGCCAGGTCCAGCCCTCGCCCGGCTCGGTCGTCGGCTCGGCGACGAACGTGTCCGGGTCGTCCCAGGGGACGTCCATGACGCGGAAGCGGTCGGCGGGCACCACTTCGTAGGGACCCGGTACGAAGAGGGCGGCCCGAAGGGAGTCGGCTGTCTGCCGGGCCATGGCCCCCGGGCGCCCCAGTTCGCACATCACGGACGCGCCGTGGAAGCTGACGATGCCCGTCTGCCACAGGAAGGCGTGCAGGACGGTGCTGTCGCTGAACCCGAAGAACGGCTTCGGGTTGGCGCGGATCAACTCCCGGTCCAGGAACGGCAGCACGGTGATCAGGTCGTCGCCCCCGATGCTCGCGATGACGGCCTTCACCGTCGGGTCGGCGAACGCGGCGTGCAGGTCCTCGGCCCGCTCGCGCGGCGAGGAGCCCATCTTGCGCGTCGTCGGGTACTCCACCGGCTCCAGGTGGAACTCCACTTGAAGGCGCGCGAGTCCCAGGTCGAAGGGCAGCGGGAAGAGTCCCGGCAGCCCGGAGGACGGCGAGACGACCGCTACGCGGTCACCCGGCCGGGGCTTCGGAGGGTAGCGGGGCGGCTCCTGGGACGGCGTCATGCCCGGCAGCGTACGACGGGCCGCCCGGCACCCGCACCGCGATAAAAGCCCGGGACGCGCCGTGATAGACCGTCTGTGAGCAGCAGCCCGACGCACGGAGGACCCTGTGCCCCACACCCTCGCCACCGCCCCGATCATGATCCTGAACGGGCCCAACCTGAACCTCCTGGGCAAGCGGCAGCCGGAGATCTACGGCACCGACACGCTCGCCGACGTCGAGGCCCGGTGCGCTGAGGCGGCCGCGGCGCACGGCGGGAGGGTCGACCTCAGGCAGTCCAACCACGAGGGCGAACTGGTCGACTGGATCCACGAGGCGCGCGAGCACCACGTGGGCATCGTGATCAACCCCGCCGCCTACTCCCACACGTCCGTCGCGATCCTGGACGCGCTCAACGCCTGTGACGGCATGCCGGTGGTGGAGGTCCACATCTCCAACATCCACCAGAGGGAGGCCTTCCGGCACCACTCGTACGTCTCGCGGCGCGCCGACGGCGTCATCGCGGGCTGCGGGGTGCAGGGGTACGTCTTCGGGGTGGAGCGGGTGGCCGCGCTGGTGGCGCGGGGCTGACGGCGGCGCCGGGGAACCGGCGCCGCCCACCGGTTCACCAGCCGCGCTCGCGCCACTCCGGCAGGTGCGGGCGCTCGGCGCCGAGCGTCGTGTCGTCGCCGTGCCCGGGGTAGACCCAGGTCTCGTCCGGAAGCGTGCCGAAGATCTTCGTCTCGACGTCGTCGATGAGGCTCGCGAACCGCTCCGGGTCCTTCCACGTGTTGCCGACGCCCCCGGGGAAGAGGCAGTCGCCCGTGAAGACGTGCGGATGGCCGTGCGGGTCGTCGTAGACGAGGGCGATCGAGCCCGGCGTGTGGCCCACGAGATGGCGCGCGGTGAGCGAGATCCGGCCGAATTCGATCGTGTCGCCGTCGTCGACGAGGACGTCCGTCGGCACCGGGATGCCCTCGGAGTCCTCGCGGCCCGCGTACGTCCGCGCGCCCGTCGCCCCGACGACCTCCTCCAGGGCCTGCCAGTGGTCACCGTGCTGGTGGGTGGTGACGACGGCCGCGATGCCGTCGTCGCCGATCAGGGTCAGCAGGGTCCGGGCCTCGTTTGCCGCGTCGATCAGGAGCTGCTCGTCGGTGGCCCGACAGCGCAGCAGATAGGCGTTGTTGTTCATCGGCCCGACCGCGACCTTCGAGATCATCAGGTCCCGCAGCTCGTGCACGTCCGCGGGTCCGCCGACCTTCACCGCTCCGCTGTACGTCATGGAAGTCAGCCTAATCCGTCCTAGAGCGGGGGCAGGGAGGGGAGCGGACCGCCTTCGACGGTCAGGGCGGCGGCGAGCTCCTGCGGGTCGCGGCGGCCCGCGAGCCAGCCGAGCAGGGCGGGTGCCGGGCCGCTGACGGTGATCTCGGGCTTGTCCGGGCTCTGGGGGGCGCGGCCCGTGTCCCACGCGCGCGTGCCGTCGGTGACACGGGTCGCGGGGACGTCGGCCGTCCCCAGGAAGCGGGCCGTGAGGAAGTCGATCTCTCGCTCCACGAAGTCGGTGGGCAGGTCCTCCAGCTCGTACCCCACGCCCAGGTCCACGTGGTGCATCTCCATCTCGATCCACCGCCGGAACGGCACCCGGGACGCGGAGTCCGTGACGCCGTTGCGCAGCTCCACCGTCCGGGACCAGTCCGCGGGCCGGTCGGCCTCGTCCTGGAAGCGAGCCGCGGAGAGCCGCAGGTCCTCGATCTGCTCGGCCAGGGGCCGCGGCGCGCCCCGCTCGATGTCGCCGTCACGGGCCTCGGCGCTCGTGTACATGGGGCGGCCTGCGAGAACGTTCACCAAAGCGTCGGCGTTCCGCGCGAGGTGGGTGAGGACGTGGCCACGGCTCCAGCCCGGAAGCCGTGACGGCTCGGCGGCCGCGGCGTTGTCCCATGAGGAGACTGCGCTCAGCAGCCTTTCGGTCGCGTCACGTACAGACGCCAGGTCGCGCACATGATCAATCATGGGCCAGACGATAGCCCCGCCACACGTTCGGGTGAAGGCGGTGGACCACCCCCTCAAATCGAATGTCCGTGCTATACGCTCGACAGAAGCATCGGGCACTCTTGATGGTCCGCGTTTCACCAACCACAGGATCCGGCCCGGCATTGTCAGTGGGTCGCCCTAGTCTGTGAAGGACGGGGGCCCCGCCCCTGTCACTTCTCTCAAGAAAGGTGCGGACCGGCGTGGCCGACCGTCTCATCGTCCGTGGCGCGCGCGAGCACAATCTCAAGAACGTCTCGCTCGACCTCCCGCGTGACTCCCTCATCGTCTTCACCGGTCTGTCCGGATCCGGCAAGTCCTCGCTCGCGTTCGACACGATCTTCGCCGAGGGTCAGCGCCGGTACGTCGAGTCCCTCTCGTCGTACGCGCGCCAGTTCCTCGGCCAGATGGACAAGCCCGACGTCGACTTCATCGAGGGCCTCTCGCCCGCGGTCTCCATCGACCAGAAGTCGACCTCGCGCAACCCGCGCTCGACGGTCGGCACCATCACCGAGGTGTACGACTATCTGCGCCTGCTGTTCGCGCGCATCGGCAAGCCGCACTGCCCCGAGTGCCGCCGCCCGATCAGCCGCCAGTCGCCGCAGGCCATCGTCGACAAGGTCCTCGAGCTGCCCGAGGGCAGCCGCTTCCAGGTCCTGTCGCCCCTGGTGCGCGAGCGCAAGGGCGAGTTCGTCGACCTCTTCGCCGACCTCCAGACGAAGGGGTACAGCCGCGCCCGGGTCGACGGCGCCACGATCCAGCTCTCCGAGCCCCCCACGCTGAAGAAGCAGGAGAAGCACACCATCGAGGTGGTCGTCGACCGCCTCACGGTCAAGGAGAGCGCCAAGCGCCGCCTGACCGACTCCGTGGAGACCGCGCTCGGCCTCTCCGGAGGCATGGTCGTGCTCGACTTCGTCGACCTCCCCGAGGACGACCCCGAGCGCGAGCGCATGTACTCGGAGCACCTGTACTGCCCGTACGACGACCTGTCCTTCGAGGAGCTGGAGCCCCGCTCCTTCTCCTTCAACTCGCCCTTCGGCGCCTGCCCCGACTGCACCGGCATCGGCACGCGCATGGAGGTCGACCCCGAGCTCCTCGTCCCCGACGAGGAGAAGTCGCTCGACGAGGGTGCCATCCACCCCTGGTCGCACGGCCACACGAAGGACTACTTCGGCCGTCTGGTCGGCGCCCTCGCCGACGCCCTCGGCTTCTCCATGGACATGCCCTGGGCGGGCCTCCCGCAGCGCGCCAAGAAGGCCCTGCTCTACGGCCACAAGACCCAGATCGAAGTCCGCTACCGCAACCGGTACGGCCGCGAGCGGGTGTACACCACCGCCTTCGAAGGCGCCGTCCCCTTCGTCAAGCGGCGCCACTCCGAGGCCGAGAGCGACTCCAGCCGCGAGCGCTTCGAGGGCTATATGCGCGAGGTGCCGTGCCCCACCTGTGAGGGCACGCGCCTGAAGCCGATCGTCCTGGCCGTCACGGTCATGGGCAGGTCCATCGCCGAGGTCTCCGCGATGTCCATCAGCGACTGCGCGGACTTCCTCGCCCAGCTGAAGCTGACCGCCCGCGACAAGAAGATCGCCGAGCGCGTCCTCAAGGAGGTCAACGAGCGGCTGCGCTTCCTCGTCGACGTCGGCCTCGACTACCTCTCCCTGAACCGCGCCGCGGGCACCCTCTCCGGCGGCGAGGCCCAGCGCATCCGCCTGGCCACCCAGATCGGCTCCGGCCTGGTCGGCGTGCTCTACGTCCTCGACGAGCCCTCCATCGGCCTGCACCAGCGGGACAACCACCGGCTCATCGAGACCCTGGTCCGGCTGCGTGACATGGGCAACACCCTGATCGTGGTCGAGCACGACGAGGACACCATCAAGGTCGCCGACTGGGTCGTCGACATCGGCCCCGGCGCGGGCGAGCACGGCGGCAAGGTCGTGCACAGCGGCTCCCTGAAGGAGCTGCTCGCCAACGACGAGTCCATGACGGGCCAGTATCTGTCGGGCAAGAAGGAGATCCCCGTCCCCGACGTGCGCCGCCCCGCCGACCCGAGCCGTCAGCTCACGGTCCACGGCGCCCGGGAGAACAACCTCCAGGACATCGACGTCTCCTTCCCCCTCGGTGTGCTCACGGCCGTCACGGGCGTCTCCGGCTCCGGCAAGTCGACCCTCGTGAACGACATCCTGTACACCCACCTGGCCCGCGAGCTGAACGGCGCGCGGTCGGTCCCCGGCCGCCACACGCGCGTGGAGGGCGACGACCTCGTCGACAAGGTCGTGCACGTCGACCAGTCGCCCATCGGCCGCACCCCCCGGTCGAACCCGGCGACATACACCGGCGTCTTCGACCACGTCCGCAAGCTCTTCGCGGAGACCACGGAGGCCAAGGTCCGCGGCTACCTCCCCGGCCGCTTCTCGTTCAACGTGAAGGGCGGCCGCTGCGAGAACTGCTCCGGCGACGGCACCATCAAGATCGAGATGAACTTCCTCCCGGACGTGTACGTCCCGTGTGAGGTCTGCCACGGCGCGCGGTACAACCGCGAGACCCTGGACGTGCACTACAAGGGCAAGTCCATCGCCGAGGTCCTCGACATGCCCATCGAGGAGGCGCTCGACTTCTTCGAGGCGGTCCCCGGCATCGCCCGCCACCTGAAGACCCTCCACGAGGTGGGCCTCGGCTATGTCCGCCTCGGCCAGTCCGCGCCCACGCTCTCCGGCGGCGAGGCGCAGCGCGTCAAGCTCGCGAGCGAGCTGCAGAAGCGCTCCACGGGCCGCACGGTCTACGTCCTGGACGAGCCGACCACCGGTCTGCACTTCGAGGACATCAGCAAGCTCATCAAGGTCCTGTCCGGCCTCGTCGACAAGGGCAACACGGTCATCGTCATCGAGCACAACCTCGACGTGATCAAGACGGCCGACTGGGTCGTCGACATGGGCCCGGAGGGCGGCAGCGGCGGCGGCCTCGTCGTCGCCGAAGGCACCCCCGAGCAGGTCGCCGGAGTGCCCGCGAGCCACACGGGCAAGTTCCTGCGGGACATCGTCGCCGCCGACCGCATCAGCGACGCGAGTCCGTCACCGGCGCGGCGCACGAGGAAGAAGGCGGCCGTGGCGGCCACCTCCGCCCCCGCGAAGAAGACGGCGACCGCCAGGACGGCCAAGACCGCCACCGCGAAGAAGGCGACGGCCTCCACCACCAAGGCCTCCACCACCAAGGCCACCACCGAGAAGGCACCTGCCAAGAAGGCCACCGCCAAGAAGACCGTCACCAAGAAGGCGGTCGCGAAGAAGGCACCAGCGAAGAAGGCGACGAGCCGCAAGGCCTGACCGCTCCAAGGGCCGCGAGGCCCGCCATGCGGCAGCGCAGAGGCGCACCGCAGAGGCCTGACCGCGCCCGGGCCGTGAGGCCCGGTATGTGGCAGCGCCAAGCCGGGCCGCAAGGCCTAACCGCGCCAAGGGCCGCGAGGCCCCGGTATGCGGCACCGCCAAGCCGGGCCGCAAGGCCTGGCCGCACGGCCCGACCGCGTCCAGGCCGCGTGGTCCGGCCGCACACCAGGGGCGCGCCCTCCGCAAGGACGGCGCGCCCCTGCCTTGTCGCGCGGTACGCCGCCGTGATCGGCTGAGGCGGCCAGGACCGCGCCCGGTCCTTGGACCCGTACGACCACCAGGGAGACGTACGACATGCCCACACCCGCAGGGCCCGCCGTCCGTGTCGAGCGGAGCGGACCCGTCACCACCGTGGTCCTCTCCCGCCCGGACGTGCGCAACGCCGTCGACAGGCCCACGGCCCGTGCCCTCGCCGACGCCTTCCGTGCCTTCGACGCCGACCCGGAAGCGTCCGTCGCCGTCCTGTGGGGCGAAGGCGGCACCTTCTGCGCGGGCGCCGACCTCAAGGTGATGGGCACCCCGGACGGCAACGACGTCGCCGAGGTGGACGGCGCGCACGACGGCCCCATGGGCCCCACCCGGCTCGCGCTCACCAAGCCCGTCATCGCCGCGATCTCGGGGCACGCCGTCGCGGGCGGCCTGGAGCTGGCCCTCTGGTGCGACCTGCGGGTCGCCGAGGACGACGCCGTGCTCGGCGTGTTCTGCCGCCGCTGGGGCGTGCCGCTCATCGACGGCGGGACGGTACGCCTGCCCCGGATCATCGGTGAGGGCCGCGCCCTCGACCTGATCCTCACCGGCCGCCCCGTGGACGCCGCCGAGGCCCTCGGGATGGGCCTGGTCAGTCGCGTCGTACCGCAGGGCACCGCCCGTGCCGCGGCCGAGCGGCTGGCCGCCGAGATCGCCGCGTTCCCGCAGACCTGTCTGCGGCACGACCGGCTCTCCGCCCGCGAACAGCACGGGCTGCCCGAACAGCGGGCGCTGGCGGGCGAGTTGCGGCACGGCCTGCACGCGCTCGCGGAAGCAGCCGAAGGCGCCGCCCGTTTCACCGCCGGAGCGGGACGGCACGGCGCCTTCGAAGAGGGCTGACCGAGGGCTCGTACTGCCAGCAGGACGAGCAGCACGAGCAGTACAGGCAGTACAAGCAAAGCGAGTAGCGCGAACAGGACCAGCAAAGCGGGCAAGGGGGGCAAAGGGACAACGAAGGCCGCCGGACAGGCGGCCGCTCCGCTTACGCGTCGCCCTTCCCGGGCTCCAGGAACTGCATGTCCAGCTGGATCTTGACGACCTCACCGAGCATCCCGGGAGCGAAGGACAGGCCGTACTCGCTGCGCCGGATCTCGCCCGTCGCCTCGAAGCCGGCGTGCCGGACCTCACCGAACTCGCCGAGCCCGCCGAACTCCACGGCGAGCGTCACCGGCCGGGTCACGTCGCCGATGGTCAGCTCGCCCGCCATCGTCCAGTCCTCGCCCGCGCCCTCGATGCGCGTGGAGCGGAAGGTCATGGTGGGGCGGCGCTCCACGTCGAGCAGGTCGGACGCGCGGACGTGCGCGTCACGGTCCGCGTTGCCGGTGTCGATCGAGGCCAGCTGGATCGTGGACGTCACGGAGCTGGTCTCCAGGGTCTCGCCCACGACGAGCTCCGCGTCGAACTCGGCGAAGCGGCCCCGCACCTTGGAGATGCCCAGGTGACGGATCGTGAAGTTCACCGCGGAGTGGAACGGATCGATGGCCCAGCGGCCCGCGGGCAGAGGAAGAGGGGTGGTGGCAACGGTCGCGTCAGTGGTTTCGAAGCTCATGCCGACCACTCTGGGGCGGGCCGCGAGGCGGAGGAAGGCCGGGTCGAGACTGGTAGTGACAGGGCCATGATCCGGGCCCACGACCCGCGGATCCCCCTGGTACGTTCGCCAAGTGAGCGACAACGAGTTGGGCGCCTTCCTGCGCACACGCCGTGAAGCCGTCACTCCCACGGAGGTCGGCCTGCCGAGCGGGCCGCGTCGGCGCACCCCCGGACTGCGCCGTTCCGAGGTCGCCACGCTCGCGGGCATCAGCGTCGAGTACCTCACCCGCCTTGAACAGGGCCGCGACCGCAACCCGTCCCCGCAGGTGCTCGGCGCGCTCGCGGACACGCTGCGCCTGACCATGGAGGAGCGCATCCATCTGCGCCGCCTGGAGAAGGCCAGCGGCGGCGCCGACGGCCCGTGCTGCTCGGCGGCCCCGCCTCCGGCCCGGGAGGTGCGCCCGACCGTGCGGGCCGTCGTCGACCGCCTGGAGCCCACCCCGGCCGTGCTGCTCAACCGGCTCAGCGACATCATCGCGTACACGACGGGCTACGAACGCGTCGCCCGTCCGCTGGGGCTGCTCGACGGCGACCGGCCCAACCTGCTGCGGTTCGTCTTCACCGACGAGCGGGCCCGCACCGCCTTCCCCGACTGGGAGCGCGTCGCCGACGAGCAGATCGCGCACCTCAGAAGCGAATCGCCGATGATCGACCCCCATGTGGTGCAGCTCGTGGACGAGTTGACGGTCCTCGCCGGAGCGCCGTTCGCCGATCGCGCCCACGCCGTGCCCGATGTGCCGCGCCGCAGCGGCGTACAGCGCCTCAGCCATCCGCAGGTGGGCACCCTGCGTCTCGCGTACGAGTCGCTCGCCCTGCCCGACGTCGACGGGCAGCGCCTCCTGGTGTACCTCCCGGCCGACGACGCCACGTCGGCCGCGCTCGACCGGCTGAACGGCCGCCAGCCGGGCGGCCTGCGCGCGGTCAGCGGCTGAGACGGCACACGCGGGCACATACGCAGGCACGCACGGAGGGCCCGCACGCAGGCACGAGCAGGCGCCCGCAGGCACACACCGGCCCGGCCCACGGACGCGGCGCTACGCGTCAGCCGTTTCGGCAGGCCCTACCCGTCCACCTCCGCCGCGTACGGCGGCTCGGCGCCCGCCCGTGAGCAGGTCACGGCCGCCGCGCGCGCCGCGAAGCCCAGGACCTGTGTCCACGCGTCGGCGTCGAGCCGGGCCACGGCGTCGGCCGACAGCGCGTCCCGGGCGGCCAGGGAGTGCAGCAGTGCCGCGTTGACCGTGTCGCCCGCGCCGATCGTGTCCACGACGTCCACGGGGACGCCCGGCACACCGACCTCACCGCACGCGCGCGTGAGCACCGACAGGCCGTCGCCGCCCCGCGTGACCACGACCGCGGCGGGCCCGGATACCAGCCACTCCTGGGGCGTGCCGCCCAGCCAGCGCGCGTCCTCCTCCGACAGCTTCAGGAGTGCCACCGACGGCAGCCAGCTCTTGAAGCGGGCGCGGTAGGCGCCCGCGTCGGGGATGAGCCCGGCCCGGATGTTGGGGTCGAGGGCCGTGAACACGCCCTGGGCGGCCGCGCGCCGCATCAGGTCCTCGTACGCGCTCGCGCCCGGCTCCAGGACCATGGAGCAGGTCCCGAACGTCATGGCCCGTACGCCGTCGGGAAGGCGCGCGGGCGCGGCGAAGAGCCGGTCGGCCGTGCCGTCGACGTAGAAGGAGTAGCCCGCCGAGCCGTCCGCGGCGATCGAGGTCAGGGCCAGCGTCGTCGGCTCGGCGCCGCGCTGCACCAGCGAGACGTCGACGCCCGCCGTCCGCAGCCGCGCGAGCAGCGCCTCGCCGAACGCGTCGCGCGAGACGCGGGAGCAGAAGCCGGCGGGGGAGCCGAGGCGGCCGAGCGCGACCGCGGTGTTGAAGGGCCCGCCGCCGAGCCGGGGCGCTAGCGGGGCGAGGGCCGCGCCCGCCGCCGGACCGGCGTCCTGCGGAACGAGGTCGATGAGGGCTTCACCTGCGGCGACTATCACTGATGGGTCCTTTCCCGCGCTCGGCTTGCGCACAGGCTAGAGCCTTGCCCGGCGGTCGGACCGGGGCGGGCGGCACCCGGGCACGGCCGGGGCCGACACGGTCACGTGCGTGCCGGGCGCGGTCACGAAGGTCCGCAACGGTAGGGTCTGCCCCGTCGCCAAACCCTCCTGACCTGTGGAGACCTCATGTCCGGCACCCCTCACGCCCGTCGCGCCGTGCTGCGCGCGGCCGCGCTCGTCCCGGTCGCCGGGCTCGGCCTGACGGCCTGCTCGTCCGGCGACGGCAACGGCAGCCGCTCGGCGCCGACCGAGCCGGTGGACCTGGGCGCGGCCGACGAGGTGGCCGTGGGCGGCTCGAAGCTGTACACCGACCACAACGTGGTGGTCAGCAGGATCGCGGACGACGAGTACAAGGCGTTCAGCACGATCTGCACGCACGCGAGGTGCCCCATCCACAAGCTCCAGGGCAGCAAGCTGACCTGTCAGTGCCACGGCAGCCAGTTCGACGCGCGGAACGGCAAGGTGCTGCACGAGCCCGCGGTGGCTCCCCTGGAGGAGCTGCCCGTGAAGGTGGCGGGCGGCAAGATCGTGGCGGGCCCCGGGGCCTGAGGCGGCCGCGGGGCTCACTCCGTGCCCCGCCCCGTCCTCACTCCCAGTCCCACTCGATCCCGACGATCCCGGCCCGCACCTGAGGCTCCACGAGGTGCACCGACCGGTGGCTGCCGGTCAGCGTGAGCTCCCTGCGGCCCACGCGCGGGGCGGCCGCCGAGTGCTGGGTGAAGCGGTGGCAGCGCACGGGCAGGGCGCCCTTGGCGAAGCGGACCTGGAGGGCGTACTGGCCGCCCGCGAAGCTGAAGCCGCGGAAGTACTCGCCGCTCGGCCCGGCCGTGCCGTCCTCGAAGCCGTAGCGGAACATGTGCGTCTCGCCCGCGCGCAGGCGCACGTCGAAGAGCAGCTCGGCGACCAGGACGCCGGTGTCGTGGTGCCAGCGGACGCGCCCGGTGCGGCAGTTGTCCAGGGCGAGGACCCGGGTGCGCTCGGGCGCGCAGTCCGGGTCGCCGTGGTGGATGGCGACGTAGCGGTCCACGCCGTCCCGGTGCGCGCGCACGATGTGCTCGGAGTCGCGGCCGAGCAGCTCGCGCGCCGCGCCGATGCGGACGCGCTCGTGGTGGCCGACGGTGTGCAGACCGCCGTCGAGAGGGGACCCCAACTCGCCCAGGAGGGCCTGGAGGACGTCGGCGGCCTCCACCAGGGAGCGGTACGAACGGGCGGGGGGCCGTTCGCCGTCCGGACAGTCGTCGGTACGGGCGAGCAGCCGGATCAGGGACTCCTCGGGGAGGTCGAGTATCTCCTCCAGGGCGCGCACGGCCCGCAGCGACTCGGCGCGCTGCGGGCGGCGCGCGCCCTGCTGCCAGTAGCTGAGGCTGGTCACCCCGACGCTGACGCCGTGGCGCGCGAGGTGGTGGCGCACGCGTTGCAGGGGCAGTCTGCGCGCGGCGATCGCCGCGCGCAGCGCGACGTGGAAGGGGCCGGTGCGCAGGGCGGAGGCGAGCTCCGCGGGGACGGTGTCCGCGAGGGGAGAGGCGGGCAGGCGGGTGGGGGGATGAGTGGGGGAGGGCGCGGGCCGCACCGCGGGTCCTTTCTGTGAACGTTCACACAGGCCGGGGGTGTGTACGCGCTGATCGGAGCGGGCGACCAGGTGAGCGTACGGCCGGTGTTCACAGGGGTGGGCTGTTGTTCACGGTTCCATTAACCCCGCATTGAAGCGTGTTGACCGGAAGTCAACAAGGCTTGATGCTCAATCCAGCGTCCGGACGCGTTCCTCCACCTCAAACCCCCACTGCTCGGGAGGACCGCGATGCACCACAGATCCAGCAACTCCAGTCGGCGGAGACGGCTTTCCGCCCTCGCCGTCGCCGTGACGGCCCTGGCGGCCGTGCCGACGGCCACGGCCGCGGCGGCCCCGCACGACACCGCCGCGCCGCGCTCCACCGCGTCCTCCGTGTCGTCCCCCGCGGCCGGTGAGCGCGCCGCCGCCCCCTCCGCCCTCGCCGCCAAGCGCCTGAACCTCACCATGCAGGCGCAGCAGAAGACCAACTGGTGCTGGGCGGCGGCGGGCAACACCATCGCCACCTTCATGGGCAAGAACTACTCCCAGAACCAGTTCTGCAACGCGGCCTTCAACCGCAGTCAGAACACCGAGTGCCCCAACAACCAGGCCACCCTGGGCAACGTGCAGACCGCCCTGGGCTGGATGGGCATCAACCGCGGCTCGTACGTCAACGGCTGGCTGCGCTACGACACCGTGCAGGCCGAGATCAACGCCAACCGTCCCGTCGAGACCCGCATCCAGTGGTCCAACGGCGGCGGCCACATGCACACCCTCTACGGCTACGACACCGCCAACAGCTGGGTCTACTGGGGCGACCCGTGGCCGTCGAACGACCGCTACAACTGGGCGTCGCACTCCTGGTACATCAACAACAACACGTTCTCCTGGACCCACTCGCTGTACCGGATAGGGGCGTGAGCGCGATGACCCGTCACCTGCCCCGCGTCTCCGTAGAGAGCCGTTACGCCCGTGGCCGTCTCCTGAAGGCCACCCTCGCCGGTTCCGCCGCCGCGCTGCTGCTCGGGCTCGCGGCGCCGCACGCCACCGCGGACTCGGGACCGGCGGCGCCGCCCGCGCCCGTCGCCCCCTCCGAGGCCACCCGGGGCGCCGCCCACGACGCGGCAAAGGCCCCGAAGACCCTCGACACGCTCTCCCGGTTCTTCGCCCGCGACGGCGCCGTCAGCAAGGCCAAGGCCGCGCCCCGGGTGACGGGGGAGCAGGCCGTACCCGTCTACTACCTGGCGGCCGACTTCGTCGCGGGCAAGAAGGGCGCACCGATCGCCGCCATGGAGTTCCTCGCCAGCGAGGCGGTCTCCTCCGACGGCCAGAAGGCGTCGCTGTGGACGGCCCGACAGGCGGGCTCCTGGCAGGTGGTGAACATCGCCACCGGGAACGACGAGACGCGCTACGCACGCGTGGGCGCCGACAAGCTCCCCGGAGGCACCGTCTTCATCGAGCCGCAGATCAACGCCTGGTACGTGCAGAAGGGAGAGCGGATCCTGCCGCTCGACCGGGACGCGATCCGCGCCGTCGGCGCGCACGGCACCACGGTCGCCGCCTACCAGCGCCGGGTGCACAAGGCGTACGGGGACAAGCTGCCGGGGTCCGCGTACGCGAAGTCCGGCAAGGCCGGAGGCTATGACGAGCCCGCGGCTGCGCCCCGGTCCGAGGGCAGGACCGCGTCCGCCGCCGGGTCCGCGGACGGTCCGGTGGCCGTGGTCTCCACGGTGGCCGCCGCCGGTGCCGCCGTCGCGCTCGGCCTGTCCGGCGCCGCGCTCGTCCGGCGTCGCTCGCGCCGCCTCGGCTGACACCGCCCGGCTCCGGCCGGAGCCCGCCCGCCCGTCCCGTCAGGGGCGGGCGGGTCCGCGTCGCTGTCATACCCCGCCAGTAGGCTGTCCGACATGGCCGACCCTTCCAGCTACCGCCCCAAGCCGGGACAGATCCCCGACTCGCCCGGGGTCTACAGGTTCCGTGACGAGCACCGCCGTGTGATCTACGTCGGGAAGGCCAAGAGCCTGCGCCAGCGCCTCGCCAGCTACTTCCAGGACCTGGCGAACCTCCACCCGCGCACGGCCACCATGGTGACGACCGCCGCCTCCGTGGAGTGGACCGTCGTCGCCACGGAGACCGCCGCGCTCCAGCTGGAGTACACCTGGATCAAGGAGTACGACCCGCGTTTCAACGTCAAGTACCGCGACGACAAGAGCTACCCCTACCTCGCGGTGACGATGAACGAGGAGTTCCCGCGCGTGCAGGTGATGCGCGGCCAGAAGAAAAAGGGCGTGCGCTACTTCGGTCCGTACGGCCACGCCTGGGCCATCCGCGACACCGTGGACCTGCTGCTCCGCGTCTTCCCCGTGCGGACGTGCTCGGCGGGCGTCTTCAAGAACGCGGCCCGCACCGGCCGCCCCTGCCTGCTCGGCTACATCGGCAAGTGCTCCGCGCCCTGCGTGGACCGGATCTCCGCCGAGGACCACCGGGAACTGGCCGAGGACTTCTGCGAGTTCATGACCGGCCGCACCGGCACGTACATCCGGCGCCTGGAGCGTCAGATGACGGACGCGGCCGAGGAGATGGAGTACGAGCGGGCGGCCCGCCTCCGCGACGACATAGACGCCCTCAGGAAGGCGATGGAGAAGAGCGCGGTCGTCCTCGCCGACGCCACCGACGCCGACCTGATCGCCGTCGCCGAGGACGAGCTGGAGGCCGCCGTCCAGATCTTCCACGTGCGCGGCGGACGCGTGCGCGGCCAGCGCGGCTGGGTCACCGACAAGGTCGAGGCCGTCACCACCGCCGACCTCGTCGAGCACGCCCTCCAGCAGCTCTACGGCGAGGAGCGCGGCGACTCCGTGCCCAAGGAGGTGCTCGTCCCCGCGCTGCCCGACCCCGTGGAGCCCGTCCAGGAGTGGCTCACCCAGCGCCGCGGGTCGAACGTGTCGCTGCGCGTCCCGCAGCGCGGCGACAAGAAGGCCCTCATGGAGACCGTCGCGCGCAACGCCCAGCAGTCGCTCGTCCTGCACAAGACCAAGCGCGCCTCCGACCTCACCACCCGCTCCCGGGCCCTGGAGGAGATCGCCGCGGCCCTGGAGCTCGACAGCGCGCCCCTGCGCATCGAGTGCTACGACATCTCGCACCTCCAGGGCGACGACGTGGTCGCCTCCATGGTCGTCTTCGAGGACGGGCTCGCCCGGAAGAGCGAGTACCGCCGCTTCCAGATCAAGGGCTTCGATGGACAGGACGATGTCCGGTCCATGCACGAAGTGATCACGCGGCGCTTCAGGCGCTACCTCGTCGAGAAGGAGAAGACGGGGGAGTGGAGCCCGGAGGAGGCCCAGGAGGGCCTCACCGAGGACGACGGGCGCCCCAAGAGGTTCGCGTATCCGCCGCAGCTCGTCGTCGTGGACGGCGGGCAGCCGCAGGTCGCCGCCGCCCAGCGGGCCCTGGACGAGCTGGGCATCGACGACATCGCGGTCTGCGGCCTCGCCAAGCGCCTCGAAGAGGTCTGGGTGCCCGGCGAGGACGACCCCGTGGTCCTGCCGCGCACCAGCGAGGGCCTCTATCTGCTCCAGCGCGTACGAGACGAGGCGCACCGTTTCGCGATCTCGTATCAGCGGACCAAGCGGTCCAAGCGCTTCAAAGCGAGCCCGCTGGACGACGTGCCCGGCCTCGGCGAGTCCAGGAAGCAGATACTGATCAAGCACTTCGGCTCGCTGAAGCGGCTCAGGTCCGCCACCATCGACCAGATCTGCGAGGTTCCCGGCGTCGGCCGCAAGACGGCGGAGGCCGTCCTCGCGGCCTTCGCCCAGGCGGCCCCGGCACCCCCCGCCGTGAACACCGCCACAGGAGAGATCATGGAGGACGAGGACCCCGTGGGGACGGGAGACTCGGATACAGGCGAGGAGCCCGCCCCGGCGGACGACCCGCTCAACGGCAAGGGGGCCACACCGACCGCGGCCCCGAACGAAGGCGGGACGCCCACACACGCGGGCGCCCCGGAACGACGACGGGGGATGGAGACATGAGCGAGCACGACGAAGGCGGCACCCAGGTGAGTACGGGCACGACCATCGAGCCGGGCGAGGCCGCCGAGGCGGCCATCCCGGAGCTGGTGATCATCTCCGGCATGTCCGGCGCGGGCCGCAGCACGGCCGCCAAGTGCCTGGAGGACCTCGGCTGGTTCGTCGTGGACAACCTGCCGCCCGCACTGATCCCCACCATGGTCGAGCTGGGCGCCCGCTCACAGGGCAACGTCGCCCGCATCGCGGTCGTCGTCGACGTGCGCGGCCGCCGCTTCTTCGACAACCTCCGCGAGTCCCTCGCGGACCTGGAGTCCAAGCACGTCACCCGGCGCATCGTCTTCCTGGAGTCCTCGGACGACGCCCTGGTGCGCCGTTTTGAGTCCGTCCGCCGCCCGCACCCGCTCCAGGGCGACGGCCGCATCGTCGACGGCATCGCCGCCGAGCGCGAGCTCCTGCGCGAGCTGCGCGGCGACGCCGACCTGGTCATCGACACCTCCAGCCTGAACGTGCACGAGCTGCGCGCCAAGATGGACGCCCAGTTCGCGGGCGACGAGGAGCCCGAGCTGCGGGCCACGGTCATGTCCTTCGGCTTCAAGTACGGCCTGCCCGTCGACGCGGACCTCGTGGTCGACATGCGCTTCCTGCCCAACCCGCACTGGGTCCCGGAGCTGCGCCCCTACACCGGTCTCAACGAAGAGGTGTCGGCGTACGTCTTCAACCAGCCGGGCGCCAAGGAGTTCCTCGACCGCTACACCGAGCTGCTCCAGCTGATCGCCGCGGGCTACCGCCGCGAGGGCAAGCGGTACGTGACCATCGCCGTGGGCTGTACGGGCGGCAAGCACCGCTCCGTCGCCACCTCCGAGAAGCTCGCCGCGAGCCTGTCCTCCGCCGGCATCGAAACGGTCATCGTCCACCGGGACATGGGGCGCGAATGAAGCCCAACCGCCGGGTGCTCCGTCTGAACCGCCTGGGCCGCAAGCGGGGCACCCAGCCCAAGGTCGTCGCCCTCGGCGGCGGCATGGGCCTGTCCGCCTCGCTCGCCGCCCTGCGCCGCATCACCGGGGACCTCACCGCCGTCGTCACCGTCGCCGACGACGGCGGCTCCAGCGGCCGCCTGCGCCAGGAGCTCGGCGTGCTGCCACCCGGCGACCTGCGCAAGGCCCTCGCCGCGCTCTGCGGCGACGACGACTGGGGCCAGACCTGGGCCCGCGTCATCCAGCACCGCTTCCAGTCCCGCGGCGACCTGCACGAGCACGCGGTCGGGAACGTCCTGATCGTCGCCCTGTGGGAGCAGCTCGGCGACCACGTCCAGGCGCTCGACCTGGTCGGCAAGCTGCTCGGCGCGCAGGGGCGCGTCCTGCCCATGTCCGCGGTGCCCCTGGAGCTGGAGGCCCTGGTCAAGGGCCACGACCCGGAGCGCCCGGACGACGTGGACACCGTGCGCGGCCAGGCCACCGTGGCGCTCACCCCCGGCGAGGTGCAGTCCGTGCACCTGGTCCCGCAGGACCCGCCCGCCGTCCCGGAGGCGGTCGCCGCCGTCCTGGACGCCGACTGGGTGGTCCTCGGGCCCGGCTCCTGGTTCTCCTCCGTGATCCCGCACCTGCTCGTGCCCGAGCTGCTCGACGCGCTCACGGAGACGAAGGCCCGCCGGGTCCTGTCGCTCAACCTCGCGCCGCAGCCCGGAGAAACCGAAGGCTTCTCTCCGCAGCGTCATTTGGAGGTTTTGGCCCGACACGCCCCTAAACTCGCCCTGGACGTGGTGCTGGCCGACGAGGCCGCCGTGCCCGACCGTGGGTCCCTGACCGATGCCGCCAAGCGGTTCGGTGCCACGGTGGAGCTGGCGCCGGTGGCCCGCGAGGACGGCAGCCCCAAGCACGACCCGGAGCTGCTTGCCGCCGCGTACGACCGTATTTTTCGGATGCATGGAAGGATCGGCCCATGGCGATGACGGCAGCGGTGAAGGACGAGATCTCCCGGCTTCCCGTCACCCGGACCTGCTGCAGGAAGGCGGAGGTCTCGGCGATCCTGCGGTTCGCGGGCGGGCTGCACCTGGTCAGCGGCCGCATCGTGATCGAGGCGGAGCTGGACACGGCGATGGCGGCACGTCGGCTCAAGCGGGACATCCTGGAGATCTTCGGGCACGGCTCCGAGCTGATCGTGATGGCACCCGGCGGCCTGCGCCGCGGCTCGCGCTACGTGGTCCGCGTGGTCGCGGGCGGCGACCAGCTGGCCCGCCAGACCGGCCTGGTGGACGGCCGCGGCCGTCCCATCCGCGGCCTGCCGCCGCAGGTGGTCTCGGGGGCCACCTGCGACGCCGAGGCCGCCTGGCGCGGGGCCTTCCTCGCCCACGGCTCGCTGACCGAGCCCGGCCGCTCGTCCTCCCTGGAGGTGACCTGCCCGGGTCCGGAGGCCGCCCTCGCCCTGGTCGGCGCCGCCCGTCGGCTGCAGATCGCCGCGAAGGCCCGTGAGGTGCGCGGCGTGGACCGCGTGGTCGTCCGTGACGGGGACGCGATCGGCGCCCTGCTGACGCGCCTGGGCGCCCACGAGTCCGTGCTCGCCTGGGAGGAGCGGCGGATGCGGCGCGAGGTGCGCGCCACCGCCAACCGCCTCGCCAACTTCGACGACGCCAATCTGCGCCGCTCGGCCCGTGCCGCCGTCGCCGCGGGCGCCCGGGTGCAGCGCGCCCTGGAGATCCTCGGCGAGGAGGTCCCCGAGCACCTCGCGGCCGCGGGTCGCCTGCGCATGGAGCACAAGCAGGCCTCCTTGGAGGAGCTGGGCGCGCTCGCCGACCCGCCGCTGACCAAGGACGCGGTCGCGGGGCGCATCCGCCGCCTGCTCGCGATGGCCGACAAGCGGGCCCAGGACCTGGGCATCCCCGGCACGGAGTCCAATCTGACCGAGGACCTCGCCGAGGAGATGGCGGACAACCTCGCGGTCTGACGCGGTGGTCTGACGGAGGGCCGCGGCCGGGCCCAGAAGGCCCTCCGGCGGCGTCCGAATCGCGGAATTTGCGCTCACCCGTGCAAGGGGTGAAACGGGTGAGCGCAATGGTGAGCGTGGTGCTTCTCACTACCGGACGGTATTGCCTTCGAGGGGGGTTCTCGATGTCACCCGGAGGCCTTCGGAGAGGTAGGGTCGGAGGCGGTCGGGGACATCCCAATACATCTCGCCGGCGTCTCAGACCGGCGTACCAACGAGGAGATCGGTTCGTGACGATCCGCGTAGGCATCAACGGCTTTGGCCGCATCGGTCGTAACTACTTCCGCGCACTCCTTGAGCAGGGTGCGGACATCGAGATCGTGGCTGTCAACGACCTGGGTGACACCGCGACCACCGCGCACCTGCTGAAGTACGACACCATCCTCGGCCGCCTCAAGGCCGAGGTGTCCCACACCGAGGACACCATCACCGTCGACGGCCACACCATCAAGGTGCTGTCCGAGCGCAACCCCGCCGACATCCCGTGGGGCGAGCTGGGTGTCGACATCGTCATTGAGTCGACCGGCATCTTCACCAAGAAGGCCGACGCCGAGAAGCACATCGCCGGTGGCGCGAAGAAGGTCCTCATCTCGGCTCCGGCCAAGGACGAGGACATCACCATCGTGATGGGCGTCAACCAGGACAAGTACGACGCGGCCAACCACCACGTCATCTCCAACGCCTCCTGCACCACCAACTGTGTGGCGCCGATGGCCAAGGTCCTCGACGAGAACTTCGGCATCGTCAAGGGCCTGATGACGACGGTCCACGCGTACACCAACGACCAGCGCATCCTGGACTTCCCGCACTCCGACCTGCGCCGCGCCCGCGCCGCCGCGGAGAACATCATCCCGACCACGACCGGTGCCGCCAAGGCCACCGCCCTGGTCCTCCCGCAGCTCAAGGGCAAGCTGGACGGCATCGCCATGCGCGTCCCGGTCCCGACCGGCTCGGCCACCGACCTGGTCGTGACGCTGCAGCGCGAGGTCACCAAGGACGAGGTCAACGCCGCGTTCAAGAAGGCCGCCGACGACGGCGACCTCAAGGGCATCCTGTTCTACACCGAGGACCCGATCGTGTCCTCGGACATCGTCAGCGACCCGGCCTCCTGCACCTTCGACTCCTCCCTGACCATGGTCCAGGAGGGCAACTCGGTGAAGATCCTCGGCTGGTACGACAACGAGTGGGGCTACTCCAACCGCCTCGTCGACCTCACGGTCTTCGTCGGCGGTCAGCTCTGAGGCGCGAGCGCGCTTAGAGCAGGCACCCAGATGTGAGCAGCAGGGTCCGGACCGTTAACGTCCGGACCCTGCAGCATGTCAAAGCCCTCTACGGAGCCCCCTCTCAAGGAGTCCCTCTCAATGAAGACGATCGATGAACTGCTCGCCGGCGGTGTCGCGGGCAAGCGGGTCTTCGTCCGCGCGGACCTGAACGTGCCCCTCGACGGCACCACGATCACCGACGACGGCCGCATCCGCGCCGTCCTGCCCACCGTCAAGGCTCTCGCCGACGCGGGCGCCCGTGTGGTCGTCGCCTCGCACCTGGGCCGCCCCAAGGGCGCCCCGGACCCCGCCTTCTCGCTCGCCCCGGCCGCCACTCGTCTCGGTGAACTCCTGGGCGCGGACGTGCGGTTCGCCACCGACACGGTCGGCGACTCCGCCAAGGCCGCCGTCGCGGGCCTGGCCGACGGCCAGGTCGCCGTCGTGGAGAACCTGCGCTTCAACGCGGGCGAGACGGCCAAGGAGGACGCTGAGCGCGCCGCCTTCGCCGACCAGCTCGCCGAGCTGGCCGATGTCTACGTAGGCGACGGTTTCGGCGCGGTGCACCGCAAGCACGCCTCCGTGTACGACCTGCCGGGCAAGCTGCCGCACTACGCGGGCTATCTGATCGCCACCGAGGTCGGCGTCCTGAAGAAGCTCACCGAGGACGTCAAGCGCCCCTACACCGTCATCCTCGGCGGCGCCAAGGTCTCCGACAAGCTCGCCGTCATCGACGAGCTGCTCGGCAAGGCCGACCGCCTCCTGATCGGCGGCGGCATGGCGTACACCTTCCTCAAGGCCAAGGGCCACGAGGTCGGGATCTCCCTCCTCCAAGAGGACCAGATCCCGGTCGTCACCGAGTACATGGAGCGCGCCGCGAAGAACGGCGTCGAGCTGGTGCTCCCCGTGGACGTCCTGGTCTCCACCGACTTCCCCGACCTGAAGACCAAGGCCCCGGCCGACTTCGAGACGGTCGACGCCGACAGCATCCCGGCGACCATGGAGGGCCTGGACATCGGCCCCAAGACCCGCGAGCTGTTCGCCGAGAAGATCGCCGACGCCGAGACGGTCTTCTGGAACGGGCCGGTGGGCGTCGCCGAGCACCCCGACTACGCCGGTGGCACCGCCGCCATCGCCCGGGCCCTGCTCAACTGCGACGGCTTCACCGTGGTGGGCGGCGGCGACTCCGCCGCGGCCGTCCGTAACCTGGGCTTCGACGAAACCGCATTCGGCCACATCTCGACCGGCGGCGGCGCCTCCCTCGAATACCTCGAGGGCAAGACGCTCCCCGGCCTCGCCGCACTGGAGGACTGACCCTGATGAGCACGCGCACGCCGCTGATGGCGGGCAACTGGAAGATGAACCTCAACCACCTCGAGGCCATCGCGCACGTCCAGAAGCTCGCGTTCGCGCTCGCGGACAAGGACTACGAGACCGTCGAGGTCGCCGTCCTGCCGCCCTTCACCGATCTGCGCTCCGTGCAGACCCTGGTCGACGGCGACAAGCTCAAGATCAAGTACGGCGCCCAGGACATCTCGGCGTACGACTCCGGCGCGTACACCGGTGAGATCTCGGGCCCGATGCTCTCGAAGCTGAAGTGCACGTACGTGGCCGTGGGCCACTCCGAGCGCCGCCAGTACCACAACGAGACCGACGAGATCTGCAACGCCAAGGTGAAGGCGGCCTTCAAGCACGGCATCACGCCGATCCTGTGCGTCGGCGAGGAGCTGGAGGTCCGCGAGGCGGGCAACGCCGTCGCGCACACCCTCACCCAGGTCGAGGGCGGCCTCAAGGACGTCCCGGCCGAGCAGGCCGAGTCGATCGTGATCGCGTACGAGCCCGTCTGGGCCATCGGCACCGGCAAGGTCTGCGGCGCCGACGACGCGCAGGCGGTCTGCGCGGCGATCCGCGGCAAGCTCGCCGAGCTGTACACGCAGGAGCTCGCCGACCAGGTCCGCATCCAGTACGGCGGCTCCGTGAAGTCCGGCAACGTCGCGGAGATCATGGCGAAGCCCGACATCGACGGCGCCCTGGTGGGCGGCGCGAGCCTGGACACGGACGAGTTCGTCAAGATCGTTCGCTTCACCGAGCAGTGAGTATGCGCTAACGCCGTTACGACGTACCCTTGCGGGGGTCGGGGCTTGAAATGTGAGCGGCAAACGCTCGCGGAGTAAGCTTCGGCCCCCGTCGTCGATTCAGATCCGAGGAAGTTGGTCCAGCCGTGGTTATGGGGTTCTCGATCGCCCTGATCGTCTTCAGCGCGCTGCTGATGCTGCTGGTGCTGATGCACAAGGGCAAGGGCGGCGGCCTTTCCGACATGTTCGGTGGCGGAATGCAGTCGTCGGTCGGTGGCTCCTCGGTCGCCGAGCGCAACCTGGACCGCATCACCGTCGTGGTCGGTCTGCTCTGGTTCGCCAGCATTGTCGTCCTTGGCATCCTGATGAAGGTCAACAACTGACAACAGGCACCGGCCGCTTGCCACGCCGAGGCGGCCACGCCCTGAAGTCCCGCTCATAGCCCCATGTTCCGTACGCGCCCGCGCGCGCGGCTTATCATGGGGCTTGCGTGTCGGGGTGGGGTGTAACTCCCAACACTGGACGCGCGTTGGGCCTTACGTAGACTGAGGCGCCCGCAGCGGAGCCGGCAGTCGACCCCGCGGCGCAGCCGCCGTTCGAACAGGCAGCACCATCACGCAGGGAGTTACGACCGTGGCAAGTGGCAACGCGATCCGAGGCAGTCGGGTCGGGGCGGGGCCGATGGGCGAGGCCGAGCGCGGTGAGTCCGCGCCGCGACTGCGCATCTCCTTCTGGTGCTCCAACGGGCACGAGACGCAGCCGAGCTTCGCCAGCGACGCGCAGGTCCCCGACACATGGGACTGCCCCCGCTGCGGCTTTCCGGCAGGTCAGGACCGGGACAACCCCCCGGACCCGCCGCGCACCGAGCCGTACAAGACCCATCTCGCGTATGTGCGCGAGCGGCGCAGCGACGCGGACGGCGAGGCCATCCTCGCCGAGGCGCTGGCCAAACTGCGGGGCGAGATCTAGAAGTTGAGAACCGGCCGGGCACCCCGAGGTGCCCGGCCGGATCCGTTTCGGCGTCGCCTCACCGCACCACCCCGTCGGGCCCGAACGCGCAGGTCAGCGCGGTCTCCTCCGGCGATTGTCAGTGGTGCCCCCTACCGTGGTGGGTGATCGTGAACCACGCGGCGGACGGGGGGAGTTGTGACGGCTGCGGAGACCGCGCGGGCCGGTGCTGACGGCGCGCGGAGCCTCGCCTGGCGCGGGGGATTCGGCAGGCTGTGGAGCGCCGCCGTGCTCTCCAGCTTCGGTGACTCGCTGCGCAAGGCGGCGCTGCCGCTGCTCGCCGCGTCGCTCACCGACGACCCGCTGCTCATAGCCTCCGTGACCGCCTGCGGCTATCTGCCGTGGCTCGCCTTCGGGCTGCTCGGCGGCGCCGTCGCCGACCGGGTGGACCAGCGGCGCGCCATGTGGCGGGTGGACGTGGCGCGCGGCGTGCTCGTCGGGGCCTTCGCCCTCGCCGTGGCGCTCGGCCACGCCTCCATCGGCCTGCTGATCGCGCTCGCCCTGGTCCTCACCACGCTCCAGACCCTGTTCGACAACGCGGCCACGGCCCTGCTGCCCGCCCTCGTGGACCGCGCCGCCCTCGGCAGTGCCAACGCTCGGCTGCTGACCGGACAGCAGCTCGCCGGTGGCCTCCTCGCCGCGCCCGCGGTGCCCTTCCTGATCGCCGCGGGCCCGGGCCTTCCGTACGCGGCCGACGCGGTCACCTATCTGGTGGCGGCCGCGCTCGTGGCCTCCCTGCGGGTGCCCGCGCCCGGGCACCCGCCCAGACCCGCCGGGGCCACCCTGCGGTCCGACATCGCGCACGGCCTGCGGGTCCTGGGGCGGGACCGGGTGCTGCGGGGCCTGTGTGCGGCCACCGCGGTGGGCAACGTCGGGATAGGCGCGCTCCTCGCCACCCTCGTCGTCCTCGTCACCGACTGGCTGCACGCGGGCAGCGGGGGATACGCGGCGGCCATGACGGCGTACGCGGCCGGGAGCCTGGTGGGCGGGGCGCTCGCCGGGCGCCTCGCGCGGCGGCTCGGGCGGGTGCGCGCCGTGCTCGCCGCCGGGACGGCCCAGATCGCCGCGCTCGTGGCCATGGGCACGGTCCGCGACATCACGGCCCTGACCGCGAGCATGGCCCTGTTCGGCGCCATGGGGATGGTGTGGAACGTGAGTACCCACACCCTGATGCAGGAGCGCGCGCCCGCCGCCGCGCTTGGGCGCATCAGCGCGGCGTTCCGGACCGTGGGCGTCGCGGGGGCGCCGCTCGGGGCGATGCTCGGCGGGGCAGCGGCCGCGCTCCGGGGTCCCCACACGCCGATGCTGCTGGCGGCCGTCCTGTTCGCGCTCTCCGTCGTCGTACTCACCCCCGCGCTCAAGCCGACGGACACCTCGCGCCACACGCTGATCAACTAGGTTGGGAGCACAGTGGGGCGTACGCACGCACGTTGTACGAGAGAGGGCGGAAGTACAGATGAACGCAGTTGGCCGCACCAGCCTCCACCAGACGGCCGAGTGGACGGCCCTGGTCAAGCACCGGGAGCAGCTGGGGGAGGTGCGGCTGCGGGAGCTGTTCGCCGCTGACCCGGGCCGTGCCGAGCGTTACACGGCCCAGGTCGGCGACCTGCACATCGACTACTCCAAGCACCTGGTCACGGACGAGACCCTGGCCCTTCTCCAGGAACTGGCTGCCGCCACCGGTGTGTTCGGGCTGCGGGATGCCATGTTCCGGGGCGAGAAGATCAATACGACGGAGGGGCGGGCGGTGCTGCACACCGCGCTGCGCGCTCCGGCGGACGCCGTGGTGGAGGTCGATGGTGAGAATGTGGTGCCGGGTGTGCACGCGGTGCTCGGCAAGATGGCTGCCTTCGCGGACCAGGTCCGTAGGGGTGAGTGGAGGGGTCACACCGGCAAGCGCATCAAGAATGTGGTCAATGTCGGTATCGGCGGCTCCGACCTTGGTCCGGCGATGGCGTATGAGGCGCTTCGGTCGTATACGGACCGGGAGCTGACGGTCCGTTTCGTGTCGAATGTGGATGGTGCGGATCTGCATGAGGCGGTGCGGGATCTGGACGCGGCGGAGACGCTGTTCGTCATCGCGTCCAAGACGTTCACGACGATCGAGACGATCACCAATGCCACCTCCGCGCGGGAGTGGCTGCTGACCGAGTTGCGTGCTGATCAGAGCGCGGTCGCCCGGCATTTCGTGGCGTTGTCGACGAATGCCGAGAAGGTGGCGGAGTTCGGTATCGACACGGCGAACATGTTCGGGTTCTGGGACTGGGTCGGTGG